>NZ_JADVOP010000049.1 GCF_016508585.1 Acinetobacter baumannii
ACTATGAAATGATATATAGAAAAATGTAAAAAAGAGTATTGTTATCAATGTGAGGAAGTTCCAATGGATAATTCGGAAGTTAAAAATTTTAAGTTGAAATTTGATATAAAAAATAAGGATCTTCTTGTTTGGAATAATGAAATCATAATGTCTCGTACTGAGGAAGATTATTTTAAGAAAATGTTTATCATTCTGGAAAAATTAAATCTTTGTACTGATTCTATTTTAGAAATAGGATTTGGTCTTGGAATTTCTGGTAGTTTAATTCAAAAGCATCTTATACCTACGAAACATCATATAGTCGAAATAGAAGCTAATATCTTCAAAGATTTACTTGCATTTACTCAAGAGAATAGTGGAGTAGTAGCAACTTTAGGGGATTGGAGATTAATTGATCTACCTGAAAAAGAATATGATTTTATATTCAATGATGCTTATGACTATGGAGGTATTTCTGAATATGCTAATTTTTCTTATGATGATCATTATCTTATTTTTAGTAAAATTTTAAAAGATGATGGTGTTATATGTCATCCACATTTTGGTGATGGACCAGTAAGAGATGTTAAAGGTTTTAAAACTACAATTGTTGAAAGATTAAAAGTAAACCCTATTGTTATGTGGGATCAATCTATATGTGAAGATGCTGCTATAGTCTTAAGAAGGAAAGATTAGCCGCTATTGAATCAAATGGATGTAATATTTGTAGATTGATTCCAATATTGTGAATTACAGAATCATTATTAGAAAGTACATCCTTTATAAATGTTAAATTTTTGAAGATTTAGCTATTAAATTTAACAAAATACTTTACATGGTTTTATTAAATTATTGAAAATAAATGTTTATTTTTAAGTTATGGTGTGTATCCCTTTTGAATCATATATCTCAAGGATTGGCTAGGCTGTTTGAGATTAATTTTATCCAAAGTAATTTAAACTCAAAAGCTTGCTGAAATACATCGCCGCGCGTATTGGGTCAATAGGCGCGGCGATTTTTATTTTGTGTTGGGATCAAACCTTTAGTTATTTAGCTTCGGTTAAGTATCTGAGATAGCCTAAAATTCGGCAATTTTATAAAGAAAATCGCATTGCCACATAAAATCAAAATTACCCCGATCACAGCATTGATATGCCATTGATAGCCTTCCCAGAAGGTTGAAATGACCAATGCGACCAATGGAAACAACAAGGTACTATAAGCCGCCTTACCCGCACCAATACGCCCAACTAAATAGAAATAAGCAGTAAAGCCAATCACTGAGCCAAACACAGCCAAATATAATAAAGCGCTGACTGCACTGAGTTGCATGCTTGGGAAAAACTCATCCTGCTTCATTACTGCGATCAATGCCATTAAGATTGAACCATATAACATGCCGTAAGCATTGGTGGTAAAAATATCGAGTCCTTTTTTTTGATGGCGCGTACTGATCATATTTCCCAGAGAAAAGCCATAGGTTCCCAATATGCAAAGACCTATACCCATCAACGTATATTGATTTAAGCTGCTTCCCATCACATCATGCCAAAACAAGGCAATAATCCCCAAGCCACCGAGCAGAGCAGCAGGATAAAAACTTTTAGAAATCTTTTGCTTAAAGAAAATTTTGGCATTGAGTGTGTTAAAAATCACTGCCATCGAAAAAATGACAGCTTCTAAACCACTACTGATATATTGAACTGCAAAGTAAAAGCAAACAAAGTTGAAACCAAAAATACAGCAAGCTTGCAGCATGCAGAATAAATGGTCGTTTAAAGCCAACTTGTGCTTTTTTCGACACAAAAGAATCAAGGCAAATAGACACATTGCTGAAATAAAGAAGCGCCAAAACACCGCTACATTCACCGATATTCCACTTTGCTGTTGCAGACTAATTGCAATCCATGTCGTTCCCCAGATCACCACGACCAACACATATAAGAGTGCATTCATATTCTTTCAATCAAACTCAAACGATCGACATTATTGTGCTTGATTTAAGCCCGTTATTTCTTGTACCTCCTTGTGATTGCTATCATGATCTTGTGGTTTTTTTCTACTCACATGTTTATATCAATGATAAAATAAGCCTGAAGTCCTACTCAAAATATTCAAATTTAATACTGCCTATAGACGATGAAATATCAGATTCTCGATCAATTGCAACAGCATAAAGCGCAACTGCTTGATTCGGTTGAGTTGGGTTCCGGTATGCAATTGGCCATGTGGCAAAATGATCAAGACCGCGTCAGTGTTTGCAGTAACCACCATACCTTAAGCATGTATATTCAAGGGGGTTATCACAGTTATCAAAAGACGGCACAAGGTTGGCATAACGGCGGTGGTCCCGATCGTATGTGTTTGATGCCACATGATTTTGAGTCCACATGGGACTTACGTGATTCCCTTACTTTTGTACACCTTTACTATACCAAGCAACATCTACAACGCGTTGCCGAACAGGTATGGGACCGTGAACCGAGTCAAATTATTCTAGACCCGCAAATTTTTGTCGCTGATCCACAGATTGCCATGATCTATCGTCACTTTTTATTAAATACGACTTGGCAGCAGAGTGAAAATCACCTGCAAATGAGTACAGCCACGACACTGTTGCTGAATCATCTCATTAAAAATTACAGTGCTGCTCAGTGGCAGGCGCCAGAGATCAAGGGAGGCTTGTCACCTTATACACTCAAACACTTGTTGGCATGGATTGATCAGCATATTCAGCACAGCTTGACCTTATCTGATTTGGCTCAACAGGCTCAACTGAGTGAATATCATTTTGCGCATATGTTTAAGCAATCCATGCAGATACCACCTCATCAATATGTGATGCAACGTCGTCTAGAATTGGCTCACCAGGCTTTACTACAAACGACAGCAAGTTTGGTGGACATCTCAGAACAATACGGATTCAGCTCAAGTAGTCATTTTAGCAATCGCTTTAAAAAGCACTTTGGTTATTCTCCGTCTCAAATGAGAAAAGAGGAGAAAAGTCGCGATAAATATGATCGATACCCTGAAATCGGAAACTAAAACAAGGCTTTGCTATATAGAACTGATCATGGATAGTTTTTATGATCACAACAAAAATAAGAATTTCAATGCTCAGGTATCTGCTAAAACGAATACTACATGAATGCTTTAAACCGTTTTTGGCAATATATTGAATATATGTCGATTTCACCCAACAAGGCTGAATGATCAACCTTGTTGAATGCATTTAAGTGAAAAACTGGTCATTTAAAAAATGCGCGAGCTGTGCATATAGTGATTGGTCACTTGATTATAGGTTTCGAGAATTTTTTGACTGCTGTTGGTGCGAAGTGCTGTATTGAACTGATGCATATACTCAAGTAATTGTGATTTTGCTTTGCTTGCAAACTCAGCGGTGATGGCTTGATCTTCATAGAGTAAAACATAGTTTTTGGCAAAGCCATAAATCATAAACAAAGCTGTTTTCTCAAAATTTGATTCGCAATCAAGAATTTGATCTTCACAGTTTATTTTCAATTGTTTAAATGCATCGGTACCAAAAGGAAGGTTTTGGAATTGCTCCAAAATAGCTGAGAACGTCATTTTTAAAGTCCACGCAAAAAGAAAATCTACAGATTAAATCTTGCGAGGTCAAGCTGCTTTTCACGAAGAATGAGAAAGTTTGTTAATTTATAAAACCGATTTATTTTATTAAAAACTACAGTTTTACCGATTTAATTATTTTTCGTATAGTGGTTTCACAGACAAGCAATCCCTGAAACCTATTGAAGGAAGACCCAATGAGTTTAATTAATACTGAAGTTAAAGCTTTCAACGCAACTGCATATAAAAACGGTGAATTTACTGAAGTATCTGAAAAAGATTTTTTGGGTAAATGGTCAGTGGTGTTTTTCTACCCTGCAGACTTTACCTTTGTTTGCCCAACAGAGTTAGGTGATCTGGCCGATCATTATGCTGAATTCCAGAAAATGGGAGTAGAAATTTATTCAGTATCGACCGATACACACTTTACCCATAAAGCTTGGCATGACAATTCAGACGAAATCAAAAAGATCCAATACCCAATGATCGGTGATCCAACTTGGGCACTGGCAAAAAACTTTGAAGTGCTGATCGAAGCTGAAGGTCTTGCAGACCGTGGTACCTTTGTGATCGATCCGGAAGGCAAGATTCAAATCATTGAAATCAATGCTGGCGGTATTGGTCGTGATGCACAAGAGTTATTGCGTAAGGTCAAAGCTGCACAATATGTACATGCACACCCGGGTGAAGTTTGCCCTGCTAAATGGAAAGAAGGCGATGCGACACTTGCACCATCGATTGATCTGATTGGTAAAATCTAATTGTTCAATCTTTTTTTAGAATCAAAAAACCAGAAGTATTACTTCTGGTTTTTATTTTTAAATGGGTTTTATAGTAGATAACCCTCATGTTGAGGTGCATAAGCACGGATGCCTTCAACAAGGTCTTCAATGAGTTTTTCCATCACCAAGCGTTGTCCTTTTCTTGAGGCATAAACCAGTTGTACAGTCCCTATATTGGAACACCATTCCGGTAAAAGATGGATTAATCGGCCTGAAAGAATATCTTGTTCTACCGTTAAATATGGCAAATCGGCAATACCTAAACCATCTAAAACTGCATAATAAGCCCCCATCAGATCATTACTTTTGATACGCGGCTGTAGTGGAATATCAATTTCTTCCTGTTGCTCATTATGATGTAAATGCCAATGATAGTGCTGTTTGTCGGTACCTAAGACAATGCTGGGAAATTCACATAATTCAGTCACATGTTGAATTTTACGATCACCCAAAAGTTCAGGACTAATGACTAAACAATGGGTCGTTTTAATAATGTCGCGAACAATGATGCTAGAGTCTTCATTCATGGTGAAATTGGTACGAATCGCCAGATCAATATCATCATGTAACACATCAATACGTCGACTGGTCAGTGCCAATTCAACATTGACCTTGGGATATTTCTTTAAAAACCGATTTAAAATAGGACGAACTTGGTGTTCTAACATGACGGGTGGGCAACTAATTTTAATCAACCCTTGTAATTCAACTTTCTGTTTTAACAGTACATTCTGTGCAGTATCTGCTTGCTCAATGATTTTTGAACACTCTTCAAAAAACTCCTGTCCTAAAGGGGTGACTTTAAAATGACGTGTCGAGCGTTGAATCAAAGTGACATTAAATTTTGCTTCCAAATCCAGAATGCGTCGACTGAGTTTTGACTTGGTAATATTACTGGCTTCACTTGCAGCACTAAATCCGCCGTGCTTTACAACCAAATAAAAATAATAGTAGTCATCAAAAGAATGCACAGTTTTATCCCTGAATGAAGTCGCTTTAGATCATATCATTGATAGGAAAATATGCTCAATCATATCCACTCAAAATAGAAATGTAAGGGCTTACATTTCTATTTGAGTATGGATTGTCTTATTTTTGAGAAGTATTCTGGTTGTAGCTGTTGATGAGATTGCGATAGTCAGGAATATGGTTGCCAAATAATGTACCTAAGCCTTCGATATCATTACGCCAGTCGCGATGTAACTCACACGCAGCACCAAACCAAGTCATTAACTGTGCGCCCGCACTGCTCATACGATCCCATGCTGAATCACGCGTAAGTGGATTAAATGTGCCAGAAGCATCCGTTATGACAAAGACCTCAAAGTCTTCTTCAAGTGCAGAAAGTGCAGGAAAAGCCACACAGACTTCAGTGACAACCCCTGCAATAATCAATTGTTTCTTGCCCGTTGCTTTTACCGCTTTGACAAAGTCTTCATTGTCCCAAGCATTGATTTGACCTGGACGAGCGATATAAGGTGCATCTGGAAACAATTGTTTTAGTTCAGGTACAAGCGGACCATTGGGACCATTTTCAAAGCTGGTGGTTAAAATGGTAGGAAGGTTAAAATATTTGGCTGCTGCTGCCAGTGCCAATACATTGTTTTTAAATTTATCAGGATCGATATCACGGACTAAAGACAGTAATCCCGTTTGATGATCGACCAACAATACGGCTGCATCTTCTTTATTTAAACGAACGTAAGGTTTTCCCATTTTTTATATCCTGACTTTAAAAAAGTTGAAATTATGCTTAAAAACAAAACAAACTGCTTTGTATGAACTTTATCTTAAGGGGTTTATATTGAACAAATAAGCCTAAAAAACGAGATAAATAATCCTATATATAAGATTATTATTGGGCATGTAAGGCTGAGTATTGGGGGCTAATGTCCTATTTTTGAGATACAGTGTATTGATGGATTCCTATATCCAGCACTTTAAAAAACATAAAATACAATCATATTAGAGCCTAGAGATAGGAGTATTGAGATGAAAAGAATTATCGGTGTATACCGCAATCAAAATATGCATTGGGTGGGTGATGGCTTTCCAGTAAAAAGCTTGTTTTCGTATGATCGTCTAGGTCAGGCAATCAGCCCGTTTTTACTTTTGGACTATGCTGCACCGTATACTTTTGCACCTAGTCATGAACAGCATGGTGTGGGCTCGCATCCTCATCGTGGCTTTGAAACTGTGACCATTGCCTACCAAGGTGAAGTGACACATAAAGATTCACATGGTGGTGGTGGAACGATTAAAACAGGCGATGTGCAATGGATGACTGCGGGTGCCGGTTTGGTCCATGAAGAATTCCATTCACATGAATTTACTGAAAAAGGCGGAATTTTTGAGATGGTTCAGCTTTGGGTGAATTTACCTGCGGCAGATAAAATGACCCAACCGAAATATCAGGCCATTGCTGCGCAGGATATTCCAGTGATTGATTTTGATGATGATGCAGGTCATCTACGTGTCATTGCTGGAAAATATGCTGAACAACAAGGCGCTGCATCAACCTTCAGTCCTGTGAATGTCTGGGATGGTCAATTAAAAGCAGGTCATGAGCAGATTATTCATGTTCCAGTGGACCATAATGCCTTGGTGGTTGTTCTTGAAGGTGAAATGTTGCTCAACGGTACACAAAAAGTACTCGACAGTTCGATTGTCATGTTTGATCAAGATGGCGATGCTGCAATCCAACTCGAAGCGGTGCAAGACGCTAAGTTTTTGGTGTTGACAGGAAAACCATTGAATGAGCCTATTCAAGGTTATGGACCATTTGTGATGAATACCAAAGAAGAAATCGTACAAGCGTTTAACGATTTCAATCAAGGTAAATTCGGTGAAATTGCAGCTGAAGCTTAAACGAAGGCGGATTGTAAAATCCGCTTTTTTTATACTTTAAATCGAAACAAGCACTAGCTAAAAAAGAAAAAGAGCTTTGATCTCATCAATCAAAAGCTCTTCACGCTGTAGTTTTCTTGTATTCGGAATCTGTATTTTTATCTGGTGGTTTTAATGTATTTCATGCATCATAATTAATAAAAAATGTGAAGTAAAGCACACATTTGCTTATTTGTTTAAATTATGATCATGACCATTAAGAATGATCGATACATATTGCGACAGCAAGGTCAAAATTTTCTTTCCATAAACCCTTTTCCAAGTGAAAAAAAAGGATCTCTATTCCACACTATAGAGATCCTTTTTATGCTGTAGTTTCTTTTATTGTCGGTATTGTCATAATTATTTGTTTTTATTGTAAATGTGATTTGATTATCATTTTTATGCTGTAAATCATAAATAAGAAAATATGGTTTGTAAACGATTTTTTAATAAATAGTTAAATTATCTTCATGTTTTTAACAGAATTTTTGAATATATGAAAATAAAAATGAAATATAAATCATGTAGATCGCACACCTGATCACTGTTTAGGATTCCGATGAATGGTAAGCTTAAAATGAGCATTTTTTTCTAAAAAATTTCCAACAAAAAAAGTTAAATGTGGAACTTTTTAATACCGCGATTTAATCCGCTATAGCTCATAATAAAAAAAATGGTTACGCACGGATAATAACTTTGGATATTGCAGTGATTGGTAGTGGTATGGCTGGCCTAGCTACCGCAAGAATTCTTAAAGATGCAGGTCATCACATTACCATCTTTGAAGCATTACCTGGTCGTGGTATGGATAGTCACAGTATTGAGTTTGAAGGTGGTCTAATTGATGCGCCATTACGTGTGATGAATCCACATTTATGGAAAAATACACTGAGCCTCGCGACACATTTGGGTATAAAAACATTTCCTGTCCGCACTTTTATGGCGTGCAGTTGGTTATTTGAAGACAAGACAGAAACTTGGTTGACCACATCACGCACTCGGATTGGTAATTTTCCGATTATCAATAACCGCAAAGGCATCAAGCAGTACGGATGGCGCTTAGTGAAAGGCATGTTGCAACTTAAAACAGCCATTTCTCAGTTTTTTAAATCTAAAAATCAGGAGATTACCCTCGCTGATTTTATCAATCATAATGAAATCGAAGAAGTATTTTGGCATGGAGCAGTGATGCCAGTGCTCTATACCATCTGTACCTGTGACCCTAAAACCATTGGTGAATGGCCAGCAAAACCGCTGTTAATCTTTTTAAAGCAATTGACCGATGGCGATGCTTTACTGCGTTTGCATGGGGGAACTCCTGCTTTTGTCGATAAATTAATTGAAGGCATTGATATACACAGCAGTTCTGAAATTAGGCTTGTTGAAGAACAGGGCGAAGGTGTATTGGTTAAAAATGCCCAAGGTGAGCAATTCCAATTTGACCGTGTTGTGGTGGCTACACCGACCAATAAATTGGAAAGCTTTTTAAATGCTGAACAGTTTGCTGATGACATTGAACTTTTGAAAAAGTTTAAGTTTGAGCAGGGCGAATTGGTGATGCATACCGATGCAACGGTGATGCCGCCCAATCGTAAAGACTGGTCAGTGCTGAGTTATATGATGGACCGTAAATTTACCAAGCAACAGTTTACAGTCTGGCTGAATTCGATCGAACCGAGCCTTGTCGGCAAATCTCCAGTGTTTCAGACATGGCGTCCAGTGACAGCCATTGATCCCAAGAAAGTGATTTCTACGGTGACTTTAACCCGTGCTGTAGTTGATTCGGAAACGGTCGCCTTGAATAAAGAGTTACAAGCACGTCATAAAGTGGCAAATCGCAAAGTGTTTTATTGCGGTTCATGGTCATGTGATGGTTTACCGATTCTAGAGTCTGCGGTGACTTCTGCCATGCATATTGCAGAGATTTTTAATGCCCCATTGCCATTTAAAGGCTTAAAGCCTAATGTTGAGGTTGCACCACAACTGGGTTATTAAGACTAAATCAATCCAATGGTGTATGACCAAGCACGATAGATTGAGCATTTAACCATGAAATGGATTCAAGCAATTCAGCAGCAGCTTCCCCAACATAAATATGCAATCAATGCAGAGATGTTGGGCGATACGGCTGAATGTGCTTGGACCAATCTCGGTTTTTGGACCGATACTACAGCATCGTATCCGCAAGCCTGTCAGCAGTTGGCAGAACGGCTTGCGCAAGCGGTACAACTACAACCACATGATCGTGTGCTGGATTTGGGTTGTGGGCAAGGTGCGAGTTTAAAGTATTGGTTAGCACAGCATCAGATCAAAGATCTTGAAGCGGTAGAGTTACAGCCAAAGTGTGTCGATCATATTCAAAAACAGCTACCGCAACTTAAAGCAGTACATTGCCAATCATTTTTGAATTTAAACAGAAATTCATTTTCAGATCTTTTTGATGTGGTGATGTGTATCGATGCGGCCTATCACAGCGATTTAAATTCCTTCTTGGCTTCAGTCTCACCCCTTTTAAATTCAAAAGGACGTTTAGGTTTTCATTATCTGATGCTGTCAGATGCGCATTTAAATTCAAAACAAAAACTCAAATATCGTTATTTACTTAAAGCCGCAGATGTACGCTTCAACGCTTTAATGACAGAGCAGCAGATTCAGCAAACCTTGGCGCAGCATCATTTTGAGCAGATCAATATTCAAGATCTGTCCACTGCGGTATTTGCAGGGTTCAGTCAATATATTGCTTCAAGAAAAGACATGGGGCGGGGGCTAGACCAATTTAAAATACAAATGACCGCAAAGCTATGTAAGACCTTATTTGCAGAAGGGATTATGCGTTATATACAGGTCAATGCGGTAAAAATATAACGATAGTCGGTTCGATTGAACCGTCTCAATTGACTTAAAATACGCATGATGAATGCATCCGCCAAAAACAACAAAGCCTCACTAAAAAGCGAGGCTAAGTAAAAATGGTGCCGGCACACGGATTCGAACTGTGGACCTACTGATTACAAGTCAGTTGCTCTACCAACTGAGCTATGCCGGCAACGTGGCGAGAATTCTACAGAAAAATGATAAGAATGCAAGCCAAAAAATAAGCACTTAATTGGGGTTGAGTAATTTTATTTAAAATCAAAGACTTTTTATATGTTTTCGAGCGCTGTGATACCGAAAGATTGATTAAAGGAAATTAAAAAATTAAATCATGATAGATAAAACATAGATGGGTGTATAAAGCGATCTAGCGTGTAATGTTAAAATTTTGATGGTTTCAGAGGTTTAGCCAAAAATTGTCATTGAAAAAACCACACTGTTGGCAAGCAGTAAAATTGCAAATAAAATGATCTGGAAATTTTTCATGGTATTTATTTTTTAATGTGAAATAATATGCATTATTTGTATCAAAGTTGATTTGATATGTAAATAGTGAAGTATTTATTATTTCAAAAAAACATATTATTTTTTAAGTATTTTTAAAACCAAACCATAAAAAATTGATCGTGAGTGATCTTATCTTTCTGTCAATGGTGTGGATTGATGTCAAACATCTTCTGGAACAATCTGAGCATATACATTATTCAGCCTAAACTGACCTAAAGTAAATGAAAGCAATACAGGTGAACGCTGTATGCTGGCAAAAAGGCTTACGGTAATGTAAGCCTTATGGTTTTAAGTGAATTTGAATAAATCTTTATCCGATATTAAAAATATAGACTTATTTTCTCCTCAAAATATGATCTAAATCTTGTGCGCATTCTTCTAGAGTGATTGCCATATCAAATTGCATTTGGGGTTTCAATTCGTTTGCGAGTTTTCTCCATTGCTCAATCAACTGGATAGCTTTCTGAATTTTATGTTTATTTACATCTTTGGCAATTGTTGGGGTGTATCCACCACGTTTAGCATTTTTGACTTGTCTTACATAATTGGCGCTGTTATTCATTATGGCTCCCGAATAGCAGTTTTATGTCATAAACTTGTTTGAATCGCTAAGAGTTACTGCATCATCATTATCTAAAGAGAATATTACATCTATATGATTTTTATTTTGTATTTCACCTCCTATGCATGTCACGAGAAGTTCTTTTCACTTGATACTAATTCAAGAAAGTATGAATTGAAATAGGGAATTGTCTGATTCATTGAGTGGATATGTATCTATTTGCTTCAAAAAGTCGGTTAAATATCGTATAACTCAATGAAGTTAAAATCAGAACAATTGAGAATGAAAAGATTCAGTATTTTATTATTTTTGGTTTCGGTCGCACATGCTGAAGTTCCGAATGAATGTCAGTTGGTTGAAGAGACCTCCGAAATGTTAATGCAGTTACGTCAACGTGGTTTGTCGTTGGATGATGTGGACTTTAATCCTGAAGCCTTGTCTCCCAAAGAACAGGTATTGTTAAAAGGTATGATTGACGATGCAAAGGATGTTCCGATTTATCAAATTCCTTTAACCCGGCAAAAAGCCATTGATGATTTTAAACTCAAGTGGCAAGAGGTGTGTCAGTCAGCAGATGTAGTGATGCCGACTGAAACGAGATAGCTCTTATTTTTCGATCAAGCTAACAAGTGGGTAGAAGTGAGACAGTTTCTGATTGTTCCATTCAATCGGATTGGAATAGAAACCGAGGTGTCCAATACAAATCGGTTTCAGTCAAAGTTACATCATATCTGTGTTTGATGTTTTCGATAGACCATACCCGGACTTAAGTGAACCGATAAAGCTGACCTTCTATTTCAAGTTCAACATATTTGATCTGTTTGGTTGGGCAGTGATCTAGAATAATACTCAAACCCTCATCCGTCAGGTTTTCACCATCCGCTCCCCAAGTCACAATTTCACAAGATCGACCATCTTTTGTTGCAATCTTTAACTCATCTATCCACAGATCCCTGAATTGATGGGCTTTCATAAATTCAATACTAATAATCTGATCTATATGGGGTCTTGGATCTGCGGTGTACATGAACCAGATCAGCGGGTATGTAGGATTGTTACAATCAACGCTGTATTCATTTGAACCACAATGCTGCATGTTCATCGCTGATTTTGATGATGCTTTTACTGCTTTTGTTGTTAAAGGTGGTGTAGAAAGGCGTAAAGAATCATGTTGTGAGGTGTTTGTGACAGTGGCTTCTGATGCCGAGCTTTGGGGCTGATCAGGCTGAAGCATTGCTTTAGCATAGTTCTCTCGTTGGGCTTGTTGGGAATGGGTCAATAAAATATACACAATCCCTGCAAGGGCAACCATCAAGATGGCAATGATAATGATTTGTAGCTGAAGTTTCATGTCATTCTCCTTTTTATTTTTTATAAAAGGTGATGATGGTCAAAGCCTATTTGGATTTAAGCAGCAATCCACCGACGATCAAAAGAATTAGTACGCCAGATAAACTCACGTTTTGATTTGCTGGCGCAACCGAGCGTCAGGAGTGAACAGGTGATGATTAAAATTGAAGTCTGAATGTTCATGATTCTCTCTCATTTATTGTTGTGATTATTTTTTAAATTTAGATTCAGCGATTTGATCGAATTCAAGGCGTAGTTTGCCTGTCCAAAGTGCAGTTATGCCTTTAGATCAATCTAAGCTGAAATAAATCTATGACGTTTGCCGAAGGCAGGGGATATGCCTAAAACGTTTTTGAGAAAGAAATAAAAATAAGAAATGTTGAGTCATGATCGACTACTCCTTAGGTTAAAGAAGTCCTGCCGAATCACTGTCAATTGATTATGGTGGCAGAACGAAAGGGGGTTGACAGACTGAACCTAAGAATCAGCACACCCGAAGGTGTCCCCCTCCCGTTCTACCGCAGAGGGAGCACGAGAACTCACACCAAAAGATGAACTCTTTTAGTGCTCTTAGGAAACGGTCTGTCAAAACCGACTGGCAATGTAGGCCAGCAGTTGAATGATAAGTTTTAGGGTGGGTTTAGTCAAATGGGTGTGGGGGAGGTTTTAGGGAGGGGATGTAATATATAAATTGATTTACGATAATAATATCGTGATTTAAAAAGTCGAACTAAATGTGTAGGGTTTTTAATAATGATTAGAAAAGATATTTTTGCAAGTGACTATTAAATTAATGATATGCTTTTGATAGATAAAATTAACCTATAAAAATTTGTTTGTGCTTTGGTTTTAAGACAATTTATTCTAAGGGTAAAAAATGCAAAAGCGTGGTCGTCAAATTCGTCTGTTTTATGTAGATGGACAGCATAACGGTATCGTAAGAGCTGAGCTTATGAATTGGACGGGCTATGTTTATGCAGCACCAAGAGCAAGTTTAAAGCAACTCATTGAAAAAGAAGATGCGCACGGCTCAGGAATTTACTTTTTGATAAGTAAAGCCCAAGAGCTTGAAGGAAAGTACAGTGTCTATATTGGGGAAACTGTTAATGGTATCCTAAGAATGCAACACCATGACTATAATAAAGATTTTTGGGATACAGTGATTCTCGTTCAGTGTAAGGATACGACTTTAACCAAAACACATTGTGCTTATTTAGAGTATCGAACTTATCAATTCATTAAAGAAAAAACCTTGTACCAATTAGAAAACAAGCAAGAACTTAAAAACTATGCAGGAAAGCTATCTGATGCCGATATTTCGGATATGGAAACGTTCTTTGATAATTTAAGTTTTGTTTTACCTGCTTTAGGTGTCAATGTTCTTACACCTATTACTTCTATTCCTGATCATCAAAGTAATTCTATATTAGCTTTAAAAGAGCGAGGTGATGTAGAGTTTATGATTTCAAGCCGTGATCATAAAGTAGCGGGGCAGGCTTATATCAAGGATGGAGTTTTTTATGTTCGCCAAGGATCTATTGGAAAGAAACAACAAACTCAATCTCAACACAATTATATTATTAATCAACGTCAATCTTTAATAGATAAGGGAATGATTCGAATCGATGATGAGAAAATAGAGTTTACCCAAGATGTTGCTTTTACCAGTACGTCAACACCTGCAGCGATGTTGTTTGGTCGCCCAACAGCAGGACCTACTGTATGGAAACTTTTAGGCGAACCAAAAACAAGTTATAAGGATTGGGAGGAAAGGCAAGTTAAAAAAAAGATATATAATTAAAGATAAAGGCAGTTAAATTAGAGAAATTATAAATATCATTATTAGAATTGGTTCAATAACTTATGTATGAATTAGCATTAAGACTTTTAAATAATTTTCATCAGTGGCATGAACTTATACTGACAAGCATTAAGGCTATTATTGCGATTGGAATAATGTGTTTAGTTGCGTATCTAGTAAGCATTGGTTACATACCATCGGAAATTAGCTTTGGTGATACCCTTGTTTTTTTACTGATTTTTGTGGCATGTTCCCTCGTCTATGGTGGATTGAGCATGGTATTATTTTTCTTTGGTATATCTCTCACCCCATTGGTATATCTAATTTTCAGTACAGTTGATAAATATTTACCACCTCATATAAGAATAGGAAAAAAGCTCCCTTTTCCAAAGATTAGTATAACTACATTGTTTATATCAATTTACTTTTTATATGTCACTCGAGGTTTGCTGTTATTACATTGGAAAATTAGCCTATATGTAGCACTTACATCTGCTCTCATTGCATTATTTTATTATCCTTTTTATATAAATCGGCTGAAAATAAAAGAATTTAGTAATAAATTTGAAAACTTAAAAGAAATAATTGATGATCCAAATGCGAGTGATAACCTTAAAACCTTTGCAACGACCAAACTTAAAAGATTAGAAATACATATTAAAGACAGTATACAAATGACGTTTTTTATTGTTCTGACACCGCTTGTTCCGATGTTTTTGATTGGAGATATTGGTAAGTTATTTTTGGATTATACAATGCAAAAAACAGGTGTCAGTACCGAAAAAGCGACACTCTATATCAAAGCTCCTTATGCGAATTTAATTGATTTACCTAAAACGACAACCAAAGAGCTTAACCAAGATCAAATATTTATTTTTAAAGATATCAAAGTCTTATTTCAAGGTATTGGTAAAAATACTTTGATTTCTTATAAAGTTAAAAATATTGAAAAGCAGATCGTAATTCCAAATGAGTATATTACTGTGGAGAGGATTAAGAAAGTGGATGAATGATATTAATAAACTTTAACATCCAAAGTTTGGTGTTAACTAGTACGTTTAAGATGTGGTTAAAATATTTTGGGGTGAATATGAAAATTGATGCACAAGTAAAATCGATTGAAAAATTAAAGGACTATTTTTTTTTGGTACCTGATTATCAACGTGAATATGTTTGGAAAGCTGATGATCAGGTTGAACAATTTTTAACAGATATTGATAATGAATATGATGAAGATGTTGAGCAACAAGAAAGCTATTTTATTGGGTCAATAATCATTGTTAAAAATAAAAATAAGTATGACGTAATTGATGGTCAGCAGCGTCTGACAACTATCACACTAACCTTGTGTGCAATTCGAGATTTACTATCCAATCAAGAGCTAACTGAGTTACAAAAAAACCATTTAAGCACTGTAAACAACTTGCTGTATAGTTTTGATTTAGACACTGAAAAGCATCTACTTCGCCTTGAACTACAATACGAAGAAAGTAAGAATTTTCTAGATACACTCATTCTGAAAGAAAAATATGAGGGTGAAAATACTGCATCCATTCAAAAAATGCGTGCTGCTTATAATCAAATTTACACTTACCTTCAAAATATTTTGCAAAAAGGTGTGCCTGCTTTAACCAAATTTGCACGCTATTTTATGAGTAAAATTGATCTAGTATTAATTGAATCTGAAGATGTCGGAAGTGCATTAAAAATTTTTGAAACTATCAACCAACGTGGTGCAAGCTTAAATGCAATGGATTTGGTAAAAAATCTATTATTTAGTCAAGCCAATGAAAGCCAATTTAATACCATTAAAGAAACATGGAAAAAGATTAATGATGCTTTACAAAGCTGTGGGGAAGATGAAAATCCATTACGGTTCCTCCGTTACTTCATGATGGCACGTTATCATAATGGGATTCTGCGAGAAGATGATATTTATAAATGGATTATCTCAGCTCCTGGTAAAGCAATTTTGAAATATGAACAACAACCTATTGCATTGGTTCAAGAAATTGAATTTATGGCACAGCGTTATTCGGGCTTAGTGAATGCAACCAAAAGATTAGCTGACGGTAGTGACTATCCACATGTCACAAATATTGGTTTTTTAAATAAATATAAATCTAGACAACATTTAGTGATATTGCTGGCTTTATCAAAAAAAGCAGATAAACAAGCGATTGATTATTTGGCTCAGCAAATAGAAAGCTTTTACTTTGTCACGAATACAGTGGGCATTTTAGGTAAAAGTAATGAACACTCATTTGCCAATTGGGTGGTTTCATTCCGTGGCAAAACAACCATAGAAGAAATTCAACAAGCTGTAGAAAAAACCATTGTACCGTATGTACTAGATCGCTTAGAGAGCCTGAAATTCAAATTCTTAAATATCCGTCATGATGGTTATAATCCTCAGTATCGTCAGCGTTTTATTTTAGGTTTGTTAGAAAATCAGGCACGTACTCAAGCAGGACTATCCGAGTTTAACTTTAAGCAAATCGGGCAATTAGAAATAGAGCACATTTTCCCACAAACACCAAAAGATAATATGTTGCCAGAAGAGTTCTTGGATAAGGCTGAATACAACAATACCATTTATAAGTTAGGCAACGTGACTTTACTTGAAAGTGTTATTAACCAAGCCATAAATAAAATGAATGACCTAACAACCAATTGGTTTGAGCAGAAACAGCAAGAATATGCAAAATCTAATTTGTTGACTGTTAATTTGTTAGATCACCAATATAATATTGGTAAACAGACGGCAATTACTCGTTTTAAAAATAGCAAAAACTACATGTTTGAAAGTTGGTCAAAACAAGCGATTACGGCTCGTCAACAGATCATGTTAGATCTTGCGTTAGATGTGTGGCGATTTAATGATCAGCGACTTGATCAATATCAATTTTTAGTAGGACACAAAGATATAGTAGATGCATAAATATTAAAGATTAAGATGATAAGGGTAATAAGTGAAGTCGGCAATCTGAATGGATTACACTTGCCCTTATCGCTTAACTACTTAAAAAACGATTCAGATTAAACTTCATTAATGGATTCACATGTCTAATATTTTAGATGTATCAAATTATTAACATCAAAGAGGTTATTCAATTCACAAGCATTAGTTGAGCAAAAATTTATGAAATGCTTAATGCTAGTTCTAAGTATTATGATCCAACATTCCTGAAAACAGTACGTTTAAGTGAATCACGTATTGGTTGGGTGGCTTAGGAAGTTCATCAATGGATTGAAGGTAAAATAGAAAGCCGATAATTGTGGGAGCGAAAGTTTTTTTATTTTGATTAGGAATTAGAATTGGAGAATAGGTGGTGATAGCAGTGCTTATTGTGTTTACTTAACTCAATTTAAGGTAATATTCGATTTAACTTTGAAGATTATTTTTGGATTTATAAATGACCAGTACCCAACAACGTGCAGCATTGCAACGCCAAATATGGCAGATCGCCAACGATGTACGTGGTGCAGTTGATGGCTGGGATTTTAAACAATATGTACTGGGTACATTGTTCTACCGTTTCATCAGCGAAAACTTTGCTAATTATATTGAGGGTGGTGATGATAGCATCAAATATGCTGAGTTACCTGATAGTGTTATCACAGCTGAAATTAAAGATGATGCAATAAAAACAAAAGGTTATTTCATTGCTCCAAGTCAACTGTTTAACAATATCGAAAAAAATTCTAATAATAATGAAAACCTGAATACAGATTTAGCAGCTATTTTCTCTGCTATTGAAAGTTCTGCAAATGGCTACCCATCTGAGAAAGATATCAAAGGTTTATTTGCTGACTTTGATACTACTAGTAATCGTTTAGGTAATACAGTCAAAGATAAAAATATACGTTTAGCTGCTGTACTCAAAGGTGTAGCTGAATTGGATTTTAGTGATGATTTTCAAGATAGCCAAATTGATTTGTTTGGTGATGCTTATGAGTTTTTGATTTCTAACTATGCCGCAAACGCAGGTAAATCAGGTGGTGAATTTTTTACACCGCAGCATGTATCTAAGTTAATTGCACAACTTGCAATGCATAAACAAACTAAAGTAAATAAAATTTATGATCCTGCTTGTGGTTCGGGTTCATTGCTCCTTCAAGCCAAAAAGCATTTTGATCAACATGTTATTGAAGATGGTTTTTTTGGTCAAGAAATCAATCATACAACCTATAACTTGGCACGTATGAACATGTTTTTGCATAACATTAACTATGATAAGTTTAATATACAACTCGGCAATACTTTAACTGCTCCACATTTTGGTGATGGCAAGCCTTTTGATGCAATTGTCTCTAATCCACCTTATTCGGTGAAATGGATTGGTACAGATGATCCGACTTTAATTAATGATGATCGTTTTGCTCCAGCAGGAGTACTTGCACCTAAGTCAAAAGCTGATTTTGCTTTTGTATTACATGCTTTAAGTTATCTTTCAAGTAAAGGTCGTGCAGCGATTGTCTGCTTCCCTGGGATTTTTTATCGTGGAGGTGCTGAGCAAAAAATTCGTCAATATTTAGTCGATAATAACTATGTAGAAACTGTAATTTCACTTGCACCGAATCTGTTTTATGGAACAACGATTGCTGTGAATATTTTGGTGCTATCTAAACATAAAACTGACAATACGACTCAGTTTATTGATGCGAGTGGTTTATTTAAGAAAGAAACTAACAGTAACATTTTGACTGACAAACACATTGAACAGATTATGCATGTGTTTGACAGCAAAGCGGATGTAAAGCATTTTGCTAAATCTGTAGCATACGAAGAAATAGTAAATGAGAAAGAATATAATCTATCAGTTAGTAGTTATGTAGAAGCCAAAGACAACCGTGAAGTCGTGAATATTACCCAGCTGAATAGCGAGATAAAAACTATCGTCACTAAAATTGATCAGCTTCGTAAAGAGATTGATGCAATTGTGGCCGAAATTGAAGGTGGGGATGTGGCATGAATTTTTTAGAGAACTTGTTAGATGGTGTTGAGGTTGAATGGAAGGCAGTTTCAGAAATATTTCATTTAAAAAATGGCTATACGCCATCTACATCGAAAAAAGAACTTTGGGAAAATGGCTCTATTCCTTGGTTTAGGATGGATGACATCCGGGAGAAGGGTCAAATCCTTGATGACTCATTACAAAAGATCTCAGAAAGTGCTGTGAAGAGTGGCAAATTATTTCCTGCTAATTCCATCATAATTTCAACATCGGCAACCATTGGTGAACATGCTTTAATTACTGTTCCATATTTGGCGAATCAAAGGTTTACTAACTTAAGTTTGAAAGATAGTTATGCAAAAGTTTTTGATATGAAGTTTATTTTTTACTACTGTTTCTTATTGGCAGATTGGTGCAAAAAAAATACAACCATGTCGAGTTTTGCTTCTGTAGATATGGATGGTTTTAGGAAATTTAAAATAGCCATTCCATGTCCTGAAAATCCTAAAAAATCTCTTGAAATTCAGGCTGAAATTGTTCGAATTTTAGATGCATTTAGTGCTATAACCGCTGAGTTGACCGCCGAGCTAAACATAAGAAAAAAACAATACAACTATTATCGTGACCATTTGTTAAATTTTGAATATGGGCAGGTTGAGTGGAAGGTATTGGGGGAGTTAGCAGAAAATCTTGATTCCAAAAGAAAGCCAATAACGAGTGGTTTAAGGGATGTAGGAGATATTCCTTATTATGGAGCATCTGGGATTGTTGACTACGTTAAAAACTATATTTTTGATGGAGATTTTCTACTGGTTTCTGAAGATGGTGCAAATTTATTAGCTCGAAATACACCTATTGCATTTAGCATTAGTGGTAAGACATGGGTGAATAATCATGCTCATGTACTTAAATTTGATACTTATGCTGAACGTAGGTATGTTGAGTATTATTTGAATAGTATTGATCTAACGCCATATATATCGGGTGCTGCTCAACCTAAGCTTAATAAAAAGAATTTAGAGAGTATCCGTATTCCAAATCCATCACTTAATGAAAAAAAACGAATTGTTACTATTCTTGATAAGTTTGATGCGTTAATAAACTCTACTAGCGAGGGATTACTGGGTGAAATTGAGCTTCGCCAACAGCAATATGAATATTATCGTGATTTATTGTTGAGTTTTCCAAAAAACCATACAGAGGTAGTTGTATAAAATGAGCAAGTCACTTATGGAAATCGCTCATGAACTAAGAAATAATGATAAAAAAGTGCAGTTAATTTATGCTTTTAATGGCACGGGGAAAACACGCCTTTCAAGGGAATTTAAAGAGTTGATTGCCCCTAAAAGTGCGGAGAGTGAAGAGTATGAGCTTCCACGAAATAAAATTTTATACTACAACGCCTTTACTGAAGACCTATTTTATTGGGATAATGATTTGGAAGGCGATGTTGAGCTCAAGTTGAAAATCCAACCGAATACATTTACTAATTGGTTAATTTTATTGCTTAAGGACTTGGGGGAAGAGGGTAATATAGTTACCAATTTTCAACGATACAACGGTAAGAAGATTACACCAGAATTTAATGAGGAGTATAAATATAAACATAAAGATCATAGCGGAAAATTAATAGAAATCACTGTTCCTGCATATTCTGAAGTTTTTTTTAATATAGCGGTTAAGCCAAAAGAAATAAATGCTATTGCTATAGTTGATGATCATGCAGTAGTTGAAGGGCAATATGAAAGGATAAAAATCTCTAAAGGCGAGGAGAGCAACTTCGTTTGGAGTGTTATGTACACTCTTTTAGAGCAGGCGATATCAACACTTAATGAGCGTGATATAACAAATAGAATTACTGATAAATTTAATCAGTTGGAATATATATTTATTGATGATCCAGTGAGTTCTCTAGATGATTCTCACCTGATTGAATTAGCTGTTGATTTGGCGAAATTAATAAAAAATAGTGATTATACAGAGGGTAAGGGACTAAAGTTTATTATTACGACACATAGCCCACTCTTTTATAATGTTTTATATAATGAATTAAATAACGATCTTAAAAATCCGATTGAGAATGGAACGCCAACTTGGCTTTATAAGCGTGGACAATCACAAAAATACAGACTAAATAAAATGGCTGATGAGACTTTTGAGCTAATCACATCTAATGACCATCCTTTTTCTTATCATTTATTCTTATTAGATGAACTTAGAAAGTCCATAAGTGAAAAGCAAATCAAGAAATATCATTTTAATTTTCTAAGGAATATTTTAGAGAAAACAGCAACATTTCTAGGATATACCCATTGGGAATACCTTCTTCAGAAAACAGATGATGGGAATCCAGATCCATTTGCAAACAGAATTCTAAATCTCTCAAGTCACTCTGCTCATTCTGGTGAAGAGATGACTGATATAGAAGATAAAGATAAAGATAAGCTTACCGAGTTGGTTAAGTTTTTGACTACAACGTATGGTTTTATGGGGGAGAAAAAATAGAATGTTAGAGCAAAAAAAAACTATTGCAGAATCAAATAGCTTTATTGTTTTAGATAAATACAGTAAAGGTCGGCAGATCGCAGATGGCTACCAAAGTGAAAGCGATTTAGAGCATGAGCTTATTCAGGATTTAGTGAATCAGGGCTATGAATTTTTACCCACTTTAAATAATGCTCAAGCCATGTTGAATAATGTGCGAGAGCAATTACAAGTATTGAATAATTTAAAATTCTTAGACAGTGAGTGGTCACGTTTTGTTGAAACTTATTTAGATAAATCAAGCGACAGCATTGTAGATAAAACACGAAAAATTCACGATGACTATATCCATGATTTTGTCTTTGACGATGGGCGTATTCAAAACATTTACCTCTTAGATAAAAAAAACATTGCTCGTAATAAAGTACAGGTGATAAAGCAGTTTGAACAAAAGGGTAGTCATGCTAATCGTTATGACGTGACTATTTTGGTCAATGGCTTACCTTTAGTGCAGATTGAGTTAAAAAAACGTGGTATCGCTATACGAGAAGCCTTTAATCAGGTACATCGTTATAGTAAAGAAAGTTTCAACAGTGATAACTCGCTTTATAAGTATTTACAGCTTTTTGTTATTTCTAATGGAACTGATACACGATATTTTGCCAATACAACAGCACGTAATAAAAATACTTTTGATTTTACAATGAACTGGGCGAAGTCAGATAACAAGCTCATCAAAGATTTAAAAGACTTTACAGCAACTTTCTTCCAAAAAAATACTCTACTAAATGTATTGCTCAATTATTCTGTATTTGATGTGAGCGATAATTTACTCGTGATGCGTCCTTATCAGATCGCAGCAACTGAACGTATCTTGTGGAAAGTTAAAAGCTCATTTGAAGCTAAAAACTGGAGCAAAACCGAAAGCGGTGGCTTTATTTGGCATACAACAGGTTCAGGTAAAACTTTGACTAGTTTTAAAGCCGCACGTTTGGCAACCGAGTTGGATTATATTGATAAAGTATTCTTTGTCGTGGATCGTAAAGATCTCGACTATCAGACTATGAAAGAGTATCAACGTTTTTCCCCTGATAGTGTTAATGGTTCTGACAGTACTGCGGGCTTAAAACGAAATTTGGATAAAGATGATAATAAAATTATTGTTACGACGATTCAAAAATTAAACAACTTAATGAAAACAGAAAGTGACTTGTTAATTTACAATAAGCAAGTGGTCTTTATATTTGATGAGTGCCATCGCAGTCAGTTTGGTGAAGCACAAAAAAACTTAAAGAAAAAATTCAAAAAGTTTTACCAATTTGGTTTTACTGGTACTCCAATTTTTGCTGGAAAGAATGCTTTAGGTGCAGAAGATACGGCTAGTGTATTTGGTCGAGAGTTGCATTCGTATGTGATTACAGATGCAATTAGAGATGAGAAAGTGTTGAAGTTTAAGGTGGACTATAACGATGTGCGTCCACAATTTAAATCAATTGAAACCGAGCGAGATGAGAAAAAGCTGAGTGCGTATGAAAACAAACAAGCTTTATTACATCCTGATCGTATTCGTGAGATTAGTCAGTACATCTTAAATAATTTTCGACAAAAAACTCATCGACTACAGGCGAATAGTAAGGGCTTCAATGCTATGTTTGCGGTAAGTAGTGTCGATGCTGCAAAGTTATACTATGAAGCACTTAAAAATTTGCAGGAAAGCATTGATAAGCCTTTAAAAATAGCGACTATTTTTTCATTTACAGCGAATGAGGAACAAGATGCTGTAGGTGATATTCAGGATGAAAGTTTTGATGTTTCAGCCATGAATAGCAGTGCAAAAGAGTTTTTAAGTTCGGCAATTTTAGACTATAACACATTATTTAAAACTAACTTTAGTGTTGATAATAAAGGATTCCAAAACTATTACCGTGACTTAGCAATGCGTGTAAAAGGTGAAGATTCTCATGGGAAAAGGCTACCTGTTAATGAAACAGTCGATCTTCTAATCGTAGTAGGTATGTTTCTCACTGGTTTTGATGCACCTACACTCAACACTTTGTTTGTAGATAAAAACTTACGCTACCACGGTTTAATGCAAGCTTATTCACGTACAAACCGTATTTTTGATGCAACTAAAACATTTGGTAATATTGTTACCTTCCGTGATTTAGAACAAGCAACTATTGATGCTATTACCTTGTTTGGTGATAACAATACCAAAAATGTAGTATTGGAAAAAAGCTATAAGGAATATATGGAGGGCTTCACCGATGTATTGACTGGTGAGGCACGGCGAGGATTTGTTGATATTGTAAGAGATTTAGAGCAACATTTCCCAAATCCTGATGAGATTTTTAAAGAATCAGATAAAAAAGCTTTTGCAAAATTATTTGGTGAATATTTACGTGTTGAAAATGTTCTTCAAAACTACGATGAGTTTGCAAGTTTAAAAGAACTTGAAACGGTGGATATGAATGATGCTGAGGCAGTAGAAGCATTTAAGCATAAGTATTATTTAAGTGATGAAGATTTATTTAAACTGCAATCGATTCAAATACCAGCTGAACGGAAAATTCAAGATTATCGGTCTAGTTATAATGATATACGTGATTGGTTGCGTAGAGAAAAAACTGCTGAACAAAAAGAAAAGTCGATCATTGATTGGGATGATGTAGTTTTTGAAGTTGATTTATTGAAATCACAAGAGATCAATCTAGATTACATTTTAGAGCTAATTTTTGAAAATAATAAAAAAGTGAAAGATAAGGCAACTTTGGTTGAGGATATGCGTCGAGTGATTCGTGCTAGCCTAGGTAATCGATCTAAAGAAAGTTTAATCGTTGATTTTATTAATCAAACTGATCTAGATAAGATTGATGATAAAGCGAGTGTGATGGATACCTTTTATACTTTCGCTCAAGTAGAACAACAGCGTGAAGTGCAGGCATTAATAAGTGATGAAAACTTGAATGAGGATGCTGCTAAACGCTATATCGCAAATTCGTTGAAGAAAGAATTTGCAAGTGAGAATGGTACTGAACTAAATGCGATTCTACCGAAGATGAGCCCATTGAATCCTCAGTATTTGATCAAAAAGCAAAGCATTTTCAAAAAAATTGCTACATTGGTCGAAAAATTTAAAGGAGTGGGGGTAAATATTTAAACTTCACTCAGTTTTTCAGTCTCGTATAAAAAAATAGGATTCTATAGACTGTAAATCTCATAGAATCTTTGTTACTTCTATATATTGATGAAATTAATCTGTTTACTCGATCATTTAGTTCACAAGAAATATTAATCTATCTTGATTTTCGGAGTTAAGTAAATACTTCTGAGTATTTGGATCGTTTAATTTTTTTAATATTCACATAATTAAGCACACATGATTTCTAAAACCATCATTACCTGAAAGAATTTCATTCAAAAGACCTTTTATTTATTCGAGCTATATATTTTTTGCTTCTGTTTCGAGCAGATACAGTTCATTAATCAATAAAAATTCACGATATTGATGGACTAAATTTTCTTGAGGTTTTTCTCTGTGTGTACGTGCATTTCTAAAAGCTTGGTATGCACCAATAAACAAGTTTGCACGACCTATGATTTCAGATTTGTCTGGTAAATCCCAAGTAAGAGGGGCATTAGGTGCTGCAAAAGCTTGAGAGAATAATTTACTACTGTGTTCATTTAGTCCTGTTCTTGTTCTTACAATATCTTCTAAGCGCTTATATGCTTTTATCAGTGCAGAATCGGGATCGTTTTTAAAAAGCAAAGCTAAATCAAAAATTCTGTCATCAATGATTGAGTAGGGTAGTTCAAGAGGATAATAACGCTTTAGGTTAAAAGTTGTTGAAACCTCATTGCTAAAAGGATAGATATAGTCGTGTAATCGTATAGGACGAATAATTCTTTGCTTAAAAATTAAATCAATATCTTCATCACTGAGCGTTGAACTATTCAGTTTATTCATTATTTTTGATGAAATTAGAATTTCCTCAGTTTCGACTTCATGTTTATTTAATATAGTTAAAGCTGTCGCTAATCCTTTTGGTCCTTCGCCTGAGTAACCAGATGTAAATCCTGAACGGATAATATAATAACTTTCAAACTGATCCTTGAGGATTAATGCGTGGGTTTGATCAGAAGTCAGAAGTAAAGCATAGGAAAGATCAGAATGAGTTTGTAGTAGGTTATAAAGGCTCAACAAGCAGGTTTGTGTTATACCAACCTCTCCTAAATACTCAATGTGATAATAATTTTTAGTTTGAAACATAGTTTATCATTTCTTTTTATCAGTGGTAGAGTGAATGATGGAGTATAAATAAGTAAAAATCTATAATTTTGAATAATTAAGATATAATTTTATTTGGGGAAAAAAGCATTTAGAAGTTGCTCAATATTTTTATAGAGACACATCATTAAAATCTTTTTTTAAACATAAAAAAGCCTAAACCCTTTGGATTTAAGCTTTTAAAGACATCATGAGATATTGTAAGAATTGAAAATGGCGGTGAAAGAGGGAGCCATCTTTTTAATTTATATT
>NZ_JADVOP010000050.1 GCF_016508585.1 Acinetobacter baumannii
TTCATATACAAATTCTTATGCCAAAATTTTATTTTAATAAGATAGAAAAAATTACTGTATTTATTTAAGTTTTTAAAATTTTATTTTTCAATTGTGCAGTTTCTTGGACTTTTGTGATCCTGGCATGGGGATCAAAAACAAAAAAGTATAATGTGTCGAAAACAGCATACTTATGAAAATTGACTTTTAAAAAAGCCCCTCTTTAAAGACTGTTTTTTATTGAAATATAATGATAAATGCCTATCCAATATAATCATATATAGCCCACAAATATGACAATCGCATAAACAAAATAAAAAACCTGCATTATCAATCGGCTATTCGCAAATCGTATAACGAACCTTAATTACATTTTGGACTTCAATCCATAAAAATTGATTTTTATATTCAATTTGAATACAGAAATCTTCTGCACCATCATCAAGACCAGACACAGTCCATGTTGTTCCCTGAGGAAAATCATTGAGCCATTTCGCTTTATAAAAATCGGATACTGAATCAAAATCAAGATACTTATCCGGTCTATCTACAATATTTTGTGCCAGATTTTCGAATTTTTGTTTTTGTACCTGAACAAAGTCAATCAACATACTCGACCTTTATATCAACTAGATATGATTATACAACTGACCCACCTGTTTCTTTTTCACTTGCTCCCATTGCCACCATCCAAATGCAGCCATAGCCACAAATACAGCATATAAACCCGCAGTCAAAAATAAATCTTTGTAAAGGAACATCGCAACGTACACGATATCAACAAATACCCAGAGTACCCAAGTCGCAATGTATTTACGGCTGGTCCAATAGGTTGCCAACAAACTAAATGCTGCCAGTTGCGAGTCTAACATCGGCAAAGCTGCATCAGTAAAATGATGCAGTGACAACCCAAATACAAGCCCACCTAAAGCTGCAATCAACATTTGAATAAACACAGTACGTTTCGCAATTGGTTCAATTCGAATTTCATGATCTTGCTGTTTACCTTTAAACCAGTGATAAAAACCATAAAAATTCACCAGCATAAAAAAGAGCTGTAAAATCGTTTCACCATATAATTTGAAGGTAAAAAACAGATAAGCATAGAGAACAAATGCAAAAAAGTTAAATAACCAGCACCACATATTACGCTTTATCGTTAAACCAACACCAATCACACTAATAATAACGGCAAAAATTTCTAATGCTGACATGATAAAAAGCGCATAAATATAAGAAAGCTTATTATGAAAAAAAACACTACAAATGCAAGAAAAATGACATATCAAGTTTAAAACCAGAGTAGGACATGCACCCAACAATAATGTTTTATAATGACGATGCTTATAGCCGTTTTCTTTTTAAGGTGAATTGAAATCCTTAACAGATCTGAAATAAAGGCCAAAGCAAATTTGAAACATGGTTTTTTTGTTTGTAATATCAATCGCAAATCATAGTTAAAAACAAGTTTTTTGTAAATTTGGTGATTTTTATCAATTCAATTCAACAACACCATATGCTTTTAATTTAAACTAATCAATCATCAACAAATAATGCGACCACCACATACTTGCTTTAGAGAAGTGGGCAAAAATTCAGCTTCAACGGGAAATGATAAATACTTTTAAGATGTTAAAAAATAGCCGAAATCTGATTTTTTCAAAACATATATTTATCATTCGTTAAAATTTAAACAGTATCTTTGAATCGCAGCTTTATATACTATATCTTTAAAATATCTATAAAAAACATAGATTAAATTTGAGTCTTATTCATTGATACTGGTCACATTTTGATCTCATTTACGAGATTTAACACTTGTTTACGTGAATACCAATGAATTAACAGACAGAACCGTCTACTATCATACTTAAGTTATGAATCTTCCCCAAAATTCATAACATTTCTCCTTAACCGAACTGTGAAAGCAGATTCGTTGTTCTACGCAATGATCACCCCAATCATTGCGTATTTTTTTGTCTACAGTTCCGTCTGTTAACTCCAACAGTTATAAGGAATCATTGAACAAAATGCAAGCAATCATTTTCAAGCAACTTTTCCACTATTAAAAATGATAAGATATTGATTTTAATTACAATCAAAAAATATTTAGTTGCAATATTTCGACAAAACCGATAGACTTTATTTATTAATTGAATTAATTGATGATAATTGTAGGATTAGTTCAAATTTAAAATACGATCCACAAAAATTTTTTTAACAATAATTTTGAGCAAAACAATTATGTGGGAATTATTTACACACTCATCCAACTTAATTTTTAGTGTAAGTCTCTGCCTGATGTTGTTGTTGGGATTGGTCGAATGTTTACTTCTTATTATTGGTTCAAGTAGCCAAGGTTTTTTAGACCACTTTGTTCCTGATCAGCTTCTTGAAGTCCATCATCCAGACATTGATCTGCATACAGAACATGGTTTTGTTGTACAACTTTTAGACTGGCTCTATTTAGGACGAATTCCTGTCTTGATATGGTTGATTATTTTTTTAACTGTTTATGCGCTATTTGGCTTTATTGCGCAAACCATTTTTTATCATTTTACAGAACATTATTTTTCTATTTGGGTGATTGCACCAGCCAGTCTTTTTTTATGTATGCCGATCGTCCGGCTATGCGCAGCATTTATCTCCAAAATTTTACCTCAAGATGAAACCACTGCCATTCATAGTGATGAGTTGATTGGTCGTACGGCACAGATTGTTCTAGGCGAAGCCAAACAGAACTACCCTGCTCAAGCCAAAGTCATCGATCAATTTGGACAAACGCATTATATTTTGGTGGAACCTGAATTAGACCAAGTCTTTTCACAAGGTCAATCCGTAATTCTCACCCAGCGAACAAAAGTAGGTTTTAAAGCAATTCTTGATTAATTTTTTAATAACAAACGAAGGCATAATAAAATGTTGAATTCAAATTTATATCAAATACTGGTTTTAGCGGGCATTGTGCTCGCAGCACTGATCATTATTGGCGTGATCATTGCCCGTTTATATAAACGTTCGAGTAAAGAGGTTTCCTTTGTTCGTACTGGTTTTGGTGGTGAAAAGGTCATTTTGAATGGCGGTGCAATTGTACTTCCTGTTTTACATGAAGTGATTCCTGTCAATATGAATACACTACGACTTGAGGTTAAACGTGCGACAGATCAAGCACTGATTACTCGAGATCGCATGCGTGTGGATGTGATGGCGGAATTCTATGTTCGTGTAAAACCTACCGCAGAATCAATTGCTACGGCAGCGCAAACGCTGGGTAAAAAAACCATGTCACCGCAAGAACTAAAAGACTTGGTTGAAGGTAAATTTGTTGATTCTCTACGTGCAGTTGCAGCTGAAATGGCAATGGAAGAGTTACATGAGAAGCGCGTAGACTTTGTTCAAAAAGTTCAACAAGTGGTCTCAGAAGATTTATTTAAAAATGGTTTAGAACTTGAAACTGTTTCTTTGACAGGTTTGGATCAGACCAGTTTTGAATATTTTAATCCACAAAATGCTTTCGATGCTGAAGGTTTAACGAAATTAACCGAAACCATTGAAGACCGTCGTAAAAAACGAAATGACATCGAACAGGACAACGACCTTGCCATCAAAGCCAAAAACTTAGAAGCTGAACAAGCGCGTTTGCAAATCCTTCGCGAAGAAGAATATGCAAAAATGCAACAAGAACGTGAAATTGCCATTCGCAAAGCTGAACAGTCTGCTGAAATCGCGACCCAAGAAGCGGCAAAAAAACGAGAAGCCGAAGAGGCACGTATTGCCGCTGAACGTGAAGTTGAAATCAAACGCATTGCTTCAGCACGCGATGTTGAAAATGAAAATATTCAAAAAGCACAGTTGATCCAAAAAGCACAAGTAGAACAGAAGAAAACGATTGAGCTTGCTGAACAAGACCGTGCCATCGCGATTGCTGAAAAATCACGCGCGGAATCTGAAGCTAAAGCCTTGGCAGATCAAGCACGTGCACAAGCGGTAAAAGCAGAAGAAGAAGTGACAACTGTTCGAGAAACCCAACGTGCTGAACGTTTGAAAGCAGTTGAACTGGTGGCGGCAAAACAGGTTGCTGAAACAGATGCGATTGCTATCACTGTTGCAGCAGAAGCATCAAAACAAGCAGCAGTTGATGATGCAGAAGCTGTACGTATCGCAGCACAAGCTGAAGCAGAAAAAGTTCGCTTGAAAGCCAAAGGTGAAGCTGATGCAAAAATGCTACTTGCAGCCGCTCAAGAGAAACAATATCAAGTGGATGCTGAAGGTACACGTGCAGTGAACGAAGCTAATAATGTTCTTTCAACTGAACAGGTAGAGATGCAAATTCGTCTAGCCTTATTAAAATATCTTCCTGAAATCATTCGTGAAAGTGTTAAACCTATGGAGAATATTGATGATATCAAGATCCTTCAAGTCAATGGCTTAGGTGGTGTTGCAGGTTCGACTGGAACAGTTGAATCCGGTGAACAAAATCAGGTTGCTCTTTCAGATCAGGTCGTCAACAGTGCCCTACGTTATCGCTCACAAGCACCTTTAATTGACAGCTTAATGAACGAGTTAGGTATCAAAGGTGGTGATATCAATGGTTTGACCCAATCATTAAAACCCAACAATGATTAATTGATCAGTACGGTATAACAACACTATTGAGCTCCTGAATTTAGGGGCTCTTTTCTATTGGCTGACATTGAATGCCCAAGGACTGACGATTTAAATCTCAGTCTTGATCTAAATAAATGATGCAATAGCACAGATATTTCTTTTAGAATCGAGTGCTTGATCCCATCTATTTGGTCGAAATACCATGCCTATTTTTCAGCTCGATACTACAATCTAAAAATGACTTGGTTTATTTTTATTCTAGGTGCAATGCTTGCAGGCTTTATACAAGGTTTAACAGGTTTCGCTTTTGCTTTAATTGCGATGTCTTTTTGGGTCTGGGTATTGCCACCGCAACTGGCGGCCCCGTTAGTGGTCTTCGCTTCCTTGTGGAGCCACCTGATTGCACTCGGACGAGAACAAAAACATACCTTTTCTTTTTCTTTGGTGCTGCCCTATCTGATTGCTGGATTAATCGGTGTTCCATTGGGCACCTACCTCTTGCACATGATAGATGGCAACAGTTTTAAAACCTTACTTGGGCTTTTTTTAGTGATTTGGTGTCCAATCATGCTTTTGGCACCTGAATTTCCTCGCATTCAGGCATTCGGAAAACTCGCAGACGGCTGTGTCGGCTTTCTAGGTGGAGTTTTAGGGGGATTGGGTGGTTTTTGTGGTGCGGCACCTTCTGCATGGGTCATGCTTAAAAATCTACCTAAAGCTCAACAGCGCTATATTCTCAGGCACTTTAATTTTGCTATTCAGTTATTTACGATATTGGTCTATTTCTATCAAGGCGCGATTCAAAGTTTACATTTACCTTATTTAGCACTGATTATTGTTACTGTCAGTATCCCAGCAATGATGGGTGCTCAAATGTTTTACAAAATTTCTGAATTACAATTCAAACGTATCGTACTCAGCTTGCTTTTCGCTTCTGGGTGTTTCTTGTTATTCACATCGCTGATCTCATTTGCATCATTCAGATAAGACGCTTTTACAACCTAATGTTTTGAGAAAGGTTTCGATCAATTTACTTACGGACCTCATCTTGCTCAATCCATTTTTTGTTTAAGCACATTCCTGTGCTGCATACGAAGCAGTGCTTTGTTTTGCTCATCTTCCCTTACTCGACATGGCAACATCCATGCCGAGCGCGATATCGATATCAGTTAAAATTGACCGGTAGGAAAAATCAAAGACTATTTTTATTCAGTGAATCCTACTGACTGTTTTAAACTTGATCAAATCTTGGAGGTTTTCGAACTCAAGGTTCAACCCCACTATGTTTAGTCATCAACGCTCCCATTCTGAATATAGGCAGATCATCTATCACAGAATGGGCAGAATTTGATCCAGTAAAATTGGATTCAGGTTTTACTGAATTAGGATTGTTGTGAATTTTGACGCTCTTTTGGAGATACCTTTTGAGACAGGGATATCGCTGCTTGAGGGCTGAAATGATCATTTAACAATGCTTTTCTCAAACCAAACATATAGAGCAAAATAATCACAGAGAATGGCAAACCACAGAGTACAACTGCGCTTTGCATTGAATGAAAACTCCCTGCCAACAACAGACCAATACTGACCAAAGTAATCACCACTGACCAGAAAATTCGTAACCAGATCGGTGAGTCGCTTTCACTACTTCCACCTTTGGTAGATAAATTCGCAATCATCAGTGTCCCTGAACCCACTGGCGTTAAAAATAGGACAAAACAAATCACGACCACAATACCAGCCACATAAGGATTGAAAGGTAAATACTCCAGCAATTTAAATAAGGACAAAGCAGGATCGGTTAATACCATATCACCCAGAACTTTTTGTTTCTGATTCAATATTAAATCAATCGCAGTATTTCCAAAAATTGAAAGCCAAGCCAGAGTAAAACCAAGTGGAATAAGGCATACACCCAATACCACTTCACGAATCGTACGACCTTTTGAAATACGGGCAATAAACATTCCAACAAATGGCGCCCAAGCAATCCACCATGCCCAGTAAAATACCGTCCACGATCCCAACCATCCGCTTGCTTTTTGATTGTATAAATACACGTCAAAGCTTTTCACTACAAAATGATTTAAATAATCACCGATATTTTGCACCAAACCATTTAACAAATGATTGGTTGGTCCAGTTAAAAATACGAAAAGTAATAAAGCATAGAGTAAGCGTAAATTGATCCGTGAAAGCCAGGCCAAGCCTTTTTCAATCCCCACCACAGTAGTGATCGTCGCAACAACCATCATCACCAAAACCACACTGATCAGCGTAACATTGTTATTGGGAATCTCTGGAAGTAAATAACTGATTCCTGAAACAAGCACCAATGCACCAATCCCTAAATTGGTGACTAGAGAAATAACGGTGGCTAAAATACCAAAGCCATCAACACAGTCACCAATCAAACCATAGATTTTTTCACCAAAAATTGGATAAAGTGCCGAGCGTAAGGCCAAGGGTAAATCTAGGCGGAAAGCAAAATAGCCCAAAGTCACACCCAACAAGGCATATAATACCCAGCCATGAATACCCCAATGTAAAAAGCTATACATCATTGCATCACGTGCAGCCTGAATGGTTCCGCCCTCTCCTTCCGGAGGACGAAGAAAGTGATCAACAGGTTCTGCAACACCGTAGTAGAGTAAGGCGATCCCAATACCGGCAGAGAACAACATGGACACCCAAGCCAGATAGCCAAACTCAGGTTTATCATCATCTTTGCCTAATGGAATTTGTCCAACGCGTGAAAAAGCCAGCCATGCAACAAAACCAATACAGCCAACAATGACCAACATATAATACCAACCAAATAATTGATTGGTCTGCTCCTGTACATAGGTCAGCCAAAACTGGCTTTTTTCAGGAAACAAAACAAACAATAACCCAAAAATACCGATACTGACTGCTGAACTTCCAAATACAAATAAATTTAATCGAACATGCTCAGATTCCGATCCATCATGACTTTTTGACACCATGCTCTTGCTCCTTGCAAACGGTGTATTTTCTTAAAAAATAATATGATAGACATTGTCTCGACTTAGCATCTCAACCTCTTAGGAGCTTGAATAAGCCATTTAGATCTTCTATTGTCCATCAAAAAATTGTTGATTTTTGCAGATTATACTTTTTATTGATTGAACGTTCAATCAATAAAAAGTATGATTAAAATGCTATGATGCTCTATATCGAGAAATGTTAGATAAAAACCCTATTGTTGGGTGAATGGATAAACATGACAAAGCGTAGAGTAAAACCAGAGCATGTGCGACGTGAAGAAATTATCAATGCCGCATTTAATGTGATTTATGAAGTGGGATTGTCCAATACAACCATTGCACAAATCGCAAAAAAAGCTGAATTATCAACGGGTATTGTGAGTCACTATTTTGGTGATAAACAAGGATTAATAAATACCTGTATGCAAGAAATGCTCAACGTTTTGCGTCGAAAGACCGACCAATATAAAGCTGAAGCAGATCCGCATCCGGAAAGCCAAATCAAAGCAATTATTGATTCCAACTTTGATATCAGCCAGGTTAACAAACAGGCAATGCGCGTCTGGTTGGACTTTTGGTCCGCAAGTATGCACCTCCCTGAACTGGGGCGCTTGCAACAGATTAATGACCAACGCCTGTATTCAAACTTGAAGTTTCATTTCCTCAAGTTGTTGGACAAAGATCAGGCAAGTATTGCTGCTCGTGGATTGGCAGCTTTGATTGACGGATTATGGTTGCGTGGCAGTTTAAGCAGTCATGATGAATTTGACAGCCAACTGGCACGATCCATTGCTTACGATTATGTAAAAACGCAATTGCAATTTGCGCAGAAACCTTTGCAGGAGAGACAGAATGAGTGATTCACAAGTTCATCAATTGTATATCCATGGTCGCTATGTTGCCGCGACCAGTGGTAAAACATTTAATAGTATTAACCCTGCCAATGGTGAGGTGATTGCAACACTTCAGCAAGCTTCACAACAAGATATTGAAACTGCTGTTCAAAGTGCACAACAGGGTCAAAAAGTTTGGGCAGCCATGACGGCGATGGAACGTTCACGTATTTTACGCCGTGCTGTAGATATTCTCCGTGAGCGTAATAACGAGCTCGCCCACCTGGAAACGCTCGATACAGGTAAAGCCTACAGTGAAACCTCGACTGTGGATATTGTCACTGGAGCTGATGTTCTAGAATATTATGCAGGGCTTGCCACGGCGATACAGGGTGAACAAGTTCCGCTTCGTGATTCCAGCTTTTTTTATACCCGTCGTGAACCACTGGGTGTGGTTGCAGGCATTGGTGCTTGGAACTACCCAATTCAAATTGCACTGTGGAAATCTGCTCCTGCCCTTGCTGCAGGAAATGCCATGATTTTCAAGCCAAGTGAAACTACTCCGCTTACAGCCTTTAAACTTGCAGAGATCTATACCGAAGCAGGTCTTCCAGATGGCGTATTTAACGTTGTACAAGGTGCAGGTCGTGAAATTGGACAATGGCTGACAGAACATCCTGTAATTGAAAAGATTTCATTTACTGGTGGTGTAGAGACAGGCAAGAAAGTCATGGCAAGTGCTGCAAGTTCAACCCTTAAAGAAGTGACAATGGAACTGGGTGGTAAATCACCATTGATCATCTGCAATGATGCTCATCTAGAACGTGCCGCTGACATTGCAGTCATGGCAAACTTCTTTAGTTCAGGACAGGTATGTACCAACGGTACACGCGTATTTGTACCTAAATCTTTACTCGCTGACTTTGAACAAGCAGTTGTTGAACGTGTAAAACGTATTCGGATTGGCGATCCAATGGCAGAACACACCAACTTTGGTCCGCTCACCAGCTTCCCACATATGGAAAAGGTATTGTCTTTCATTGAGTCAGGCAAACAACAAGGTGCAAAACTGCTTATCGGTGGTGGACGTGCAACCGAAGGCGATTTAGCCAAAGGGGCTTATGTATTACCGACTGTTTTTAGCAACTGTCAGGATGATATGCGCATCGTTAAAGAAGAGATTTTTGGTCCTGTGATGAGTATCCTCAGTTATGAAACAGAGGAAGAAGTCATTCGCCGTGCCAATGACACCACATTTGGTCTTGCAGCGGGTGTGGTTACTCAAGATATCAGCCGAGCACACCGCATTATTCACCAAATTGAAGCCGGAATCTGCTGGATCAATACTTGGGGCGAATCTCCTGCGGAAATGCCTGTCGGTGGCTACAAGCAATCAGGTGTAGGTCGCGAAAATGGTTTGACCACACTCGGACATTACACCCGCATCAAATCTATTCAAGTTGAATTAGGCGAGTATCAAAGCATTTTCTAATGCACTCATCTGATAACTTTCAATCCATCCCATGTGCCATGTCATCACTTGATTGCATTGGCACCTTTAAGAAATACAAAAAGGATAATTATGAATACTCAATCCTATGACTACATTATCATTGGCGCAGGATCTGCCGGAAATGTATTGGCTACTCGCTTAACTGAAGACAAAGATGTCACTGTTTTATTATTGGAAGCGGGTGGTCCTGACTATCGTTTAGATTTCCGTACCCAAATGCCTGCTGCCTTGGCATATCCACTACAAGGTCGTCGTTACAATTGGGCATATTTAACCGATCCAGAACCCCATATGAACAATCGCCGTATGGAGTGTGGTCGAGGTAAGGGCTTAGGTGGCTCTTCATTGATCAATGGCATGTGCTACATCCGTGGCAATGCGATGGACTTAGACCAATGGGCAACACACAAGGGTCTTGAAGATTGGACCTATGCAGATTGTTTGCCTTATTACAGAAAAGCTGAAACACGCGATATCGGCGGTAATGACTACCATGGTGCCAATGGTCCAGTTTCTGTGGCTACACCTAAAAATGGCAACAATGTACTGTTCCATGCCATGGTTGAAGCAGGCGTTCAAGCAGGTTACCCCCGTACAGATGATTTAAACGGTTATCAACAAGAAGGCTTTGGTCCTATGGACCGTACCGTGACACCGAAAGGTCGTCGCTCAAGTACAGCCCGTGGTTATTTGGACATGGCAAAAGGTCGATCAAACTTAACCATTGTCACCCATGCAACCACCAATAAAATTCTTTTTAATCAGAAACAAGCCGTCGGTGTCGAATATATTCTGGGTGCGGATCAAACCAACCTAAAACAAGCCCAAGCGAAACGTGAGGTATTATTGTGTGCAGGTGCAATTGCATCACCACAAATCTTGCAGCGTTCGGGGGTCGGTCAAAGTACTTTCCTGAAATCAATGGACATTGCAGTGGTTCATGATTTGCCAGGCGTGGGTGAAAATCTGCAAGACCATTTGGAAATGTATCTACAGTACAAATGCAAGCAGCCCGTTTCTCTCTATCCAGCGTTGAAATGGTACAATCAACCTGCAATTGGTGCTGAATGGCTCTTTAATGGCACAGGCATTGGTGCGAGCAACCAGTTCGAAGCAGGTGGCTTTATCCGTAGCTCAGACGAGTTTGACTGGCCTAATATTCAATATCACTTCTTGCCAGTGGCGATTAACTACAACGGCAGTAATGCTGTTAAAGAACATGGTTTCCAAGCCCATGTGGGTTCAATGCGTTCACCTTCTCGTGGTCGAATCAAACTCAAATCGAAAAATCCATTTGAACATCCAAGTATTTTGTTCAACTACATGTCCACTGAACAAGACTGGCGTGAGTTCAGAGATGCGATCCGCATTACCCGTGAAATCATGCAACAGCCTGCATTGGATGCCTATCGTGGCGATGAAATCAGCCCTGGCAAAAAAGTGCAAACCGATGCTGAGCTCGATGATTTCGTGCGAAACCATGCTGAAACGGCTTACCACCCTTCTTGCAGTTGCAAAATGGGCGAAGATGAAATGGCTGTGGTGGATGGTCAAGGACGGGTTCATGGTTTAGAGGGCTTACGTGTAGTAGACGCTTCAATCATGCCATTGATCATTACTGGAAACTTAAATGCAACCACCATTATGATCGCAGAAAAAATTGCAGACCAAATCCGTGGTCAAAAGTTACCACGATCTGAAGCGGGTTATTACAAGGCAGGAACAGCGCCTGTACGCCAGGCTCCTTTGCGCCAAATTCATTCATAGAAATCTATATTGCGCCAGCTGAGTGACCACTGAGCTGACGCATTAATCAAGGACGGATAAGATGAAAAAGCAATTATTATTTCTCATTTCTTGCAGCATGTACGTTCAAGGCATCTATGCAGACGAATCAAGTACAGTCACGACATCTCCGTATAGTGCAAATCTGACCATAGCGAGCCAATATGTTTCACGTGGTTTCCAACAGACTTGGGGGAAACCCGCTTTACAAGGTGGCTTAGACTACAACCATAGCAATGGCTTTTTTGCCGGAACATGGGCATCCACAGTCAGTGATGATTTTATCCGGGATGCAACTGTAGAATGGGATGTTTACACTGGATATCGACGCAGTTTCGGAGAGCTGACGCTCGGTACAAAAGTCGCGTATTACTATTATCCTGGTGCAAAAACCACAGCAGAAACAGCACATACCCGATTTAACTATGGAGAAATCATTCCTGAAATTAGTTACGGTCCATTCAGCCTGAAATATGCCATCACCTATACACAAGATTATTTTGGCAATAACTCTGACACCTTGGCGACTGGAAACAATCAACACTCTCGTGGTTCTGGATATCTGGATTTGAATTGGTATCAGCCCCTCACCCAAGGTTGGTCTGTAAATGCACACTACGGTCATCAACGTATTCGAAACTTTTCTGATGCTAACTTTCAGGATGCCAGTCTGACCATCAGTAAACAATTGCCTTATCAGATTGCAAGCAGTTTAAGCTATAGCAAAGCATGGGATAAAGATGGTTTTTACCAGAGCTATAGTAATGGCAACCCAAATGCTAAAGTTTCCAATCCGATTGACTCAACAGTGACCTTTGCACTCACAAAAACTTTTTAGTTTTCCCAATCAATGATCAGCGTTAAGTATCAATGCTCTATGAGAGCATTTAAAATCTAAATATTTTTTAATTCACTTCCCTTTTCAGCATGACTCATCCTCATGCTTTTTTTATGAATCTGTAGTGAAACAGCCGGAGGATTCTTACAGGTGATTTCATTTCAAACATTCATATTCAATAAACTTTATATTTTTTATACAGATTGATTGTCAGAAGATGTCATGATTCATTTAGATTGTACTTTTCAGTCATTGCTGGTTTGCGATGATGCAGTGACATGAATGTCACCATGCCGGACAGCACCATATGAGCAAAAACCGAAGCACTGCTGTGTTTGCAGTGCAAAAATGCAGTTCAACAGAAATTGGGGAGCAAAGTTCAGCATCGCCTGCTTAAATCACTTTGAACTTTAAGTTAAAGCATGGCAATAAAAGTTTCATGCCATTCCACAATAGTTTTATCGTATTGAGCTAGAAAAAAATATTTTTTAATGCATAAGTTTTTCTACAGATTGACAATATATGCTTTGCACCCAATCCCAGGATGAAACAGGAGAGTACCTATAGATCATAAATATAAAATAAATCGTTAAATAACAAAATCATATGCACCTATCATTCATTGCAGCTTTCGTGCTGCGCCGCTCTTTATAAATCAATGATCTCACTATATTTTTTAGACTTTTAGATGATTTTATCGACAGTCTGACATATTTTGTGACGTGATATTCCCTATTTATTTTCAGGTTTTTTATCGTTTTTATGATTTAACAATGTATTCCTGCGAACTTTTACTTTAAAATACACCGACTATCTTTTCGTAATTCGTCACCACCTTGCGCCAAAGCAACTGTTTTATGCGTGGTAGCACGAATAAACATGCCTTTGAAAATTCGCGTGGCTAATAATTGTAATGACTCAAGCAACTCATCATCCTATGGAATCCATTTCCAACATCCGTGTATTGGATGAATGGCAAGAAGAAATTCCAGAGGATTTATACATTCCTCCCGCTGCATTCGAAATTCTGCTTGAACATTTCGAAGGACCACTCGACTTTTTAATTTACCTGATTCAAAAAAACGGTTTTGATCTTTTACAACTGGATATCGCTCCAATTGCAACACAATATCTGTCCTATATGGACAATATGATATCGCTGAATATTGAACTCACTGCAGACTACATGGTCATGGCGGCACTGTTAGCGGATTTAAAATCACGGTTGCTGTTACCAAAACCAAAAACAATCCAGATTGAAAAAGATCCAAAACAAGAACTTATTGATCGTTTAGAAACCTATTTACGTATTAAACAAGCCGCCGAACGGTTAGGGCAAATGCCTGTTTTAGATCGAGACACTTTTGCAAGTCATGTTGCGATAGGTGAAATCCCTAAAGTATATGAGGGCTATGACGTCAACATGCTAAAAGATGCCTTGTACTGCATTTTTAACCGTCCCGAACCGATTACCCACAAAATTGAGCAAGAGCCTGTACTGCTTGAAGAACGTATTGCCTATATTGAATATATGACTCAATCAGGTGGGGTGCTCAGTTTCCAAGAATTGCTTAAACCAAACCAAGGTCGTATGGGCATGGTGGTGACATTTATGGCAATCTTAGAACTGACGCGTCAGCAAAAAGTACAAATTATTTCATCTGGTGTCGAAGCTCCTCTTTCCATTCAAGGTGCAAACGCATGACCATAGATCAAAATAATGTATTTAATGTTGATGAATTACATCATGAAGTTCTCATGCAACTTGAAGCGATTATCTTTGCAAGTGACGCCCCTGTTTCTCTAGCACGTTTAAAAGAAGCATTTCAAAATCAATATTCCAAACAACAATTGCAACAGTATTTACAGCAGTTGTCCGTTTTACAACATGGTCGCTCCATTGAGTTGATTGAAACCGCTCAAGGCTATCGTTTTCAGGTCCGTGCAAAGTACCGCAATATGATTGCACAGGTTTGGCCTGATCGACCAACCCGATTATCCCCATCACTGTTGGAAACTGTTGCAGTGATCGCTTATCATCAGCCTGTAACCCGCGCTGATATTGAGCAAATACGAGGAGTGACAAATAATAGTCAAATACTCAGGACTTTATTTGATTGGAACTGGATTAAAGAATCCGGTTACCGTGAGCTCCCGGGAAGACCCGCGTTGTTGATAACGACGCCACAATTTTTAAATGCCTTTGGTCTAGTGTCTTTGGATCAATTGCCTCCCCTACAGGACGCCAAGGAAGCTTTTATGGCTTTGGATGCGCAAGCGCCAAAGTCTTAAATAGGTGCACTGTTGATGATTATTTCTAAGGTTATGCTGTCATGAGTGAAAAATTGCAAAAGGTGCTCGCACGAGTTGGTCTGGGCTCTCGCCGTTATATGGAAGAGGTCATTGCCGCAGGTCGTGTAAGTGTCAACGGGCAGGTTGCTCAAGTGGGTGAACGTATCGAACCAGGTGATGAGCTTCGCATCGATGGTCGTAAGGTTCAGTTCCAAATTGAAGATGAAATCCGTCGTCGCGTATTGATTTACTATAAGCCAGAAGGTGAAATCTGCTCGCGTAATGATCCAGAATCTCGCCCGACCGTGTTTGATCATTTACCGCCAATTGCCAACGATCGCTGGGTCATGGTGGGTCGTTTAGACATTAACTCTACCGGTTTATTGCTTTTCACAAACGATGGTGAGCTTGCCAATCGTTTAATGCATCCCTCAAATGAAATCGAACGTGAATATGCCGTTCGTGTCATGGGAGAAGTCACGCCTCAACTTAAAAACAACATGATCAATGGCGTTGTTTTAGATGATGGTCCAGCTAAATTTGAATCTTTCTCTGAAATTGGTGGTGAAGGGATCAATCGCTGGTACCAAGTCGTTGTGAAAGAAGGTCGTAACCGTGAGGTTCGCCGTATTTTTGAATCACAAGGTTTAAAAGTAAGTCGCTTACTCCGTACACGTTACGGTACTGTGATTTTGCCTCGTGAACTTCGTACAGGTCGTTGGATGGAACTGGATAAAACTGATATTGATAATTTAACCAAAGCGGTTGAATTAAAACCACGTCAAGGTACGGGTCTATTTGGTATGGCAAAACGCCGTACAGAACGTATGCAAGACAAACCTATGGCTGCACGTCGTGGCGGTTTCCTTCGTCAGCAACGTCGTGACAGTGAAGGTGAACAACAATATAGCCATAATGAACAGCGCGACTTTAAAACAGGTTCAAACCAATATGGTCAAAACCGCAGTGAAAACCGTGCTGATCAGCGTAATGAACGTTCTGAAAACCGTTTCAATAAAGTGCGTTCGAGCGGCAACAGCTACAATCACGATCGTGCTGATAATCGTGGGAACAGCTTTAACAGCAACCGTTCTGAAAACCGCTATGGTTCGCAACAAAACCGTAATCGCTCAGATGAGCGTTACAGCAATGATCGTCGAGACTATGCAGACCGTCAAGAACGCAGTGAACAACCTGAAAAGAAAAAACCTTTTGTCGTGACGAAAGGTTTTAAGAAGTTCTAAAACACTCGAATACTTCAATATAAAAAGCCACTCAATCGAGTGGCTTTTTAATTAAACGTGAATCAGGACAGATGTTCAACCGCAGCTTGAGGAATCGCACTCAACAGACGTTTGGTATATTCATGTTTTGGTGACTGATACAATTCATCAGAATTGGCGATTTCGACAATATCACCATGATTCATCACCATGATTTGATCAGATATATATTTCACTATAGACAGATCATGTGAAATGAAAATATAGCTCAATCCAAACTCATCCTGTAAGTCTTGAAGTAGATTTAACACCTGCGCTTGTACTGAAACATCCAATGCGGATACCGACTCATCACAGATCAAAATTTCAGGCTTGAGTGTTAAACAGCGGGCAATCGCAATCCGTTGACGCTGCCCTCCAGAAAACTCATGGGGATAACGATCGAAAGCTTGAACAGGCAAACTGACTTTCTCTAATAACGCTAAGGCAAACTGCTTACGTTCTACATCGTTTGCACCAATGCCATGAATCTGCATCGGTTCCATCAGGATCTGTCCAACGGTAAAGCGTGGATTCAATGAAGCATAAGGGTTTTGGAAAATAATCTGAATTTTACGTTGATATTGGGTAAATTCTTTTTCAGACATTGCCAAAATATCTTTTCCTTGAAATAACGCCTGCCCGCCTGTTGCCTGCTGTAGACGCATGAGCAATAAACCAATTGTAGTTTTGCCTGATCCTGACTCACCGACTAGACCTAAAGTCTTTCCTTTCGCCAATTGAAAAGATGCACCTTTCACCGCTTGATATTCCTCTTTTCCAAAGAATCCTTTACGGCTAAAAAATGACTTTTTTAAGTCCTTAACTTCTAGAATAATTTCTTCACCACCCACCAAGCCACGCGTTCTTTCCAGCATTTTTGTTTCTGCTAAATCACCATCTTCAAGCGAATGTGGTTCTTGCCGCTCAAGAAAATCACTGATGACAGGTAAACGATATGGACGTTGAGACAATGTTGGTCGGCATAACAATAAAGCTTTGGTATACGGATCCTTGGGGTGTTCAAGCACCTCTCTGGCTAAACCTTGCTCACGAATTTCGCCATGACGCATCACAATCACTTGATCTGCAATCTCACTCACCAAAGCCAAATCATGAGTAATAAATAACATCGACATTTGACGGCGTTTGCGCAAAGCCTCTAATAAATCTAAGATTTGCTTTTGGATGGTAACATCTAGTGCTGTGGTCGGTTCATCCGCGATCAGTAATTTAGGTTCACATGCAATCGCCATTGCAATCATAACCCGCTGCTGTTGCCCCCCCGAAAGCTGATTGGGATAAGCATCGATCTTGGTTTCTGGGGATGGGATCCCCACTTCAGTGAGTAACTCGAGCGCACGTTGGCGCGCTTGTTTTCGCCCCATATTTAAGTGAATGCGTAGAATTTCAGCGATTTGATCACCCACAGTAAACACAGGATTAAGCGATGACATCGGTTCCTGAAAAATCATGGCAATATCTTTACCGCAAATCTTACGCATTTGTTTGGTTGTCAGACACAGTAAATCTTGACCTTCAAACATAATTTTACTTTTTTCAGCAATATAAGACTGATCTTTGGGCAAGAGTCCCATTGTTGCCAGAGATGTTACTGACTTACCGCTGCCCGACTCTCCCACCAATGCTACTGTGGTATTGGCAGGAATCTGAAAAGAAATGCTTTTTACAGTTTCAATGAGTTGCTTATTTTCCCCCTTAAAACTCACACTGAGATCTTGAACACTCAGCAGTACAGGAGGTATCACATGTTGTTCTGACATCTATGTACTCCTTATTTTATTTTAGGGTCTAATGCATCGCGTAATGCATCAGTAAACATTGAAAATGCTGTAACCAGTACTGCCATCGCGACTGATGCTGCAACCAATTGCCACCATTTACCGAGTATGAGCTCGCTCTGTGCTTCATTCAGCATACTGCCCCACGACACAACTCCGACAGGAACACCAAAACCCAGAAAACTTAAAATTACTTCGGATTTAATAAACCCAACCACTAAAATTGACATTTGAACCAATGCAATATGACTGACGTTTGGAAAGATATGCACGAACATTCGCCTGAGATGGCTAACCCCAATAGCTTTGGCGGCCAGTACATACTCACGTGAGGTATGTTTCATATATTCAGCACGAATTAAACGAAACACACCTGTCCAACCGGTTAAGCCCAGAATCAAAACGATAGATAAAATCCCTTTCTGCTGTAATACAGCTGCAATCGCCAAGACCAGTAATAAATAGGGAATAGAGGTAAAAATACTGTAGAACCAATTGAGTAGATCATCGACCCATCCACCAAAATAGCCTGCAATCGCACCTAAAAATGTACCAATGACCACAGCCAACAATGCAGAAACCAGCCCAACCACAATTGAAGTTTCAGCGCCTTTAATGGTCTTTAGTAAAACATCCTGTCCCCACTTGTCTGCACCGAAAGGCAAGGTTTTTTTCAATTCACTTTGCTGATCCAGCAAATGTCCACCCAATTGTTGATCAATGGCTTTCATATCCTCGGCAAGTGGATCTTGAACACCATAATAATCCACTGCCCCACCTGCACCCTGTTCAGATGCAATTTGAGCATTCAACGCTTTGATCACGTCTTTTAGAGGATCAGCAGGATTTTCAGGTAAAGCTGCTGTATTTGCTGTCTTTTGGGCAGTATTTTGTAGTGTTTGGTCTGCTCCAATAAAGGTTGGTGGCGCATAACTTTCAGCAACTTCTTTATTCCAGTTTGAGGCAATAACACCGGTCATGGATAAAATGAGAATGATGAAATAACCCAGCAATATCAATAAAGATGCCATGGCAACACGATCGGCTCTTAACCGCCGTATCGCCAAACGCCATAGCCCTGGAGAAGCAGGCTGTTGTGCTTCTACTTTTTTAGATAAAATTCCAAGCATCATCCCACCTACTTCAACTGTACACGTGGATCAACCACTTTATAAATCAAATCAGCGATGAGATTAAAAATCATGGTTGCAGCCGCAACATACACGGTAATGGCTTTAATCACAGGGAAATCACTGCGCTCAACCGCTATAATGATTTCACGCCCGATCCCCGGAATCCCAAAAAAGCGCTCTATCAGGAATGCACCGATTAATAAACCAGGCAGGCTTGCCATCACATCAGTGATAATCGGAATTGAAGCATTACGAAGCACATGGACGCCTAAAATACGCCCTTCTCCTACGCCTTTTGCACGAGCGGTTCTAACATAGTCCTGATTCACTTCATCTAAGACGAAACTGCGGTAAAGCCGTAATGTTGGTGCAATGCTGACCACCAACATAATGAGAATCGGCAATAGGGCATATTCAAATAAATTCTCAGTCAAACTGTCACTCCAGCCTTGTACTGGGAACCAATCTAGCTGATAAGCCAGACTATATTGAAATACGATGATGTAGACCAAAATACTGATCGACATCCCAATGGTACACAACAGCATCACCATTCGATCCGTTAAAGAACCACGGACCGATGCAACAGCCAATGCCAAAATGATTGAAATCACAGTTTGTAAAATCGTCAACGGTATAATGATGGTCAGTGACGGTCCTAGACGGGTCAAAATAATATTTGAAACGGACTCACCTGTACTCCAACTAAAACCATAATCAAAGGTGACAATCTGTTTAATAAAAATCCAAAGTTGGATGTAATAGGGTTGGTCGACACCCAATTGCTGGCGAATGTTTTCAATTTGTTCTGGATTCGCCATTTTCCCCGCAAGAATATATGCAGGATCGCCCCCAACCCAATTGAATAAAAAGAAGATCAGCAACACAACTCCCAACATGGTGGGAATCATCTGCCATATACGACGTATGATGTATGCCAACATAGTTCTAATTCCCTTTAGTTACGTTGTCCCGTAATTTCCTGAAAGAATGCCCTGTTATCCGGTGCTCTGCCCAGGAAATCGACCACCAATTGTTCAGCTTTCTTTTGCCCGCCTTGTGACAGAATTGTTTTACGATAGCGTGCGCCAACTTCAGGATTATTTAAGTTATCGCCAAATGCGGAAAGCATGTCCAAGGCCAAGACTTCAGACCACATATAACCATAATAACCGACCTGATAGCCCCCCATAATATGACCAAACTGACCCGGGAATTCTGTTGTAGGCACATAGCCCAGAGCCGTTTGGGCTTCAAGATTTTTCCAAACATCCATAGGCTGGGTTTTTAATGCATGGGCAGTATGTAATGCCATATCGTATTGCGCATACAAGGTCTGACGTGAATAGAACATGCCACGCCCATAGTTTTTAACCGCTTTGAGTTTTGCAATCAATTCATCATCAATGCGTGGACATGCAGGTTTACAATAATCCGCCAAGGTAGAAAGCGTTTCTTTACGACGTGCCCATTCCTCATACATTTGGGAAGGTGCTTCCACAAAGTCACGCTCTACAGAAGTCCCTGACTGCGAGGCATAACGCGTATTTGAGAGAATGCCATGTAAAGCGTGACCAAACTCATGTACAAATGTTTCCAGTTCATCACTGTTTAAGCCTTTACGGTTAAAGTTGGTGACCAAAGCAGAAATGGGCTTACGCTGGGTCAATGTACTTCCGCCTCTTACTCCCCAAACCGCAGCGTGACCATATTTACCTTCACGTGGAAACTTATCCATATACAGACCACCTAAAAGTTGACCTGTCTGCTTATCGATTACATCGTAGTATTCAACTTCATCTTGCCAAACATCGACTTTGGCAGGCTTAAACTCGATTCCATATAGGTGAGATGAAATGGCAAATAACCAGTCTTGCGACGCTTGGGTTGGAAAATACTCACGCATTTTTTCTTGATCAATTTGATACTTATGCTGACGTAATTTTTCACTCCAGTACGCCTCACTCCAACGGTTAATTTCAGCTTTTTCTACAGGAATATTCAAGGTTTTAGCTTTGAATTCGCGAAGAGCCTGTACTTCTTTTTGTTCCAATGGAGCAACGGTATTGTGTACCTCTTTGAGAAACTTATTTACTGTTTCAGGATTTTGCGCCATGCGATTTTTCAATGCCCAATCGGCATAACTGGCTTTACCAAACAGTTGTGCCAATTCATAACGCAAATCAATGGCTTGTTTAAGCAGGACTAAATTCTTTTCTGTTCCACGGCGTGTATAGGCGATTTGGTAGCGTTTACGGGCATCATCACTGTCTGCCAACTCCATAAAAGGACGATATTCAGGATAATCAAACCCCAATAAATAGTTGCCCTTTTCATTTTTCTTTAAATTGGAGATATAACTTTCGGGTAAACCTTTCAGCTCGGCAGGTGTGAATTCTAATTTTTCTGGATTATCACGAATGTTTCGCGCATATTCTTGTTGAATCTTGGTCAATTCATCCAAAATCACTTTTAAACGGGCTTGTTTTTCCGTCGAGAGCTGAACGCCTGTATCTTCAAAACCATCCAAAATATCTTGGCGATATTTACTGTCAATCTCGTTCGTGGCTTTGGTTTTTTTTATCTGCTGATATAGTTTGGCATCTTGATAGACTTCCGTCTGGAATTGGCTAATTTTAACCTCACAATCCTCAGCAGCTTTGCGTAATGCTGCATCCGGATCAACATTGCTCATCAGATTGATCGGTCCATAAAAATCTTCAAACTCAGCAAAAATCTGATCCCATTTTGCCAACACATTTCCGGCTGGTGCATTATTTTTGAGTTTGAGCGTGGCAAATTCAGCAAGTTTGCTTTTTACATTGGCAATTTTCGCATCACACTGTGCTGGAATATCTTTTGCTTGAAACTTTGGTAAAGTACTGCGTTCGGGTTGTGCATATGTCCACTGTCCCCAACTGACCGATAACATACATAAGGCACTCAGCTTAAATATCTTCATTTTCATCTTTTCTCCAATCTTCAATTTATTTTCAAAATTCAATCTGTTTATTTTTCAGCCACCGCTAAACATTACTTTTTCATATCAAAATACATCCATTCTGATGGAAGAATGGGATGCTTTTTAAATCCAATCACACGCGGTTGCGCCAAAGCATTTCGGTAACGCGTCGATGCCATTTGTACAGGCATATAGACTTCCAATATTCTTGCCATTTTGCGATAGAGTGCATCACGCTCAGGACCTGGCTTTAACTTTTGAGTTTGTTCATACAGGCGATCATATTCTGGTATTTTCATGCAGGCATTGTTGGTTGCATGAATATTCTTGCTGTAGAACAGTTGCATAAAGTTGTCAGCATCAGGATAGTCGGCAACCCAGGCAGAACCTTTAAACATAGTTTTACATTGCTTTTCAGCTTTTAGACCTTCTGCAAAAGGCAAGGATTTGGTGGTCATTTTGACTTTGATATTGTCTAGGGTTTTTTTCCAAAATTCGGCACTCTGTTGACTGCGTGCACTGCCCCCATAAACGGCTAATTCAATCACCAACGGCTTACCATCAGGCAGGGTTCGCCAACCGTCTGCTCCCACCTTATAGTGATAACGATCGAGAAGTAAATTGGCTGCTTTGACTGAATAAGGAATACTGGTTTTATAATTGGGATCATGTCCCACTACGCCATAAGGGACGGGGAATTGTAATCTTTGTGCATCACCTTTCATTAAAATTTTAATCTGATTGTCTGGTGAATAAGCCATTGCCATGGCACGACGTAAGGCTATTTTCTCCTTACTTAAACCACCGACGATAGGGTTTTGCATATTCCAGTAATAATAATCAATCGAAGGATCGACAATTCGGGAAAGTTGAATGCCTTTTTTCGCCAGTTCAGGCTTGAGCTGACCATCCTGAATCGCTTGAACAGTTAAATCACCATCCAGAACAAACAAGTCCGTTTCATCTTTGCTAAACGACAACCAGCGTGATTGCGCTTCTTCCATCACTTGAATATCAACCACACCGATTTGCGGCATCTTTTTGCCTTTCATCGCATCGACAATTTTCTGGTCTTCGGGCGTAGAAGCCTTGAAATCCCAAACATAGCCGCGATAATCAGGATTTGCTTTTAAAATAATACGTGAGCCAGGAATCCACTTGGTCAAAATATAAGGACCTGTGCCTACCGGATGAGCCATGGCAAAACCCGATTTATCACGATAATGTTCAATTACTTCCCGAGCCACTGCACCTGCGGGCTGATGTGCCAAAAGCATGGGAAAGTTTTGATCAGGCTGTTTTAATTTAATCACCAATGTATAGCGATCTGTTGCCTGAAGCCCTGCAACGGTTTGATCATAATCAAACTTTCCCGTTTTTTTGGCTTGATCAAGAACTTTATCTATCCCCACGATCTTGTCATCCAGCAACCAACTATTGGGTGAATGTAAACTTGGATCTAATAAACGCTTGTAGGAATAGACATAATCTTGTGCGGTTAATTCTCGCGCCTTACCTTTAAACACTGGATCTTTTGCAAAGTAGATGCCTTTTTTAATTTTAAAAGTATAGGTCAACCCATCCGTACTCACATCTGGCAATGCGACAGCAGTACGCGGCACCAATTTGGCAGGCGATGCCAGATAATCATAGGTATATAAGCCTTCAAAAATTGAATTATGCACATGTGCAGAATAAAGATCTTGTGTCCCGGCTGGATCAAACCCCGTTTCAGCAACAGGAAAAACATAACGTAAAATCTTATTTGGATCTGCGGGATTTTTGGCAAAAATGCTCACCGTGCCTGTAAGCATCATACTGCCCAACACTACACTTGATCCAATCTGTTTAAGTTTCCGACTTAAATTATCCTTCATCATTTCCTTCAACTTTATCTGTTATTTTTTGACTGGCTGTACATCAAGATATTGCCAAACGGTGTTCATCATTGGATGTGCTTTATAGCCTTGAACTTGTGGTTGCAATAACCAATTGCGAATTCGAGTGGTATGTATAATCCAAGGGTTATCTGCTTCAATCTGACGACTGATTTTTTCATAAAAAGGCTGTCGTTGTTGTGGCGGTAAGGTTAAGGCTTGCCGATAAAGCGAATCGTAAGCTTTCGATTGATAACAACTTAAATTACCTTTGCCTGAGTTAGGACCGTAAAGCAACTGAGCAAAATTTTCACCTTCTGGAAAGTCAGCAATCCATGCTCCTCCCCAAATCATATGTTTACATTGCATCGCTTCTTTTAAATTATCAGCAAAGTTACTGACTTTGAATTCAACACGCACGCCTATCGCATCCAAATTTTTCTTCCATAATTCAGAATGAATGACTGAACTTGAGCTATTTTCTGTATTGTATTTCAATATCAACGGCTGCCCATTGGGTAAAGTTCGGTATCCATCTTTTGCTTTTTTATAACCAAATCGATCCAGTAATCTGTTCGCCAACAGAGGATTATAAGCCACGCTACTACGATATTGGGCATTATGACCCTGTACCCCATCTGGCACGAGCATTTCAGCTCGCACAGCTTGCCCCTTATAAAGTTGCTTAATCGCTTCATTTTGGTTATAAGCCAAGGTAATCGCTCGACGCAAGGCAATTTTCTCTAAGCTGTAGCCTCCTACAATTGGATCTTTCATGTTGAACATGGTGTAGGTAATTTCGGGGTCTTTATTGGGAAAGTATTGAATACCTTGTTTTTTTAATTCGGGTTTTAATTGTGTGCCATTGAGTGCTTGTGGAACAGCATTAGAAGTTAATTTATCAAAATCCAATTGCCCTGACTTAAACGCTAGCCATCTGGATTGTTCCTCCTCAATAATACTCACCACAACCTTTCCCACTTGTGGCATTTTTTTGCCTGTCATTTCCTTGACCAACTGATTATCCCAAACTGTTCCAGTAGATTTATAGTTCCAGATAAAACCACGATAGTCAGGGTTTGCCACCAGTTCGATTTTACTACGCGGTACATATTTACTGAGTTGATAGGGTCCAGTACCTACTGGATGTTGTGCTATACGCTCTCCATAAAACTCGACGACTTCTCGTGCTGTCCCACTAAAAGTGACATAAGCCAAAATATAGGGAAAATTATAGTCAGCCTGATTCAGGGTGAATTGCAACGTATATTTATCCAAGGCTTTAAGCCCTGCAATCGGTGCATCATAGTCAAACTTTCCTGTTTTCTTTGCCTGAGCAACAACAGATGCTAAACCCTGGATCTTACCATCAATAAAAGAGTAGGTTGGAGAGTGATTCTTCGGATCACTGATACGCTGTATCGAGTAAATATAATCCTGAGCAGTCAATTCACGCCGTTTGCCTTTAAATGCGGGATCTTCAGTGAAATAAATTCCAGGCTGAATTTTAAAGATATACACCTTGCCCTCTTGCTCTATCTTGGGTAAGGACTGTGCTGTATTGGGTACCAGTACCACCGGTCGAGCCAAATAATCATATTTTAACAAAGGCTCAAATATCGCTTCTGCGATATTGCCACTGTAGTAATTATAGGTTTTGACCATATCAAAACCATCATCGGGCGCTTCAAAAGCCAAATTCAAGATTTTATTGGGTTGCGCAGGAGTTTTCGCCACTACGATTTCCCCACAACCGATTGCATAAGCGCACAACGCAATACGTAAAAGCTTAGATTCCAAATTCATACCTATGTATTTTTATATGAGTAGCAAACTTTGAAAAACGCCTCAGCTCTGAATCAGATCATATGAAACAGAATGCTAACGGTACGACCATCCTGTACATTACCGCTTTGGCACGAAACCAAATATCAAATTAACAATAGTGAAAAACTGTACAAGATAACAGCCCCAAATCGAAAGCGAATTTCATGCCATCCATAATTTTCGTTGTAAATTTTGTTTCTTTTTACCGTAAAAAATTGACAATTATTAAAGATTTATCAACGTTCAATCTCTCAAGATTTGCACGATGAATGATATAAATATTAAATTCGTATAACCTTTATCAGAATGACTTATATTGCACAATTTAAATACACAAGTGTTCCAAAATTGCTCATCTATTTTATCAATCACTCTAAAAT
>NZ_JADVOP010000051.1 GCF_016508585.1 Acinetobacter baumannii
ATTGATATTTATATGATTTTAAATATACCACATCATTTTTTAGAGTAATTTCTAATGATTTTTAAATCATGCTTGTTAATTTTTTTAATATAAGCGCTATATTGTAGATGATATAAATCCTTGGGTTATGTAATACGCTGCTGCGGACGGTAAATCATGCGATGCATTGCTTCTTTGGTAGATCAATATGCAACAATGTTTAGGTTGGGTTTAGGCTGGCAACTACGAAGTTGAGTTGAAGTGAAGATGCATGGCATCAAATTACCAGAGGTGTGACTGAATGAAATAAACTTCGAAATTCAGGGCAATCAAATTCATACACATGGAGCAATATTGAATAATTTTACCGAGCTAAGCAAACTTCATAAGCTATGCCTTAAATTTAAGTTGTTCGGGCGAGTCTTAATTTTCAAATCGTTGTACACCAAAACCGTTCGAGAAATAACTTGAGTCAATCTATTTATAGTGAAATTTTTAAAATAATTAAATGAATCGAGTAAGTATTTAACAGATCATGGCATATTAACTTACTATTGTTGATCCTTATTTTGCGATAAAATCTGCGTTGCTAAAGTAAAATGAAATTGAAATTTTAAACGAATCTTTCAACTACTTTTATATTGATTTTATCAATAATCCTCTCCCCGTAATTTTAAATTTTTATATTCTTCAGGGTATTACAAAACATATTGCAGCTTACATAACCTGACGCCATTATTGACGAATTATTCAGTTGATTTAGCCCTTAAAAATAATGATCAAAAGACTTGCCTAACATATTTTTTTGACGTATTGATTAAACAATGATACGTGTTCAATCGTATACATTTAAAATATTGTGTTTAAGGATAAATCACATGAAAAAAAAATTATTGACAGTATTAATTCTAAGTTCTGGGATCGCTTTAACAGCATGTAATAACGGTGGTGGAGGGGGTTCATCAGGATCTCCTCCAAATAATACAGATGTCAACACCATTGCCAACCCTGTAGTCGGTACCCCAAGTGCCTATATCAAAACAGACTTTTCTGCTGTGGCAACGGACAGTGTCGTGATGACCTATAAAATGAAAGGTATTAATGGTACCGAAGTTCAGGCAACGTCCTTAGTCTTTACACCAAAAACAGCAGCACCAGCGGGTGGCTGGCCAATCGTAGCCTGGGCACATGGAACAACTGGAGTGGCAGATTCATGTGCGCCAAGTCGTAACGTGATGAATGATTACATCAAAGACATGATTTCTAAGTTTCTTGCAGCAGGCTATGTAGTGGTCGCACCGGATTACGAAGGATTGGGTGAGCCTGGCGGAAAAGAATTACATCCATTCTTAAATTTAAAAAGTGAAGCATATTCAATCACTGATGCTGTCGTGGCAACACGCAGTTGGTTAGGCAGCAAAGCTTCCAAACAATGGGTGACAGTCGGCCATTCTCAAGGTGGTCAAGCTGCATTAGGTGCTGCGCAATATGCTGCACGCGCAGATCTAGACTATAAAGGTACTGTCGCAGTTGCACCTGCTTCGCAATTGAAATTAATCCTGAGTGCTGGAAATTTTTCAGTTGAAAATGCAACACCACCGCAGCAGATACCTGTTTATGCCTCTTTGGATACGTTTACTGCTTTAATTGCTGCGGGCTTACGCAATACAAACTCGACTTTGGACTATAGCCAAGTATTTAAAGTACCAACGGATGCAATTGCTAAAAATGCTGAATCAGTTTGTTATGATATGCTGGGACTGCAATTTGCAGGAGCAATGACAAAATATGCTATCACCAATGGAACATTGAAAAATTATCCAAGAACAACCGATAACTTTACGACCTTGCCCGTCGTACAAAAATTCCTGGAAGTGGATTCACAACCCCTACAGGTTCAAGTCAAAACACCTGTTGTGATTTATCAGGGTGGGGCAGATACCACTGTACCTCAGATTGCAACAGATACTTTATATGGAACAGCGAAAGCGTTTGGTACACAAGTCAGTTATATTACCAATCCTACTTGGGATCATAGTAAGGCCTATGCTCTAAATATCGATAATATTGTTGCAGACGTAAAGGGTATGTTTGCAGCGAAGTAAGTGTTTAAAACGCCTACCCTCAAAAAATGACTGATGTTTTAGACATCAGTCATTTTTATTTCAAACAGAGTAAACTTCATTCTGTTTAATTACGAACTTCATGCTACAATACGCGCAATCTTAGCACGGCTTAAAAGCCCTAATTCATAGGACCTCGCTAATGTTCGCCAATATCTCTATTTCTGAATTTGATCCAGAAATCGCACAAGCAATTTCTCAAGAAGATGCCCGTCAAGAAGCACATATTGAATTGATTGCATCTGAAAACTATTGCTCACCTGCAGTAATGGAAGCACAAGGATCAAAACTCACTAACAAATATGCCGAAGGTTATCCTGGTAAACGCTATTATGGCGGTTGTGAATACGTAGACGTGATCGAACAATTGGCGATCGATCGTGCTAAAGCATTATTTGGTGCTGACTATGCTAACGTACAACCACATGCAGGTTCTCAAGCAAACTCAGCAGTCTACCTTGCTCTTTTAAACCCAGGCGATACTGTTTTAGGTATGAGCCTGGCACATGGCGGTCACTTGACCCACGGAGCAAAAGTAAGCTTCTCTGGTAAAACTTATAATGCAGTGCAATATGGTTTAAACCCAGAAACTGGTGAAATTGACTACGAAGAAGTTGAACGTTTGGCAGTAGAACACAAGCCTCGCATGATCGTTGCGGGTTTCTCTGCATATAGCCAAATCGTAGACTGGCAACGTTTCCGTGATATCGCGGATAAAGTTGGTGCATACTTATTTGTAGATATGGCACATGTTGCTGGTTTAGTGGCTGCTGGTGTATATCCAAGCCCAGTACAAATTGCTGATGTAACCACAACGACTACACATAAAACTTTACGTGGTCCACGTTCTGGTTTGATCCTTGCTAAGGCTAATGAAGAGATTGAGAAAAAACTTCAATCTGCTGTATTCCCTGGTAACCAAGGTGGTCCTTTGGTTCATGCTGTTGCTGCAAAAGCAATTTGCTTTAAAGAAGCAATGACACCTGAATATAAAGAATATCAGAAACAAGTGGTTGTTAATGCTAAAGCGATGGCTGAAGTGTTAATTTCACGAGGTTATGATGTTGTTTCTGGCGGCACAGAAAACCATTTATTCTTGTTGTCTTTAATTAAACAAGATGTGACAGGTAAAGATGCCGATGCATGGTTAGGTGCAGCCCATATTACAGTAAACAAAAATGCTGTACCAAATGATCCGCGTTCTCCATTCGTCACTTCAGGTATCCGTATTGGTACGCCTGCTGTAACAACACGTGGTTTTGGTGAAGCAGAAGTACGTGATTTAGCCGGTTGGATTGCAGACATCTTGGATTCAAAAGGTGATGAAGCTGTGATCAAAGCAGTACAAGCCAAAGTAGAGGCGGTATGTGCTAAATTCCCAGTTTATGCAAAATAAGCATTAACTTGAGAAAGCCTCCTCTCAAGGGGGCTTTTTTTATGGTTGCATAAAAACCAATATATTTGATTAAATATCTGTTATAAAAGAAATAGATGATTAAAAATTTGAATATCTAAACAGATCACTTGCTGTATAAAACGTCATCCGCAAGAGAATTGATGTATAACTGTGAGATCAGCTTTATCAATACGATTGTGGTAATGCAATAGCGCAAAGGAATTTGGTACATGACTAAACCCAATATTATTATTTCAGAACAGGACTTACATCGTTTGGAAACGATGTTGGAACATCAGTCAAAATTGACGATCACCATGCAGCATCTAGAAGATGAATTAGCCCGTGCAGAAGTTGTTGCACCTCACGCTGTACCTGCTAATGTTGTGACCATGAATGCCAAGGTACTGATCACTATTGCACCATCGACAGAAGCAACTGAAATCACATTGGTTTATCCGCATGATTTCCGTGGTGATAAAGGTCAGGTCAATGTTGTTGCTCCTGTTGGAGCCGCTATATTGGGCTTAGCTGAAGGGCAAGAAATTGAGTGGCCCCAACCCGATGGGCATTTGATGAAAGTTAAAATTGAGAAAGTACTGTATCAGCCAGAACGTGAAGGCGATTATCTTTAGCCTATGCTGAATGCGCAAGTAGAAAATAAAAGCCCAGTCAGCACTGGGCTTTTATTTTACTGTTGAAAACAGAAGATTAAAAACCAGAAGTTCTGCCTTTGCTCGGATATTTAAATTGATGTTGAACATCCAGTTTATAGCTTTGCTTTGGATTAAGATCTACTTGCCATAAGTTAATATTCGGTTGTCCATTCCATTGGGTTGCTGTAGGGGCAATACTGTAAGTGGATTGAGTGGTCAGTTTTCCATTTTGACTCTGTGGTTCAGATTCAAAAATAGTGACCTGAATAGGATAACTATGTAGGTTCTGCACGGAATATTGTTGTTTCTGTATGGTTTCTGACTGTGTTCCTTTGACAGGGTTTTTCTTGTCGGACAAATCAGTGACTTTAATTTGGATTTGATCATCTGTACCGAAGCTCATTTGTAAGTTTTCATCTGTACTGTTGTTCCAAGTTCTTTGTCCAATATAGTCGCCGTCACGGTAGAGTTTGACTATCCCCGAAGGCCAATTTTGGTCCAGTTTTGCAATTTCAGCATTGATCGTCGCCTGGGTACTATTTTTAGGGATTACCCATACCGAAAGCTTTGCTGCATATTGTTCTGTGCTTAAAGGTAAGAATATTTGCTGCTGGCTACTTGGGATGGAGGCTTTGGTTTCTGAACGAAATTCAGTACTAAAGTTTAAATCAGCCGCTTGGAATTGTGGGAATTGCGGTGGGGCTTTTTGGGCACGTTTTTCTTTTTTATCAACACTCATTTCAGCCATCGTGATTGGTGCTGGCGCAACAGCATAAAGCGGGCGTACAACAGGTTCTGGCTCAAAATAATTGACCCACCATTGCTGTGGTTGAATTTGTTGAACATAGTTTTGCGGTGTCGCCGTAGACAGCGATAATTTCACATTGTTCCAGTCTTCTCCCGTTTTTTGAGCAATCATTGCCATACGTGTTAACTTGATTTGTTTAGTCAGCGTATTCAATTCAGCTTTATAAATCGGTTGCCAACGCGCATAAGGCACCATATAACTGATTTTGATTTCACCTCGCTGTGGTGCATTGACATAAAATTTAAGGGTTCTTTGATTAAATTCACTGTCACCAATCGCACCTAAATCTTGTTCCAGCTCCTCCAAACGCTGTTCAAGTTTTTCTTTTTCAGTCTTTGCTTGATCAATGGCGATAAAAGCTTCATAAGCTTGCTTACGGATTTTAGGTGCAGAACCTTCGGTCACATTGCCCAAGAATTTATTTTGTAGTTCAGCCGCTTGAATAATTGAATTTTGTTCTGAAATTTTCTTTTTAATCGCGTCGATTTGGTCTCGTAACTGTGAAGATTCATTGCCAGCAGGTTTATTCAATGCACTGTCAGTGTGAGAAACTGCATTGACCTCGATATTGGTGCTTTGATATTGCAGTTGGTCGATATTGAAATTTGCAGCCAGCCCACTTAAAGTCACCAATTGCTCACCAGATTGTACAGGAATGCTTCGTTCAATTTTCGCCAGTGTCGGGTACAGAGTGACTTGCTGGATCGGAGAACTGGATAAGTTAAGTGCAAAGCTATAAGTCGAAGGCAGACAGAGTAAGCTAAATTTTAGCGCAGTTTTTATATTCATTTATGCTTGTCCTGAAATCATTACAATTGATTTTAATGTACAAAATGTAGCAGAAACCAAAATAAATCAAAACGAAAATAGTAAAGCTGTACTAAAAAAAGCTCAATCTTTGCAGTGATTTATTGTAGTTAACCTATTTGATAATTATTCAGTATGTTAAAGCGTCTTTAATTTTGATTGATTTTTCAACTAATTTTCAACATTTTTAAGATCAACTCAAACAAAATTAAAAATTTCAGTTACACTGAGTCATCCAAAAACGGAAGGGGTGAACCTTGAAACAATCATGCGCAATACGGGACCAGAAATTTCCTCCTGAATTAAAAACATGGTTGTTTGCACAGGGTTCCCTGACCCAGCAGCTGACAGATGCTGCAGGTGGCGTTTTTAAAGTCCAGCCCATTCAAGAGCATTATCAAAGAATGACCTTGTTGGATAGTCAATGGATGTCAATGCCTCACCAACATACTTCATGGGTACGAGAAAGTTACCTATACGGTTGTGAAGCGCAACCATGGGTCAAGGCAAAAAGTATTTTTCCTATCTTGAGTATTCATCGCAAAGCCCGCTTGTTTAAACATATTCGGACCAAGCCGATTGGAAAATTTTTATTCCAAAGAACGAATCCCTTATGTGAGAGACGTGTTTTAAAATTAGCAGAAGGCTGGACACGTCAAAGTTGTTATACTTGGCATGGTTGTAAATTTATAGTTCAAGAAACCTTTTTACCTGCTTTTGAGCAATTTTTACAACAACAGAATATTTCAAAATAGTGTATTGAAGGACTGTCATGGCAATAGCGCAACAAACCACATGGAAACAACGGTTAGAAGCATATTATTATCTATGTCGTTTTGATAAGCCCATTGGAACAGAGCTTGTGTTTTGGCCAACTATGTGGGCGTTATGGATTGCCGCAGAGGGAATTCCAGATATTGTGACCCTGATTGCAATGGTTTTGGGGACGATTTTCATGCGTGCTGCGGGGTGTGCAATCAATGACTTTGCGGACCGTAAAGTCGATGCTCATGTTGAACGCACTAAAAATCGTCCTCTTGCAACTGGTGTGATTTCAGCGAAAGAAGCCGTTTGGGTCTTTATTGCGTTGGTGGCTGCCAGTGCATGTACATTATTTTTCTTACCGATTGCAACCTTTTATTGTGCATTAGCGGGTTTAGTTCTGGCATTTGTTTATCCTTTCATGAAGCGTTATACCCATTTACCTCAAGTGGTGTTGGGAATGGCATTTTCATGGGGCATTCCCATGTCTTTTACTGCAATGGGTAAACCTCTGGGCTGGACATGTTGGTTACTCTATTTCGGTAATCTGGCTTGGACCGTCGCTTATGATACGCAGTATGCCATTACCGATCGGGAATACGATTTAAAAATTGGGGTTAAATCTACCGCCATTCTATTTGGCAAATACGATATAGAAATTATCTCATTATTACAGTTAAGTAGTGTGGTATTGATTGGGGCGGCGCTGTACTTGGAAAATATTTTGCTGCCGATTGGACTGATTGCATTGTTATTGGTTTCGGGAGACTTCATTTATCAGTGGAGTAAAACCAAAGATCGTGATCCACAAAGATGTTTCTGGGCATTTAGGCACAATCGTTGGGTTGGACTGATTATTTTTGTCGGTATTTTTATCGCACTCATTTGATTGGGTTTAAACCGATTGAATTTGATTTAAAGTGTGATAAATCACATAAATTAAAATTAATTATTTGTATTCCCGCATTATTTTACTCTTCAGTTAAAAGCATCCTAGCAAGATGCTTTTTTTTATGTTTAATTAGAAGGGAACACGGAGCTGTTCAAAAAAGAAAAATTTGAGGACTTGGTAATGAAAGTATTATTTAAACGGACACTATTGGCTATTACTTGCGGTTCAGCTTTATTTTTAAGCGCATGTAATGATGATGACAACTGGGATAATTGGAATAGTAATAAAAGTTATGTATCGGAAAGTTCATATAATTTAGACAGCATGAGCGAAGCATCCTCCGTCAAAGTCATGACCTATAATATGCCGAATGTTTTAGGGGAAACAAAAAAAGCCACAGCGATGGTTTTTGTCCCTAAAACGGTAAGACCGGCAGAAGGCTGGAAGGTTGTGGTATGGGAACATGGGACGGTTGGGGTGGGTGATAGCTGTGCACCAAGTCGGAACAAGTTTAATCCACGCTTTAAAAATATGGCAGAAAGCTTATTAAAAGAAGGTTATGTGGTTGTCGCGCCTGATTATGAAGGCTTAGGAACACCAGGTATGCATCCGTATTTGAATTTGAAGAGTGAAGCAAATTCAGCGATTTATGCGGTCAAAGCCTACAAAACTCATTACGGTAGTCAGATCAATGGGCAATGGATGTCGGTGGGTCAGTCTCAAGGTGGGCATGCTTCTTTAGGTACGGCAGAACTTTCCAATAATGATGTCAACTATAGAGGCGCTGTTGCAGGTGCACCTGCTTCAAGTTTAGGTTATATCATTTCTGAAGTAGCGCCATTAGCAATTCAAAAGATACTTTTAGAAGAACAAGCAGGAACCAAACCTGTCGGTACAGCAGTTGAAGTATATGCAGAATTATTGGCCTATGCTGCTTATACCACAGTAGGGATCACTGCTTACGAACCTAAGTTCAACTATCGTGAGATTTTCCAAGAACGTTCTAGAACGATCGCAGAATTCGCTGAAGGTTCTACAGGCGAGAATGGTTTGTGTTTAGATGACTTGCATAACAAGTTTGCGGATGATATTCGTGACTATATCGTTAAAAATGGGGGTAAAACAGTACTTGACTATCCGGGCTTGAGTGGTAATTTCCAAGAAAATCCAACCGTGAAAAAGTTCCTCAGTGATAATCAACCCGCAACCAAGAAAATTAATACACCAGTGATGATTATTCAGGGCACTGCTGATATGGCAGTTCCTTATCCTGTAACGGATGGCTTACAGCAACGTTTAAAAGCTTTAGGGACAGATGTCACTTTCTTACCTGTATTAGATGCAAGTCATACCCAGGCGATTGTTGAAAAGAATCCAGAACTGGTTGCTTTTATTAAAAAGCATATGCCAATCACAAAATAATCTTTTAATGATTGAATGTAGTTGTTGATGAAAAAGCAGAGCTTCGGTAGAGGCTCTGCTTTTTCTTATATTAATGCGTAATAGTTTGTGCTGTTTTTACTGGTGCTTTAACTGACTTTTTACCCAATGACAGATGATTGAAGAAGATATTCAGCATGACTGCTGCAATACAGGTTGTTGTTATACCTGAGTGGAACAGGGTTTGTAATACTTTGGGGAATGCATTAAAAAATTCTGGACTGATCAGGGGAATTAAACCCGCACAAACTGAAACCGCAACAATGATTAAATTGGACTGAATCTGATAATCGACTTTAGAAAGTGTACGAATCCCACTGGCAGCAACACTGCCAAATAAAACAATCCCTGCTCCGCCCAGAACAGGCATTGGAATTGCTGCGACGATACGACCAAAAATAGGCAATAAACCCAAAACCACTAAAATTGCTCCACCTGTTGCCACCACAAAACGACTTTTTACACCTGATATAGCGACCAAGCCAACATTTTGTACAAAGGCACATTGCATAAATGAACCAAATAAAGGGGCAATCGCTGAAGAAAGCATATCGGCTCTTAGACCATTTGCAAGGCGAGCACTGTCCATTGGAGTATCAACAATTTCACCAATCGCCAATAGGCTGGCGGTAGTTTCCGTCAAGATCACAATGCTGACAATACACATGGTTAAAATAGCAGATATTTCAAAAACAGGCAGACCGAAGGCGAATAAATGAGGTAAAGCAAACAGCTCACCTTGAGCCATTTTGGAAAAGTCAGCGACCCCTAAAAAGATTGTAAATATGGTGCCAATGACAATTGCAATCAATACTGCCAGACGAGCCATTGTTGCTGTACCAAAACGACTGATCAATAACAGGATCGCTAGTGTGAATGCCGCAATTCCAATATTTTCTAATGACCCCCACGATGCTGCTTTGGGATTTCCTCCCATAATCCAACGAATAGCAACGGGTAACAGCGAAATCCCGATAATCGTAATGATGGATCCTGTGACAATCGGTGGAAAGAAGCGCACAATTTTTGAGAAAAACGGCGCAATCAACATGCCGAAAATAGAGCTGGCGATGACTGCCCCCAAAATGGTTTGAATATTACCGCCTGTGGTTCCAATTGCGATCATACTTGCGACGGCAGCAAATGAAGTACCCTGTACAATCGGCAGTTTAGCACCCAACCATTTCATGCCTAAGGTCTGTAATAATGTGGCTAACCCCCCGACAAGAATCGAGGCGGTAATTAATAATGCAATCTCGGCTGCATTTAAACCAATGGCTGTCCCGACAACCAATGGGGCAGCAATTAAACCACCATACATGGTGAGTACATGTTGCAGACCAAAAGTCAGGTTTTTTCCTAAACTTAAAACTTCATCTTCAGGTTTGATTTTGTTAATTTCAGCGCTCATATGAAACCCTTTGTGAATTTTTCATCAATGGTTTAGATGAGCAATTTGTATGCCAAACGATAAAATATGATTAGGTTTAGTTTTGTCTGAACAGCGAATGTCTTAAAAGTAGGATGATACGTTCAATATCAAGTCATCCTCCTTCCATAGGCATTCTGTTGAAAAACCTATATAGCAAGATAATTTCTAGATCAATCAAATCATTGCGATAAATATATCGTTTGCTAATTTCAAGCTTGCAATGCCACGCTTTAGATCTAAAGTTTGTTTGCGTAGGCGATGTTTCACTTTTCAGTAAGATGTAAAAAAGATGACAAAAATCTTCTGTTAAGCGAAGTGTACTTCCTATGCTCTCCACTCAATATGGCGACATCGATGTCGCCTCGCGATAGCAAGACCATCTGTGAATCAAGAATACAGAAAACTGATTAAGCAAAACTTTTTAAAAATTTATATGAGAAACATAAAATTGATTGAAGATGAATCGCTTGTATGAAAAATTAGACGGTTTGGCTATAAAAAAACGTATTTTATGCATGCGATTTCAACTTCATTCGGGTATAGATAATAAATTGCAGTGTACCAATCATCAGCACGACAGAAGCAAGTATAAATTGTTGATGATATGAGATACCCCAGTGCTGCAATGCACTAAAACATAAGCCGCCAATCAGTTGAGTAATGGCGAATCCCAGTGTCGCAATACTCCACAACTTTTTATACGCCGCATGATAGAGATTCAAAATAGTATAAGACGTTAAAAATACGACTGCTGGATTAAGCAGTCCTGTAAAAAATGAGGAAATATAAGTAAAAATGGGGTGTATAGAAAAGATCGCGACCAGAATTGCAACTATATATATGCCATATAATATTTTTAAAGCAGTAAAATTGCCAAATTTGCGTGCCAATAAATAAGCACTGATGGCACCTAACGCGCTGCCTGCACCATAGAGAATCCAGTTAAAATTAATCAGATCAAGGCTGAGGTGCAATGTGTTTTTGAGATAGTCAATCCAAAATAACGAGTGGGGTACATAAGCAAAAGCGCTGCATGCGTATACAATTAACACACTTAAACATAAACCATCCATCGAAAAGACCGTATCAGTTTGCACATTGTTCTGATGTAGATACGTTTTAAAACCTTGCAATAAATAAATGGTGATCACACAAATAAAAACTGAGAATGCAAATAGAATCATCCATGCGGATTGGGTGCTAATACGATCAAGGTAAGGCAAAAATAACGTGGCGAATAAAACACCAATCCCGATTCCACTAAAGCCAATAAAATTAATGCTCAGGCGTTGTTCAACTTTACAACATTGTGCAACGATACTGGGTGCAAGGATCATGATTAAGCCGCCACTGATACCTGAAACTATGCGCCATAATACATACCATATTTCGGAAAAACCTGAAAATGCACAACTGAACAGACTGATCGCTCCTGTAGTGAATGCAAACACCAGATAACGAGGCATGCTTGCATTCTGTGGGAGTTTCATTGACCATAAGGCACCGATGAGATAGCCCAGTAAATTGGCGCTGCCTAATAGGCTGGCAAAGCTGCTGTCCCAATGATAGGCAAGGCGCGTAGAGGGTAATAATGCAGTATAGGAAAAACGGAGGATACCAATCGCTAAACAGGTACTCAGACAGAGAAAAACACTCAATTGAAGTTTATTTGAAACAGTCCTGTTCACGGGTATGGCATCCATTTTTCAATCAACTCACCATAAGATGAATTGAAAAAAATGACAATAAATAATCAATATTTAGTTTGGGAATAATCGATCAATTGGTAAAATACAGTAAACACCAGCTAGATTGTTTGGGTCTCAATTCAAATAAGATATTTATGGATCAATTTAGTTGGCATCGACAGGGTCACCGATGGTGTAATAATGCCCACCTGCAACATGATGCAAACTTTTCCACTCAGCATCTGCTTCATGATAATACCAGTGACCGTTGCGGAAAACTCGGTCATCTGCATAAGCAGCTACCACTTTGCCAATAAATAAATCATGTTCTTGCTGATTGTGGGGTTCTGGAATCAACTCACAGATCAGCCAGGCTGCACAGTCTTCTACGGCAGGCAGGTCAAAACCCTCAAACTTGAATAGGGGTGTTTCACAATGGGGCAATTTTTCTGGATCATGAAATTGACTGATTGAACCCAGTTTTTGTACCAGCTTTAGTTGCTTTAATGTGGGAATTTGGATAATGAAATAGCCTGATTTTTCAATTAATAATCGTGTTTTTGTACTTTTATCCAAAACAACACTTAATTTGGCAGGTACGAGTTCCAACGCACACGCCCATGCAGCAGCCATGACATTCTGTTCATTTTCATGTTGTGCAGAAACCAATACTGTGGGACCGTGATTTAACAGACGATATGCTTTCGAAAGTTCAACAGTTTGGAGATGTTGATTCATGTCATTACCTATATGGAGAGCTTATTCATTATTTGCACAAGCTTATATGAAATTCGTATGAGTAAAATAAGATATTGTTTTTACTGCTGATTATCGTTTGCTAAAAACCAACACTTAAATCACTAAAAGTGCTAAATGCTATTGGATATTTCACAAAAAGTTTATAATAAAACGATCAAAACTATTGGAACTCGAATGAACTATACGCTCATTTTGAATATTGTCATATTCATTGCCTTAATCATACTGTTAATGCAAACCAGAAAGACAGATTGGAGTCTGGCTAAAAAAGTGTTTGCCGGTTTGTGTCTAGGTGTTGTATTTGGGCTGGGATTACATTGGGTTTATGGTACAAATTCTGCAATTTTAACTGAATCTATTCAATGGTTTAATATCGTAGGAAATGGCTATGTAAAGCTTTTACAGATGGTTGTAATGCCATTGGTTTTGGTTTCAATATTGAGTGCCGTGATCAAACTACATAATGCTTCATCACTGGGTAAAATCAGTGTAATAAGTATTGGAACATTGCTGATAACAACCTTTATTGCTGCACTGGTTGGTGTTTTTGTAACCAATCTTTTTGGTTTAAGTGCAGCAGGTTTGGTACAAGGTACACAGGAAACAGCACGACTGGAAGCAATTCAAACGGATTATATCGGTAAAGTCACTGATCTAAATGTACCAGATTTCATTTTATCCTTTTTGCCGACCAATCCTTTTGCTGAGTTGACGGGTGCACACCCGACATCCATTATTAGTGTGGTTATTTTTGCAACTTTACTGGGGCTGGCAGGTTTAAATCTGATCAGAGATGATGCTGAAAAAGGACAGCGTATTGTCACGGCGATTGATACTTTACAGGCTTGGGTCATGAAGCTGGTGCGCTTGGTGATGACGCTTACGCCTTATGGTGTATTTGCCTTAATCACGAAAGTGGTCGCGAGCTCTAATGCAGCAGACATGGTTAATCTGGGCGGTTTCCTGGTAGCATCCTATTTAGGGTTGGCAATCATGTTTGGGGTACATGCATTGATCTTATTATTTACTGGTGTTAATCCGATTCGTTTTTTTAAAAAGGTTTTACCCGTATTGACTTTTGCATTTACCAGTCGTTCAAGCGCAGCCAGTATTCCTTTAAATATTGAAGCACAGACACGCCGTTTGGGTATACCTGAGTCAATCGCCAGTTTTTCAGCATCGTTTGGTACAACCATAGGACAAAATGGTTGCGCAGGTTTATATCCGGCAATGCTTGCGGTGATGGTTGCACCGACAGTAGGGATTAATCCACTTGATCCAGTGTGGATTTTGACTTTGGTGTGTGTGGTTACATTAAGTTCGATTGGTGTTGCCGGTGTCGGTGGTGGTGCAACGTTTGCTGCGCTGATCGTGTTACCCATTATGGGCTTGCCGGTAACTTTAGTGGCGTTGTTAATCTCCATTGAGCCTCTGATTGACATGGGCCGTACAGCATTGAATGTCGATGGCTCAATGACTGCAGGTGTGGTCACTAGTCAATTAATGGGACAGACGGACCAATCTATTTTACTTTCAGATGAACAAGAAGACTTGCAGCATAGTTAATTTGAATGTATTGAAAATTTTGAAAAGGCATCTTTAACAAAAGATGCCTTTTTTATAAGATCTTTAATCTGCTGAAAAATGCATTCCGTAAAATATAATTTCTATAAATCAATAAAATCCATGTGAAATGGTATGAACGAGTTGTTGCTGAAAAACTTCATGTCATAGATAAAGTATTGATTAGATATCATCATGTTCACTGTTTGATTTCTAGTGAGCTGCTTGATTACATTCTGCCAATTCTTTAGAGTTTTTTGTCCAGATCTTGCCTGCGCTGTTCTTATAAAAACTGATTTTTCCAATTCGAGAGACCAAGCTTTGGCATGAGTCAAGCGATAGCTGATTGCCCCATGGTCCAGTCATTCGACAGACTGAACCATTGCATTTCCAAACAACATTCGGACCGTTTTCGATGGGAACGGTCACTGTTCCTTGATGTGTCGATCCTGCAATCCAAATGGTATCGGATGCAATGGCCAAGGGTGAAAAGAGTAACCAACTGGTGATTAAGATGCTTTTGAGGGTGGTTTGCATATTCTTCATTGTTTTTGCCTATTTATTGGAATATGAAAAGTTATAGTCCTGAAAGAATATAATGTACATAGTCGTCTTGTGAATCAAAAGTTTCATGCATCAAATATTTTTTGTACCCATTTTTATACTTAAATTGTATCTGTAATCATTTTTTTAGTTGACCTAGAATGTGTGAAAATAAGGAGTCTCTGTGATGAAAATGTACCAAGTTGATGCTTTTACACAACAATTATTTAAAGGAAATCCTGCTGCAGTTTTGGTTTTAGATGAATGGCTTGATCATGCATTGATGCAGAATATTGCCCTAGAAAATAATTTGGCAGAAACGGCATTTGTCAAAAGAATCGATGATGAAAACTATCAGATTCGTTGGTTTACGCCAAAAGTTGAAGTGGATTTTTGTGGACATGCCACATTAGCATCAGCATTTGTTTTATTTAAAGATTACACCTCAGCAAAAACAATTCGTTTTCATGTGAAAGAGTTGGGTATTTTTACCATTCAACAAGCCGATGATGGCAAAATTCAAATGAATTTTCCTCTTCGTACCCCCCAGAAAGTATCGGAATATCCTGAACTGCTCAATCATGTGATTGATAAGCCATTCAAAGAGGTATATTTAAATGCGCAGGCTTATATTTTAGTCTGTGAATCGGCACAAGATGTGATTGATGCACAACCAAATTTGATCAACATCACACGGATTGCAGAACAATACAGCGTGAGTACAGCATTTACCGCAAGCTCAGGGGGCTACGATGTGACCATTACTGCCGCATCTGATCAATATGATTATGTTGCTCGCTATTTTGCACCACACAAAGGGATCAATGAAGATCCCGTAACAGGTTCCATGCATACAGGTTTAGCGCCATTATGGGCCGAAAAATTAGCAAAAAATCAATTGATCGGCTATCAGGCTTCTGAGCGTGGTGGAACATTATTCTGCAACCTTCAAACAGACAATCGTATTGAGATTTCAGGTTATGCTCAATTGTACATGCAAGCGGAGATATTTATTTAAGTCAATTTTGTCGTATTGACAAACTTATGCTTACAAAGGCAGTTGAAATAAACAGCTATATTTTCAAAACTTAACTATAAATTATGTTCAGGATTTTTTAAGATGTCTAACTTATAAATGTTTAAAATTTAAAAAATTCTGGATTCTTTTATGCTTATGCGGTTGAAAAAACTCACATTCTCTCTCTGTATTCTTGGTTTTAGTGCGTCAGCATTGACTCAAACTGTTCTGGTTAAATCTGATCATAATATTGAAGAATATAAGCTGGAGAATGGTTTTCGGGTTTTACTTGCACCAAATGACAAAGAAAATAAAGTTTTTATGAACACCGTATATTTAACGGGTTCTTTAAATGATCCTCAAGGTAAAGGTGGTTTGGCTCATCTACTTGAGCATTTGGCTTTTAAAGGTACACAAGATGTAAAGGGTGAGGAATTTCAACGCCGTTTAGATCAGTACACCTTAATGACCAACGCAAGCACTGATTATTATTCCACTAAATATACCAATATCGTTCGTCCAGACCAAAACATTTTAAATGAAGTGATCTATTTAGAATCACAGCGTATGGATAAATTGGTACTTCAAGAGAAGTTTGTTCCATCTGAAATTAATATCGTCATGCGTGAGCGTGAAGTGCGCATGGATCAGCCTTTTGCTGTATTAATGGATCAAATGTGGAAAGCAGCCTACGGCAATCAATCTTTGGGTCGTTTACCGATCGGTGATTTATCCGAATTACAGTCGATCAAAATGAGCGAACTCAATAAATTCTATAAAGATTGGTATGCACCTAATAATGCAGTCATGGTGATTTCAGGTAAATTTGACAAGGCTGAGGTTTTAAAAGCTATCGATAAAAATTTTAGCTCGATTCCTGCACGTCAAATCCCGCAACAAGCACAAGTGCCATTATTAGATTCTGCGAAAATTAAAAATCGTGAGTTCACCGTTAAAAAGGGCAGCGATCTTGCAAAATTCAATATCTATATGAATGGTAAAAATGAGAAAATTCAACCTGCATTAGCACTGGCACCTTATCTTTATACTTTACAACCAAGCGGACATCTTTACTCCAGTATGGTTGAAACTGGCATTGCGACTAATGTTCAGTCAACAACATGGTTGGATGACGATTTTAATTTGGTCTTTATGGGGGCAATTTATGCACCGAATCATGACGCCAAAAAAATTGATCAATCCTTGATTTCTGGTGTAGAACAGAATCCTAGCTTCAATGATGTCGAATTAAAACGTGTTAAAAACTTAATTCAGAATGCACACGATAATCTAATGAGCAGTGCGACTGCTGTTGGAGGCATGCTCAGCGATTACGTGGTGACTTCACATGGTGACTGGTCGCAATATTTCAAGGATCAACAACGCATTCAAAATTTGACTGTGAATGAAACCAATTCAACCTTAAAGTCGTTCTTAACCCAACAACATCGTTTCCATGGTGATATCCAGCCTACACCGGAAGACCAGAAAAAAGCCTTAGAACAAAAACAAGCAACGGAAAAGCCGAAGACACTTGATCAACAGGCAGCGGCTGTCGAGCCTCTGAAAGATGTCAGTGTTTATCAAGCTGAAGTTGCACAGTACGTGCAACAGTCAAAACAGTACCTAGAGGCCACTGAGAAAAAGATCCAACGTGGAACGTTGAAAAATGGAATGCAGTATGCTTTGTTCCCAACATCTACACGTGATGATAAAACCTATGCCACCATTGAGGTGAATTTTGGTACGGCAGAGGCTTTAAAAAATAAATCGCAGATTTTGGACTTTATGGCTTATTTATTGTTGCGTGCATCAGAGCAATATAGCTTACAGAATATTGCAGATAAAACCATTGAAGCGGGTGGTGATGCAACTGCCGCAGCAATTGACAATGGCATCACCATTCAAATTTCTGCGAAAAAAGAAAAATTTGAAGATTTCTTCAAATATATCGTATCTGTAATGAAGAATCCTAAATTTGAGCAATCACAATTTGATCTGATTAAATTACAAAGCCTTTCCAGCCTAGACCGTCCATATACTGAGCCTGAAACAGTTTCATCCTTAACAATAGCCCGTCTATTGGAAACCTATCAACCAGGTGATTTGCGTTATCATTTTGAACCTGAACTGGCAAAGCAGCAGATTCAAGCGGCAACAAATCAACAGGTGATTGACCTATATAAAAAGTATTTTGCTATGGACCACGGCTTTATTTCAGTGACAGGGCAATATGATGCCAAAGCTATGCAAAAGTTACTGAACCAACAGTTTGGAAATTGGACAGGCAAGCAGCCATACCAACGCTTATCCACTGAATTTAATACTTACAAAGCGCAAAAAGTACATGCACTTTCAGAACAGCGTGAATTTGGCAGCTATCAGGCTTTGCAAACCCTACCTGTGGGTGTGGACAATAAAGATGCAGCCGCGTTAATTGTGTTTAGCTATATTCTTGGTGATTCCCAGTTATCTTCTCGTTTAGGACAGGAATTACGTGAGAAGAATGCCTTGGTTTACGGTTTTGGCAGTCAACTCAACTTGGATTCTTTTAACGATGCAGGCGCTTTGTCGATCGAAGCTAATTATACCGCAGGAAAATCTGCGGAAGTATCCCAAGTGGTTCGCAAAGTGCTGAATGATTTATTAACGACAGGGGTAACCACACAAGAGTTAGAAGCAGCAAAAGCCAATATCATGAAGCAACGTGTGACCTCACTGGAAGACGAGCGAATCATTCACCGTATGCTCAACAGTCAGCTTGAGCGCAACAAAAAGATGGATAGTCGTGGTTTACGTGATCAAGAATTTGCCAAGCTGACTAAAGCCGATGTCGATGCTGCAATTAAAAAATACATCAAACCAGAGCAATTGGTTGAAGTTATGGCAGATCAATATGGTCAAGCCCAAAAAGGTATAAATTGATCGTCTAATTTCGGTATTGTATACGTCAAGTTATAGGGTCTGTTATCAGGCCCTATACGTGTATGGTTTTTTGTTCTATAAATGCGAAGAAGAACAAAAAAAGAATGAAAACAATGTCAATGATTGATAATTTGCTGAGTATTTCAATGCAACTATGAGAAGATTTTGTTCAGTCACCAAACTTACTTGAAGCTTATGTGTAGGGTGATCAAAAAGACCGTCAATCATAGACCCTAGATCTGGATAAGACATGCCATTCATTTTATCTTAAATGGAGATTCTTATGGAGGACAGGGGCCTTTAGCAATCGTATTTTTGGCGGTAAACAGATCGGTGAGGATTTAGGGATAGGTCCAGCCAGATATTTAACAGCAGAGCAAGTGATGCAAGTTGCGAATGCAGTAGCGTTGGTGAGTGATCGTCAGTTTACAGCACAATATGATCTTGATGCCTTGGGTGAGGGTGGTATTTATCCGAATATGGGGATGAAGACAGTGAGGCAGGGTTAAACTATATTTTGCCGTATTTTCAAGACTTAAAACAGTTCTGCCAAGAGGCGGTCCTTAGAAATCAGGCTGTGTTGTTTTATATTCAATAATCAATAAAAAACCGAAGCGTTGACCTCGGTTCTTTATTTTAATTATTGAAAATTAAAACTTATTTTTCAACAAATGCCCGTTCGATTACGTAGTCGCCCAATACGCCCATTTTTGGAGATTCTTTAAGACCGTGTTGATCCAATAATGCCACAACGTCATCAAGAAATGCAGGGCTACCGCATAACATTGCACGGTCAGTCTCTGGATTAAAACGAGGTAAACCGATTTTTTCAAATAATTCGCCTGTTTCAATTGCAGTCGTTACACGCCCTTGTGTATGAAACTCTTCACGCGTTACTGTTGGATAGTAAATCAATTTATCTTTAATGCCTAACTCTTCAAAGAACTCATTGTTTGGAAGTTCATTGAGAATAAGATCTTGATAAGCCAATTCAGAAATAAAACGTGTACCGTGAACAACAATCACTTTCTCAAAACGTTCATAAGTTTCAGGATCACGAATAGTTGACAAGAATGGCGCAAGTCCAGTTCCTGAAGAAAGGAGATAAAGATTCTTGCCTGGATTTAAATCGTCAAGGACTAAAGTTCCAGTTGGCTTTTTCGAAACCAAGATTTCATCGCCAACTTTTACTTTTTGTAAAATAGACGTCAAAGGACCATCAGGTACTTTGATTGAGAAAAACTCTAATTCTTCTTCGTAGTTAGCGCTGGCAATTGAATATGCGCGCATTAAAGGCTTACCATTGACTTCAAGACCAATCATCACAAATTGACCATTTTTAAAACGTAATGCAGTATCACGTGTGGTCTTAAAACTGAATAAAGTGTCATTCCAGTGGTGTACGTGAGTAATCTTTTCGACGTTGAAAGCAGCCATTAAAGGTCTCAATAAATTATCAAATTAGAACAGCTTGCTATTCTAATCTAAAATCATTCTCGATAAACTGAATATATTTAATTGAGCTTATCAGAAAAAATGATTATGACGGAGTTAAGTGTTCCAATTATTGCCATTATGCATTCCCCTTATGTTGAAAAATTTGGCATTCCCCGGCAACCGAATTTGGTTCAGGTCGAATCTTTTATCGAAATGCTCGCCCCTTATAATGTTATGGAAGCATTTGAAGGAATTGAAGAATTTAGTCATTTGTGGCTGATCTGGCAGTTTCATGACAATAAAAATCAACAACAGAATAAATTTCGACCTCAAGTGCGTCCACCACGGTTAGGCGGAAATAAGAAAATCGGGGTATTTGCGACACGCAGTATGTATCGTCCTGCACCTGTTGGATTGTCGGTCGTTCAACTCAAACAGGTCAAGAAAGTGGGCAATACTGTTCGTATTTATGTGACAGGAAGTGATTTATTAGATGGCACACCGATTTTAGACATCAAACCTTATATTCAGTATTCTGATGCTGTATTGGATGCACAAAGCGGTTATGCACACGATCGACCTGTACTCAAGAATGTTTATTGGTCAGAACAGGCACATCAATCAAAAACAGGTTTATTGCAACATGCAAAAATTGATGAGCAATATATTGCAGAACTGGAGTCAGTATTGGCACTGGATCCACGTCCAGCCTATCAAGATGATGAGCAAAGAATTTATGGGATGCGCTTTGGTCAGTTAAACATCAAATTTAGCTGTCGTGATGATGCTGTTGTTATCCAAGAAATCACGCCTGAATAAGCATGCTTAAATTCAATGAGATGAATATATTGCTGAATCATATAAAGCATTCTATGCCACGCTTTAGCTCTCAAGTCTGAATAGATTTTCGTCGATGAAATTTCACTTCTCGTAGAGGCAGAAAAATCTGACGCTGCAAACAAAGCCATGCTTTGTTTTTATGTATGTTGAGCAGGGGATATATCCTATATTCCCGCTCAACATGACAACATCCATAGCGTTGCACGATAGGAAACCAACCTTGATTCAAAAAAATGAAAAATATGAATTATACAAAGCTTCCAAAAGTTTGTATAAAAAGCTTAAAGTTCATTCGGGATGAACTTTTGAAATCAAAATACTTGTGTGAACAATCGAGCAGTTTGATTATGTTTAAAAAATACAATACTGAATAAAATTCATTTTTGCTTGGATTTTTATATTAATCTCAAAATTAAATCGCCTGATCTATGCTGCCGTTTATCTCACTATTTTGCTTTGTTGAGTGCGCTTTACTGCAATGTACTGATTTGGGCAAAGTCGAGTAGGTCTTGTTGAGATTGTTGTAAAATACGTTGTTTTTCCGCGGCAATCCAGCCCAAGGCAAACCAAACTTGTGGTTGGCTTTTAACCAATTTTATTAAAATCTCTTCAGCCACGATTAAATCATTGTATAGACCTAAGCTTTCTTGAGCAGGTTTGATTGCCTTTAAGTATTTTTTTATCGTTGATTTATCATATAAGGATGCAATAAATTCAACGCTATAGCGTAAACGTTTTAAATCTTTACGGGTTTTATGACGGGCTTCAATATCTAGGTTTAGGTAATTTTCAGCGTCTATTTGAATTTTTCGATGTAATTTACTGATTTTTTTTAATGCTAATTTGTGTATGGACGTTTTACTTTTCTCATGTGATTCTTGTTCGATAAATTGGATCAATGACAGAATCAAATAATTAAAATTAAATGATCGAAATAATTTGGTTAATTTATGGGGATCAACGGTCTGTGATTCAGGCAGCTTAAATTTTGGTGCACTAACAGCGTCAAGTTGGGGTAAAAGTTCTTCACGAATCACATCTAAATCTCGTGCTGAACCCAACTGTCTAAACAGTTCAGTTAACTGTGTTTGCCAAGTTGGATCAATATGCAAGGACCAACTTGAAAAAGTTTTAATTGCACTACGTAAACGTCGAATAGCAACACGCGCCTGATGAACATGCTTGGAATCAAAGTTAGCAGATGCAATCGCCGTGCTGTTGGGAAGCAGATGATTCAGACAGTTATTAAATATCTTTTTTAATGCTATTTCAGGTGTGTCTTTTGCATTTAAGTTTAAAGGTGTTTGAAATTGTACGGGATTTTCTCGGATGCTTTGTGCCAATTGAAAACCTTGTTGTGCTTTACTACGGACATCGAGCCATAAGCCATAGCGTTTGACACGGGGTAATATAAACGAAACCAGATCTTGTACCGTGCCTTGTTTTAATTCAAATTCAAGTTCATGTAAAGCTAAACTGTCATGTTGGGTAATGATTTGACCTTGGTCATAACTCACTTCAATTTGACTATTTTGAAACTGGAAAGTACTTAATTTTCTATCAATGTCAGTTTGAAACTGAATCTCAAGCACAGTTTTATGTTGCGCTAGTATGGATTGAACGCTTTTAGCAATCTGTTTGTTTTTTAAGTAATCTTCAATATTCAGTTCAATTTCATCTGTTCCTAAATCATGTTCAAACTCAGCGCGTTTTAGCTTTTGTTCAGTAGGCAGTTTCAGGGTTTGTACCCATTGATCATTTTCGAGCCGTTGACGAAGCGAAATAGAATGTTGCGACAATATAAAAGTAGGTGTGTCGAAATACTTTGCTTGTAGATGTAAGCTTCGATCATTTTTTCTTTGAAATGCTTTAATGAGAGCATCTTGCTTTTCTTGTGGAATCTGGAATTTTAATTCGATTTCAAACATCTTCATGTTCTCATTTTCGCTATGATCAGAATGATTGTAATCTGATCAATTGTATTTTTGAGAATTTTTAAAAAATGATTACAAATCAAATACTCCGTCTACGAATAATAGCTTATTGTTATTTTAGATGACCTGTGCAAAGAGATGATTTTGAAACAAAAAATCATCTCCACATCTGGATTATTTTAAGAATTTACGACTGACCAAGAACTGCTCAGTGGCTTCTAGTAATTTTTCAGCATAGACTTCCTGCTTGGCTGTCAGCCACCCTAAAGCAAACCAATCACTGGCATCTAGATCAGTTTGCTGTAAATAAGAAGATGAGGATGCCAATACTTGATATTGTTCACAAGCCTGTTGAGCATCATTCAAAGATTTACCGTATTTCTGCAAATTTTTAACATCATAGATCTGGGTTAAAATTGGAAAGCTGAACTTCAGTTCATTTAAATGCTGGGCTAATGATTCAAGACTTTCAAGGTTGGAAAGATCAGCACCATTTAAACTTTCCTGAAGCAGTTTGTACTGATGCTGTAGGGTGTTTTGAGCAAACCATTTCAAATCATGTGGCTGTGGTTTATTTGATTGTCCAAGACTAAACATCAATAGTTCAAGATAGTGTTGAACATTCTGGGTAGATTTAACTAAATTAATCAACTTCTCATTGGCATATAAGATGTCTTTGTCTAAACTCTCTGCTGTTTTAGGATTTTGCAGTAACGCACCGAGTGTGCGTTGCATATGCTCAAAATGCTGTAAATTTTTAAAATGGCTTTCAAAAGCAGAAAGCTGATGTGCCCATTTTTCTGTTTTGGTATCTGTCCAGTCCTTAAACAAGGATAAGGTCAGATGCAGATGATGAAGGGCAGTTTGTGCTTGAAGAATATGCTCAGGCTCGGCAACTTGTGCAGAAATCGCAGCAATATTCGGTAATAAATGTTGAAGTTGGCTGGCAATAAGTCCACGTAAATTTTTATCAGCAGTGTCTTTCTTATTTAAATGGGGTTCTTTTGCAAGTTTTGCTGAACTCACTTTTTGACCAAGCAGCAATAAGTTTCCAAACTCAGCTTTACTGCGGACATCCAACCAAAGTTGGTATTTTTTTACCCATTCAAAACTAAAAGCTAAAAGTGATTGAATTGAACCGCTTTTTAATTCAAATTCAACTTCATAAATATCTTGTTTTGCTGTTTTGGTTCTGACTTCACCGACATCTAAACTGATTTCAATTTCCGCATCTTCAAAGTTGATCAGTCGGGTGGTACGCTGAATATCGGTTTCAAACTGTAGCTGTAAGTGTTCAATTCTGTCACCTAAAGCATTTTGAAGAATTGCGAATGCTTCAGGCTTATTTTCATAAATTTTGAGGTCTAAACTTGGTGCTTCTGCTTGCTCACCCAAATCAATATTGTCTTCAAAGCGTTGTAAATGACTTTTGGTTGCTGCTTTTAAAGTCTGTATCCAACGGGTGCCTTCTAAACGTTGGCGAAGTGCAACGCCCTGTTGTGAAAGTAGACGGTCAGGTGTGTCGTAGTATTTTGCTTGTAGGTGAATGATCTCGGATTTTTTTGGGTCTATTGCTTTAAGTAATGCATTGCGGCGAGTTTCGGAAATTTGAAACTTTAATTCAACTTCAAGCATGGGAAAATCCTAAAAATGATCATATCGATTGAAGACTTAAATTTTTCTTCATGTTTATCTTGTTATTGTAACGCAAAATTGGGTGTAAAATGCTGACAGAACGTATCCTTTCCGCAAGAATGCACAATTTACACACTATTTTTAATTTGGCTTTTAACGCAGCATAAAATAAACTAAGCTGATTAAAAATAAAACAGGATGATTGATCATGAATGCCCAAGTAGAGCCTAAATCGGAATTAGAGCAATACCCTAAATTTGAACTTCCAATTCAAAACTATTCAGAGTTTTATCGCTTTTATCTAACAGAACACCGCAGCATCATGAGTCGCCGTTTACATGCAGCGGGAAGCAGTTTGGGTATTTATTTCTTTACTCAAGCAATTCGCCAGCGTAAAGCCAAATATGTACTATATGGATTAGTTTCAGGTTACGCCTGTGCTTGGGTGGGGCATTTTGTCTTTGAAAAAAATAAACCTGCCAGCTTTAAGCAGCCGTTGTATAGCTTTATTTCAGATTGGCGTATGCTTTCTGATATTTTGCGCGGTAATCTAAGTTTGAAAGATCGCCGTTTTGATAAAATTGAGAGTTAAGAAAAAAAACATAACGAAGAAGTAGAGCGTTTTCTATTTCTTCGACAGTAATCTACGTAATACTTTGAATATAAATTACATAATTAATAG
>NZ_JADVOP010000052.1 GCF_016508585.1 Acinetobacter baumannii
GTATATAGCTAAAATTAAGTTCATAATTAAATTTATGTTTAATAAACAATAAATTTAATTACTTAGAGCATTAAAATTATAACTTATAAAATATTTGGTTCGTGAACTTAGCTATGAGTACATATTTTCCTACTAGAAAGATCTTAAGATAGCTACGATTTCTGTTTGGCTTTTTGGCGTAAGACATACAAATATAAGCTTTCTACTTTTTCACGCGCCCATGGTGTGGTACGCAAGAATCGTAACGATGACTTAACACTTGGATCTATACAAAAACATCTAATTTCAATTTTACGACTTAAGCCTTCAAAGCCACCGTAATAATCCAATAACTCATCCAAAATATCAGCAAGTTTTTTGCCGTGTAGAGGGTCATTAGAGGCATTCATAATAGATCAACTATATTTGGGTAGACCATCATTATAACCTGAGCTGGTTGAAAAATGAGAGGGTTTAGAATTAAGCGTAATTAACATGGAAAATTTCAGCTTATCTTCCTATTGATGTGTGCTGAAATAGCAGGAGACATTTGATTCAGAAACTACACCTATAATATGCGGGAAACGATATGCGATATTTACCTCATGTACCCAGACATTGAGGTCATAGCCACACAGACTTGCGTAGGCTCGACTGATACGCAAGTCGAGTAGCGATCTGATTTCTGCATAACTTATATTATTTTACTTGGAATACTCAGCAACGTGAATTTCTACAATCATAATTCACGTTGCTGAGCTGTGGCAACAACAGTGTTGTGTAGGCTACAGTCTTGGATATCTTATTTAACTTATGTTTACCTAAAATCTAGTTCATAAGTAAAATTAAAATAAATTATCTAAATTCAAGTTCTTAAAATATTTTTTGTTAAATTCTAAAAAATTAAGTTCATGAAGTGGGAGATATGTGTTGTTCTAGAATAGTTTATTACCATTAAAAGCCAAAAGATGTTGAAAATTGCATTTTGAATTCAAAAATCACAACCGAGAAATCAATAAAAGAAGAATTGGAATTAAGCATATATTTGGCAAGCTCAAAAAATTTATGATCTTTGCTGGCTTTATCTAAACCGAGGTAAATGACTAGGGTTGAGATTTAATTTAAATGGAGTTGAGCAAAATGATTTGAAAGAGGTCTAAGGATAATAAAGAAGAAGTTTATAGGTTCGTAAATAATTTAAAAAACTAGGTTTTTTGCTAATGAATATTTATGTTGCAAAAGATTGCACTTTAAATTTATTATCAATAATAAGGCTAAAATATCCAAAGAAATAATTAAAAATTATTACCTGGAGAGAGATCCATGGAAAAGAAAAAAAAAGTAGCTGTAATATTCATACATGGGCTTGCAAAAAAACCTAAACCTGAGAAATTGCAAGAAATATGGTTATGGGGACTAGAACGCAATGGACCTAAACCAGAAATATTTGGGAATATTAATCCAGGAATCAATCTCCAAGATCAAGGAATACCATTATTTTTTTCATATTGGGCGGATGTGTTTTATGGCACAGACTATGAAACAGATTATAGCGATCAGTATGAAGCTACAAATGACATTATAATTAATATAGATGATTGTAATAAAGTTATTGGTGAGCTTCAATTACCACAACCTACAACACCTCGTGAGGTAAGATTTTTATCAGAGTTACAGCTTAAATTTAATTCTCAAATTTTAATTAAACAAAATATTAAATTAGATAGTCAGCCTTCAAAAGCATTAAATGCAACTATACCAGGACAGCTTGAAATAGCTTCATGGTTACCAAAAGAGGTAAAAGAATTTGTTATTCGGAAAGCAGCAATAGAAGCATATTATTATCTTTTTAATAAAGATTATAAACGCTCCGATGGGGTTAGTTTTGAAGTACGTAAAGAAATTCGTAACCGTTTTCTGAGTGATTTAAAACGAGCAAATGAAATTGCCGAAAAAATTGTGATTGTTTCTCATAGTATGGGAACTATGATTGCGTATGATGTCCTTCGTAATGTTGAAGAATGTCCTTTTGTTGATAGCTTAATTACACTTGGATCACCTCTAGGAATTAAGGAAATACAGGATGAGCTACGCTCATCTGAAGTAAAATTGGTCGATTTCCCATCAGCTAAATTAATGAATTGGATAAATGTATATGACCCATTAGATCCAATTTGTGGAGTAGATCCTAAGTTAGCTAATGAATATTTATCAGACAATAAACTTAAGATAAAAGATATTAAAGAATCAAATTGGGGCAGTTGGAGGCATACAGCAACGCATTATCTAGCTGGTGTTCAGTTCCGTAGAGCTTTAGCTGAAAGCTTAGGAGTAAAATTATAATGAACGAAGAAAAACTAACAAGACTTACGTCAGAACTACTAGAGGGTGGAGTGCCAGATTGCTTACCCGATGATTTTTCAAATATTATTCAGTATATAAATCATCTATTAGGTACTTCAAACAGTCCTCCTGTCGAGAAAATTAGAAAAGCATTAATAGCTTTGAATAATCATAGACTATTCAAAGTAGCAAAAGAGTTAGCCTATAGTTGGCGTTCAAAGTTTGGATTAGATCTGCTTGTTGAAAAAAGCTACATAACCGCTTTAATAGAATTAGGTGATTTAGATGAGGCTGAGCAATCCCTCGCAAAAGTTATACCTCTTGCAACCTCCTTAAATACCCAACAAGCAAAAATAGAATTAGGAGAATATAAGGGACAGCAGGCAAGAATAGCGAAGCAGAGATATGTTTTATTTGATGATATTGACTCATTGGATAAGGCAATTGAATTGTATGCACTAAGATATCGTAACAATTCTAGGCCATATTATCATGGTATTAATATCGTAGCTTTAGTTGCTATTCAGGAGCGTCTTGATATAGGTCTAGAAATTGCTGATGACCTGAAATTACCGAAATTAGCAGAAGATATCCTTAGTGATGTTCTGAATAGGGTAATGAAAGGTGATGACAGCCAATGGCTCTTTGCAACTGCTTCCGAAGCATATTTAGCTCTTAATAAATGTGATTTAGCCGAACTTTGGTTATATCGGTTTTTACAGCATACATTAACTAGACCTTTTCATATCGAAAGTTACTCTCGCCAATTAAGAGAAATTTGGCATGGTAATGCATTACGTAACACAAGTTGTGCAGATAAACTAAGTCGTATAATTGACCAATATGTCATGAGAACTCAGAAGAGATGGTCCATTTCAACGGAAATGTTAAAAACAGTGCATATTGACCCAAATTCTTTAGAGAAAAACTTCTCTGGGGAGCGGACATTTACGGTAAATATGATAAGAAAAATGTTAGAGAAATGTGCAAGCATAGGGTGTGTAACTGACAAGTCTGGACATAGAGTAGGTACTGGTTTTCTAGTTAGTGCTCAGAGTCTCAATTTAGGTATCAATCAAGAGCTAGTTTTTGTAACTAACTCTCATGTAATCAGTGACAGTATTGCTGGAGCCGTTTCTCCCTCTGATGCTTGGATAACATTTGAACTTGAGTGTGTTGTAAAGGGACAGCCTATATCACATAAAGTTCTTCCACCAGTTATGTTTACTTCGCCTCCTGGTAATTTGGGAGTTACCTCTGGTGAAATGTTAGATGTTACAGTAGTAAAATTGAAAACTTGGCCAAAAGGTGGCCTGCCACTTTCTGTAAATGACAACTTACCAATACCTTCGCCAAGAACAAAAGTATTTATAGTAGGGCATCCTTCTGGTGATGCGCTTCAATTATCTTTACATGACACTGAATTATTAGATATTTGTGATGAAGAAAGATTATTACATTATCGTACTCCAACCGAACCTGGTAGTTCAGGTAGTCCAGTTTTTAATATGAATTGGGAGGTAGTTGCACTTCATCATGCTGGTTCATCTGTTATGCCTCAGTTACATGGAAAAGGAGAGTATGAAGCCAATGAGGGAATTAGTATTCGTGCTATTCGTGAAGCAATCCAGTATGCGGAACACCTCCGATAGCTTTTGTTAGAAGAGTGATATACGGTTTTTAGTTCAGCATATTCAGTAAATACTCTGGAATTTAAAGTAAGTTATCACTGACTCATAACATTCGATTGCTAAAAGTCCCTATAACTACTGAAATCAATTTGCATTCAGAATAATAATACTTTTAAAAACAAAATGTTATTTTTAGGAGGATTTATGTTATGCCTAATTTAGCAAATTCTCACCTATTTGATGCCTTTCTAAGCTATTCAACACGTGGTGACTATTTTATTGCACGACGATTAGAAGCCTTTCTAGAAAGCTTTCATTCAAGAGTTAATAATGGAGAAAAAAAACTACCTCCATTAAGAATTTGTAGAGATGGTAGTGATTTTCGTCAGTGGTTACCTGTTCAGATTAAGAATGAAGATGGGGTATGGCAAAGGATTGAACAGTCTTTACAAATATCAAATAAGCTTATCGTAATTTGCTCCCCGGAATCAGCTAAATCAGCATGGGTAAATCGCGAAGTTGAATGGATGTTAAGAAATCGTGGTTCCCAATCAATACTGTTAGTTATTTCGCAAACGAAAAGCTCAGACGAAACAAATTTAGCTGACATTATACCCAAAGCAGCAATCGGTGCAGGTCTTCATGTCAATCAGATTTGGTACGATATACGGCAATGGCGAGGAACACTCGGTGCTCGTGTTCGGGATGCAGAGGATGAGCTGGTCCGTTTAGCATTAGATTTATTAGAAATACCGCAAGATACTAGTGCAGATATTGCTGCTCTTTGGCAACGTGAAGATTTAAAAAGAAAACGTAAACTTCTAAAATGGAGTATCGTTGCAGCTATAGCAGTTAGTTTAGGTGCAAGTGGAACAGCTTGGCAATTTTTTGAAGCCAGTTCTAGGGCAAAAGAATCTAAAGCTGCGTCCTTAGTACATATTGCAGAAGCATCTTCTGAACACTCACCGCTTATAGCAGCGTTAATATTTAATGAGGTCGATGCTAAAAATGCTCCACCAAATGCTCTAAATGTTGGATTAGAGCTCACCAATAATGAGTTACCATTATCTCGCTTACGAGGTCATCGCCATGCAATTATTACTGCAGCGACTACAAAAAGCGGGCAAATAGTAACTATTGATAATCATGGGGGGATCTTTCGGGCACAAAAAAATGATATAGGGATAAACGAAGAATTAGTATCTGCTGGCTCGAAAATAGTTAAAGCTGCAACAATTAACCAAGATGGTAGTTTAATAAATTTGGCATATGATGATGGTAAAGTTCATCAAATTACTTTGAAATCTAAAAGTGCTGTTGCCATATTCGGTCAGCATTGTGACGTTGGTTTTGATGATATAAAGCACCTGCTATCTGTAGAAGACGGTCAAGAAATATTAATTACAGGAGACAAATCACAGGTTTATTGGTGCCTTTTGAACTCCGCTACAAAGACCAAAGCAGAGATTATCCCTCTTGACTCACAAGTGATAGCAGCTTGGAAAGATACTATTTATCCTGAGAAGTGGATTTTAATTACAGATATAGGGACTATTTGGCATATTACTATAGCTAATGGTAAGGCTCACCAAATAAAAGTAGATAAAAAAAATTCGTTTTTATTCAAAAATGATCGTGTAAATATCGCAACAGGCGGAAAAGAAGGTCTTTTAGCTCTTCAATCAGGTAACTCACTGTTTATTGGAAAATGGAATGAATATAGAGCTGAATATCAATTTAAAAGGATTCCATTAACTCATCCAGTCCATACAATGTCTTTCTCACCTGATGGATCCTTATTAGGCCTTTCTCAACTTGATGGCAATGTACGTCTTTTTCATACGAAAACTCATGCTGATCCAATTTTATTAGACCATACTATTTTATTTTATCGTCAAAGATTTTCGGCAACAGATGTGGAATCATTAAAAGTTACACAAATTGCTTGGTCACCTGATAACCAAGTATTAGCTACTTTACAAGAGGGTTTAGGAATACGTTTATGGAATTCACCCTTTTCTCATACCTCTGAACCTATTTTATTAAAAGGTCATGAAGGAGCAGAAAAGTTAATCTGGTCCTTGTCTGGGGAACAATTGATGTCATTAGGGAATGATGGGGAAACATATATTTGGCACCGTAAATCATGGAAAACTTCTTGGCAAACCTTTATAAGCTATAAGCTATATGCTAGTGCATTCGATGCTGATACTTCCACGCTTGCTATAGCGACTGGTGATAATAAATTACTTATTTACCCTAAAGGTAAGCTTGATCAAACACCTCAATTAATTGAATCAGCAAATAATTGCTCGCAAAATGATATCAATGGCTATCCTATAATGTTGAATTTTGATTCTAAAAATAAAGCGTTATGGTGGACTAATAATAATGGGGATGTACAACTAATACGACAAAACAATAATAAAGGCTTTGATCAAGTATTGAATTTTTGTTCTGGAGCCACGCATGCTGTGTACAATTCATATTTAAACGGTATTATCATATTAGATTCAAAAAATAGACTAAATATCATTACCACTAAAGGTGCTCGCTTATTAGATAAAAATCCTCTACCAATAAAACCTACGGCCGTAGCCGTTTCTGAAAATGGTCATTGGATATCAATTGGTCTATCAAATGGTCAAATAATAAGATGGGATCTTACAAATGGCAAACGTATCACATGGCATCCTCATAATGATGAAGTTCTTTGTTTAGCTATAGATTCCAATAGTGGCTTAGTTTTAAGTGGATCAATGGATGGGACTATTGCTTGGTCTCGTGATGGGAAAAAGCTACAGATGTGGAAAGAAGATGGGAAATGGATTGAGCAATGTACTATAAAAAATGGGGTTGCTCTTTATGCTTCATCTAGTGGGCGTCTATGGCTTATTGAAAAGATAGGTGAAACAAAAAGAAAAGCTTTTAGAACAGAAGTAGGAATCGCACAGATAGGTAGTATAAGTGCATGGAATATTGATATGGAACTTGGTGTAATCATTACAGGAGGATTATGGGATGGAAAATTGAAGATATGGGACCTAAATACACAACGCCTATTAGCAAGTCTATCCATTAATCAGGCTATTACAGCCTTACCTATAGACTATAAAAAACATATGCTTTATGTGATTTCTGAAAATGGTCAAATACGTTCTATTCCTCTTAGACTTACAAATTTGCAAATGCTACTAAAAAAATCAACATCAGCTACTTTGACACCAAGTGAGCGGATGAATTTTTTGAACGAATCGGAAGATACCGCCTATAAAAAATACTCCGCGTCAGAACATGAATATAGTCGAATACCTCTTCCTGCGAACTGGTATTTTAATTTACCATTTTAAAAATAATTTATTTTTATAGTAAATATAGCATGTTAATAAAATATTTTAGAAATAGAAACGTATAGTGATTAGCTTCCAGTATGTATAGTTTTAATCGGTGGTCATAATTTTCAATTACCCTCAACCTATAATATGCGAGAAACGATAGGCGATATTTGCCTCCTGTATCCAGACATTGGCTCGACTGAAGCGCAAGTAGAGTAGCGATCTGATTTCTGCATAACTTATATTATGTTACTTAACAGATGCTTGACAGCATTGTCACTTGTTACATAAGCTGTCAGGCACAGGACCAACGATTGAAATGAAGTTGCAGTCATGCAACTAAATTAGGGTGCTGCCGTAGAGATGTTATTTAACATAAAATGAAGTTATGCGACTTCAGAATGGCCTGGATTTAGTTAGGAAATATGAAAGCAATTATTGCATTACAAAAATTAGTTTTAGATCCATCATCTCAAATCGGTGATATCTTAAGACATGCATACTTAATTGCTTGTAAATTAAATTTGGATGATTTCAAAAAATGGTGTGAATTAGAATTGAATGGTTACCAATCTGTTGATGATTCTGAAATTCCTGAATATAGATATATTTTTGGTTCTTTATGTTTGAAAAATTCATTATCTGGACAAACTGCTATTTTTAATGCTGATGCAATATTTTCTGGTCAGATTATAAAGGATGGAATTTCTTTTTTTGAGGGTGCAATTAAAACTAAATCAGATAGTGTTACTCTTGAAGTAAAAAGTGACATAGATAAAATTCTTAGAGAAAGCAATCCACAATGTCAAGATAGTCATTTTATTTTTCAAATTCGAGCGAGTAAAATTCCTTTTCAAAAAGCACTAGATACAATTAAGTTTAAAATCTTAGAAATATCTTATCAGCTTGAAAAAGAGGGAATTCTTGGGGAGGAGTGGGAGTTTACTTCAACTGAAAAGGAACATATTTTAAATGTTCACTATAATATTGACACTGTAAACAACATGGCAAATCATAATATCGATTCATTTATCGATAGGAACTAAACACAGAGGTCAACTAAATATGAAAGCAGTCATTTCTTTACAAAAATTATGCTTAGATTACTCTGTAGATGTTAGTGAAATTCTTTTAAATGCTCGCTTAATTGCATCTAAACTAAAGTTAGATGATTTCAGAGAATATTGTAATTTAGAAATAGATGGATATTTTAAATCTGAAATTAAAAATATTCCTCAATACCGTTGGATTAGAGGGAGTGTTCTTGCTAGACATGGTGCTGAAACATATTCTCTTCCATGCTCATTTGATGATTCATATAAAATTTTTAAAGATAGTATTATTAAATTTGAAAATTATGGTTTTAATGATGAACAAAGATTATATATTTCTCTTGACAAACAAATTGAAGATAATATTAAAATAAATAGAAACATCCCAGATAAGTATAATTTATTCTTAGATATTCATTACTCGGATATTGAGAATGCGTTATATTCTGTTAGGTCAAAAATTTTATTTTTCAGCGAAGAGCTTGAAAGAAATAATATTTTAGGCGAGGAATGGCAATTCACAGAGCAGGAAAAGAAAATGACACAGAATATTAATTACAATATTAGTAATGTTGGTAATATGGCTAACCATAATGACAACTCAATAATTAATCAAACATCAACCAATACACTACAAATTATAAAAGGTGATTTTAATTCCTTAGCTTCTAATTTAAGAAGTCATGGCATTCAAGAAACTGATATCCAAGAGCTGCAAACTATTATCGATGTTACTCCTTTACCCCAATCACCAAGCGAATATAGTTCTGATCTAAAGGGTTGGATGGCAAAAATGATTGGTAAGTCTATTGATGGTACTTGGCAGGTTGCTGTAGGTGCTGCAGGTAGTCTTCTTGCTACAGGCCTTCAACAGTATTTTGGAATTCTAGGCTAACATAAAAGAGTCTACGCTCTCTAATGGTGGACTCTAGTCTTAAATTTAAGACTTTTAATAAAATTCACATTTTATTTGGGAATAATTACATTCTTACTTGCACCAACTTTAATAAAATCAATACTTTGTTCAATTAAAATATGAACAAGTTTACTATCTCTAATTGGCTGTTGTCCTTTCTGAATAAGTATTTTATTCAATTCAACAGCCTTCTTTCACAAGGCTTCTTGCTCTTGATCATTCAGGCGAACGTTTTGAACCAGTATTAAATCTCCATAGTTCACATGTGGACGTGTTTCCAATAATACTTGCATTTGCATGCATGTTTGCAAAGTCTCGAATTGGACTGGAAATTAACATTAAGAGCATAATTACCTTTAAAAATAATTTTGATTTTATACAAGCTGCTTTTAATAAAGTTGATGAAATTGTTGCTCAATATGGCCATCCATGTTTAGACATTTGTTGTCCTGCTGAATCTACAGAAAGATGCCTTGAACATTTGGCAGTAGTTGCAAGTGATTAGTCGTATGACTATTCACTCATTGATGCTCACTTAGAAACCTATAAAAAAGCGAATGCTGAAATTTGTGAATATTTAGGAGAGTAGGGTGATGGACAAGGCATGTGAACTAATTAATAAAATCAAAGACTTTAATAAAAATATTCATCAACTGACAGAAGTCTATGAACACTCTAATTCCATCATGAATGAAATTGTTCTAGCTGCTACATACTCAGAAATTGATCTTTGTATTTGCCAAAACCTTAAAGATTATTTGAATGGTGTTGTTCAGAACAAATTGAACCATTGTCAGCAGCTCATCATTAAAGAACAGATACAACCACAGGACAATTCAGTCATTTAAACACGGTACATACAACTTAGTAAAGTTCTCAAACCCCAATTTATAATATGCGGGGAAACGATTGACAAATCTGTATCATGTACCCAAACATAGACATCATAGCCACGCAGATTTACGTAGGCTTGGATTAATACGTAAGTCGAGTAGCGTGATTTCTGCATAACGAATATTATGTTACTTAGGATAGTCGTCAACGTGAATTAAAATTATTGGTATTCACGTTGACGATCTGTGGCAACAATAGCGTTGTGTAGCCACAGCCTTTGGTATCTTATTTAACATAATATACATTATGCGAAATTATATTGATTAACAATTTGATATATATAGTTTTTTTTAAAAAATATCTATCTACTAAAGTGTTTTATGTGGTCGTGTTCATGAGCTTCAAATTTCTCAGGCAACACCAACTGCTGACACATCCAACAAAATTTATACTTGGACTCTATTTTTTTCATCAACCTAACAGCCGAATCTTCAGGACGATTAAGTAAAAATAAATAAATTTGATTTAATTCTTTTAATGTAAATTCCATACCTCACCTAAGAAATTTGTTTCAACCAAAGGAAAATTGCTGCCTCGTATCATCTACGCGAAAAGATGCCCCATTAAAAATGGATTTTATCCCGATTCATTTCAACAATATTCAACCATGCTTTCGTTGCCGGACTCATCGCTACAGTAATATTCCAAGCCATACTCAGTGTCCAATGTAATTTAGGTTCATTGAGGATTGCTGAACAAAACTTTTCTGAATCTAACTGATCACAATAGATTTTAGGTAAAATTGCGATCCCCATATTGAATTCTACCATTTTGGTAATAAAGTCCCATTGACTGCTTTTACAAACCACTTTGGGTTCAAAACCTACAGAGTTTGCAGCCTGAATAATCATTTTATTTAAGGTAAATGAATCCGCATAAAGTAAAAATTTTTCTTCTTTAAGTTCATTTAGATGAACAGTATTTCTTTGATTCCAATGAGAATTTTTCTTAGCCAATAAACACATTGGTGAATCTATAACAGGAATTGCCGCAAAACTTGGTCTCAAATTTCCCAGTAAAATGCCGACATCAATACTTTTCGCTGCAATTGCTTCTTCAATTCCATTGGCGCCAACTTCAAGAAATTTGAGTTGAATATCTGGGTAATTTTGGTGAAATAAAGCAATTAATGGACTGAGCAATACTGAACCTAATGGTGGTAAACCTATGGTTAATTTACCTTTTTTTAACTCTTGAACTTGATCAATATTATCGAATATCTGTTTTTGTTCATTTAAGATATTTAATGCATGTTGATAGACTAATTCTCCAATATAGGTGAGCACAACTTCCCTTTTTCTGCCCGCTTCACCCTTTTTAAACAATGCTGTTCCAAGTTCTTCTTCTAAATGTTTGATTGATTTACTAATGGTGGGTTGAGTCATAAACAATCTGTCGGCTGCAAGCGTAAAGCTTTCACAATTGACAATTTCCACAAAGATTTTAAGGTTTTTAATATCCACAAATTATTCCAATTCAGCATAATTATGGTTTAATTATTCATAATATGCAGCAATCTTTGCAACTAAAATAACACATCTTTTTAAAATATCAGCTTATAAATGTCTACGTATACGCAACACCATTCATTATCATCAATTTACAAAGTCATCTTACAGATTGGACTTTTGATCTTGATTTGGTGGATGGGTTCCATCATTCAAAAACAATTTAATCTACCGATCTCTGCCGCTGTGATTGGTTTGTTTATGGTTTTGATTGGACTCATGACAGGTATGTTTAAATTGAGTTGGATCAAATCTGGTTCAGATTTTATACTCGGTGAATTGGTATTATTTTTTATCCCATGTTTTATCGGTTTAATGAGATACAAAGACTTATTTATGACTGAGGGATGGCAACTTATTGTCGTCGTGGTATTGGGCACAATCTGTGTGATGGTCTTCACTGCATATAGTGTTCATCTTGGCTTTAAGTTAGAGAAAAAACTCAGCCAACGCACTGCTGTTAAAACAACACAAGTCGTACATGGAGAAAAATAATGTCTATTATTTCAATATTTTGTTTTATAATAACATTGCTTGCCTATGTACTGGTTAAACGACTTTATCAAAAGTTTCCTTATCTTGTTCTATCACCTGCAATTCTGGTTCCTACTGTTTTAATTGCAATTTTACTGACAACCCATATTTCTTATGATGCCTATATGCGGGACAGTCAATGGATCATATGGATGCTTGGACCTGCGACAGTGGCTTTTGCAATTCCCATTTTTGAATATCGAAAAATCATCAAAGCGCATATCATCTCGATTTCTATGGGTGTAATCATCGGTATGCTTGCAGGAATGCTCAGCGCTTTTTATCTAGCCAAGTTATTTAACTTCGATCAAACCACAACATATAGTTTAATGGCCCGTTCGATTTCCACACCCTTTGCCATGGAGCTGAGTACTCATATTGGAGGTTCAGTTGAACTGGTAATTCTATTTACCATGATCACTGGAGTCACAGGTATGCTCATTGGGGATGTGGTTTTAGGTTGTTTAAGACTTAAATCAAGTTTCGCACAAGGCGCTTCTTTGGGAAATGCAGCGCATGGATTTGGAGCCAGTAAAGCATATATGCGCCATAAAGATGAAGGTGTTATCGCAAGTTTAACCATGGTGTTAGCTGGTATTTTTATGGTATTGGTTGGACCGTTTATGGTTCACATAATCGTACATTTACTTGGCTAGCATTTTAAGAGAAATGGATTCCTCTCATGGATAAAAGGGATCCATTTTACTTTGATACTGCTTGCAAAGTTTTGGGTAAGTATTGAATCAACAATAATCCGAGCAATGCTGACAGCCCTGCAATGATAAAAACATATTCACCTGTCAATTGTTCCCAATAATGTCCAGCGAGAATACTTCCTGAGGCAACGCCAAGTCCCCAGATTGTGCTATATACAGCCTGCCCTCTGCCTTGTTGCTGTGCAGCAAAGTTTTGTAGAATGACTCGCATTGCGATGATATGAAATAGCCCAAAGCTGAATGCATGAAAACTTTGTGAAATGAATTGAAGTAAGAAACTTTCGGAAAATAGACCAGCGAATACAAAACGAATACTGGTCATGACCAAACATAAAGCCACTAAACTTCGCCATGAAAAGCGAGTGAGAAAAAAATTGGCGTAATTAAACATGATAATTTCAGCAATAACACCAACAGCCCACAAAAAGCCAATTTGTGTGGTATTAAATCCTGCGAGTTTTAAGTAATTACTGTAAAAGCTGTAGAATGGTGCTTGCGCAAAAAGCATAATGAATTCAATTGTAAAGAATGCGAGCACAACAGGTCTTTTAATTATAGGCCATACAGGGTCCAATATTTTTTGTGCACTTGGAGCAGAATTCGGTTCTTTAATTGAAAATGACCAAATAAAAGCACTAAAAGCGATACATAACAGCATGATAGGTAAATATTTAACATCAATAACGTCAAGAATTGCCCCTATACTGAATACACCTACGATAAACCCAATAGACCCCCACTTTCTTATTTTCCCATACTCTGCCGTGTGTTTATTTCCCAGCCAAAATAAAGTCACTCCTTCGAATTGTGCAAGAATTGCATTTTGAAAAAAGCTAAAAATCAGCATAAGCAATGCAATGGATTGCATATTGTTGGGAATAATGAAAATCAGCAACCAAATTGTCGCTTCCATCCAGGTTGCAATACGAACTAAAAGCATTCGCTTCCCTGTCTTATCGGCAATAAATCCCCAGATAAAAGGTGCAAATATTCGTGTTAATATCGCAATGGAAGACAATAAGCCTATTTCTTTGTAACTAAACCCTTGATCTTGAAGATATAAACTCCAATATGGTAAAAAAGTACCGACAATTGAATAATACCAAAAGTAAAATCCACTCAGTCTGTATTGAATAGGAAAAGCGCGCATATGTTTAGATTGCTATCTATTTTCAATATCTTAGCACAATCTAGTTTTGGCAAATTCAGTTAATGCTGTTCTTTTTGTAGATCCATATTGTCTGGAGCCTGCAATCCAAAATTAGCTGTTCAATGAGCATTCTCTCATCTTTTATCAACCAGCTTAAAGATCAATTGAAGTATGGGTACATGAATCATAGAATAAAAAACAGGGAAAATAGTGAATGCCATTGAGAATATCAGAATCAAATATGAATCAATGCGGTCATACCGTTTTTCTTAAAAACAAAATAACAAACATTTTTTACACCTGAGTCACTTAAATTTTTTTACATTACTGTTTTGTTTAATATGAATATATGAAAAGCCTTGAATAATTGGAGTCATAATAAAAATGATGAGCATTGAATCTAGCCCAAAGAAAGGCAGTGTGTGCCAGACATGTTTAAGAAATTTCTTCGTCCACTTTAGACGTCCTTATAAGATTGGCGAGCCTGTTGCAGCAGACTACAATGGTGAATTTGGTTTTGATTGGATTCGTGATGAGTATATATATCCATTAACTATTATCGATGCTGATGAAAATAAAAAAGATACTGTAATCAAAGATTATGATGCTGTTGTGCGACGCATACTTAACAGACAATTCGATGGTGGTAGAAGTGTATTTATTAATGAAGGACTTTATTTACCTGCTTGGCTATCCATTTTTGCAACAAATTGTCCAGGAACATTAGGCAGTGATCAAATCAATCGTCAAGGTGCCAATCTCGATATAGAGATTCATCAAAGTCCAGATGATGATAATAGTGCTTTGACTGATGATGGCACTATTTTAGTTTTTAAATCTTCAAATCCATGTCTAAAAATTTCAACTTTTGAAAAAAATCAACAGTCTCAAATAGTCGAAGAACCACTGGCTAATTTTATCAATTCAGGTCGAACCTCAGAACAGTTGGCAACACAAAAACGTTTTTCTTATAAAAAGAAAAAAGCCATTAATATTATTTGTTCTGGAGGTGCATTGAGCCAAAATGAATATATTCTGGTACAAGCAAAAAAGTCTGGAACAATAAAAGATGTTGGTATGCTTTTAGTTGCCAAGAATAAAGAAATTTTTGTGATTAAATTAATTATGGTTGATGTCAAAGTAAATGGAAAAATTCTAGAAAAGCCGAAAAACTATGAATGGGAATTAAAAAATAGGATATTTAACCAATGTTTAATGATTGCAGATGTGGTTAAAAAAGAAGTATTTGATTTAGATCGACTTGCTAAAACTGATTCCGAAGTTCGTGCATTTGTAAAAAAATGGTGGTCAACTAAAATCAAAATTGAAGATGAAACTAAAATTGGAGATAAAAAGCAGCAATATGTTCCAGTGAATGAATTTCATAAAAAAAATACAAAAAATGGAGAAGTCACTTATTTGGTTGAGGACAATAGTGAAAAATTCAAAGCTGAATTATTGAAGTTATATGAGACAAAAAACTTTAAATTATTGCCTATAAATTCAACCTACGAGTCCCACAGATATGTATTTTTTGCACCGATCGCAATGAGATATGAGCCTATTTATGAAAAGGTTTATGATCCTGTCCTCAAGAAAGATGTTATGACAATGGTTGAACCAGGATCAGTTATTGAAGGATCAGCAAGTTTTGAGGCTGATACTCGACTTTATAAACGGGAACCTGAAACAGAGCCGCTGTACAGAACAAAGGATATAGAATGGGGGAAATCTGTCGTTATATACGCTGATGCTCCACCCTACATGGATGTGATGGCGCATGAATTAAGCCACACATTAGGCTTATTACATACTTTTCAAGATTATGAAATGAAATTTCATAAAGGTTTTACGGACAATATTATGGATTATTCCAATACTGAAGATAAACGGGTTTCAAAATTTAATACCTATCAAACCATTTTTAGAAAAATTCAAGCAGATCAAATTACAACCCATCTGTTTACCCCGTCCAAACTATTTAAAAAATCGCCTTATTGAAGCTAAAAAGTTAGCTATTCAATATAGACTATCGAATATTCTTTAGAAATTATTTTTTGAGACTGGTAGTTTGATCAATTTTTTATTTTATTGAACATCTACCTGTATCTTGCAATATTTCCACTCAATAAGAGGCGTGTAAAAGTTTATGTGGCGAAATGTGAACTGGTGTCTAATTGAGTAAATGATATATGGATTAACAGCTTAAACTCCAACTTCATCTCACATTTATTGTCATTCTCAGCTGTAAAACCTCACTTTATTGTCTTAATTTCACAGCACAAGACCACTTTAGTGCTTCAATTAAAATGAAGTTTAGTTTTGTCAAAACTTCGACAAAAGTGTTAATATTTATAAAAATAACCAATAAAAACAATATACTAGTCAAGATAAATAATGTCATGTTTTTTATTTCAAGACATTACCATGTATCTATTTTTAAACCTTAGGTAAGTGTTTAGATGGTCTTGTAGTGTTTCCTTTTCATTTCGAGACTGACAGAAATCTTTAAGCTATGGTGAATACTCAAATCACATTTCAATAGGAAAGAATCAAATGACTTCTATCAATGTTGAGAGTATTAAAAATCATGCTGATGTTATCGCTGCGTGCGGAACTAAAGTCGGTGAAGTAGACCATCTCGTAGGTACAGATCAAATTAAGCTGACTAAACATGGAGATGGACATCATCATCTCATCCCAACCTCATGGGTGGGGCAAATCCAAGATCAAAAAATTATTCTGACCAAAGACTCTCAAGAAGTAAAAGATACTTGGGTAGAGGTTTAGGAGAACGGTATAAAGTTCTGTATAGTTAGGTATTTAATTAAAATATCTAACTATATGATCTACCCCCATAAAGTTGGACGGTTTGATTAAGCAAGTTTTAAGGGCTGAGTTCTGAAATCTACAGGGCTTAGTCCTTGTTAATTTAACCATGATTCCATCATGGCTGTAATAGTGAATGTAATCTTCCACAGGTACACCCTTTTCAATTTAATTTTTTATATTGGTCAGTAAAACACCGCTAAAACTCAAGATGCCTCCAATGAGCATTGACAGTGTGATTGGTTCATTTAGAAGCAGAAATGCCAGCAAAACAGCAAATAAAGGAACGAGATTGTTAAAGATGATTGTTCTCGATGTGCCTATTTTTGAGATGCCTTGTGCATACCAAACAAATGCCAATACCGTTCCTAAAGCCCCTAAATATAGAATACTCAGATAAGTACGAGCATGAAACGTAAATATTTGCCATGTCTGTATTTCAGCTATAAAACCTATCAGCAAGAAAACTAGTCCCCAAAGTGTTGAATAGGTTGTCATGATCAGTGGTGATAAACCTGTAGTTTTTTTACACAGTAGTGTGTATGCAACCCAACTGAGTACAGCACAACTCATCATTAATTCACCAGTTCCAAAAGAAGCATTCAACTGGGAAAAAATATGACCTTTGGTTACAACCAGCAGAGTTCCAAAAAATGCGAGAATAACACCCCAATAGTTAAGCGTAGAAAGTTTTTCTCTGAAAAGAACTCGTGCTGCAATAATGGTCAATATAGGTGAAAGGCTGACAAATAAAGCTGTTCGTCCTGCTTCCATATATGATAAAGCGCCAAAGAAAAAAATGTTATATGTACATACGCCTGTTAGCCCCATACTTGCAGTGAGTAAATGTTGCTTAAAATTGATCTTTTTAAATGATCCTTCGACTTTTATCAAAATTGCGACCAATAAAACCGAGGCAACGATAAAACGCATCAAAGCGGCAATTTGAGCGGGTACTTCAGAGACAGTCAAACGTCCTGCGATAAAGGTTCCTCCCCATAATACCGCTACACAGGTCAGTTTTAAATAAATTACAAAATCTGACCATACGAGTTGTTTTGAGTTCATGTGCAATGTTCAATTCAAATAAGCATTTTTGAATATTAGAACTAATAGTAAATCATGGCATAATGAGTATTTACTCATTATGCTAAGCACAATGATTCATGAAGGCAGATAAAAGAAGTGCAATAGAAAAGATGAAATTTTGTCTGATCATTTCTCAATAAAGGCTGAAATCAATTGATTTACTTCAGCAGGTTTTTCTGCATGCAACCAATGACCAGCCTCTTGTATGATTTCAACCTGACTGTGACTAAATTGTGATTGGATTGCATTAAAATGCGCCGGCTTTGAAATATAGGGAGAATTTCCACCTTTAATAAATAACGCAGGAACTGTATTTACGGGCTGATTTTGCCAATCTAAAATATCAGCATAATGATTAAATAATGCTTGCACATTGAACAGCCACTTCCCTTTATTGAAAGATTTCAATAAAAATTGAATAACCATTTCTTCTTCTAAATATTCGCGCATAAGTTCAGTGGCTTCTTTTCTTGACTCCAATTGCGCATTTTCAACGGCAAATAATGCTTTAAAAATTTGATCATGGTGATGTTCTTGATATGCAAAAGGTGTCATATCTAAAACTATCATTTTCAACATACGGTCCTGTGCAAGTTTCGCAAGTTTCATTGCAATTTTGCCACCCATTGAGTGACCGACAGTCACAAAAGTGTCAATATTGAGGTGGTCAAGTGTTTCCAAGACATCAGATGCCATGAATGTATAGTTCATTTCTGTTGAATGTTCGGAATGTCCATGGTTACGCACATCGAGTTGCAATATATTGAATTTTTCTTGAAAGGCACGGGCAATAATACCCAAATTACTTAAACTGCCAAACAAACCGTGAATCAAAACGAGTGTTTGTTGATTTTCAGTTGTAGATTGAACTTGATCGTATTGATAATTGAGTAACATTGAATCATCCGGAAATTTAGTATCTTGCCTTGCACTATCATGACAAGAACATAAATACAGAACAATTGTTTTATGTTCAGCTGAGAACAAGATGACTTAAAAAAGCAGATCATATTTTAAAATATTTTGTGCCTGGCATTCACCACCATAAATTACTTATTTTTGACCTAGCTTGTGTCTTGACGGCAAATTCAGTGCTAAATATAAACAAATAAAACTCATCTGCATCTAAAGTTGAATAAATAATAAAAAATAAACTTCATTCTGCTGTTGAGTCCGACTTGGAATTACCTATATGATCAGACACGAATATCTTCGTTTGATTTAGGACTTAAAACCATGTTCCAACATGTAGATCCTTATGCAGGTGATCCAATTCTTTCTTTAATGGAAGCCTTTGGTAAGGATGAACGGACACACAAAGTAAATTTAAGTATTGGTCTTTATTATAATGAGGACACTATCGTTCCTCAGTTAGATGCTGTAAAAGCGGCATTAAAGAATATTGAACCAAACAATAATCAGGTAAAGCTTTATTTACCGATGGATGGTTCGAAGTCTTATAATGAAGCAACCCAAAAATTAGTCTTGGGCGAAGACAGCCAAGCACGTAAAGATGGTCGTGCAGTCACTATTCAAACATTGGGTGGTTCTGGCGCGCTTAAAGTGGGTGCGGATTTTCTAAAAAAATATTTCCCTGAATCTGATGTTTGGGTCAGCCAACCGACCTGGGAAAACCATATTGCAATTTTCAATGGCGCAGGAATCAACTCGCATTTCTATCGTTATTTTGATGCTGCAAGCAATGGTGTTGACATCGAAGGCATGCTGGAAGATTTACAAAAAATTCCGGCAAAAGGTATAGTCCTTCTGCATCCGTGTTGCCATAACCCAACAGGCGCAGATTTAACTCCTGCTGAATGGGATCGTGTTATTGAAGTGTTGAAAGCACGTGATTTAATTCCATTCCTTGATATTGCCTATCAAGGTTTTGGTCAAGGTTTAGAAGAAGATGCTTATGCAATTCGCGCTTTGGATAAATCTGGATTAAATTTCATTGTCAGCAATTCATTCTCTAAAATCTTCTCGCTCTACGGTGAACGTGTTGGGGGGTTGACATTTATTTGTGACGATAGAGATACAGCACAGAAAGTTTTAGGTCAGCTTAAAGCCACTGTACGCCGTATTTACTCAAGCCCACCAACTACTGGCGCATTGGTTGTCGATAATGTATTGAATAATCCAACGCTGACTGAACAATGGCATGCTGAACTTAAAGAAATGCGTGAACGTATTATTCAAATGCGCGAACTATTGAAAGCAAAATTATCTGCTGCACTACCTGATCGCAATTTTGATTATCTCACAGCTCAACAAGGTATGTTCAGCTACACGGGTTTAACTGCTGAACAAGTGGATATCCTGAAAAATCAATATGCAATTTACTTGGTTCGAAGCGGTCGTATGTGTGCTGCAGGTTTAAACTTAAAAAATATTGATTATGTTGCAAGTTCTGTTGCAGAAGTGATTAAAGCAACGTCTTAATTTAAGGGTCAATGCACTGAGTCTGAAAATAAATCTCTGGTTTTTTAAAAAGCTGGGGATTTATTTCCAGCCTTCAGATGTAGTCATTTTGCATTGGCAGGTTGACATCTTGCTTTAATTTTATAAAATAGCTTTTCTAAATCCTGCTTTGAAAGAGTAACGCCAATGAAGTAAGTCATTTTCTCATCATTATTATTTTTAATTTTTGATGTGCAAAATAGATTCTACTCAAGGCAAAACTTATCTTTTGGTGCTAATACCACATTCACGATAAATAGAATAACTCCGTTATTTATAGCTTTATTTCATACTATTTTGCGCATCCTCAATATGAGGGTTCATACCATGCAACAGGCATGTATTATTTCCAATCTGAGTTTGGCATTCCCTGCTCAAACCATGTTTGATCAATTTAATTTTGTGCTTTATTCAGGTCAAACTTCAGCTTTAATTGGACGAAATGGTTTAGGTAAATCATTACTTTTTCAAATTTTACATTTACAGCGTCTTTCAAATATAGCGTATAGCGGTCAGATTTCGTGGCATATACAATATGACTACCTAGCACAATTACAACGTCTGGATACAGAAACTATTGCGCAAGCATTAGAAGTTGATGAGTTATATCATGCTTTTCAGCGTATTGAAGACAATAATGCCAGTTTTGAAGATTATGATCTGGTTGAAAATGCCTGGGATCTGCCACAGAAATGGCAGCAAATTTTGCAAAATGCACAATTACCCCTAGATTTAAATTATCCAATACAGCAATTGAGTGAAGGACAAAAAACCAAACTCGCCTTATGTCGTTTATTCTTAAAACCAGATCATTATTTGTTGTTAGATGAACCGAGTAATCATCTAGACGAGCAATCCAGACACTGGTTAATCGAATCAATCTTGGCCCATCCTGCCGGTGTGTGCTTGATTAGCCATGATCGACAATTGCTTGATCAAGTTCAGCATATTTATGCATTGACAGAATTGGGACTGCAACATGTTCATGGCAATTATACGGACTACTTCGAACTGCATCAGCAACATGTCAATGCCTTAACCCAGTCGATTCAACAAGAAAAACGTGAATTGAAACAGTTAAAACAACAGCAACATGCAAGTTTAATGAAAGCTCAGAAGCGTCAGCGTAAAGGCATACAACTGCGTGACTCAAACTCTCAAGCTAAGATTTTACTCGATTTTAAAAAGGAGCAAGCAGGACAAAGTTTTGGAAAATTACGTACTCAACAACTTCGTCAAATAGATCAATCGCAACGTGATTTACAAGACAAGCAAATCACTTTAGAAAAAATTAAACCACAAAAGTTTGACTTTCAATTGACCAGCAATCGACATGGTGAGATTTTGCGAATCAATCATTTAATATTGCCCTATGCATCGACACAAAAAATCAAACTGTCGCTGCGAGCAGGTGAAAAGCTTCAGCTTAAAGGTGCAAATGGAATAGGCAAATCAACCTTGTTAAAAATGATTGAACATCATCAAAATCATGACATCTTCGTGAATGGTGACTGTCTATATCTCGATCAGAACTTCAGTGTGTTAAAGGATGATCTCAGTGTAATAGAAAACCTAGCCATGTTTAATCCTGATATTTCAGAAGTTGAATGGCGAAAACTCTTGGGTCAATTGCGTATTCGCCGTGAAAAAGCACTGTTAAAATTGGCACAATTAAGTGGTGGTGAAAAGCTTAAAGTCGCATTATTAGCGATCAGCCATACAGCCAGAAGTATTGATTTACTTTTATTGGATGAACCTGAAAATCATTTGGATATCGAATCCAGAGCACTTCTTGCACAAGCGATTGCGCAGTTTCAGGGTGCAGTCATTTTGGTTTCACATGATGAATCCTTTGTTGAACAATGTGGAATAGAAACATCCTATTTACTTGATTCATGAGTTTTGGTTTTGAATCAGTAATTGGCAGATACAAAACGTTGATAAATTCTCCGCCAATGGCTTTTGCCATATGGCGGAATAGATTCAAGATATTTTAAATAATGTGCAAAAGCCAATTTAAAATTTGAAGTCGAGTTTCAAGTACATTGCACCAGATAAGCACTTACCTGTGATTGATCACACCAAAAGACATGACAAATTCAATTACTTACTAAATATACTTCTCCATTCCCCATATCTGGAAGGTCGCTATCAAAAGGCTATATATCTCGTATCAACACCAATACCCTCTTTATTAAAACATAGTGGTAACACAGAACTGTCTCTTATAGAATTTTTCTGAGATTAAATCTTTGAGGCATAAATTCATTGTTTTTGATTTTAATTGTCTCAAATATTTTTTTTCTCTTGAATATAATCAAATCTCATCTGAATCTATAATAATTCCCAAATGACCATCCATTGCAAATAAAACAGGTGAACTTTCAAGTTGATGGTATTTTTCTGTGTAATCTAAATCGATAATTTTACGTTCATCCTGAGACAGCCATAAAATTTGATCACCTTATACTTCACCCTAGGAAAAAAAGGCAGTTATATTTTCATCTATACAAATTGCAGACAAGACAGGAGCTCTAAAACCGATTTTTTGACCAATTCAAGTTTCATAAAATCACGCTTTGTTGATATTTTTTGTAATTTAATTAAGAACATGATTATTAAGTATGCATCTAATTGATAAGTAATATATCAAAATAAAAGGATGCATTGATCTTTCGAATATAAAATCTGACTATTTCCCTGAATTACTTTCGCTTTGATTGAGAAGTTCAAAACATAATTTATCAATATTTTTCGTTTTAGGATGAAAAGCAGAAAGATTGGATAAAACAATCACAGCAGTCTGATCTTTAGCATTAACAACCATAGATGATGAATAACCTCCTGTTCCTCCATTATGCCAGATTAAATCACTACCATTCGGTGATTTCAACAAATGCCAAGCTAAACCAATCTTCATATCTTGATTGATCTCAAAAGTCGGTATCCGGGTCAAAGCCAGTTCAGTATTTTTAGGGTCGAATTGCGCCATGGCAAAGTTTGCCAAATCTGATGTTGTAGATAATATGCCTCCCGCCCCGAATAAAACATCAAAATCCCAATTAGAAACAGTTTTTCCATCAGGATTTTGTCCTTTAACCAACTTATCTCCAAGATTATTTGAGCTTACAAATGAATTTTTCATTTGATATTGATCAAAAATTTTCTGCTGTAAAAGTGCCTGAAAACCGGTTCCTTGTGATTGTCCAAGTGTATAACCGAGTAATCCTGCTCCTAAGTTTGAATAAGCATATTTTTTTTGCGCTGTATTTTTGACTGCTAAGGAATCTTGAAGATATTGCTCAATCTGACTTTTCCCATAATTTTTATACGGATTATTTTCATCGCTTAGATCTATATTTTTAGGTAATCGCGCTAACCCAGAGGTGTGATTGGCTAAGTCGATAAAGTTCAGTTGAATATTATTTTTAAATTTTAAAGATGGATAAAATGAATTTATTTTATCCGTTAATTTAATTTGTCTTTCTTCCACAAGTGAGGCGAGCACTGTAGAGGTAAAAACTTTGGTAATAGAACCTATTTCAAATACTTTATTTTGATTTTCAATCTCTTGGAGTTTGTCATTGGTTTTAATTACACCATAATATTTGACTTTATCCTTTTCAATGATTGCAATCGAAAGCTGAGTATTATTCGGAAAATTTTGGGTATTGCTAAAGATAATATCTGAAATCTCTTTAGGGCATGTGTTCAGTACATTAGCCGTATTGCTTTTGATCTCTTTTAGCATGTCATTCGCTTTAAAAAGTAGTCCATTGATGTGATTTTGATGATCAAGCGAAATTTTGACAGTTAACTCCATTTTTTCAAACTTGGTTTTATAAAGTGCATAGCCGTCCTGCTGATCATTGAGAAACGCTTTGCTTTCAATTTTTCCCGCCTTGGCTTTCAATCCTGAAAAAAACTGTTGGTTTTTTTCCAACGGCAGCGCTTGTTGCATTTCAGCAGAATAATCATTAAAAATTTTCTCATACTGATCGGCATTATAGTTGTTTATAAGATTGTCCATGACAATTTTATAGTTTTCATTTTGTGCAAATATTGAAATTGAAGTCAAAATTAACAATAAGGTTAAAATAAGTCTCTTCATAGTGAGGAATAATAATAGTGAATATTTAGAGAGATGTTTATTAAAACATACTAAATAATGATTTCAAATCAAGAGATCTATTAA
>NZ_JADVOP010000053.1 GCF_016508585.1 Acinetobacter baumannii
CCATAAGGTCAAATTATTGCTTGATTCACTGTTAAGTATTATTAAATTAAATTGCAATGTCTATGCTGTATCCTTCTGCTGCATAAATATGTGTTTAGTTAAGGAGTAGAATGAAAATAAGCATTGATTATTGAATAAAAACAATTATATGATAAAGTTTATCATTCAAAATAGATGGCTTAAATCTTTATTTCTCAAATAGAAATTGTTCGAAATCACATAAATATGAAGAAAATATGTATTTTGAGTTTTAATCATACTTAATGATCTTACAAATTGTGACAAAATATATTAAAATAAAAAAGTGTTTTATTTTGTGACGAAGGAAAATGGAAATTCTTAATTTTATAAAAAGTTTCAATACCTTAAATACTTATCTAATTTTAGCGATAACGGTTTTGATCTTTATCATTTCATTTTTTTACTTTATCAATCCGATCTAAGTTGACAAAATGGAAAGAAGAAAAGGTGGGAAAATGGATATTCCACCTTTTTTATAAAAATAATGAAACCAAGAAATAGAGAAGAATATTACCGTAGACAATTTCAATAATTTTTGATGCTCTGATATTTGTACTTTTAATTAAAATTATATAGCATACCAACCATTCGGTATCTTTTTGGTTCAAGCCATGAACTCAATTTTATTTGCTTATATGTTGTTGGCGATTGCGATTATTGCAGAAGTTACAGGTTCAACATTTTTGGTCAAATCACAAGGGTTTACCAAACTTGCCCCAAGCCTGTTGGTGGTCCTGTTTTACGTCATTTCTTTTTATTTACTTTCGCAAGTAATTAAAACCATACCTTTAGGTATTGCTTATGCAATTTGGGCGGGTGTCGGAATCATTCTTACCGCTTTGGTGGGTTATTTTATTTTCAAGCAGAGTTTGGATATTGCTGCAATTATAGGTATTGGATTAATTATTTCAGGTGTATTGGTGATTAATCTATTTTCAACTTCTTCAGGGCATTAAGCAAGGAGTAGGCAGAATATCGTGAATATCGGTAAAAATGTACAGAATTCTTATCAGCGTAAGAAAGATCCTGAGGGCGTTAAAAAACGTATTATCGAAAACGCGATGTATTTGGCCTCAGAAAAGGGTGTGAATGGGGTTTCAATTCAGACTGTTGCAACTCGATCTGGCATTACAAAAGGGGGTGTGTTTCATCATTTTGCCAACAAGCAGATTCTTATTGAAGCTATGCTTGAGGCTTTAATTCAACAGCTTGACGATCAAATCAGTGAGGTGATGGCACAGGATACCATTCAATATGGTCGATTTACTCGTGCTTATATTGAGGTCACATTAAGTTCAGCATTTGGAGTAGATACACTATGGAGTGCACTAAGCATGACATTGATGACAGATAAATCCTTTAGTGATAAATGGGACCTTTGGTTAACACAAAGATTATTACAACATGTAGAAACAGACCATTCGATTGAATTAAAAATTTTACGCTATGCCGCAGATGGGCTTTGGTTTATTGAAAGCCTAGCGCCAAAAAAACAAGATGATTATATGGAAATAAAAAAAGAATTATTAACCAGAACCTATCAGCAAGATGAGCGGAAAGTTCATTTTGAATAAAACATGTGTCATGCGATTAAGCTAAAAAATTATTGACAATACATCATCTCTACGAATTCGCTTGTCAATCAGAACGCTATACCATTCTTGAAAACTTGCATGATAGGGATAAGGTATTTCACAGCCCTATATTTTATAAAAAATGTTGATCGATTGACCAGACGATACTCTGATTGTCACCACGGCCAATACCAAGACTCAGGCTGAAAAATCCATGCTTTACAAAATACACCGTCTCGAACGTCAGGATATTTTTTACCAAGTTGTTGATATTGGATTGGATGATATGAATTGTGCGGATTTTATCTTTAAAAACATTTACTTTCTTTCGCAAGTGGGATGTTGAAAAAAACCAAGTCAAATGACTTTGACTTGGTATGGAAAAGATTGAACTGTTTTTAAGCTTGGTCTAAGGTCATCAAACTTGCATTTCCACCCGCAGCAGCAGTATTAATACTGATGGCTCGCTCAATGAGTAAAGGTACAAGTGAAATCTTATCATTGGCATCATGAAGATGTGTGATTCCAACGATAGCGCCTTGACGTTGTGCTATTGTGGTCTGTAAGATTTTCAAATCTTGCGTAGAGCCTTGATGGAGTACTGCATCAAATTCATCAGTGGATAAGTCGTTGATCATAAAAAATTGTTGCTGCAAACTCTTTGGCATGGATTGGATCATTTTTAGAGCCAACGCATTTGCCGCTAAAATGCCGACTTTGCTATTTAAAGTCATTACAGCATTGAATTGGTTCAATAAACCATTTTCTTGCGCTGCAATCACTGCGATGCGGTGACGCGCAACTATATGATATTGATTTGATTCTCCCGTGGGACCAGGCAGTGAGTATAAAGCCAGTGGTGAAGTATATGAATGCAGATTAATTTGAGGATATTTTTGTTTTGCCCAAAGTTGGAATTGCTTTTGCACTTCCGAAGATGCCAAATTCAACTGTTCAGAAATATTTTTGATTGTGCCAAAGGCAACAGGCGCTAGCTCCGCTTGTTGCATCAGTTTATATAAGTAAACGGGACCACCCGCTTTGGGACCTGTACCTGAAAGTCCTTCTCCACCAAAAGGTTGAACTCCCACAACTGCACCCACAATGTTTCGGTTGATATATAGATTACCCACTTCAGCATGTTCAATGGTAGTTTGAATCGTTTCATCAATACGCGTATGTAAACCCATGGTCAAACCATAACCTTTGCCATTAATTTGAGCTAAAAGTTGTTTTAACTCTCCGTATTTATAGGTAATCACATGCAATACGGGACCAAAAACTTCGCGTTTCAAGTCATCAAGGTTTGGCAATTCAATCAGTGTTGGAACAATAAAATTGCCCAGATTTAAGTCGGAACTTGGTGTGTCATAAGCCAATTGATGTACTTTATGACCTTTACTACGCATCATTTCAATATGCTTGGCAATATTTTGCTGTGCTTCCAGATCGATTACAGGTCCGATATCCGTCTTGAGTAAAATCGGTTGTCCGATATTTAATTGCTGCATGGCACCTTTCAACATTTTGATTAAAGTGGCTGCATTGTCCTCCTGCACACACAATACCCGCAGTGCAGAACAACGTTGACCAGCACTGTCAAAAGCTGAGTTAACTGCATCAATCACCACCTGTTCAGTCAGGGCAGATGAATCCACGATCATGGCATTTTGCCCGCCTGTTTCAGCGATCAATGGAATGGGTTGGCCGGAGGGACTCAGACGTTGAGCAACTGTTTTTTGCAAAATTTTAGCCACTTCTGTAGAACCTGTGAACATAATGCCTTGAATACGTTCATCTTGACTGAGTTTTGCGCCGACTGTTTCTCCACGTCCAGGAAGTAATTGCACGACAGAACGTGGAATACCCGCCTCCCAAAAGATTTGAATTGCCTGTGCTGCGATCAAAGGGGTTTGTTCTGCGGGTTTGGCAATCACTGTATTACCTGCAACCAAGGCTGCTGAGATTTGTCCAGTAAAAATTGCGAGGGGAAAATTCCACGGACTGATACATAAAATTGTTCCAAGAGGCGCAAAATCCCCATTTGTACTTTGCATTTGCGCAGCATAATAACGAATGAAATCAACAGCTTCACGTACTTCAGCGATGGCATTGCTGTAGGTTTTGCCACTTTCACGACAGAGTAACACCATAAGCTCTTGAAGACGCGCCTCCATCAGATCAGCAGCTTTCAGTAGTAAACCGGCACGAAAATCCTTTGAGGTATTTTTCCATGCGTCAAATGCTCGATGTGCATTGTCCAAAGCCAAATCTACATGTGCAGATTCAGCTTCAATGACATGACCGACAATATCCGTATGATCTGATGGATTAAGAATTTTTTGTGAATGAGCTGCATCAAAATTCGATATATCAATTTCATCAACTAAACTATAACTGTTCCATTGATACTCTAGAAAATGTTGAACTGTTTGATTTAAAGCTTTTAATTGGCTGTCATCGGCAAGATCAAAACCTTGAGAGTTTAGACGAATTCCCTGATATAGCTGAGGTGGTAGCGGTATTGCAGGATGTTTCAAGCCGATATGCTGCTCTTTTTGCGCAGTTGCAATAATTTCCTGAGCTGGGTTTTCAATCAAATCTTCTATAGGGATATTTTTATCTGCAATACGATTGACAAAAGAAGTGTTGGCACCATTTTCCAAAAGACGACGTACAAGATAAGCCAGCAAGGTTTCATGATTGCCGACAGGTGCATAAATACGACAAGGAATGCCCAATTTTTTTGCCGAAATATCTCCTACCACTTGTTCGTATAAAGGTTCACCCATGCCATGTAAGCATTGGAATTCATATTGCCCCAAATAATATTTTTGTGGATCTGCCAGCTGATAAATTGTGGCAAGCGTTTGAGCATTATGCGTAGCAAATTGAGGGTAGACCTGCTCTGGTGCTGCAAGTAGTTTTTTTGCACAGGCAATATAAGATAAATCGGTATGAACTTTACGGGTAAAGACAGGATAGTCTGAAAAGCCATCAATTTGTGCTTTTTTAATTTCACTGTCCCAGTAAGCACCTTTAACCAAACGGATCATTAAGCGTTTTTGACTTCGTTTGGCGAGGTCGATGATATAATCTACCACAAAGAAACAACGTTTCTGATAGGCTTGTATGACAAAGCCGATGCCTTTCCAATCAGCAAGTTGTGGCTCAAAACACAAGCGTTCCAGCAACTCCAACGAAAGTTCTAGACGATCAGCTTCTTCAGCATCAATGTTTAGACCAATATCATAACTTTTTGCCAATAGGGCTAAATTTAAAATACGTGGATAAAGTTCATGATGAACACGTTCTGTTTGTGAGCGTTGATAACGTGGATGGAGGGCAGAAAGCTTGATGGAAATCCCTGGACCCGTATAAACGCCTTTGCCTTCTGATGCTTTGCCAATCGCATGAATTGCTTGAGTATAATCATCAAAATAGCGATCTGCATCATGTTCCGTGAGAGCGGCTTCACCCAGCATATCATAGGAATAACGGAAGCCTTTATGTTCAAGTGTTTGGGCATTGTCCAATGCTTCTTCAATGGTTTCTCCAGTTACAAACTGTTCACCCATCATACGCATGGCAACATCAACCGCCTTACGGATAATACCTTTGCCTGTACGTGCCAGAAGCGCAGTGAGCACTCCTGAAAGACTAGACTGTTTCGGTGTTTCCATTAATTTACCTGTCAGCATCAATCCCCATGCTGCAGCATTGACAAACATCAGGTTACTTTGACCCAAGTGATCTTTCCAGTTGCCTTGATTGATTTTATCGCGAATCAGCAAATCACGCGTGGCACTGTCTGGAATACGCAGCAATGCCTCTGCCAGACACATCAGGGCGATTCCTTCTTGTGAAGATAATGAGAACTCTTGAAGCAAGCCTTGCACAATCCCCGCTTTGCCTGATGAACTTTTACGATCTCTTAAGCTATGCGCCAAATCAAATGCGGTGTCATAGATCTTTTGACTCATTTCTTCAGACAGTTGACTGTGTTCAATCAGATTTTCAACACATTCTGGTTCAGCTCGACGCCATGCTGAGTTAATTGCCTCTTCAAAACTAGTTTTTTCTTTGAATTCAGTAATGTAATCTAAACAAGGTGCAAGTTTAGGGTCTGAAATTTGGGGGGAATTGATATTCATTGTCAACATCCTGTGACTCGCAAATATTTTTGTTGAGCTGTGTGGTTTATATAATTTATGATTACAGAATATTTGGTGAATAACTCACTATAATTTTAAGAATATTTAGAGAATTATTCTATGGAAAGTGCGTATTTAACTCTGGATCGTATAGATATTCGGATTTTAGAAATTTTGCAGAAAGATGGCAAAATTTCCAATATTAAACTTGCAGAAGAAGTGAACTTGTCTCCAACAGCAGCCTTGGCGCGTGTACAGAAACTCTCTGCAGAAGGGTATATTCTTGGCTATGAGGCTAAACTTAACCCCAAGATGCTGGGGGCAAATTTTGTGGTATTTGTTGAAATTTTATTAGATAAAACCACGCCCAATGTCTTGGATGCTTTTTCAGAGGCTGTACTTCAATATCCAGAAATCATGGCTTGTCATATGATTAGTGGAGGCTTTGATTTTTTGGTGAAAATTCGCTGTGCCAATATGGAAGCATTTCGACATATTTCTGGACAAGTATTGTGGCAATTGCCTGGTGTAAAGGAAACACGGAGCTATCCAGTCATGGAAGTAATAAAAGACAGTTCGCAGTTACATCTTAATTTTAAATCCAAAGCAAAAGCCAAAAAATCATAAAGGGGCATCAGCCCCTTTTTGATTGCATATTCGACGATTATAAATTTTTCATTTCGCGTGTATATATTTGTTCAGCATGATCATAACGATCAGTGACTTCTTTTTCAGGTGCTTTACCCAATAGGCTCACTACCACAATACTGATAAATGAGAAGATAAAACCAGGAATAATTTCATAGAGACCAGTTGCAGCCATGGTATTTTTCCAGACAATAACAGTTACAGCACCGACGATAATCCCGACTAAAGCACCGTTCAAAGTCATACGCTTCCAGAATACTGAAAGTAAAATCAAGGGTCCAAATGCCGCACCGAAACCTGCCCAGGCGTAGGCAACTAAGCCGAGTACTTTGCTTTCAGGGTTGAAGGCTAAAATAATGGCCAATACTGAAATTGCAAGTACCATCAAACGACCAACCCAAACCAATTCAGTCTGTGATGCTTTTTTGCGGATAAACGACTTATATAAATCTTCAGTTAATGTACTTGAACATACCAAAAGTTGGCAGCTTAGGGTACTCATTACAGCAGCAAGAATTGCCGCCAAAACAACACCTGCAACCCAGGGATTGAATAATATTTTGGTGAGTTCCATAAATACCGTTTCAGGATTTTTTGCCACAATTGCTGCTGCGGGTATATCTGGATGTGCTTGAAAATAAGCAATACCGACATAACCTACAGCAACAGCACCTGCTAAACAAAGAATCATCCAAGCCATACCGATACGGCGTGCATTCGGAATAGATTTGACAGAATCAGCTGCCATAAAACGAACGAGAATATGAGGTTGACCAAAATAGCCTAAGCCCCATGCCATTGACGATATGATGGCAATGAAACTCACCCCTTGAAACATGTTTGTTGCATGTGGACGGGCAGTTTCGATGAGCTGGGTGACGTGTTGCATATCTCCAACCGCTAAAAAGGTCATAATTGGTGCCAGCAATAACGCAAAAATCATTAAACCTGCTTGGAATGTATCTGTCCAAGAGATTGCAAGAAAACCACCAATACAAACATAACTGATGGTTGCAATCGCACTGACCCAAAGTGCAGTGGTATAGTTCATTGCAAAAATACTTTCGAATAAACGTGCACCCGCGACCATGCCAGATGCACAATAGATACCGAAGAAAATCAAAATGACCAATGCAGAAATAATCCGTAGAATTTTTTTCTTGTCGCCAAAACGGCTGGTGAAATAATCGGGCAATGTCAGGGCATTATTCTGTACTTCAGTATGAACACGTAAACGCCCTGCGACCAAATACCAGTTTAACCATGCACCGATGATTAAGCCGATCGCAATCCATGATTCCGATAAACCTGTAAGATAGATTGCACCTGGTAAACCCATGAGCAACCAACCACTCATATCTGATGCACCTGCCGAAAGCGCGGTGACAAAACTACCTAAACTTCGACCACCCAGAATATAGTCTGAAAAATCAGTGGTCTTTCTATAGGCATATAAGCCGATACAGACCATTGCAATAATGTAGAAAATAAAGGTCACAACTGTGGGGTTGATTGAGTCCATATCTAATTCATTCCTTGTGGAGTAGATCTCCAAGTTTTATTTTTTTCACATGAGTTTCACGAGCGGATTCTTTCACATAAATAAAAAATATCGCTGTAATTTTTATAAGGTGATTATGCAAGCTTTTTGTATCCAATTGTACATTGAGATACAAAGACCTAAATTGGTATTTATAAAGTAAATTTAAATAAAGCACAGTGAAGTTTCAAATCAAAGCAGTATTCATGAATGTGGTTACATAAAGTTACATGAGCAACAAAGTAGATATCAAATAGAAAATTGCGGATAGAAATGACATATTTTGCTATTACTAAACGCTGTAGAGAGCGAATATTATGGTAAATGCATAATTCGAATGCATAAATAATGAGAATATCCCATGCAAACAGTTCAACTTGCAGCAGAAATTACAAGAATAGAAAAAGATTTATTGGGAAGCAAAGAAGTACCTGTAAATAGTTATTATGGCATCCATACCGTCAGAGCTTTAGAAAATTTTAATATTTCTAAACATACGGTTGGTGAACAAAGCTTTTTTATACGTGCATGAGCTCAAGTTAAATAAGCGTCGGCACAGACCAACTTTCAATTTAACAAAATATCTGAAGAGATGAGTCTAGCCATTCAACAAGCCTGTGATAAGTTGATTGAAAATCCTCAAGACTGGAAAGATTCATTTCCATCAGACGTTTACCAAGGCGGTGCCGGTACATCCATCAACATGAATACCAATGAAGTGATTGCAAATATTGCTTTAGAGTCGCTTGGCTATGCAAAAGGTCGATACGATATTATTCATCCCAATGATCATGTCAATAAATCACAATCCACCAATGATGTTTATCCAACAGCATTACGTCTGGCAACATATTATTCTTTAGATCTGTTATTTGAAAAGATCAACAATTTGATCAGTTCGCTCATTTTAAAATCATCAGAGTTTCAATTTGTACTGAAAATGGGACGAACTCAATTGCAAGATGCTGTACCAATGACACTGGGGCAAGAATTTCATGCCTTTGCTACCCTATTAAAAGAAGATGTGCGTTTAATTCAAAAAACACGAGAACTTTTATTGGAAATTAATTTAGGTGCGACTGCAATCGGGACAGGTGTAAACACGCCGCATGGTTATGCAGCACAAGTCAATCATAATTTAACAGCTTTAACCGGTTTAAAGTTGATTGACGCTGAAGATTATGTTGAGGCGACCAGCGATTGTGGTGTTTTTATCATTCTTTCCAGTGCATTGAAGCGTTTGGCTGTCAAACTTTCTAAAATTTGTAATGATCTACGTTTATTGAGTTCTGGACCTCGTACAGGATTATGGGGAATACGCTTGCCCGAATTACAGGCAGGTTCATCAATCATGCCTGCAAAAGTTAATCCTGTTATTCCAGAGGTGGTCAATCAAATTGCCTTTAAAGTGATCGGCAATGATTTGACGATTACTTTTGCTGCTGAAGCAGGGCAATTACAGTTGAATGTGATGGAGCCTGTGATTGCACTGTCGATGAATGAATCCATTGAGTTATTGATTCATGGGATTCAAACTTTGGATGAAAAATGTATTCAGGGCATTATTGCCAATGAAAAAACATGCTATGAAGCTGTAATGCGCAGTGTGGGCATCATTACTTTACTTGATCCAATTTTAGGGCATGCAAAATGTGATGAAATCGGGAAACTGTGCATTGCTGAAAATAAAACTATTCAAGAAGTGGTATTGGAACAAGGCTTGTTAACACAACAACAGCTGGATGAAATTTTCTCATTTGAAAATATGATTTCTGAAATTGCGGTGCAGTCTTATGATGAAATGGGACATACAGGTTAAACAGATATTAAATCAATAAAATAGATCAGTTCACTATACAGCATTTCGATGCTGTATTTTTATGCATGGTAAAAAACAAAAAATATCTTTATAATCCCAAAAACTTAAAAATCATTAACTAAAGTCAATAATTTATGAATAATAAACATTTAATCCTTGTGCTTAGTCTCGTTCTAGTTTCCGGATGTGCAAAAAAAGCGGAAGAAGCTGCTGAAAGTGCATCTGCACAAGATTCACAAGTGGTTGCGCATGATGCTGCACAAGCCGCGGATGCTGCTGAAAAAAGTAATGAACAAGCTGCTGAAAATAGTGTTGACACCACACCTGTGACTGAACAAAAACCTGAAACCATTTTAAGCACAGATGTCAGTCAAGCAGAAAAAGCGCGTCGTATGGTGCGAGAAGCACAGGTTAATTTTACTGCTAAGGATGTAGTGAAAACTGCTTTAGAAATCGATAAGCTCACTTTTCAGGCAGGTGGTTTTATTGAGCAGAAAAATATCAGCTTTGATGTGTTAGATACACAAACGCAAAAAATCGGTGATGGTAAAATTCGCGTTTTTGAAAAAGTTGATCCGCATGCAGAAATTATTGTACGAGTGCCAAGTGATAAAGCTGCTGTGTATGTAAATCAATTGTTGCCTTTAATGTACTTTTTAAACCAGCAACAGTATTCTGCAAAACGTTTTGAGTTAAAGCTATTAGAAGAAAAAATGGCACAAACTCAGACCGTACCTAGCGATACCAAACAATCCCAACTGAATGAAATTTCTCGTTTAACACAGCTTGAAGTGCAAGACCGTGTCCGTTTCAGTACCATCAGCATCAGTATTAAACAGCCCGCCATGGTTCGTGAAAGTTTGGATGTTGATGTAGATGCAGTAGCACGTTTAAATGGCGACGGTTTCTGGAAACGTGCTTGGGAAGGTATTCAATATGGTTGGCAATTTATTTTGGACTTATTGGTTATTCTAATAACCATCTGGCCACTGTATTTATTGCTATTTGTTGGTCTGGCTATTTATCGATTGACGAAACCTTTGCTGAATAAGTTATTCAATGATTCGCTTTCTACTCAACCTGTAAAAAGTGAAAAAAAAGATCAAATTAATTCAACAGATGAACACGAATAAGGCTGCGAAGCTTTTTAAATAAATAGCAAAACCAGTGTAATTACACTGGTTTTTTAATGCGCGGTAAATTTTTCAAAAAGTTGCTGCATACCTTCAGTTGCATTCATTTTTAGGCACTCGTATTGTGCAGGTACACGCGAATGACTGGCCTGCGGGTCAATATAATATGCCTCACAAGCCTGTGGAATTTCATGAATCAATCCTGCGACAGGATAAACAGTTAATGTTGAACCAATTACAATAAATATATCTGCATCTTGAACAATATGGATTGCCTGTTCATAAACGGGTACTGCTTCTCCAAACCAGACTACGTGTGGGCGGAGTGGATAACCTTCAGGGCATTGATCCTTTTCTAGATCCAACTCCCATCCAATAATGGGATAAAATTCGTTACTGTATTGTGCATGTGGTTTTGAGCTTTTGGCCAGTCTGATATTGCCATGTAAATGGATGACATTTTGGCTCCCGGCACGTTCATGAAGGTCATCTATATTTTGAGTAATGACATGTATATCAAAGTATTCTTCAAGCTCAGCAATGATCCTATGTGCAAGATTGGGCTTCGCTTCAAGTATATTTCTGCGACGTTCATTATAGAAACGCTGAACCAACTCAGGATGACGTTGCCATGCTTCCGGTGTGGCAACTTCTTGAATATTGTAATTTTCCCATAATCCGCCACGATCACGGAAGGTATCAATACCACTTTCCGCACTCATTCCAGCACCTGAGAAAATCACCATTTTTTTCATGATATAAGCATTTGAAAATTTTTAAAATACTAACATAAATGCAGTTAATTTTTAGGGAGTTCTATTTTCTAGACCGTATTTTGTTATAAACTATTCACATTAAATATTCCGATATTTGGAATATTTTTATAAAAATCAGACTGTAATATAGTAGAAATACATTAAATGGAATAGCATGGAAACACGAGATATTGTCAATGCACCTGAACTTAAAAGAACAATAGTAGAACGTAGCCAACGCCGTAAAGATGACCCTGAAATTACCCAATGGTTAGAAAAAAAATTCTTTGAATATGTGATTAAGCATTTTCATCCTGTCTTTCATGTCAACTCAGTTGCTGCTTGGAAAATCTGCCAGTTGCCTCAGCCGATTCCTGCATGGTTTTTGAAAAAACTTGAACAACAGCCAGATAGTCAGATGTTGTATATTGATTCTTTGCATGAACAGATTTTAGCACTAGAGAAACCACTCTTGGAATTTTTTAACTCTAGACTCAAAACCAATCTAAAAGGTAAATTCATGAAAATGACTTATGACCAAGTCTTAGATGCTTGGCATAAAGATCATGAAGCGATGAAAAAGCGTTTAGAAAAAGGGCAATGGGACAGTTCTGAACACGCGATTACTGAGGTGTTAAAAGTAGATACGGGACGTTTTATTGAAATCACAGCAACAGGAATGTTACTGCGTAAAGAGATGGCTTTTGAGTCACGTTATATGCAGCATTGTCTGGGACAGTTCGCCAATCTGACTGAACTTAAAGATGGTTATGGTGAGCATTATGTAACCCAGAAAGAATATGGTCTATTGCGTTATTTTAGCCTAAGAGATGCTTCCAATAAGCCACATGTCACGATCAGTTTGGAGTGGGATGGAGATGCGTGGTGTATTGAGCAAATTAAGGGGAAACAGAACCAAGTTCCTGTTAAAAAATATGTTGATGATGTTTTATTGTTTTTAAATCATATTCAACCCAAAAATAACCACAATTCAGATTGTTCGAATCTTGGAATTATATACCGTCCTGAACTTTTAGACCCACAGCAAACTGACGGTTCAGTTGAGCAACAAAAAAATGGCTTATTGCACAGTGAACTACTGCCATATTTTTACTTTTATGAATTAACTGATCCATTGGTTGTCGAAGGAATAGTGATGCAAAATCCAGATTTAATGGAACTTTGTACACAGCAAAGCTCGGTTTTACAATGGATGATGTTGGCAACAAATAAAGAGGAATATATTCAAAATCCACAAAACACTTTGATTCAACAAGTCATGCAATTTAATCAAACAGATTTTGATCAAAGAAAACTAAATATTTCACTTAAATTTGAAAAGAAGAAAACACTTCCGCTTATTTTACATTTGATCTTACTCCCTTTTTATCTCATTTTTTTAGTATTGGGTTTGCTCAGCCAGATTCCTTGGGTTGGCTGGATATTTAAAATTTTAATGTTTATTTTTGCAATTCCTGCAATGCCACTTTTAAAAAGCAGGGCAAATCAAAGAAAAAAATGGGCTTTGGCAACAGGTGATTTGATTTATGTACGCAATAAAATTTCTTGTGATGACATTGATACACTCATGCTGGATGATTTTAAAAATCAAGAAGCAAAATATAGAACACATTTAGACCAACTCTTGAAATTGGAACAAAATAGCCAAATCGAACGTTTGCAAAAAATTGAATTCTTTTTAAAAGAGTATTTTTATGTTGGTGACTTATATGGTTGGTATGATTTAAATCAAGAAGCCAGACCCTATTACCGGGATGTTTTGGTCTATGCCCACATCCAAAAAATTATCATGATGCGCTTGCTGCATCAGTTTGAATATGTCGAAGAAGATGAAGCTTGGCAATATATTTTGGCTTCAGCCCAAATCATTCAAGAGTGTTGCACAAGTTGGCAGGAAATGGGGCAATATTATGCGCAAGGTCGAGAAATTGATTTGATCATACGCCATTCAGACTATAACAATTATGATAAATCAGCACGTTTTGAAATCCAGCAATATCTTGAAAAAAACGTGTGTAATTGGAAATCTTTAGACTGGAATTTGGCACTGCTGCCAGAACTTGCCGACTTAAAAATACAGCCCATCGCATTTGATTCAACTCGGACATCCTCCAATTACAGTATGGAAGCTTCATCATGATTAAAGCCGAGTATGTCCATGAAACTTTAAGAAAAGAGGGACAGTATCCCCTTGGTTTATTGGAAAATAAACAATATGAAGCCTTAGAGCAATATTTTACTGAACTCTGGAATAGCCGAACTGAGAAAAGTGCATTTCAATGGGAAAGTGAGTGGTTTGCTTATCCTTATCAGATGTTTTCTGAGATGTTTTTAAACCAAGGACCTCAGGCGCTTCAGCACCTTGAAGAGTGGTCGAAAACATATCCTGAAAGTTTTTTTCCTTATGTGATCAAAGTGCGCTATTGGGCATTTTGGGCTTCAGAATATCGTGGGGGATCTTGGGCAAACCAAGTCTCAGAAGATATGTGGGATTGTGCTCGTGAAGCACAAAAGCAAATTTATGCCACTGCAATGCAGGCAATCGTTTTTTCTCCTAACGCATGGACTGTTGTGATTCATTTACTGAATGCAGCAGCAAAACTGGATGAACCAAAGTGGTTTGATAAGTGGCTATTTAAACAGAAACAACCTCAAAATTTAAAACATGTCATTAAGCCCAAATTGCAGAAAATTGCCAAGTTAAGTGGATTATCAACAGATTTAGCTTTGACATTGCCTCAGCAGATTCCAGACATGCTGAAACCTTATCTGGATTTAAAAGCTGAATTGGATTTACCGCAAAATGAAGCGGCATTTTGGTTGAAAGTTTTTCTTGATCAGTCTCAGTATGGTCTTGTTGCTGCAATTGATTATTGTTGGTATTTATTGCCGCGTTGGGGTTATAACTATCAGGCAATTATTGAGTTTATTCAATCTGATTGGTGTGATCATTTTACTGAAATAGAAAAAAATGAACTTCACTTTGTGATGTGGTATGACACTGTAGAGGACAGTTACTCCGATGATCAAACTGGGGAGATCAAAAAACATATTCAAATCGCGTTGGATTTATTAAAACGTCCTTTGAGTGAAAAAAATCGCGCTAAAATCTATCTGCGTTTAGCCTATTTTTATACCTTGTTGAATGAGTCTGATGCAAAAATTCTCGATTGTTATTTGCACACGATTGGGCATGATGTATTTGATGAATATGATTTGCAACGTGCTATTTATTATTGGTTTAAATATGCAAAAGATCATGATTTTTTAGGTCATATTGCGATTTCAAACCGAAAAACCTTAGCCAGTGCTGCGGTTCTCTATGGATTACTTGCTCAACAGGGTTGGTCTGGTGTAGAAAAAAATCCATTGGTCGCCCAGTCTTGGTTTGAGTTTGCCAAAAGTTTAGAAAAGCCGAAAGCCTTTCCTGAAGGTGAATACTGTTGCTTCTATCGTGTCTATAAAAGTTTTGATGAACTTGAAAGCTATCCTGATGTGATTGATATGCTGCACGCCGCATCAGAACTGGGTTATGTCAATCCTAGCTTCACTTGTGGATATATTCATTCAAGAGAAGACTCAAGTTTATATGATGTAGATATAGCAAAAAAATATTCAAATAAGGCAGCAGAACAAGGGCATTATATTGCCATGTACAATATGGGGGTAAATTACCTCAATCGGGGTATTAAAGATGATGAAAGCAATCCCTTTCCGTTATTACAGCAAAGTTTAAACTATTTTGAACAGGCTAGAATTGGGCTTGAAAAATCACGCACGGAGGGTACTTATGAATATCAAGAACTTGAAGATGACATCATAGACCTATATGCGGATCGCTTATATCACTACAGTTATTATCCCGAGCTTGGTGATATTATTATTCCACAATTGATATCACATGGCTGGAATCGACATATTAAGGCAATGAGTGCTTTAGCAAGGCTTTACGCAGATCAAGCCAATCGTGCGCACTACTTTGACTATACGACCGCAGTAAAATGGTGTGAAGCGGCTCGCATACAAGAACCTGAAAATGATGAGGTGTTGAATGCAATTGCTGTGGTTGAAACGGATTCGATGAAAAAGATTTTAAAATATCAATTTACTGTCGACAAAATCCCTGTTGAAGATATGCCGGGACGACAAGACGTATTGTTTTAATTAACTGTTCGTGGTCAAAGTGTTGTATGCAATTTTATCAACACTTTGATTTATTTTAAATAAAGGAATATTCAAGATGCGTTTATATCATTGCAAAGTATGGAGGACGATTATTCGAATAATTTAATGTATTTGATAAAGTAAAATGATTCATCATGACTAGGACCTACCACCCGTCCTGCATTTTTTTCAAATTTGATCTCTGCCTGAACTTTTTTGTTGATATGTTGCTTTTTTAATGTTTGTCCATCTATTTCTTCATCTGGATCGAACCATTTTCCACATTTCTGATTGCAATAGGCATGGATCGTCTTGCCCTGTATATTTTTCAACATCAATGAAAGGTCATCTGTGCCACCACCATCCACCAAAATATAGTTTTGTGTTCCGGCATAGGCGCTCAAATTAATCGTTATAAAGGCGAGTATAAGCAACAGTCTTTTCATTATTTGCTCAAAATATTCTATCGTTTTGATTTATTGGTTTTTTACAGCAAATTTAAGGTCTGTATCAACAGACCTTAAATCATTGCAGTGTATTAATGGTCGTGATGTAAATATTTGGGTTGTTTAGGCAACTGCATGCTACAGAATAAACAAATAACCAGCATGACAATGACATAGATGAAGAATGTATTTTCATGCCCTAAATCTTTCAGTTTTAATGCAACCGCCGGAGCTGATCCGCCAAAAATAGCATTACCAACGGCATAAGCAAAACCTACACCGAGTGCACGGATATGCGGTGGAAACATTTCGGCTTTTACCAACCCACTAATCGAGGTATAAAAACTCAGCAACATCATAAGGAAGATCAGTAGCAAAGTTACAATCACAGCTGAACCACTGAAATAAGGCATTGCAATCACCATCACTGGATAGATAAAAATACCACAGGTGATACTGAATAGCATCATGGATGAGCGTCTGCCAATGCGGTCTGCCAGCATGCCAAACAAGGGTTGAGCACACATAAAGATAAACAGTGCAATGGTCATCATATAACCTACTGTTTTATCAGCAAATCCTAAACTGGTAATATAGGTTTTGGAATATACAGTGATGATATAGAAACATAGAGAACCCGCAGAGGTATAACCCACCACCAGTAAAAAGGTGCTCCAATTTTTAGTCAGCAACTCTTTTAGACTACCTGAGCCTTCTTTACGCCCATCATCTTCAGACAAAGTCTCTTTGAGATGACGACGTGCAAAAAAGGACAGAATCGCGACCACACCACCAATGATAAATGGAATACGCCATCCACCATCCATGAGCTGTTCTTTTGACATCAGTGCCAACATGATCACGCCAAGTAAACTCGCCAAGAGCTGTCCGCCTGATAGTGTCACGTACTGGAACGATGAGTAAAAACCACGTTGACCTTTTAAAGCAACCTCGCTCATATAGGTGGCTACTGTCCCATATTCACCACCTACTGAAAGCCCTTGTAACAATCTGACAGCTAACAATAAAAACGGCGCAGCCATGCCGACTTGTTCATAGGTTGGAAGTGCTGCAAATAAAAATGAGCTGACTGCCATTAAACTAATGGAAATGATCATTGACTTTTTACGTCCAAAAGTGTCGCCAATCCAACCAAACAGCCAACTGCCAATCGGGCGCATAAAAAAACTGGCAGCAAAAACTCCCCATACATAAATCGCTTTGGTGGAGTCATTCATATCAGGTGCAGTCAATGCGTGGGTAAAATAAGTGGCAAAAGCGGCATAAATATAAAAGTCAAACCATTCCACTAAGTTACCAGATGCAGCGCCGACAATTGCCATGACACGATTACGTTTTTCGTGAGGCGCATAGGTATGTGTTTCAGTCATAAAACATCCTTATTCTAGTGCTGCAATAATTTATGTTTAAAAATGAGAAAATTAGGCTTTTAACTTCCAAATTCTTTGAATGATTTTAGATTTAAATCATGAACGAAATGCGTCATTGGAACAAAAAATACACAGCTTACTACACGCCTATCTATAAATTAATGCATGAATACTATTGTTTTTATTTGCATAATATGAGAATTTATAGATTAATAGCATGCTATAAAATAAATATACAACATCAATAACCAGACATGTTTAGTGTACATTTTTTATGATTTTTAAATTTCTTTGGATAAAAGCATATTACCACTGATCGGACAAAATGAGAATTTCAATGGAAATGGTGAATTGAGTTTTTTATTTATCAGCTTTATATAAGAATAACTATACATTCTACAATAACAGAGATAATTGATAAGCAATCCTATAATAAATTGAATTCCATAAAATATTCTGTAATTTATAAAATATTGTGAAAATTATCAAAAAATCAATAAATTGGTATTCATGTGAAAAATACTTTGTGATGGACAAAACATAATATTTTATTATATGGTGATGGTTAATTTAGAACAACTACACAATTAATCATGTTTAATAATATTTATTCTGCTTTAGAAAAAATGGGTCTTACTGCCCAAAAACGTGCAATCCATGTGTCTTTTTCAAATACTGATCTTAATCAACTTGTATTTTTACAACGTATCGATGGGGCGCATGCCATCAATGAAGGCATGAATTTACAACTTATTTGTTTATCTACACGAAATGATATCGCTTTAAAGCGTTTTATAGGGTGTCGTGTAGCTGTTGATATGATTAATGATCGATCCGAGCTCAATCGCATTTCAGGAATTGTGACTCAAGCAGAACTGGGTTCCTCGGATGGTGCCTTGACAATTTATCGCCTTACTGTAGAAGACCCAACTGTGCTTTGGAAATATCGAAGAAATAGCCGTGTGTTTATGGCCAAGTCGGTTATTGGCGTTATTCAAATACTCTTTTCTGAATGGGTACAACGGAGTTCGTTATTTGCTTCAAGTCTAACTTTGGACCTCTATGGTATAACCAAGGATTACGATGTCAGACCGATGTTTATACAGGTATCTGAAAGCGATTATGATTTTTTAACTCGGTTGATGAGAAGTGAAGGAATAAATTGGCTAATTGATGAAACACAGCTTAAAGTTCCTCATTTCAACGACTACATCCAACCTCAAAAGCTTCGCTTGATTGATGACAATGCTCAATATAAAAGCTTAGAACGTCGTACTATCCGTTTTCATCGTAGCAGTGCTGTCGAACAACAAGACACAATCACGACATTGACAGGCTTACGTTCACTTCAACCAACATCTGTGCATATCCAACGATGGCAAGCCGATATGCTGGATATAGAAGAAGGCGCAGGCAATGTTTTAAGTAAGCATCAACATAGTGGCAGCTACGATAACGCGAGTCTGGGCTTAGAACAGGTATGGCAGTTTAGCCCTGCATGGGTTCAAGACCTGAATGGAGAAGATGGAGCAACTGCATCGGGCAACAGTCAGGTGGAGCATTTTAATCAAAACTTGAGCAATTATTATGACGCCCAGGCCAAACGATATACTGCTGTTTCGACAGTAATAGATGCACAGGTGGGCTATTGGTTTGAGCTAAATGATCATTTTCGATTAGATCAAAAAGTCTCTTCCAATAATGAATTTTTAATTATCTCCAAGATCTTCTATAACCAAAACAATTTACCCAAAGACCTTAGCCATCAGGTCGAAGCACTCATCCAACAAAGCCGATGGCAATTCGCCCATATCACCACACCCAATAGCGAAGAGCGCCAAGCGAATCAACTCATCCTACAACGACGTAATATAGCCATTGTTCCTGAATACAATCCGCTGAAACATCGACCAATCGCATATCCAATGCGAGCGAGAGTCGTCGGACCGAGTGGAGAGGAAATCTATGTCGATGAATGGGGACGTATCAAAGTAAGATTCTTATTTACCCGTCACGAAGACCACAAACATGATGGTGGCGCAGGCTCGAACGATAATGATACCGACTCGGCTTGGGTGGATGTATTAACGCCATGGGCAGGAGAAGTCTATGGGGCAAGATTCTTACCAAGAGTTGGAGAAATCGTCATGATCTCGTTCAGTGATGGTGACATTGACAGACCCTTTGTACTGGGGCGAATTCATGAAGGATATCGCTACCCAACCAAATTTGATGACCAAGGCAAGTTGCCAGATACCAAAAAATTAGCAGGGATTAAAACTAAGGAATATCAGGGCGGTGGATATAACCAATTGCGTTTTGACGATACCACCAACCAGATCAGTACTCAGTTGCACAGCAGTCATGCAACAAGCCAGCTGAATCTTGGCAATCTCAGCCATCCAAAAGAGACAGATACCAGCGAAGGGAGAGGTGAAGGCTTTGAACTCAGAACCGATAAATGGGGTGCAGTACGTGCAGGGCAAGGCTTATTACTGTCGACCTATCAACAAGAACATGCCAAAGGCGATCATCTTGACGCAGCGCCTGCCAAGAAACAACTTGAAGGCAGTCAAATCAAAAGTAAAGCACTCAGTGATATCGCCAAGAACCAAAAGACCGATGAAATAGAATCAGTTGAGCAACTTAAAATATTTGCTCAACAGCTTCGACAAGAAATTGCCAAATTTAATCAAGCTGTGCTTTTACTGAGTTCCCAAGATGGGATTGCTTTAAGCACGCCTGACAATATCCATTTATCTGCGGATGCCCATATCAATCAAATTGCTGGTGACAGCATTAACTTTAGCGCGCAAAAGAACTGGATTGTGCATGCAAAAAATAAAATAAGTTTATTTTCTGTGATGAATGGCATCAACTTTATTGCAGCACAGGGAAAATTTAATATTCACGCGCAGGCAAATGCTTTAGAACTATTTGCCAAACTTGGGATCACGATATCTTCGACAGAAGACCGTGTTGAAATCAATAGCTCGAAAGAAGTTCAGATTACAGGCAAATCCTCAAGGATTACCTTGAACGGTGCAGGTATTTTATGCGAAACAGATCGTATGTTTGAAGTAAAGTCTGGACAACAGAAGTTTCAGGGAGGGGTTAAAGTTAAAACTGAAATTCCATTACTCCCCATCATGAATAATATTAGATCTTTTACGAATAAATGGGATTTTTATAACTTATTTTATGAAAATAAATTTTCAGAAGTTAAATATAAGTTAATCAATACTAAAAATAGTACCTACATTTCAGGAACTTTAGATGCGCATGGTCGAACTCAACGTGTAAATACAGATGAAAATCAAGACTATGAAATTCTTATAGGCACAGATCAGGCATGGACTGTATCTATTGATGATGGCAATGAAAATGATGATTTTGAGTATCACTGTAACTGTGATTCACATGAGCAAGAGATATAATTATGGATTGTTTAGCAAATATTCGGTTTTTAGATGCATTAGATCAACCTATTAATGGTTTAGTTCATCAACTTTGGGTGGGCACGTTGCTTATATCAGACTTTGTAACTACTACAAACGGTGAATCAGTGTGGATCAAGCGTCCAATAGGTACAATCATAGATATTCGAGTAAGAAGTATAACTTCAGGAAAATATGAGTCAAAAGTAAAAATACAGTTAATTGGAGAAAAAACTACTTTTATCATACGTAGCCCAAAAGTACTGCTCAAAGGTTTAAATTTTTCTGCAAAAGATGTCGCTACTGGGGCATATATAAGATCAACATATGTTGTTGCCGAGGGGGATTATTTATCTCGAATAGCAGTGGATAATAATACCACAACCGCTGAATTAATCAGGATGAACAGTCTAAAAAGTGATACTGATATTCATCCCGGGCAAGTATTAAAGCTTCCCGTTAAACAAACAAATCTTACGTCTTCTTCAGAAAATATACCAAAGCCAAAAGTACCAACGCCAAGTCAGCAAGAAAAAACGAAGATTATTGTTGTTCAGCAAAATGATACATTAGTTTTGATCGCCAAATTAACAGGTAATACAGTTGATGAAATTAAAAGATTAAGTGGTCTAAGTAGTGATCAATTAAGCACTAATCAAAAGTTAAGAGTTTATGACCGTCAAGTAAAATCAGCTATAGCTAAGAAAACAGAGGAGAAAAAGCCTGTAACTCCAAAAGTAAAACAAGACGCATCAAAAAATAAGGAGTCAACACCTGTGGCTACAGTGGAATCGCCTGAGTCCGTTAATGCTAATGGTTTGGTACCTGAAGCATGTGGTGGAGAAAAGCACTACAAAAGAGCATTAGCTCGAATTGCTGAACTTCATCCAGTATATCAGCCATATGTAGTGAAATTAATCAATACAGGCTATCAACAATTAGCTATATGTTGGACAATCACAGATGGATATAGAAGCCCGTCTGCACAAGGAGCTTTATCTGGTGGTGTAACAAAAGCTGGACCATTAAAAAGTTATCATCAATATGGTTTAGCTGTAGATGTGTGGTCGGTAAGGGATGGAGAAATTGTATATTATGATACTAGATTGAAAAAAGCTGATCGTGAAAAATTAGCAGTAGCAGATCAAACGAAATTAGCTCCTATTGGAGAAAGTCTTGGTCTTATTTGGGGTGGGCTATGGACCACAATATTCGATCCCCCTCATTTTGAATTACATCCTAATGGTAAAACATGGCGTGATTTAAAACCGCAACTTTTACAACTTGGTGTAAGCAATTATAAAAAACTAAAATTTTAAAATTAGGAATACATATGAGGATTTTTTTTATACTAATATCTATAACATTATTATCTACTGGTTGTCTTGTTAAAAATGATTTTCTCCATAAATATGTAAGTAGTGAAATTGATAGTAGATTTAAAAAATTACAGGAATTTACTATGGAATATGAATTGGAAAATGGCGGTCCTGTCTTTGATAGTGATGTAAGTATCTATAAAATAAATAAAAAACAATGTGTTCTTGTTTCAAAAATTGATGGTGATTCTGGAGTATATGGTACAGAAACCATTTTATATTTTTATAACTCAAAAGTTTTATATGGATACTATGTAAATTACAACTATAGATTTTTAAATGGTGAGGGTTCTATTAAGTTAAATGAGGTAAATTATGAAAACCCTGAAATTGAAAACTCACTGATTGAGTTGGAAAAAGAATTTAGTAAGTATATAAATGATATTGGTAAAAATACTTTAAGTGAGTGTTCTAATTAATATAATTCTTTCATAAATAATTTTTACTCAACTCTAAATTATTAATACCTATTAATTAAGCCTTAAGCTAAGTAGTTTTTTATCTATTTTAATAAGTATCCAAAAACTTATATATCTTTCTTATTAAAATTAATGAGAGAAAATTGGGATTAGTATGGGGTATTTAAAAAAGTGCTGATTACCCATTTTTTGAATTGCATCCGAATGATAAGACTTGGCGTATTTTAAAGCCACAGTTTTTGCAATTAAGGGTAAGTAATTATAAAAAATAACTTTTTAAAAGGATGACTTTATTATGATTCTAAGAATTTGGATAGTCATAGTGTTTTTTATAACTACAAATGTCAAAGCAAAAGAGAATTTACTTACTGGTGAAGAAATTAGTAAAAGTAATATATTTAGGTGGAGGATGCTTGGTGAGATTTTTAATTGCAATCATTTTTATATTTAGCGTTTGTACTGTACAGGCAAAAACTGACATTAAATATACTGGTTACGAGATTGGTAATAGGTATAAAATGTTACAGAGTTTTATTGCTGACTATGAGATTGAAAATGGAGGTCCTATATTAGATAATAAAGTAATTATTTATAAAGTTAACAAGAATCAATGTGTGATTGTTTCAAGGGTTGATGGCGATTCTGGTGGGTATGGGAGTGAAGATATTTTATACTTTGATGGTTCTAAGTTTTTATCAGGATATAGTCTAAATTATAGTTACATATTTTTAAATGAAGAGGGGATAGAAAAATCAGAGAAGCCAAATTATATGGAAATTATTGATGATAATGAT
>NZ_JADVOP010000054.1 GCF_016508585.1 Acinetobacter baumannii
ATTTAATTCTGATGTTTAGTAAGGTGGTGAGCTATTGAAAATTACTGAAATTTACTTTTTGTAATATATGTTCTTTGTTTAATTTTCACAAAATATCTGAAGTATTTTAAATTTGAGAATACACATGAGGGTTATTTAAAATATTTTCTATAATTAAGACACGATAAGTACTAGGTAATCTGTATAAAAGCTAAACTTAAATTATTATTGACCTTTTTTAATCAACATCCTTGGTGATTTCCCCGACATTCTTTTAAAAAAGGAAATAAAGGCACTCTCACAGGAAAAACCCAGGTGATGGCTGATCACGGCTATTTTTTCATTTTTAGATAATAAATCTATCGCTTTCAGAAAACGCCATTGTTGCCGCCATTGCTGATAATTCAACCCCGTTTCTCTTAAAAAAATTCTGCCAATGGTCTTTTCACTGAGTCCAACCAAATCGGCGAATATGTTTAAATTGGGAAGCAATTCAGTACCTAAAAATTTTCTTAATCGATGATCTGTGGGGAATTGTAAAATGACCGATACCGATGCTGCAGCTTCAATTTCATTCAGTCCTACATTGAATAAATCTAAATAAGGTCGCTTGGACCAATCTGAATCAAAATCAGCAAAAGCAATTCTTTCCAAAACTTCTTTTAATAAGCAACTGACTTGCAATACTTTGACTTCTTTAGGAAGCGCTGTGTATTGATCGGTATTGATATATACCGAGCGATAGCCAGTCACTTGACTCATTTCAGCGCGATGCACTGTATCCGGCGGAATCCAGGCGATATGTGCTGGAGGCAGGATGCATAACCGACCAGACAAAGTAATTCTTATACTGCCACTGTTGGTAAAGAGCAGTTGTCCCATTTTGTGGGAATGTTCTCCTGAATCATGTCGAGCAATTTCAGAAGCAATACCAATAACATTTAATCCGAGTTGATCGGGATTAAAATCAGCATCTGCCGCTAACCATGCCATTGTTTGTCCGATTTTATAAATAATATGTCTTTTATGATTATATCTCTCAAAATTTGATTTTGTTATTTTTCTTGATGGTTTAATTAAGCGCATTGAAAAGAAAATGTTAAAGAAATCTATATTTTGTCTACTGGCTGTTTTGATGATGTTTCCTCAAGTCGTTGAAACGATTTACAGCCCCGCATTGCCTCATATTGCATATGGATTTCATATAAGTGCTGAAAAGGCGAGTCAAACGATCTCTTTATATTTTATTGCTTTTGCTTTGGGCATCGTTTTTTGGGGACAGATGTGTGACATTCTGGGAAGACGAAATTCGATATTGGGAGGTTTGTTGATTTATGCAATAGGCTCAATCGCTGCAATTTTCTGTAGCACTTTTGATGATTTAATCATCGCCAGAATTCTTTCTGCATTTGGTGCTGCTGTGGGTTCAATCGGAACACAAACCATAATCCGAGATATTTTCAAAGCTAAAGAACTGGTCAAGATTTTTTCTGTCATTGGCATCTTGCTCGCGCTCAGTCCAGTGCTGGGTATGGTGCTAGGGGCATTCATAACAACAGGGTGGGGATATCAAGGTGTATTTCTGGGTTTAGCACTATTTTCGATCATACTGATGTGTTGGTGTGTAGTTGATTTACCTGAAACCCTTGTTAAAAAGCGCAAAAAAGTTCCTATTTGTCATAATTTTATCGTCATGCTGAAAGATGGTGATATTTGGAAAACCGCATTCTTGGTCGCACTTTTTAATATAAATCTTTTTGCTTACTACCAACTCTCTCCTTTCTATTTTCAAAGATTACAAGCCTCATCATTGTTGTTTGGGTTGAGTGGTCTTTGTCTAACATTTGGCTCAGTTTTAGGTGCATTGCTGAATAAATCTCTGCTGAATAAAGATATAAATCCGCGTATTTTTGTTTCAATTGCTGCGTTGATTGCAATTTTGGGAAGTGTTTTGATTTGCATTTCTTTAGCCATAAAGAGTTGGTTATTTATTTTTCCAGCACTGTTGATCATGGTTGCATATGGACTTGCTATTCCCAATCTTCTCGCGACTGCACTTAAACACTATCCCGAATGTTTAGGGACAGCAGGCGCACTGTTGGGCTTGATGTATTATTTATTATTGGGTGGAGGATTAATTTTGACTGGTTGGGTGCAAAATTTGTCAGCAGTATTGTTAATTTGTAGTGTGGCTGCTTTATGTATTAATTTATTTTGGCATCGTGAAGTATGAAAGCTTTCACGTTCATCACATTATTTTTAAGATGATACCCTGAGTATCCAACAGGCTTGGATCAATCCGTCAATAAGCGTCATATATTCAGCAATTCCAAAAACCACCATCTTGTAACAAAACCAACACTAGAGTATCTGTTATACTTAGCCGCAATATTTTTGAATCCAATAAGGACACACTATGCGTATCGACCAACGTGCATTAGATCAATTACGTGAAGTTAAAATTACTCGTAACTACACACGTTATGCGGAAGGTTCTGTATTGGTTGAATTTGGTCATACAAAAGTGCTGTGTACTGCAAGTATTGACAATTCAGTACCTCGTTTCTTAAAAGGACAAGGACAAGGTTGGGTCACTGCGGAGTACGGCATGTTGCCACGATCTACCCATACCCGCAGTGACCGTGAAGCTGCTCGTGGCAAGCAATCAGGGCGTACGCAAGAAATTCAACGTTTGATTGGTCGTAGCTTACGTGCAATGGTTGACTTGAAAAAGTTGGGTGAGAATACGATTACGATCGACTGTGATGTGATTCAAGCGGATGGTGGGACACGTACTGCTTCAATTACTGGTGCTGCAGTTGCACTGATTGATGCCATGAATGTGTTGTTAGAGAAGAAAAAAATCAAACAAGATCCCTTAAAAGGTCTGGTTGCAGCAATTTCAGTCGGAATCTACCAAGATGAAGTACTGCTTGATCTTTGCTATGAAGAAGATTCGAACTGCCAAACTGACTTGAATGTGGTGATGACACAGGCAGGTGAATTTATCGAAATTCAAGGTACGGCAGAAGACAAGCCCTTTACCCGCGCTCAATCCAATGCGATGTTAGAAATGGCTGAAAAGGGGATTCAAGCGTTGGTTAAAAAACAGCAAGAAGCCTTGGGTTGGTAATTGCACCATCATTCAAAATTACTATAAATCTAACGCATCTTCTGATGCGTTTATTTTTAAAAAAGATAGAAATTGATTATTAATAAATAATAAAAAACAAATGGTTATAATTAAATTTTGTAATTAGTTTAAATTAAACTACAATCAATTTAAAAATTTATTGCAACAAGAGTGCAACAAGAATGGCTACATTCCAAAAACGTAATGGTAGGGTTACTGCAACAGTTCGAATCAAGCCACATCCACCTAAAACTAAAACATTTGATACTCTTCGAGATGCTAAAGCTTGGGCACAGGCTCTTGAAGTTCAATTCAAGAATGAGAAAGCACAAAACTTTGAACATATTTTGTTAAAAGATGCTTTGATTGAATATCGAGATACATCATCGGTCCTGAAGAAAGGAGCGAAACAAGAAGTTAATAGGATCAATTACATCTTGAAGCACATGGATTGTAATAGATCATTATTAAAGGTGGATAAGCAGTTCTTGGTAGCTTGGAGAGAATTGAGATTAGAAAATACAAAAGGATCAACTGTACGTAGAGAATTATTAATGCTGGCTGGGTTCTTTACTTGGTGCGTAGAAACAAAGTTATGGTTGTCTAAGAATCCTGTCAAAGAGATAAAATTACCTCCAGTTTCACCTCATCGAGAGAGGGTAATATCCAATGACGAAATCGAAATGTTACTTCCGTATTTAAATAGCGAATTGAAAGATATATTTGTAATGGCGCTTGAGACTGGAATGCGACAGTCTGAAATTTGTAATTTAACTTGGAATAGGGTCTTTCTTGATAAAAAATATTTATTACTTGATGTGACTAAGAACGGAAGAAAAAGAGAAGTTCCTTTGAGCAAAACAGCTCTAGAGATACTTAAGGCTAGAAAAATTAAGAATATGAAAAAGGTATTCAATTATTTACCAGGCTATGTAAGTGCAGACTTTATGAAGGCACGTGTTGAAGCTGGACTATTTGATTTTACCTTTCATGACGCAAGACATACAGCAGCTACTAGGATTGCATTGAAAATTCAGGTTTTAGATTTATGTAAAATGTTTGGCTGGACAGATCCGAAACGGGCAATGATTTACTACAATCCCACAGCTAGTGAGATTGCAGAGCGACTTTAACAGCTTTAAGAGAATACTTGCCGCGGGTATTAACCAAATTTGCATCAGCTGCAAGTTTTTTGAATAAGTGGCGTGTAAGTCCTGGTATTTTTTTACAGAGCTGATCAATGTTTAATAGTTCATCATCTTTTTCGGCAAATGCCTCACGGATAGCTTTTCTACATACACGATCAAGTAAAGATTCAAGTTCTGACTCAGGCATTAAAATCATTTTTTCGTTCATGAATTAGTCTCCATGTCATCCAGAACTTGAGCAAATAGCATTGCTCCAGTTCTTAAACGATTTGCCATTTTTGCAGCAGCTGGTTCATCATAGGTCGCCATGTCATCTCTAAATTTAGGTAAAGGAAGTGTTAGTCCTGCTTTGGAAAATTCATGAGTGATATGAGCTACAATCTTGTTTTCCATCTTCTTTTTTAGTGAAGTGTTTTGGAGTTGGTCAATTAATGTCATGCTTTTGCCCCTTATCCTCTAAAACCATCAGAAATTACTTGAAGTTGGCTCTTCTTTGAACTGATTTCGCTTTTACGTAAATCCCATTCATTATCATCAATAAATTCATTAATTTTGCTTTCTACAATTTCATTTAAATATTGAGGACTCAAAGCATCTAATTCCCAGCTAGATGAGCCAAATTTTTTACGATAAGTTTCAAAGCGTGAATCGGTGTCCTTAGCAGGATTTTTGGGAGGTTTTAACTCTTCTATTTGATCAAAATTTAGAGCTATCCTTTCAACTTTTAGATAGACCGGTCTTCCACACAATAGTGTCAATCTCTCTGTCAAATCTCGGGTCATATCAATACCAGATGGATCGTGATCACCTAAATGAATAATTATGTGCTGCTTATAATGTGGTTTTGAGATGATGTGCCGTTTTGCGAAATCATATAAAACAGAACTAGACGGATATCCACGCGCTGCTAAAAGTGGTACATCGTATTCATTACAGGTACGTTCTAGTACACCAACTAATGCTTCCTTTTCAACAATCACATATACTTGAAACTGTTGATCTTCCCACATATTCATGTGAAAACTATATACACAAGCATCAAGAATACTCGAAACAGAATCCCATCTTGACCGAACAATAAAATCACGTGTTCTATCTTCAATTGCATCCCAATCTATTAAACCTGCGAGTTTTGCATCATTGATAATTGCAGCTGTGCGTTTGTAAGAGTTGAGATCATTAGGAATTACATCACGCGCCACAAGTTGATAATACAACTGACGGACAGTAAGTGTATAACCTTGGTCTTGGTAGGATTCAATCAAAGTGTTCATGAATGCAATAAGTTCAACAGAGCTTTTTCGAAAATCTTTGGGAATAAAACAAACTTTACTCATGAATTTAACCCCTTTGCTTCAACCATTGCTTTAGTTTCAGCATTGAAAACCTTGATGAAATCATTACCATGCTTAATGGCTAAAATTAGAAACTTATGTAAGAAAAATGATTGTTCATCTTCAGCTTTTTTAGGTATATCAAAACCAAGATTTCGATAAACTTGAGCAACTTTAATGAAATCAAAACATTGGTAACTTAATGCTGTTTTAATGGCTTCACTTGGTTCGACAGGAAGTGAAACAAAACCTTCTAAAACAACTTTTTGCTTATTAATGGCTATAAACTGTTTTGCCTGATGAATTGCATCATCGAGTGCATTATGTTTGTTACCATCGAAAGGAATTTCGATTGGTTGAGACATTCTTAAGAACGTGCGAAAGCACATTTCTTGATAGAATTTCCAAGGCTGATCAATTTTGAGCTTTTCTAAGATATTGTTTGCCCAACGAATATCAGCAATAGCACCTTTACTCCAAATTTCCTTGCAGTCATTTATTTTATAGAAATCGACAAGCATACCCATTGCATAACCAATGTTCGTATCACCGCCAAAGGCTGCGTTACGTGCTTCGTCAGACTGTTTTTCCCACCACAAAGTTGTACTTAAAGATTCTGTGCACCCAATAACTTGGCAACTAGATGTATTAATCTTTTCGAAAAGTGTGTCTACAATTCCATCTTCATTGAATACACATGCACCCATACTCAAAATAATAGGGCATTCCCCTACATCTAAAGTTTCAAAATCAAGCATTAATCTGTTCATGCTACGCCCTCATTTTTACGACGTTTGATAGTCTGCTTTCTTGCATGTTGATCACGGCAGACAAGACAAATATGTTCTTCGCCATTACACTTAATTTTGAAAATTTGCTGACCATGATGTAAGCATTGACCAGTAAATTCTGACTTTCCATTTGCTATGGCTCTTAATCGTGCAGTTTTATTTTTCACACGTCTTAATTGTTCTTGTGATCGAGATGAAACATTCTTTTCAGATTTTTCCCGATCTTCCTGGATACTATTAGACATAATTCTGCGCATAGTATCTTGGGCGCTTGCTTTTTTGAGTGGAGAACGATTCCAATCTTGTGGATCATTGTTGCATCCAGAATGACCAAACGGAATTTGAACAGGTTCTTCGAGATTTTGGCTCTTTAAAAATTCTTCGACTTGGTTGGCCAACTCAATTGACTGCAATTTTTTAGCGAATACATCGTGATCAATATTAGAGCGCATGTTGAGTACTCCCATGATTTTCTAATTCTTGTTGAATAGAATTAACTGTTTCCTGATTTACTGTTGCTGCAAGAACTTGAGAACATTCAAAATGGAATGCAGCAACAAAATTTGGGTTTTGTGGGCGGATCACAACATTGGTGATTTTTTCTAAATCAACAAAGTGCTTAAAATTCGTTAAATCTGTAAATTGGAGCATTAAAGTTTCTCCATGTAATCAACTGCAATGAAAGCCGCAATGAGAATAAAAGCCATTGTTGTGCCGACTAAGAAATCAAATTTATTCATGTTGAATCTGCCTTCTTATGTTCTGACATTAGGTGTTCGATAAATTGGAGATATTCAGTTGGATCTATAATCTGCATACGTGAACATGCTTCAAGAAAACCTAATGCGCATCCGAAGTACATATTTGCTCTATATGCGTCATCTTTATCTTGTGATTTCGCGATCAAATCATTTATGCGTGAAATTATTAATTCTTTTTTCATGATTTCACCGTTGCCCAATCCAGCCACAATGACGACATTCCCATTGACCGCTTGGATTTCCAGTGTGTGAAACACCAATCGAATCAACATGAGCACCACATTTTGGACAGTTAATTCCATTTGATATATATATAAAGGTCATGGCACATACCTCAATGCTTCTTCAGCATTTTTCAAGTATTTAACAATGTCTTGGCCAGTAACAATTTGGCGATGGAGCTTTGGCCATGTGTCTATTACGGTTTGCACAGGTACATCAGGTGCAAAATCTTTCTGAGATTTTGAAATATTCAGAGTCTTATTCTTTTTAGCGTTCATTCATGCTCTCCAATCGTTTGGACACGAGTGGCTTGAGCAATTTCATACAGCCATTTTGATTTATCTGTTAAGTCAATAAATTCATAGTCATATGCTGCATCAAGAAATGCATTTGCTTGGGTGATTGCTGTGCTGAAATCGTGTTGATTGGTTGCATTACGAATAGCTTTCACAGCTGAAGAGATTTGGTTGATAGCTTTATTTTTGTAAAACCAATGATCATTTTTTGCTGGCTGAGCAAAATCCTCAGCGTGTAGACGTGCATAAACTGTTTTATCAAAGCTTGTTGGCTTGGTTTTTGATGAAGATTTATTCATGACAACCTCGAAGTAAACTTAATTTGTATATTTAAATTAAGCTAACTTAATTTTATTGTCAACATAAAAATTAAGATAAGTTAATATTTTTTAAGGTCTGTGATTTATGCCATAAAAAAGCCTGCAAATGCAGGCTAATTTAAAAAAGAAAATAATTATAGGAATTTTTGAGCTGGAGTGAATTTTCCGACATACTTTCCCTTATATATAAAATCTTCTTTTAAGGGGATAATATTTGGGTGGAAATTCTCATTTAAGGCTTTTAAATGAAGGCTATTGAATTCTCTGACCAATGCTTTAAAAGTTGCTTCATCATCTTGGCAAACTGCAATCATTTCACCATGTTGTACATTCTCAAAAGGAATGTCTGGATTAATACATACATAGTCACCATCATCAAACTTTGGTGAATTGCTAATGCCTTGGCAAATCAGATAAAAACTATTTTTACTTGCATCTGGTGGTGCTGGAAGCCACATTTCAATTTCATGTGGTGCAATACTTCTGACGTTTGTCATTGATCCACATTGTATATAAGTTAATACAGGCAGCATTCGTGTTACTGGTCTAAAGTCAACTACGTTGTCAGTAGTTTCTAATGTTCCATACATGATGTAATCAATAGTTGTATCAAGGTTAGGGGCTAAGAGTGATAAATGTTCGTGTTTTGGGGTATTAACATCATTCTCCCAATTCGAAATAGACACATCAGAGACTCCGACTTTAGATGCAAGTTCTTTTAGAGTCATCTTTTTCTGCTTACGCAGTTTTTTAATCCGAGAACCTACAGTATTCATAAAGAACCTTTCATTTTAAGATTTCAGTAAATTAACTTATCTTAATTCTTGACTGGACAAGTTAAATTAGGTTTAATAAATTAAGTTATCTTAATTTTTGAGACAAACATGACATTAGATGATGCTAAAAAAAAGTTGAACTGTAGATTTAATTACGAGTTAGCGGATCTGCTCGGAATTTCAAACGCAGCTATTTCGGGCTGGAATGAACAGAAGATACCTGAACTACGTGAATATCAAATTCATAAAAAAGCTATTGAGTTGCAACAGGCTCAGCATATGCCTGTAAATCTACAATCAAGTGCTCAACAAAGTAATATCTAAAATGGGAGCAAATTGGATATGAAATCTTTTTTATCAAATTATGCAGCAGAGCATGCTGTGCTTCCGCTGGATGTTGCTTTATATCGTGCTTGCAAAGACAGACATGGAAGTAAGTCAGCAATAGCTGAAATATATGGATTCAATTCAATGACATTTAGCAAAGCAGTTGATGTCAATAATGATCAATTTCATTTAAAACCTGAGCAAATTGAAGCGATTGCGTCATATACAAAAGATATTCGCATTTTACAAAGCATGGCTTCAATGTATGAGAATGTAGCAATTTATCAATATCCTAATTTTGAAATTATTGGCGACTGTTCATTTCTCGCAAACATTGGCGAAGTCTCGAATAAGGTTGGTGAACTTTTTAATGGTTTAAGTGAGTCGTTAAAAGATCACATCATTACAGATGTTGAAATGGCAATGATTGAAAAGCATGCCATGGAACTGATCAGTGCGGTGGCAACATTAAAAAATTTGGCACGTAAGAAATCTGAAAATGATCTCAAACATGAGGATCATTGAATATGGCTCTAACATTTGATCAAGTTCGAGATGCAGCAATTGGGCGTTGGCGTGATTGTATATTTCCAGCATTTGGAATTGAGGTTCCACGTAATAAAAATACACATGGTCCTTGCCCGATCTGCGGGGGTAAAGATCGTTTTAGGTTTGATGATCAACAGGGAAAAGGCACATGGATTTGTAACCAATGTGGTGCTGGTGATGGGTTTTCTTTAGTAGAAAAATCAAGAGGCTTGAAATATTCAGAAGTTTTAAAAGAAGTTGGCGCTGTATTAGGGCTTTCTGCTGAAAGTAAAGTGACTGAAGAAGATCGAAAAAAATGGCGTGAAAAATCCGAGCGTTTACAACTGGAACAAGCTCAAAAAGAAGAGAAGGAACGTGAAGCGGCAGCCAAGCGTGCAAAACGGACATGGTCATACAAAACTGTAGATCGTGACTGCCCATATTTAGAACGCAAGCAAGTCCTAAATCATGGCTGTAAAGTCAATGGAAAAGGGAATTTGGTTATTCCGCTTTTCGATATAGACGACAAAATTTGGAATATTCAGGAAATCCATGCAGATGGACATAAGCCATATTTACCTGGTGGACGTATAAATGATTGTTTTTTTCTGATTGGTCAAATTACGGCACCAAATCAGATTATTTGTTTTGTTGAGGGCTATGCCACAGGCGCAAGCGTATTTGAAGCAACAGGACGGACTACAGTCGTAACATTTCAGTCGAGCAATATTGACAAAGTCGCTAAACAATTCAGAAAGAAATATCCAAATGCTCAGTTTGTATTTTGTGCTGATGACGACAGTCATTCAAATCCTCCAGATGCGGGGCTGAAAGCCGCTAATAAAGCTTTGGCTGCGACTGGCGGTATTGTGATTTTACCCAAATTTGAAACAGTGGAGTCAGTATGAGTGACGAAGAAATTATTGAGCAGCCAACAGCAACATCAAAGCCTCCATCTGATTTCAATGACTTGCATGTGCTACGCGGGCTTGAAGCGGTGCGCGAGCAGATCGAAAGCGGAATTTCATCTCAACTTTCTGCATTTGCTGTTTCCCCGCACCCCTTAGATTCAGCCGACCAAACTTTGGGGCAATTGTCAGAAAATGACGCCAGTATCGTAAAATCCGATAGTGATTTTAAGTTAGATTTTGCACCGCCAATGAATGGTTATTCTGAAACTGGTCAGCAAACAGCGGGGAATGGAGAGGAATTTAGGGTTCTTGATCCGAATAGTCCTGAGGCTAAACTGAAAAATGCATTGGATAGATATGCTGTGATTGCATGTAGTAATGATGCATTTGATTTAAAAACAAATCATAAATTTAAGATTTCTTCACTTAAACATACATTGAGTAGCATCTTTAAAGTTTGGTATGCCCATGATGACCGCAAAACGCTTGAAAAAGATGAAGTTGAAAAATTATTAATTGAAGATGCTGGGCATGTTGCCCCAAATATGAGTAAAAATTGTATTTTGCTTAAAGGTGAAACATTTTTATATGACAAGTCGTTGAATCGAGTAGTGTCATGGTCGGCTTCTCAGCTTATGTATCCAAATGAATATAAAAAATGGATTGAAAGTCCGACACGAAGTGAAATTGATTATGAAAAATTGATCTTTGATCCGACGCGAAAAATTGACATTGACCCAAATTACATCAACACATTTGAGGGGTATGCAGTCAAAGGGTTGCTGGATCAAGACGGGAATCAGTATGAATTTTCAGATGTGCGGTCACGTTGTGCAGGAATATTGAAAATGATCTGGTGTTTGTGTAATGGAGATCTTGATATTGAAAAATGGTTAATTCAATGGCTTGCATTTCCGCTTCAAAACGAAGGGCAAAAGGCACATAGTGCGGTACTTATGGCTAGTCATATTCAAGGATCAGGTAAAACGACATTATTTGAAAAGGTCATGGGCGGAATTTATGGAAAATATCATCGGGTGATTACATCGCAAGAGTTAGAGAGTCCACAATTTAATGGGTGGTTAAATAATGCAGCTTTTATTTTTGGTGAAGAAATTGCAACAAACGCGACCAAATACAACGTTACGCCTTATCTAAATGCCTTGATTACGGCTAAAAGTGTAACGATTAATGAGAAGCAACGTCCTCAGAAACAGGTTCCTGCTTATTTTAATATGGCATTTGCTTCAAATGAGAATATCCCTTTTCCTTTACACGGTGAGGCTCGCCGATGGTTTGTGATTGCACCTGCGAATAAATTGGATGAAAAGTTAAGTGAACAAGTATATAGCGAAATAGCGTCAGATGGATTGGATGCATTTTATACATACTTGATGACCTACTCACTAGATGGTTTTAAGCATGATAAGCCACCGATCACAGAAGCAAAAAAGGCGTTAATGAATGCAAGTAAGCGGTCTATCGAAGTTTTTATTGATGAATGGATTGCTGGAGAAACCAAATATAAGTATGTCAATTGCAAGGCAAGGCAGTTATATGACTCATACAAAGAATGGGCATCATCCACATTGGAGCACAAATATTCGTATCGAAAATTTACTGAAGATATGAAGAAAATTGATGGGATAAAATTGCTTGAAAAACAGCGTTGGAGATATGGTCGTGAGGAAGAGCAATCACTAATTGTGTGCGTAAATGAATGCCCTGCTGGTGAAAATGCAATGGACTGGTACGGCATTGGTGTGAATGAATTTGAAAAAGGAGTTCCAAATGTTCTTACCGCATGATAAATTAAACACTGCTGATTTTTTCAGTAAAACAATAGCTTGTACGCTATTAGATGTGAACGATGGGAATGACAAAAATCCTCGTTCACACGTTCGTTCACACGGTAATGCACTGATTAATAATAGTAAAAATGTGCAATGTGAACGAGTGAATAAATTTTCGCGCGCATACGTGAGAATTTATTTTCCTTCCCGCTGTTTTATATCTACTTCTATTTCACCCCTTATTTATGTTTTTTTTCTTCGCGTGCGCGTATATTTTATTATTCACTCATTCACATTTAATAAAATTAAATATAAAAACAATAGCTTACCATGTGAACGACTTTTAAATTTTATTCCCACATTATTCACACGTTCACACGGAGTTTGAATTATGGAAAAGTTTTTACGGTTATTAAATCCAAAAACAATTAATTATGAAGCAGATCGGATTGATGGAGGTGTGCAACAACTAACTGCACAAGATGTATTGCTTGCAATGAGCTATGCGAAATTATCTCAACTTCAAGATAACTTGATTCGTTTAAAATATTTTGGAGCAAATACAAATCATAATGTTGAAAAATTCAGCAAAATATTGATCTCAAAATATCGTCAAAGATTTCTTGATGCTGATTTAGATATTGACTATCAATATGCTGTTGTTCTTGTTGCATTGACTGAGTTCTGTTTGGTACCTGCGAATTACACATCAACTGAAAGAAACCGAGGAATAATTTGTGGTTGGAGTAGAACAGTAGTTCGTAATCATTTGAATCACCATATTGCATTTGTACTTGTAGACTTGAAAGAGCAATTGGCTGAAGGAGAGGACAAGATTATTTTTCAGATTTATAAAATTAAGTAAACTTTGTAATTGACAGAAAACCAAATTTAAGTTAATTTTTACCACAATGGATAACTGTATTTAGTGCTGTAGTTTAAACACTAAGGCTTATCTTAGCTAACCATCTGAAAAGATGGTTTTTTTATGCCTGTATGTTTGTGTGAACCGTGCAAACATACAGGTTTTTTTAATTGTGGATAATCATTTGATAGGTGAATTCATATGTCTTCCAAAAAAAAGAGGGAGGATTTCTGGGAGCAACATGAACAAAATGTTGAGCTACAACAACGTGCTAAAGAGAAAATTCAAACTGATAAGAGCAAGCTTTGGAAAAAAGCATGTTCAGAATATTTGCTTGTAAATCCTGTTTGCCAAGATTGTGCCAAACGTAAATATACAAACATTGCAGAACATGTTGCGCATATACAGTCACCTGGGACCAGCCAAGTATTATTTTGGGATATTAATAATTGGCAAGCTTTATGTGACAGTTGCTATCAACGAGTTCAGGGCAATATTGAATTAAACATATTAAATCCAATTCCAAAGGCAGTGCTTGAAACACTGTATACGGTGAAGTGATGACACAACGATTAGCAAAGTTGGGTAGCTCTCTGCCATCTTTAAAGAGTAATCAGGCGACCTTGCCCAAACAAGAAAACTATGGGCAAGGTCGTGGCGGTAGACCATGGCGCAGAATTAAACAACAGGTTCATGAGCGTGATCAATGGATATGCTGCCGATGTGGTCGCATTACGATGGATCTTGAGTGTGATCATATTGTGAATAAGGCGCAAGGTGGTACTGATGATTTAGATAATCTTCAGTCACTTTGCAAAGTTTGTCATGACGAAAAGTCAGCTGAAGAAAGCAAAGCAGGGATGATGACACGATGACATTTGAAGAGTGGTTTGAAAATCAATATTTCTATACAAATATGCGCTACAAACATGGTGATGCATTGTTCTTGAAAGATGGTGATATTTACCGATTGCTTGCAGTCCAGATGACTTATATGGCGTGGAAGTTTAAAGAACATATATAACGGTCCTAGGGTAGCGAATAGGTCGTATGTTGACAGCTCGGAAAGACGGCATGAATCATGTATATGCGCAACTCATGATCATCATAGCTCGACAGGATGTTGAGAAAAGGTGGGTATAAAATGGATTTAACTTTGGTGACGGCAAGCCATTAACACATAAGTTGGCCATAGTAATGAAACTTCTGATCCCTGTCTGTAATGGCAGGGATTTTTAATTCGTGAAACATTTAATAATATTTATTTTATTAAGATTTTCGTGGAACATTTTAATAAAATAGATATTGCACCAAAATGGTGCATTAAAAAGCTCGGTAGGGGGGTATCAAAAAATTTTTAAGATACTATCAGCGGACACCGCCCCCTCTCTCATTTATAAAAAAAATCTCATTTGAGGAAAAAGTAAATAAACTTTACTGAAAATCAGATAAATATCTTAAATTTTTGACGTTTTGAGGTGAATATGGCTTTAACTGAAAAGATGAAAGCTTTTGCCCAGGCGAAAATGCAGGGCAAGTCAAATAAAGAAGCAGCTGAGTTGGCTGGCTATTCAAAAGGATCGGCGGCTAGTCGTGGAAGTCAATTAGCTGAAAATCCTGACGTAGTTGCATATCTGGCGAGCTTGAATTTAAGGGGGGCTGGGGGAGTGGAGCATATGCCTTTAGGTGAAGCGGCAATACAAGCTGAAACTAAAGACATGGAGAGTGTAAACAGTTCTCTAGAGTATTTGCAATATGTTTATAAAAACCCCCGTATAGACCGTAAAACTAGAATTGAAGCAGCCAAAGCAGCGCTGCCATATGAAACAGGTAAAATTGCAGAAAAAGGCAAGAAAGAGCAAAAGGAAAATGATGCTCAAGAAGCTGCGAAAGCAGGTAAGTTTGCAACATTAGAGAATCAGTTGAGAAATTAAATGACCGCAATGCCTCCAGTTTGGACAACAGCATGCCCAGACTGGGCATTGCGAATTGTTGAAAAGCGTAGTTTGTTGCCATGTGAGCCATTATTTCCTCATGTTGCTGATATTGCTGAACGAATTTTTAAAGATTTAATTCTAGTTGATGTGATGGGTAGCCCAAAAATGGGTGATGTCACATTAGATTGGGTGCTTGGGTTTGTTCGCGTGATTTTTGGCGCTTATGATCCTGTACTTAAAAAGCGTTTGATTCGTGAATTTTTCTTACTCATTTCAAAGAAAAATACGAAATCAACGATTGCGGCAGGCATCATGTTGACGGCTTTGTTGCTGAATTCTCGAAATTCTGCCGAGCTGATTATTATTGCTCCGACAAAGGAAGTTGCAGATAACTCATTTAATCCGATCCGTGACTTCATTCGTGAAGATGAAGAGCTGCGTGGCATGATGAATGTGTCTGAACATACAAAAACGGTCACGCATCTTGGTACTCATGCTGTTCTTAAGGTCGTTGCAGCAGATAGTGATGCATCGGCAGGTAAAAAAGCGTCATGGATTTTGTTTGATGAGGTTTGGATTTTTGGTAAACGACCAAAAGCAGCATCAATGTTTCGTGAAGCAAAAGGTGGTCTAGTTAGTAGACCTGAAGGTTGTGTAATTTATCTTTCAACAATGTCAGATGAACAGCCACAGGGTGTATTTAAACAATTACTAGACTATAGCCGTGATGTGCGAGATGGAACGAAAATTGATCCTACATTCTTGCCATTGTTGTTTGAGTTCCCTAAAGAATATTTAGAAAATGATCTGCATTTGTTGCCTGAGAATTTTTATATTACTAATCCAAATCTAGGGGCTTCTGTTGATCTTGATTATCTAGTAACTGAGTTTCAAAAAGCGGTTGATGCGGGTGAAACTGAAAAGCGCGACTTTCTCGCTAAGCATTTGAATGTAGAAATTGGCATGATGCTCCGCGCTAATCGGTGGTCAGGTGCTGATTTCTGGCAGATGGCAGAATATAAAGATCGGTTAAATATTGAAAAGTTAATTGATCTGTGTGATGTCATTGTTGGTGGATTGGATGGTGGTGGGTTGGATGATTTGTTCGGTATGGCTTTGATCGGACGTGACAAAAATGATTCATCGATATGGTATGGCTGGAATCGTGCCTGGGTTCATCCAATTGCTTTAGAGCGCCGAAAAGAAATCGCACCAGCATTGCAAGATTTTGCTAAACAAGGTGACTTGGTTATCGTCAAGAAAATTGGTGATGATGTAAAGCAGGCTGGGGGGATTCTCAAAAAAATATATGATGCAGGGAAGTTTCCTGAAAAGTTTGCAATAGGCTTAGATAAAGAAGGAATGCCATCATTACAAGATGGTTTATTGGGATCGGGTATTCCTTTTGAATTATTGATTGGTATTCAGCAGGGATGGAAGCTGTCTACACCAACGATAACACTTGAGCGGAAAATAGCGGAAGGAAAGTTTTTACATGCAGGTCAGCCCATGATGAATTGGGTAGTGGGTAATGTGCGTTGTAAAGTCAGCGGAAATAATTTGCTGGTAACAAAGCAAGAAAGTGGGAAAGCTAAAATAGATCCATTCATTGCAAGTTTAAATGCAACAGCTTTAATGTCCTTGAACCCAGAACCAGCAAGTCAAAGTTTTGGAGTGTATTTTTTATGACACGAAATGAAAGAATAAAATTGGAGATGATTCATCTTCAACATGAAATTTCCCATTTGGGAGCCTGTACAACCTCAGGCAAATCAGAACAAGAGGTCGCTCACATTGATGAGCGATTTTTTTTGGCTTGTGAAAAGTTGGATTCACTCAAAGCAGGCTTACAGCGTAGTAAAAATTAGGAGAAAAACAATGAAGCTTGCTTATAGCTTGCTTGAGGTCAAGTCAGTGAATGATGACGAGTGGAAGCTTGAGGGTATAGCAACCACACCTACGCCTGACCGTGTTGATGATGTTGTTGAGCCTAAAGGTGCGCAATTTACATTGCCTGTGCCATTCCTGTGGCAACACGATAAACGACAGCCGATTGGAAATGTAACAGAGGCTCAAGTCACTGATGATGGCATAAAGGTCGTTATTCAACTTGTTAAGCCAGATGATGTGGAATCTGATGAATTAAAAAAACGACTACAAGAGGCTTGGGACAGTATTAAAACAGGTCTAGTGCGTGGTTTATCCATTGGGTTTCGTGGTCTTGAAATGGCAGATATTCAAGGAACTTGGGGCTACAAGTTCATTAAATGGGATTGGTATGAGCTTTCAGCTGTAACCATTCCAGCCAATCAAGAGGCAACAATTACAGGTATTAAATCACTTTGCCATCCTGAACATAAACAGATATCTGACAATGACAAAGAAAAATCTTTGCCATGTAAATCACCTGTTTCACAACAACCAGCAGCTCCAGTACCTAAATTGGGTGGGGTAAAGCTGCTTGATTCACCTAAGTTTAAATCTACTGGAGTAAAACTCGTATGACTTTGCAAGAACATATCGACAAGATCAAAGAAACGATCAAAGATACTGAAAAGAAAATGACAGGTGTCATGGAAAAGTGTCTGAAAGATGGTAAAACGCCAGAAGGAGAAGATGAAACAGCCATTAAGGGGTTTGAATCAGAGCTTGAAAATCTGCGTTTAAATCTTAAACGTCTTGAGGATCTTAAAAAGTCTCAAGATGAATTAGCTGATACCACAACACCTGTTGTAGGGGCTAATCCAAAAGAAGGAAAAGATACAACACAAGGTAAAGAATCAATTAAAACTGAAAGTGCTTTACCTAAAGGGATTGGTTATGCGATTGCAGTTAAAGCCCAGGCTGTTGCAGCTTTAAGCAAAGGAGCTGTTACCGCATCTCAAGTTCTCGATTCTTGGAATGCACCAGAAATTATTAAAAATGCAGTTACTCAAAAAGCTTTAGTTGGTACAACTACTGAACCAACTTTTGGGGCATCTTTGGTAGATTTTCAGGTTTTATCTGGCGAATTTATTGAATTATTACGTGGTAAAACAGCTGTAGATAAGTTGGCTGGGCGTATGCGTGGAGTGCCATTTAACATTAAAGTGCCTTCTCAAACAGGCGCTTCTACAGTCAATTGGGTAGGTGAAGCCAAAACCAAGCCTGTAACTAATCCTACCTTTGGTAGTATGACATTAACGAAATCTAAAGTTGCTGGTATCGTAATGCTTTCAGAAGAATTAGTGCGTTTTTCTAATCCTAAAGCTGATGGTCTGGTACTGGATGATTTACTTAAGGCCACTGCAACATTTATTGATGCTCAGTTTTTTGATCCAACCAAAGCGGAATCCACAGATAGTCCTGCATCTATCTTAAATGGTGTAGCTGCTATTCTAAGCTCAGGTGTTTCTGGTGCAGCCATTGAAACAGATTTATTGGCAGTAATTCAAAGTGTCCTTGATGCAGGACTTACCTTGGATGGTGCAAGCTGGGTGATGTCTGAAACACGTGCTGCGCAGTTAAGTGTATTGCGTGATGCGCTAGGCAAAAAATATTTTGAAGGTATGAATTTGAATGGCGCAAAAGAGCTATTAACGTTACCAGTTGAAATTTCTGCTGCATGTGCTGACAAAATTGTTCTGGTGTTGCCGTCACAAATTTTGCTTGCAGATGATGGCGGTGTTGATTTTGCGATTAGCTCTGAAGCATCAATTAATGTAGGTACTGATGTAGCGCCAAAGTGGATCAGTACGTATCAAGATGATTTGATTGCTATTCGTGGTGAGCGTTTTATCCGTTGGAAACCACGTGGGAAAGCGGCTGGTTATATTCAGTACTAAACAGTTTATTTTAATGCCAAAGCCCCTAATTTAGGGGCTTTTTTGTTGAGTAAAAAATATGCCAAAAGTTAAGTTTCTTAGTGATTTATGTTCTGGTCAAGCGGGTAGTATCCATGATTTGCAAGATTATGAAGCAAATATCTTGATCAAAATGAAAGTTGCTGAATTGGTTGGTGATAATCATCCTGTTGATCCTGTTGATCCTGTTGATCAGGTCAAAAAAGGGAAAAAATCTGCACAAAAAGGTGAATAAATGGGATTTTTGAGCAAAATATTTCGCAATAAGTCTATGTCGCCTGTTGCAGGTGGTAGTGGCGGTTGGCGAATTCTTGAATCATTCATGGGTGCGTGGCAGCGAAATGTTGAGCTTAAACATGAAGATATTTTGAAATTTCATGCTGTATTTTCATGCATTTCTATAATTTCAAAGGATATTGGAAAATTACCGCTCGAATTACGCAAAAAAGAAAATGGTGTATGGGTTAAAACCAAGGATAAAAATCTTCCATTCTTTGAAAAGCCTAATCATTTTCAGACGATGCAACAATTCCTTGAATATTACATTATTTCTAAGGTGACACGCGGTAATACTTATGTTTTAAAACTTCGCAATTTTAAAGGGGATATTGAGCAACTCATTGTATTGAACCCGGATAATGTAACACCGCTTGTGAGTGATGAAGGTGATGTATTCTATCGAATTGGTATAGATAAACTTGCAAAGCAAGGTGAATCTCTTATTTTGCCAGCCAGCGAAATTATTCATGACCGTTGGAATTGTTTATATCATCCTTTAGTTGGCATTAGTCCTGTAGTTGCTTGTGGTTTATCTGCCACACAGGGAGTGGCAATTCAAAAATATGGTGCAAAATTCTTTGCCAACAATGGTCGACCAGGTGGAATTTTGACAATGCCTGGAAAAATAAATGATGAGGATGCCAAGAAAATTAAAGAGGCTTGGGATTTGAATTATTCTGGTGAAAATGTTGGTAAAACTGCTGTTATGGGTGGAGATGTTAAATATATCTCAATGGCAATGCCTGCTGCGGATGCGCAAATGATTGAGCAGCATAAATGGTCAGCAGAAATTTGTTGTTCAGTATTTAATGTGCCCCCTTGGAAAGTTGCAATAGGTAGTATTCCTCAAGGGCAAAAAGTTGAAGATCTCGAACGAATATATCTTAACAGTTGTTTGCAAAGTCCTATCGAAGCCATAGAAAACTGTTTTGATGATGCATTTGATTTAAAAGCTAAAGGTTATGAAGTCTTTCTAGATCTATCAACATTGTTGCGAATGGATTCAATGTCACAAATGAATTTTTATTCTGTTGGTGTCAAGGGTGGCATTATTTCCCCAAATGAAGCTCGAAACCAGTTTAATTACAGCCCTGTTGCTGGTGGTGATTCTGTTTATATGCAACAACAAAACTTTTCACTCGAAGCATTGTCTAAACGTGATGCCAAGGATGATCCATTTGCTGGAAATTCTGGAAAATCTACAGGAGATAACAATGCTGACAGTTAATGATGTTGCTCGACATTTAAGGTATGACGAAGGTTTTGATCAAGAAGATTTACAAATGCTACTTGATACATCAGAGCAGGCTGTAAAGGACCATGTGAAAACTAAGTTTGATGCTGAAAATAAAGTGCAACAGAGAGCAATTCTTTTGTTGTGTGGTTATTACGACAATTACCGCGGTATTGAAAAAGAAATGCCATCCAATGGCAATTTCTTACCTGAGCCAGTATTGGCTTTGCTTAATCCGTATTACACGCCTTTGGTGCTGTAATTTACTTATGAGGCATATCAAAAATGACCTGTTTAGGATGTGAGAAAAGACGTGAATGGATCAGTGAACAACTCGAAGCGGCAAAAAAATCTTGGCGAATGCTCGTGCAACGAAACAGTCCT
>NZ_JADVOP010000055.1 GCF_016508585.1 Acinetobacter baumannii
GCTTTATGTTTTTGTTGTGATGCATGTAATATCAGTTTGCTATTAAGATAATTTTATTTTTTATAAAAAATCAAGAAAAATTAAGTGAAGATTATCGTTGAGATTAAATCAATAATGCTTCTTTTTTATCCATGTAATAATGAGAACCATATCACAACCAATGTGGTGTTTGAAAAATTAAATTTGAAAGTTAATTTGCCATAAATTTATCGCCTATTTTAATAATGGTCAGAGGTTCAATGTGAATAAAATTTACAAACTAATATGGAATGCCCGTGCTCAAACTTGGGTCGTATGTTCAGAATTAGGTAAAATAACCAAAAACAGTAATAAGTGTAGTGCAATTACTGGCGGATTATCTACGGTTCTTCTAGCATCTTCAATCGCAATAAGTATGGGCGTTTCAGCTTCAACATGTGGTGATGGTACAACTGTTGCGACTGGCGGTACATGTGATCTAGGTATATATAACCCACGTGATAATGATGGCAAAGTGGGACAAATGATTGTCACCAATGGTGATACGGCTACTTTAACTGGGAATGCTTCAAATATAGAAAGCGGAAAAGAGTCTTATACATGGGTTGCTGCTCAAGATGTACAGTTTACAGGTGACGATCCATCAGGACAAGAAAGTCTGAATATTGGACAGAAAGATCAAGCTGTAGCCGTACCAGACCCAATCACAGGGAATAATTTTACTGTCGCCACATATGATTCAAATAAAATTGTAGCAGGAGATTGGGGAACCACAAGTATTCGAGTGGGTGTCGATGTTGGAGATGATCAATATATTGATGGGCGATTTGCTACAGTAAGTAATGGTGGAACATTAATTGTCAATATTGGCGATACATCGCAGTCAACACAGGCGTCGATGAATAATATTTTTATGCATGCAAAACAGACTGAATTGGTCAAGGCTGAACAAGGTGGTCATGTAGAGTGGGTTTCAAAAAACCACATCGAATTTGGTGATGATTATAGTTATTCAGGCGGTATCAACACGGGAGCATTTACCGCTAAAGTACCGAATTATGCAGGTACTTTTACTGGCTTTGATGGCAAAAATTATACAGTTACCAATGTTGATGAATTAAAAGCATATAATGAGATTTTGATTAGCGCATTACAGGCTGGTACTTTAACTTCACAAGAGGCTTATGATGCTGCTTTTAATCAAGCTCTATTGGGATATACTGACAAGACTTTTACTTACGAATATACCGTAACGCCAGGTGATGATGCGACCCAAGCGCAAGGATCAAGAACGTCATTACATGTGACAGGAAGTGGATCTACTGCGACAATTAAAAATGGTGCACATATAGAACAACGCTTTGCGCCTATTGTGATTGACCAAGGCGGGCAAGTGACCATTGAGGAAGGTGCAAGCGTATCAGGAAATGGCAACGATAACATTTTTCTATACGATGCAGGTGGCAGTTTAACCAATTATGGTGTTATTTCAGCGGGTTATTATGCTGGTGATAAATATGACACAACTCAGGCTGGCAATTATTCAGGTGCTTATGTTGAGGGGCGTGCGGTAACCGTAGCAAATGGGGCAAAATTTGATAACTACGGCATCATGAATGTGGCTGGATTTGACTATTTTGGAGGAGCCTCTGATAACTATGCGGTAACATTGACGGATTCTGAATTTAATAACCATAAGGATGCAATTATTAATGTTGCGGTAAGTAATAATCCTACTGGCGGCAGTGTGAGTGGGGTTATTGTTGGAAACAATAGTCGAGCTATCAATGACGGCATAATTTATGTAGGACGCGCTGCACAATATGATAAAACAGATGTAGTTGAAGACACTGAGAATAAAGTTGCACAATATGCGATGCATATTGCGAATGGTGCAAACAGCACATTAATTAATAATGGCGAAATTACGTTAGGTAGTAAAACTCAAAATGCTACCGCTATTGCTGTTGAAAATACCTCTGGCGCTAGTGTGAGTAATACGGGAACGATTAATGTAAATGGCGCTGCTGATGGAATACCATTTATGAGTGTAGGTATTCTTGCTAGTAATACAGCTGATTCTAATATTAACAATACAGGGAAAATTAATCTCACTGGCGTCAATGGCATTGGCGTTAAAACAGTAAGCAATCGCAATAACAGTGCAAAAGTCGTATTGGGCGATAGTAGTATCATCAATGTTGCGGGCGGTCGCGATGTGACTTCTGGTACACGTAACTATGGTGTCTGGACTGAAGGACAAGGCACACAAAGAGCCCAAACGGATGTTGGCGGTCAGATCAATTTGACTGGTGATGGTGCTATTGGTGTACATGCGCGTGGTAATGCTCAAATTAATGTGGCTTCTTCTGCTGTACCTACATTTAATAATGGTACTGACCAAATCGGTTTCTTTATTTATGGGCAAGATGCTGCGATCAATGTCGATGCTTCAAATATGGAAGTCAATACAGAACGCTCTACATTGTTTCGTATCGCAGAGGGGGCTGACCTTGCTGCAAGTGGTTTAAAACTCACAACATCTGGTAAAGATTCTGTGGGCGTGATGGGCACTGGTGCAGGTACTGTAATCAATACAACAGGTGGCATTTTTAATTTGACGGGGGATGGTTCAAATGCCATTACTGTTGAAGGTGGAGCATCAGGTTTGATTGATGCTGGAACGACCATAAATTTGCTGGGTGCAAATAGTATCGCGGGTATTGCTGATGGACAAAAACACGATTTAGCAGGTAATCCTGATGGTGCAATTGATTCATCAACCTTATTAACATCATCAGCAGATTTGAAATCCAACCAAACAGGTGTCACAGGTTATATTGTACGTAATCAGGCTACACTTGATTTAACAGGAGATTTGCATTTATCAGGCGCAGATTCGACTGGCGTATTATCGCAAGGTGGGATTGTGAATGTATCAAATTCAAATGTAAATGTTAAAGGTAATGCTTTTGTGGCTGATGGCAATAATAGCATTATTAATCTTAACAATACGCAGGTCCTTGGTAGTAATAATGTCTTAGATGTTAAATCTGGAACTTCACAATTTACAGCAATACATTCTGATTTGACAGGATTGACTAAAAAAGCAGATACAGCGACGTCAATGCTCAATTTATCTGATTTAACATGGCAGTTGACAGAAGCAAATGGAGACAAAACTGCGCAATTTACTAACTTGAATTTAGTAGATTCCCGTTTGGTTGCATATGACTTAAATAATCAAGCGAATAAGATACATTCTAACTTTATCCTACAGGGTAATGTAGCTGGTAAAAACGCTGAAATTGATATGGCAAATGGTATTGCTGGTGAGACCTTGACTATTCAAGGTAACTATACTACAGGCAATAATACATGGTTAATGGATTCATATCTTACAGGTTTAGGCCAAAGTGCTAACTTGGGTGCAGACGGAAAATCATATACAGATAATGTTAAAATCACAGGTGATGTGGTTGATGGTGGCTTTGATAATGTTTGGGTGAATAACTTGAATATTGCTAATCCAACAGGTGAAGAATCTATTTTAATGTTCGATGTTGGTGGCGCTTCCAATGGTGAATTCTTATTACAGCGCCGAGTTGTTAAAGGTGGTTATGAGTATTTACTAAATCAACATGCGGATGGTGATTGGTATTTGGAAAGCCACAGTACAACTGGCTCAACGGGACCTACAGGTCCAACGGGTCCGACAGGTCCAACGGGACCTACAGGTCCGACGGGACCTACAGGCCCAACGGGACCAAAAGACCCAGTCATTAGTCCAGAAGTGGGAAGCTATTTGGCGAATGCAAGTATGGGCAATAACTTATTTGTGCATCGCTTAGAAGACAGAATGGGTGCGAGTGCTTATACAGGCATTCAAGACAACCAAGTTGGACAAGTCTGGATGAGAACCACAGGAGGCTATCACCAGTTCAAAGATGCGAGTGGTCAGATCGCTACAGATGGTCGTAGCTATGTGATACAGGCAGGTATGGGGTTACTCAATTTTGGTCAAAATGATGAATATAACCTTGGATTGATGGGTGCTTATGGTGAATACAGTGGTGACAGCAAATCCAATGTGACAGGCTATCGCTCAGAAAACAATGTGAAAGGTTACGGTGCAGGTTTATATGGCACATGGTTTGAATTACCGAATGAAAAAACAGGTGCTTATGCTGATCTATGGGCGATGTGGAACAAGTTCGATAACAGCGTACAAGGACAAGGTTTTGATGCGAATAAATACGATTCGTCAGGAATCACTGCATCGATAGAAGCGGGTAGTAACTACCGTTTAGGTGAAAATAATGGTGTGAGTTGGTGGATCCAACCACAAGGACAATTCATTTACCAAGACGTACAGTTAGATAAGTTTACTGATTTAACAGGGACAAAAGTTGAAAGCAGTGGACCGAATCTACAAACACGTTTAGGTGCAAAAGCTTATATGGTAGTACCAACGGATAAAGCTGGAGCAAACTATCGTCCATATGCTGCATTGAATTGGATTCATAACACAGAAGATTATGGTTTGACGTTGGATGGAAATAAGCAACAGATTGGAGGTAATGAAAATATAGGTGAAGTGAAGCTGGGTGTTGAAGGACAATTTAGCAAAGCAAGCCATGCCTCATTCAATGTTTCATACCAAATGGGTAATGATGACTATCGTGATGTACAAGGAAACTTAAGTTGGAAGTGGAATTTCTAAACTAGGTTAAATTGATGTATAGAAAAGCACTCGCTTAATGCGGGTGTTTTTTCATATATTTATAGAAGAGATTTGATACTTTGTATAAAGGTCAGCGAACCAAGCAAGAGTAAGCACATATGTCATTATGTTTAAATATGATTGTGAAGAATGAAAGTCATATTATTGAAAAAACACTAGAAAATATTTGCCAAAACTTTAGATTGTCCTATTGGGTCATTGCAGATACAGGTTCTAGTGACAATACGATAATGATGATCAAAAATTTCTTTAAAGGAAAAAGAATTCCTGGTGAGATATTACAACATGAATGGACTGATTTTAGTCATAATCGTAACCTTGCTTTAGCTGGCTGCTTAAAAAAGAGTGACTATATTTTAATCTTTGATGCTGATGATGTTATAGAAGGGGATTTGCAGCTCCCAGAATTAAACAAAGATGCTTACTATTTACAACTCACTGATGAAAATAAAACAACAAGATATTTAAGAAAATTAATTATAAAAAACAATGGCTGTTATCAATGGCGTGGTGTATTGCATGAGTTCTTGGAAAGTTCTCAAAGTAATGAGAATACGGAAGAGGTTTTAGGCAATTATGTTGTTATTTCCGGACGTAAGGGAAGTCGAAGCTTAGATAAAAATAAATATCTAAAAGATGCTGAGTTGTTAGAAAGAGCTTATCTTTCAGGGAATGATCCGGATTTGTTACCACGATATGCGTTTTACTGTGCACAATCTTATAAGGATGCTGGATTAATCGATAATGCGATTGAATGGTATCAAAAACGGATTAAATTAGAAGCAGGTTGGTATGATGAAAAATACTGCAGTTTCGAACAATTGGGTTTACTTTACGAATCCCAAAAAAATTATAAAGAAGCACATTATTATTGGCAAATGGGAATTGCGCATGATTCACAACGAGCCGAATGTTGGTATCATGCTGCTAGGTGTTATAGTTGGAATCATCACAAAGAACTTGCTTACTGTTTTGCAAAACAGGCCAGTGAAATCAAGATACCTGAAGGAAATCGCTTATTCATACAAAAAGATATATATAATTTCTGGTCATTGTATGAGTGGTGCTTAAACGCCTACAGGCTGGGGAAAATTGAAGAGTCTTATCAAGCTTTTAAAAAACTCGTTATATGCTGTCCCGAAGACCTTGTGAATCGTTTAACGAACCAACTCAAAGAGTATCGATCGTTGATTATGCAGGATACCTTTTATGAGGGACAATCTTTAGCATTTCATTTACAGCGTATAGGCAAAAGAGCACTATTAGAACAAATTTTAAATTCGAGGTGAGTGTCTGTTTTTTCATCAAATTGTCACAAATATAATGGATACTCGATGGAAATATGGGTTCATCTGTCATATTTGCCGGAAATATTACAAATATTATTTCAGGCGGAAATCTAATATTTTGCGAAAATTAATTTTATTAAATTGGTGTAAATTATTGAATATATTTAATAAAAACATTGGATAAGTCGCAGGGACTGAGAAATAATGAAGTGAAAAAAGTAAAAAATTCACTTCATTGGAGAGCTATTTGTCATATAATTGTCACAATTTAATTGAACAATAAGCGCATTCTAATATTCGCTTACCTTCTGCATGAATTCGAATTTACCTCCCGTCTCAGATTCTGCACCATCGTCTCAAGCTGCTAAATCGACGAATGTGCATGTACCTACACCGAAATTTTTTATGCCGGTGTTTCTGACGATTATTATTGCAACCTTGATTTATATTGGGGTGCAAGTTAGTGCAGATTTAGCACATGTTCCACCTTTAAGCCTTTATTCAGTCATTCTTTTAGCGACTGCTTTATTCATTGCCTTAGGCTTTGAATTTGTAAACGGTTTCCATGATACCGCCAATGCTGTAGCTACAGTCATTTATACCAATGCTTTGCCTGCACCAGTTGCGGTGATGTGGGCTGGTTTTTGTAATTTCCTTGGGGTAATGGTCGCAAGTGGTGCTGTTGCTTACGGAATCATTGCATTGCTTCCTGTTGAATTAATCATGAATGTGGGGAGTGGTGCTGGTTTTGCGATGGTATTTGCCATGCTGATTGCTGCGATTCTTTGGAATTTAGGCACTTGGTTTTTGGGTATTCCTGCATCGAGTTCTCATACCTTGATTGGTTCAATTTTAGGTGTGGGGATCATGAACTACATTTTGCATGCATCCAGTGGTGCAAGTGGTGTAGACATGGATCAGGTCATTAAAGTTGGGAAAGCATTGTTGTTTTCTCCTTTAATTGGCTTTGCTTTTGCAGCAGTGGTGTTCCTGATTGTTAAAAAGTTATTTAAAAAGCAACTTGAACTATTCCAGCCACCCGAAGGCAATAAGCCACCGCCACCTTTGATTCGTGCGATTCTTATTTTTACCTGTACGGGTGTAAGTTTTGCACATGGCTCAAATGATGGTCAAAAAGGTATGGGACTTATCATGCTGATTTTGATTGGGATTGTGCCTTTGGCTTATTCTTTAAACCGTGGTCTGGATCAACAGCATTTACAGTCATTTTCACAATTGTCTGGTCAAACTGCGACAGCGATTTATGCCGAACATGCTGATATTCCTGATGAGCAAGCACGTGCAACGATCACTAAGTTTATTCAAACCAAAGAAATGAATACTGCTGTGGTACCTGCTTTGGCAAGTTTGACTGATCATTTGGGTGAGCGTGTTGGAAAGTTTGGGAATCTTCAGGATATTCCTGAAGCTGAAGTCTCTTCTTTACGCAATGATATGTATTTAAGCACAACAGCATTTAAACGTTTGGAAAAAGCAGATCAGCTTCCAAAAATGGATGAAGCTCAAGCTAAGGTTGTGAAAGATTATCGTAAAAATCTCGATTCATTCCTACAGTATATTCCAAATTGGGTGAAAGTTGCTGTTGCCTTGGCTTTGGGTTTGGGTACGATGGTGGGTTGGAAGCGTATTGTGGTGACTGTGGGAGAACGTATTGGTAAGCATCATATGACCTATGGTCAAGGGATGTCTGCTGAACTTGTCGCAATGTCCACTATTGCAGCTGCGGATGGTTTTGGTTTGCCTGTATCAACAACACATGTACTCAATAGTGCGGTTGCAGGAACGATGGTTGCCAACAAATCGGGTTTGAATTTTGCGACGGTTAAAACGATTCTTTCAGCTTGGATCTTTACCTTACCCGCAACCATTTGTTTATCCGGCGGACTGTTCTGGTTATTGTTAAAAGTATTTAATTAAGATCAGTCTTATTGATTCGTTCAAACATGAATATTGATATGATCAGCATTGAAATCTAAAATCTCAAAAAGTGTACTTCGGTACACTTTTTTTAATGCTGCATGAGTTTTTGCAATGTGAATAACACAATTTCACCATTGAAAAAAATTTTTAGAATAACTATGGTGTGGCAGTAAATCACACTTGAGAAAAATGAGCATGTATTTAAGAAAAGCCCTGTATGCTGCTGTATTATTTGGAATGTCTTTACCTGTTTTGGCTCAGGGAATTGTATTAAATAATGAAGATATCCGTACAGATTTAAACTGGTTAAATCAACAAGGTGTGATTCAAATCAGCACTTCAACCTGGCCAATGAGTGGTGATGAAATTCAACGTGCGTTGTCTCAAGCGAAGATTTCCAACAATACACAACAAAAAGTCATTGATTCAATTCAAAATGCATTAAAAGCGGATAACCAAACAGTAAAACTGGGGCTATTTGCAGAAACAGATCAGAAAAATATTCCACAGGCATTTGGTGACAGTCAAAAGGCCCAGTATGTGGGTTCACTTGAGTTTAATGCAGGTGGTGAAAACTGGGATGCCAAACTACGTGTGAATGGAGAAAAGGATCCTCAAATTGATAATCGTCGTGATGTCAATGTTGAAGGTTCATACATTGCAGGAAAGTTATGGAATCAATGGGTCATTGCTGGTCAAATCCCAACATATTGGGGACCTGGGCATGATGGAAGTTTGATTCGTGGTGATGCCAGCCGTCCAGTCTATGGGTTTACAGCGCAACGCGCTGAACAAAAAGCGTTTGAATCTAAATGGCTGTCTTGGATTGGACCTTGGCAATATCAAGCATTTGCTGGACAGTTAGATGACTATAAAGCTGTGCCTGATACACGATTACTAGGAATTCGATTAACTACACAACCTTTACCTTATTTAGAGTTGGGCGCATCACGTGCTTTTCAAATTGATGGGGAAGGGCAACCTGGTAGTGCTAAAGCATATTGGAACGCATTTATCGGTAAAGATAATGAATGTGCAGATAGTACCTGTACAGGTGTTGGGAATCCATCAAACCAACTTGCAGGTTTTGATGCCCGTTTAAATCTTCAATCCTTATTAAATGTTCCTGTAAGTTTTTATGGGCAGTATATTGGTGAAGATGAAGCAGGAATGCTGCCTTCTAAGAAGATGTATTTAGCGGGTGCTGATTACTCATCAAGCTTTAAAAATTTGCCCTACCAACTTTATGTTGAATGGGCGGATACTACAACAAATGATGATCCTTTAGGTATTTCTTATGCCCACCATGTGTACAAAGACGGTTACTATCAGCAAGGTTTCCCACTGGGGCATGCGATGGGTGGGGATGGTGAAATGGTTTCTGTAGGCGGTAACATTCGCTTTGATGTTATGAACCGTTTGTCTGGACGTGTACTCTATGCCAAAGTGAATCAATCAGCGAGTTTATTTGCTGACAAACAAATCAATTTAGCTTTCCCAGAACAGGATAAGATCAAAGCTTTGGATTTAACATGGACACATTATATTAAGCCGACCATGCCTTTAAAAATCAACGGCTGGGTCAGCGATTCGGATGTACATGGGAATGATGCTGGGGCTTCGGTCGGTATTGAAATTCCTTTGGATAAAGCATTATTTGGTCATTAAGTTGCCTTCTATTCAAACGATATCTTCCTAATTTGGGGGAGATATTGTTTGATGATGAGACCTCAAGTTAAAGGTATTTCTTGATCATTGATCTAAATCAAAAACGTTCATTTAAGCTATAAAATCTAAGACAAATTTAAGTGTTTTATCAATATCAATGCGCTGATCATGTTAACGCTTTTTTATATTGAATAAACCCTGTTTTAGACGCGATGCGATCATATAAATATTGAGCCGTGCTATTGGATTCTTGAGTCAGCCAATAGATGCGATCAAATCTTCCAGTACAGATCTGATAACAATGCTTAATTAGTTGCGCTGCTAGACCTTGATTTCTAAATTGTTCTTTGATGAAAAGATCCTGTAAATAGCAATAGGGCAAATTCGTCCACATGCTTGGATGGGAAATCAAATGTACAAAGCCAACCACCTGACCACCTATCTTGATGGCAAAGCCAAACATATCCGTTTGATCTGGATTTGTGATTCGCTTCCAAGATAATCTTATTTGTTCATCATTCAAATGTGTATTATAAAAAGTTAAATAATCCTGCCAAAGGGAAAGCCATTGCTCAAAATGAAGTTCTTCTAGGGCAATAATTTGTGTGGACATCGCGATCTCATATTTTTTGCTTATGACGTTTTTATATATGAATATAAAAAAACAAGCAAAAGGGTTAGCTTGTAAATCACTATAATGAATATAAATTTTAATATGTGTAATAAGTACACGTTTTTGTGAGCTGGTGCTGTCAATGCCTATATCTGAGGAAAGACTTACTCATCTTAAACAGCTTGAAGCTGAGAGTATTCATATTATCCGTGAAGTTGCTGCTGAGTTTGAAAATCCAGTGATGCTTTACTCAATTGGTAAAGACTCAGCTGTGATGCTGCATCTTGCTTTAAAAGCATTTTATCCGGCAAAACTTCCTTTTCCACTGTTGCATGTCGACACAGGCTGGAAGTTTAAGGATATGATCAAATTCCGTGACAACATGGCAAAAGAACACGGTTTTGATCTGATCGTGCATCAAAACAAAGAAGGTAAAGACGCTGGCGTAAACCCATTTGATTATGGCAGTTCAAAATATACCGATATTATGAAAACCCAAGGTTTAAAACAGGCTTTGGATAAATATCAGTTTGATGCTGCATTTGGCGGAGCGCGTCGTGATGAAGAAAAGTCACGTGCTAAAGAACGTGTTTATTCTTTCCGTGATTCAAAACATCGCTGGGATCCTAAAAACCAACGCCCAGAACTTTGGAATCTTTATAACGGTAAAGTCAACAAAGGCGAAAGTATTCGTGTATTCCCATTGTCAAACTGGACAGAGTTGGACATTTGGCAATATATCTATCAGGAAAGTATTCCTTTGGTGCCTTTATATTTGGCTGCTGAACGTCCAGTGGTTGAACGTAGTGGTACGCTGATCATGGTGGATGATGAGCGTATGCGCTTAAAAGAAGGTGAAGTTCCACAAATGAAATCGGTACGTTTCCGTACTTTAGGCTGTTATCCATTAACTGGTGCGGTTGAATCAACTGCAACAACATTGCCTGAAATCATTCAAGAAATGCTTCTAGCGACGAGCTCAGAGCGTCAAGGTCGTATGATTGATCATGATGAGGCCGGTTCAATGGAGAAGAAAAAGCAAGAAGGCTATTTCTAAGTATTTTTACATGAATCTCCCCCTAACCCCCCTGTTTATAAAATAAAAGAGGGGGACTCCAGCAAGAAAACGGAGGACTTAGGAGGATTTAAAGATATAGCAACCGATTTCAAAATATTGTGGAGCTTTAAGCAATGTCTCATCAATCAGAATTGATCAGTCAAGATATCTTGGCATATTTAAAACAACATGAAAATAAAGACTTACTGCGTTTTTTAACGTGCGGTAATGTGGACGATGGTAAATCAACGCTTATTGGACGTTTACTTTACGATTCAAAATTGATTTATGAAGATCAATTACAAGCCGTGACACGTGACTCTAAAAAAGTAGGCACAACGGGCGATGCTCCAGACTTGGCTCTGCTTGTTGATGGTTTACAAGCGGAACGTGAGCAGGGGATTACCATTGATGTCGCTTATCGTTATTTCTCAACTGAAAAACGTAAGTTTATCATTGCCGATACACCCGGGCATGAACAATACACACGTAACATGGCTACAGGTGCATCGACTGCTGACCTTGCGATCATTTTGATTGATGCACGCTATGGCGTACAAACACAAACTCGCCGTCATACTTTTATTGCAAGCCTTTTAGGGATTCGTAATATTGTGGTTGCGATTAACAAAATGGACTTGGTTGAGTTTTCTGAAGCACGTTTCAATGAAATTCAAATTGAGTACAATAATTTTGTTAATCAATTGGGTGAGCGTAAACCTGCCAATATCATCTTTTCGCCAATTTCAGCATTGAACGGTGATAATGTTGTGAACAAATCGCCGAATACGCCGTGGTATCAAGGTCAAACCTTGATGGAAACGTTGGAAACGGTTGAAATTAGCCATGACGTCAGTAAACATGAATTCCGCTTCCCAGTGCAATATGTCAATCGTCCCAACCTCGACTTCCGTGGTTTTTGCGGTACCATCGCATTGGGGGAAGTGAAAGTTGGCGATGAAATCGTGGCTTTACCTTCCGGCAAGAAATCAACAGTGAAAGAAATTGTCACTTTTGATGGCAACTTAGCACATGCCATTGCTGGTCAAGCAGTGACTTTGACCTTGAATGATGAAATTGATATCTCTCGTGGTAATGTCTTGGTCAAAGCAGGCGAGCAACCACTCATTTCACGTTCTGCCCGTGCTACAGTCGTATGGATGACTGACCAGCCTTTAGTTCTGGGCAAACTTTATAATGTGAAATTTGGTACACAAACGATTCCTGCGAAAGTTGCAAAAATTAACTATCGTACCAATGTGAATACTTTGGAAAAAATTCAAGTTGAACAGCTTGATTTAAATGCGATAGCTGATGTGACGATTGAGTTTGATGCGCCTGTGGTATTTGATCGTTATCATGACAGTCGTTATACAGGTTCATTTATTTTCATTGATCGGTTAAGCAATGTGACTGTTGGTGCCGGAATGGTTGAAGCAGCAGTTGAATGGACTGCGCATAATGAACCTGTGACTGCTGAAGCTCGTGCCGCACGTTTAGGCCAAAAGCCTGCTGTTGTTGCCGTAGCTACCCAAACCCTTGAAAAAGCTCAAGCACTTGAAAGCTTGCTGATTCAGCAAGGTGTTGTTGCGATTGCAAAAGCGGGGCTATCAAGCGATCAAGTCAGCCTACTTCGTCAAACAGGCGTGGTGGTTGTGACTGATGTTGAGCAGGGTGCAGATGTTGTATTTGCTCAAGAGGCCGTTGAAGAATTGGCAGAAAAAATTGTCGAATTAGTTCGTCTCTAACGGTTTGAATATTTATAAAGAAACCCGCTATCTGGCGGGTTTCTTTTTTGAAATAATGATAAACAAAGGGTATATAAAATCCATAGAACAAGCTTTATTCAGAACATCCACTTGTATTCATTGGGAGTAATCAATCAATCAGCTTTATTTAGGGTTAGTATTGTTAAAAATATTTGAATATTTTATTTAAACTGCAATCAGATGAGTGTGATCACTATATCAGCACATGGTTGAAATTGAATAAAAACAGAGTAACTACAGTAAACACAATAAAATTTAGTTTTAATTCAAGTTAAAATTTAATTGCAGGTGATAAAATGAAACTATTTTTCCTTGTTGCTATCGTTTTTCTATGCACAGCCTGTGCTTCAAACCAGCCAAAAATACAGGAGCCGTCCAAAGCATGTCAAAACTACCATGCGATGATGACAGCACCTCTGGACCCGATGGCAATGCAACGCTTAAAACAAGCCTGTGATGATTCAGCAAAGTAGAGATAACAAGCCGTTGTATGCAGACAATACAAAAAATAAGCTATAAAAAATGTGCTTGTCCAATAGACTTAGAACATTTCAGCCTGTTTAAGGAAATTTTCCTTAAAATGCCTCATTTGATTTTTTCAGCAAATATGTCTTGATATCTTCAGGGCAATTGTCAATTAAAGCAATAAAGCTTTCCTGATTGTTGCGATACAAAGCACGAGTGGCTTCTTCATAATGAGGAATATTGGCCGACATGGCAGACATAAAGCGATCTATGGCTTGTTTTACCATCATTTTATTACTTTCAGAATTTGGATTATTGAGTTCCTGATCAATCAATTTTCGAATAACCGCAGACGCGCTCGAGTTTTGCTGATCTAACCAATTCCAATGTTTTTGCTGCAAGGTGATTTCACGAGAAATGACCCCCAACTTTGGTCGTCCCACTTTCTTGGTGACTTCTGGCTCGCCATAACGCTGTTGTAGATCAAGTTCAGAACCCATGATATTGACATCAATCTGTTGACCTGTCTGGTCATTAAAAATCAGAACAGGTGTAGAGAGAGTGCCTTGTTGCTTAATCATGAGGGCAACATTGAGTAGCGTATCATTAATTAATTGACGATGACCGATAAAGGCAGTGTAGCTTGCTTCAATTTTCATTTTAAAACCTATGGGATTTTATCTGGGTAAAATAAATTTAGATTGAATATTATCAGGGTAAAATTAAGATAGCAAATAAAAAATAGCCAACGGCTTAAGATGTCGAAAATTTAGCCAATAAAAAAGCATGTAAAGCTTGCGCAGTTACATGCTTGGTAAAAATTAAGTTGCTTAGAAGCGATAACCCATTTTTAAACCATAGGCGATTGCATTGTTGTCTTTAAACCCAGCAACGTAATCATTGCTACCTGCTTGAGCACCGGTTTGCGCCTTAGCATCGCCTAACCAGAAATATTTCACACCGCCAGCAATAAATGTTGAAGGCGTAGGGCTATATTGAACACCTAAGCCAAGGTTCCAGTAACCTTCAGTTGGACCTAGAGTTGTAACAGGATTACCTGCACCTGAATCCCAGCCAACGGAAACATTTCCAGCCCATTGCTCATTCAGTTTACGACCAATACCGGCAGTGACTGTATATTGATCATCAGAGTATTCTACAAGGTTAAAACCGTTTGGTTTACCCACTAAAGGCCCAATTGCTTCGGAAACTGCGCCAAACTTAACTGGACGAATGGAAAAATCTTTCCAGTTTACCCAGCGTAGATTTGCAAAAGCCACCGTATTTGCCATGATTCCTGTTTGGAAGTCCAAGTTCACTGATTGAGGGGTGGTAATACGCGTTTTTCCGCTGGTATTCTGGATTTTATTGATTGCAGCTGGTCCACCAGGAAGTAAAGCCAGTGCACCTAATGCTGAAATACTTTCTTGTACATCGGTATCATGATCAATTTCAGAACGATAAGTAACGGATGCTTTTAACGCAATTTCAGGAATTTGGAAAGCTAGACCAGCTAACCAACCCACACCGCTGGTTTCTTTAATTTTGCTATCATAACCATTATATAAGCTATAGGCCTGACCACGTAGACTTACTGAGCCTTTTACAGTTTGATACACGCCACCACCGTAAATATTGAAGTTTTTATTTGGTTGGAAACCAAAAACCATCGATAAGTTTTGAGAATCAACTTCTACTTTGGTGTTGCCTTTACCAAGACTGGCATTCGCTGCTGCAATTCCCTGGTCCACTCGGTTAGTAATCCCATTTTGTACTGCGGCATCAATTCCTGCTTTAATTGTGGGATTGGCGTTATATGCAGCAATCGTACTATTTAGTAGCAGTGACCCAGCGGTGGTAGAGAAGTCTATATTGGGGTTTTGAGCTTTGAGAGCCGTAGCAACTACGCCTTTGGTCGGATCAGCTTGTCCTGCACTGACCAGTCCTTTAAATGTCGCATCAATTGTACTGGCACGAATTGCACTTAAGCGAGCTTGTGGTAGCACCGTATCATTTGGCGAAGATACAAAAACATTATTTCCACTATATGCAGCATCCGCTCCAAACGGTTGGTCATATAACAAACCGAATGAAACATTGTCAGTGACTTGTAACTTGATTGCTGCGGAAGGAAAGTAATAGTCATCTCCCATATTTGAGATATGTCTACGGGTTTCCGATGTATCAGCTTCACGTCCTTCTACAGTGGGATCTAAAACAGAGATACCTGCTTCAAAATAATTATCTGGCTGTAAAAATGCCGACATAGACTGTCCTGATCTATCTAGTGCTGCTGCGTAAAGTGCAGAGCTTGGAAGATAAATGGACATCATTGCGATGAGTACTTTATTGATTCGCATATTTATCGTCTCCTTGACAATATACTTTGAAATTATTTTTATGGCGCTTTATTGATTAATGCTTAATCATATTCACTATGATTAGTTTGAACATATCAAAATTAGAGTTTGAATCAAGTATTAAATGATAAATTTTTAATAAGAAGTTTTTTTACTTTTTCTAATGAATTTTAAGCCTATTCTTTATAGACCTTCGTGAAGAAATATTTGCAGATCTTCGGGTTTATGTTCAAATATCCAAAATCGTTAAATTCATGGATCAGGAAAGAAAAATATGGCTACAAAGTCTATGCAACAGGTCATTATTACAGAGCCGGGCGGCGTAGAAAAGCTCGCGTATGAACATGTGGCAGTTCCACAACCTAAAGCAGATGAAGTCCTGATCAAGGTTCATGCGTTTGGGATTAATCGCCCCGATATTTTGCAAAGACAGGGCTTATATCCAATGCCAAAAGGTGTGACACCTGTACCTGGACTAGAGGTTGCCGGTGAGGTCGTTGCTATAGGGGAAGATGTGAGGTTATTCAACATTGGGGATAAGGTTTGTGGATTGACCAATGGTGGTGGCTATGCGGAGTATTGTGTTGTACCAGAATCTCAAACCATCACGATTCCTAATGCGGTGAGTTTTGTGCAAGCCGCTGCAATCCCTGAAACTTTTTTTACCGTTTGGGCGAATGTGTTTCAAATGGCACACGCCAAAGCGGGTGAAACACTTCTGGTACATGGGGGGGCCAGCGGTATTGGTACTACAGCCTTAATGCTAGCTCAATCTCTAGGTTTGAAAAGCTTTGCTACCGTCGGCTCTGATGAAAAAGTTGGCGCGATTGCGCATTTAACTGATGCGATCAACTATAAAACTGAAGATTTTGAAAAAGTTATTCTGGAAAAGACTGAAAATGCAGGAGTTGATATTATTCTTGATATGGTTGGGGCGCCTTATCTGGAACAAAATTTAAACTTGCTGCGTAGAGACGGACGTTTGGTCTATATCGCTTTTCTTGGTGGTGCAAAAGCCAAAGATGTAAAACTTGGACAAATCATGATGAAGCGCCTTACCATCACAGGTTCGACTATGCGCGCACGCAATACAGCCGAAAAAGCAGAAATTGCTCGTGGTTTAATGACGCATGTGGCGCCTCTTTGGGAAAAAGGTGAATGTCTGCCAATGGTTTATAAGACATTTAAGTTTGATCAAATCCAAGCTGCGCATGCCTCTATGGATACCGGTGAGCATATAGGTAAAGTTGTAGTAGAAGTCATTTAAAATCATGCCGTGATTATCATGATTTTAGTCTCTTTGATGTTTTAAATGTAAATGAATAGTATCGCTTAAATCCGTACATGTGGATTTAAGCGATCTATAAAAATCAATATGATCCAGAAAAATCAAAAGCCTTCCAAAACGATTTTTCCAATGCTTTGTCCTGACTCAATCATTCTGTGCGCTTGAATTACATGCTCCACATTGATGGTTCCCAAGTTTTGACCCAAGGTCGTTTTAATCCTATGGTCATCAATTAATTTGGAAATTTTATTGAGAATATCGCCTTGTCGTGTCATGTCTTTGGTCTGAAACGTAGATCGGGTAAACATAGATTCCCAATGAATAGAGACTGATTTGATTTTAAAAGGATGAATAACAAAACTCTCAGGATCATCAATCAGACCAAAATGCCCTTGTGGTGCAATAAGATTGGCAATTTGCTGTGTATAACGTCCAGTGCCATTGATTGAAAATACATAATGCGGCGAACCAATATTAAGGTCTAAAATTTGTTGTTCTAAGGGCTGACTGTGATCTACGATAAAATCCGCGCCAATCTCCTGTAGCCATGCTTTAGTTTCTGGTCGAGATGCAGTGGCAATCACTGTAAATTCAGTCAACACTTTGAGCAATTGGACAGTAATTGATCCCACACCGCCTGCTGCACCAATCACTAAAATGACGGGTTTTTCTTGCTTGGTATCTTGAATTTTTAAACGGTCAAATAGCATTTCATAGGCGGTTAATGACGTTAAAGGTAGAGCGGCAGCTTCAGCATTGCTGATCGATTGAGGTTTTAAACCTACGATTCGTTCATCGACCAATTGATATTCTGCATAAGAACCTTGTCTTTGGTTAGAACCGGCATAAAATACTTCATCACCGACTTTAAAGTTTTGTACTTGGTCACCGATGGCTTTGACAATTCCGACTGCATCATGTCCCAGAATTTTCCATGTTTCATTCTCAGGTGAGGTACGTTGGCGCATTTTAATATCGACCGGATTAATTGAAATCGCTTTGACTTCAATTAATAGGTCGTGACCAGTTGCGACTGGGATATCGATTTCAATGTCGGAAAAAACCTGGGGTTCTGTAATTGCTAACGGTTTTTTATAGGCAACAGCTTTCATAAGGTCCACTATTTTTTATTGCGTTATCAAATCAATAGCAAAAAAAAAGCATAGAGAAAAGCATAAATTTGTGAGCAGATGATTATCCTTTAAATTTAAATAAGTACCTTTAATGAAAAAAAATGATTATTAGAAATCACAGGCAGACTGAAGAAAATCCACCCACTGTAAAAGGGGGAGATCTAAAGGATATCTCAAGATCCGATTGAAATTTTAAATATAGACATATTTGTGATGATTGGTAGATGGATATTCTCAAGCCAATTTTCTATGGTTCAGCCTTGAACATTAACTCTGTTTTAATTTTAAAATTATGCGAAAATAGGGATTCTATTTATTTTGTTTTTTAGGACTCCCATGACAGATTCTTCTGCATCATTAAGTGATATTGAAATTTTAGACATTCTTCAGTCGATGAAATCGGATGAATTGAATGTTGATGCAAAAAAAATCATTCGTGAGGGCGGAAAAGCGGGGCGTCAAGAAGCACATAAACAGGCGTTGGTTGCGTTAAATCAGAGCTTTGAGGATAAATTTGTTGAAGCAGTAACATTAGCTTTAAATCTGAATGAAGCACAAGCAAAGAAAATCCGTTATAAAAAAGACCGTATCCGAATTTTAAAAGCCAAAGGCATTGATTATTTGGCGATTGATGGTGCCGAGACAGCTCAAGTGCTGTCACAAGTCGCACAGGCAATTGTTCGCGAAGATGCAATTGTAACCCATGATCTGCACAATATTTTCCCATTCTGGAAAGAAGGATGGCCAATGGTACAATTTGATAGTGCTTATAAAGTTTTAGAAGATGATATTTCAATTCACTACCAAGCATTACTCGATGTATTAATTCATCCCTAATTGTGGTCACCCCTTATCTCTGTTGAAAGTTGTAGCTTCAGCCTGATGAACAGTTCACACTAGATTGTCTTTATTGATTATTTGAGTTGAAAAAAGCCGATATTTATATCGGCTTTTGTGTATTTTAGTGAGAATATTTTTGATCAGTGCATAGATGAATATAATGGGAAGACACCAAGTAGCATTGCTGCAACCAACATGACCAGGCAGGTGAGAATTGCCCATTTAATCGTAAATTTTTGGTGTTGCCCAAATTCAATTCCTGCCAGTCCACATAACAAATAAGTTGATGGCACCAGTGGAGAAAGTAAATGTACAGGCTGCCCCACAATTGAAGCACGTGCCATTTCTACAGGTGTAATTCCATAGTGGCTTGCAGCTTCAGAAAGAATAGGTAAAACACCATAATAAAATGCATCATTTGACATAAAGAAGGTCAACGGCATACTGATTACAGCGGTAATCGGTGCCAAAAATGGTCCCATACTTTGCGGAATAATCGCAACCAATTCTTTAGACATGGCATCAACCATGCCCGTCCCTGTCAAGATACCAGTAAAGATCCCTGCCGCGAAAATGATACCCACAACATTCAGCGCACTACCGGCATGATGAGCGACTAAAGATTTCTGCATATCGACATCTTTATAGTTCACAACGAGTGCAATACACAGGGCAATCATAAATAGAATGGGTAAAGGCAGAACGCCTTTTACCAAACAGATCATCAACACGACAGTTAATAAACCATTAAACCATCTTAAATGTGCACGATTCGCTTCAGGGTTGGTTGAAATCTGAATGTTATCACCATGGCTGACATCAAGTTCAATGATCCCCAAACGCTTACGTTCCATACGACCATACATAAAGCCAACGAAGTATAACCAAACAATGGCGATCAGCATCGGTAAGACCATCGGCACAAAGATATCACTTGCTTCGACATGCAATGCACTGGCAGCACGGGCAGTTGGACCACCCCATGGAGTAAGATTCATAATTCCACTTGCAAGCATCATTAAACAAGCCATGATGAGTGGACTCATACCCAGTCGTTTATAGAGCGGAAGCATTGCGGCTACACAGATCATATAGGTGGTTGAGCCATCACCGTCTAAAGACACGATTAAAGTCAAAGTAATCGTCCCAATTACAACTTTTAACGGATCACCTTTAACCAGTCTTAAGATGAATTTGACTGAAGGATCAAACAGACCTGTATCAATCATGATGGCAAAGTAGAGGATGGCAAATAACAGCATAACGCCAGTAGGGGCAAGCTTTTTAACGCCCTCCAACATCATTTCGCCAAGTTCTTTGATTTCAATATGCCCTAGACTGTCCACGTAGAAGCCAAGACCGTAAGCGATAAGTGCGAATAGAATTGGGATAAGTGTGAGTGCAGCAAGTGCAGTCATTCGTCTGGACATGATTAAATACATAAAGCATAAAATCATGCCTAAACCTAATACGGTTAGCATAGTTCAATCCTTGAATGAGACTTTTAATACAGAAGTCTTTTAGTTTTTTAAGCAAAAGCATGCTAATAGTTATTTGGTTAAATTTAAATATATTTGTAGAAATATTAAATG
>NZ_JADVOP010000056.1 GCF_016508585.1 Acinetobacter baumannii
TACGTAAACGGAATACGCATAAAAAACAGATATTATAAGCACTTCAATTATAGTATACTATTTTTAAAAATAGTATACTATAATTGAAGTGCTTTATTGTTGAAACACATTGAATTTAATTGTTAAAGGATGAACAATGAAAAAATTTATTACACTGAGTAGTACATGTATTATTTTCAGTATCACAACGAATGTAAATGCAGCAACTGATGAAGAAATAGAAGTATTATCAAAGAGAGTCTATGAATTAGAGCAACTTGTAAATAAATTGAACTCTAACAGTGATTCACCTATTCATCTCAATAAGTCCATGATAACAATTGATAAAAATACTTCCAAAGATCAACCTAAGTTCACAGAGATCAATCAATCGAGTAAAGAAAGAAATTTAATCGTTGGTAATGACATTCTCATGAAGGTCTACGGTGCACTACGTCTAGATGCTTCATATGATTTCAAAGGTACAACAAACTCTGTCGTAAATCGGACTGGATTGGTGCCATTAGATAAGGACAATCCAACTCAAGGAGCACTGAATGTTTCCGTAGCTACGAGTAAAATTGGTCTTGATATTTCAAAACCTACAGACTATGGTATTTTGATGGGTAAATTTGAAGCTGATTTTTGGGGAGATAGTACATCTAATGCTGATGGCAAGCTTAGAATTACGCATGCTTATGGTTCTCTTGGCAAATGGTTAATAGGTCAAACTACATCACCATTTGTAAATACAGATACTTCGCCAAGTATCATTGACTATACTGGACCAATGGGAGGCGGAACTCAACGTAATGTACAACTAAGATTTACTCAACCAATTAAAAATGATCAAAAATTTTTAGTCGCTTTAGAAGGTGGTAATGTTGATAATTTTAGTGGAAAAACCCAAATTACAGGTGGTAGTAAATTACCCGCAATTACACTTAGATATGATAAAAATTTTCCAAACGACAAAGGTTTAATTCAACTTCATGGTATGCTTCATGAAAATAGAGTATCAACAAATCAAAATAATTATAAGGAACAAATAGGTTGGGGCGCTGGAGTTGGTGCAAGGTATAAGTTAACTAATAATAATGAGATTCTAGCTAATTATTATCATGTTGTCGGTGATACCCGTTACTTAGCTTATTCAAATCAAAATAATGCTTCATACTTTTCTACTGAAAATTTGGATTCCAATGGGGTCATTGTAAGTTATGATATTGAACCGAGCCAATATCATACATTACAAGTTGGATATCAGCGGTTATGGGCACCTTCATTGAAATCAACATTTTCAATTGCTGGAATACAGTTTAAAGATAATACTTTATATGCCAAGAAAAACCCATTATATAATGAAACCTTATATAATACTGTCGCAAATCTCATTTTTACACCAATTAATAATCTTAACTTGGGCATTGAATATACGTACGGTCAACGCAAAAATTTTATTGATGATAAAGGTACGATTTCAAGACTAAATTTCTTAACTAGATATAATTTTTAACCAAGTTATACAAATTTTTTAGATAATTATGGAGGTACTGTTACAGTCCCTCCTTTATAGCTCATCATTATAGATTAATAGCCTGATTATCATAATATTTTATATTTTCCTTTGAAAGACTTTACGATCATTACCATAGATCTTTTTCATCAAAAAAAAAATGATCATTTTGAACGACTCATATGGGCTTTGAAAGTTTATTCTCCCTTAGTGAAAAGGGTAGGATAAGGATAATTTTATGTTGATTTATAGTTTAAAAATGGACTGATGAAAGAAACCCTATAAAAAATTCAATCAAATTTATTACAAGAATTATTGAGTGGATAAAGCTGCATATCAAAATCATTTATATATTAAAAATATCATATAGAACTACTTGTTCAATGAGAAAAAATTGTGAATACTCATGCGCTAAAATTTAGTGCATGAAATTATCTTGGGGTTAGACAAGTACTGTGAAACAATTTCCATTTTCTCATTTACAAAAAGCCCTACTGACAGTTGGTTCATTTTCATGTTTGGCATTAAATCCAGTACTGCTGCATGCGGAAAATGAAGAAAATACTCAACAGTTGAAAACCATCAAAGTCAATGTTGAAACAGATGCCGCTCAAACCACCTATTATCAGCCCAAAATCGATTTACCCGGTTTTAACCAGTCCAATAATATTGCTGAAATTCCAGCCTCAATACAGACCATTACCGCAGATCGCTTGGCTGATCAGCATGCAAAAACACTGGTTGATGTGGTTAAGAACGATGCTTCAGTGGGTGATGGATATGCACCCATTGGTTATTATTCGAATTTTATGGTACGCGGTTTTGGATTGAATCTTGGATCAAGCTATTTAATGAATGGCAACTTAATCCGTGGTGAACAAAATGTTGCACTCGAAAACAAAGCTCAGGTCGAAATTTTAAAGGGCATCAGTGCCGTTCAAAGTGGTATGTCAACACCAGGTGGTGTAATTAATTATGTCACCAAACGACCTGAAGATATTCGTTCAGTGACATTGGAAACAGACCGTTATGGTGGTTTTCGCGTGGCAACGGATTTAGGTGAATTGTTTGGAGACGCCCAACAGTTTGGGTATCGCATCAATCTTGCAACAGAAGATATTCATTCCTACGTCGAACATGCCGATGGCAAACGCTTGTTTGGTTCTCTGGCACTGGATTGGAATATTTCTGAACGTTCAAAGTTAGAATTTGATCTAGAATCACAGCGACAACGTCAACGTTCAGTGGCAGGATACCAGTTACTCGATGGCACTACGCTGCCACAAAATGTGAAATGGGATCGTTTGCTTGCTTATCAACGCTGGAGTAAACCTGTAACCAATGACAGCGTAAATGCCAGCTTAAAATATTTATTTCAGTTCAATGATCACTGGAAAGCAAATTTTATAGTATCCCAAAGTCGAGTTGTGATCGATGATTACTCTGCATTTCCTTGGGGATGTTATAGCAGCATTTGTCAAACGACGGGGTTGGTAAATGGCTTTGATCAAAATGGCAACTATGACATTTATGATTTTCGCAGTCCTGATGATAGCTACTTAACCAACCAATTTAAAATTGGTTTAAATGGGACATTCAATACAGGTTTTTTGCAGCATCAGCTGAGTTTGGAATTATCCCAAACCGCTAAACGCCATGCACAATATGACGCAATTAATCTGCCTGTAGTTGAAGGGGCTGAATCTACAGGAAATATTGGGGAGGACCCTCAAAATTATATCCCTACAGAGAAGCATTTGGGTAAACACTATAAATCATTGGACAGTCAACAAACCGCATTGAACATCATTGACTTAATTGCTTTTAATCCTGAGTGGTCCGTCTCGTTGGGCGGTAAACTCATCCATCTCAATGAAGATGCCTATGATGTTGACTCAAATAGAATTCGAGATACCAATTTTAATCGCTTCTTGCCCCAATTCGCGCTGATGTATCAACCCTGGGAACATACCAATATCTATGCTTCTTATGCCAAGGGCTTAAGTGATGGTGGACAAGCACCATGGTTTGCCAACAATCCGAGTCAAACTTTAGCACCTGTACGTTCGACTCAGTATGAGTTGGGTATCAAACAACAGTGGCAAGATTTGCTGCTTAGCGCAGCAGTATTTGATTTAAAACAGGACAATCAATATACCAATACTCAACGGGATTTTATTGCTGAAGGTGAACAGCATAACCTTGGATTTGAATTGGGTGTACAAGGACGTTTAGGACAAAACATGGATTTGCTATCCACTTTGGCACTGACACGTTCTCGCTTAAAAGACATTCAGTCTACTCAATATCATGGTCATCAGACACAAAATGTACCATCTGTTCGTTTTGCAAACTTTCTTTCTTACCGAGTGGAACAGATAGAAGGATTACGTTTATTGGCAGGCATGCAATACAGCAGCAGTAAATACGCCAATAAAACCGGTACTGTCAAAGTGCCGAGTTATACTGTGTTTAATCTAGGCACAGCCTATAACTTCCGTGCGTATGGCTATGACAATACCTTGCGATTCAATATGGATAATCTGTTCAATAAAAAGTATTGGAGAGATGCAGGGAATTTTCTGGGTGATGACTATTTATTTCTTGGCGCACCACGAACAGCACAACTTGCTTGGACTGTGAGTTTTTAATCGTAAAAATGATGGAATGATAAAATAAACCCTCTATGAGAGGGTTTATGATTAAAATTAGAAGTTATATCGGACACTTAATGTTGCATTTCTTGGAGTTCCCCAGTTCATAGCGTTAGCCCCAATACCTTCATAGTATTTTTTGTCAAAAATATTTTCAACATTCAATTGAAGTTTAATATTTTTATCCAGTTGATAACCCAACATCGCACCGGCAAGGACAAAAGCATCTTGATCTATACGTGTGCTTCCCGTGCCAGTGTAGTATTTACTCTTGTAGTTTAAACCAACTCCGGCACTCCATTGATCTAATTTATATTTTACAAATAAATTAGATGTCGTACGTGAGTTGGTAGGGTTTACTTTGACACCTTTTGCATCTTTTGCTTCAAAATTAGCAATACCAAAGTTAATTCCCCAGTGATCATTAATTTCACCCTCTGCTTCAAACTCAAAACCTTTACTCTCAACACCATCTACCCCCCGATAGGCTTGTTCATTTGTCAGCTGACCATTACGTACAATAAATTGTCCTGTTATTGCTTCAGCAAAATTCGATTGTTGAATGCGGAACAGGGATAAAGCCGTGTTTAAACGCCCTCCAAACCATTCACTTTTTAAACCCGCTTCATAGTTCTTACCTTTTGCCGGATCTAAATATTGATCATTTACATCTTTACGGTTTTGGGGTTTAAAAATGTCTGTATAACTGACATAAACAGAGTGATCTCTAGCAAAATCATAAATAGCGCCAATATAAGGGGTGACTTCACGATTAAATTCACGATTACCCACGCCGTTTGCAGATTCATATTTCCAATTGGATAAACGTGTCCCTGCAACCACTTTTAATGGATCAAAAATCTGAAATTTACCAGAAATATATACTGAGCTTTGGGTGGTTTGATTGAGTACATTAACGCCATCTAATACCACAGAACGAAGTAGGGGTTGTGCCATATTGCTATAGTTAAGCGGACCACCTAAATATTTTTCGATTTCACTGTTGGCATTTGAACCCCCAAAAATATCTTTGGTTTTTTCATTTTTATTCCACGAACCACCGATAATAATTTCTTGTGGCTGATTGAACAATGTAAACGGTGCATTGATGAAAAGATCAATATTGTTTTCTTCATTTCTGGTTTCAGAGCCATATACTGAAACGTTATCCGTGATTTTACCCGTCTTTGGATCTGGCTTATTTTTCAGCGGACTGGTATGGATTGCTTTATCGACTTGTCCACCTGTATAGAGCAGTTGGGTATTTACATCTTCTTTACGGAAGGTATAAGCCACATTTAAATTTACATCGTTGAATAAATTCTGCTTTAAATTGGCAAAGACAGCTGTGGTATTGACGTCCCAAAAAGTCCACGGCGCACTTACAGTCAAGCTTCGATCAAAGTGGGTTCGACTTCCATCCGTATAAAATGCTGGCGTTCCTCCCCAACGAATGCCATCACGTTGCAACTCTTGGTACGTGGCGCCAAGTGACATGCTGGTTCTATCACTTAAGTCATAATCAATCGCACCGTAGAATACATTGCGCTCTTTTTGATAATAATCCATAAAGGACTTTTCATCTGAATGTTTGACAAACATACGTCCACGCAGCGAGCCATCTTCATTGAGCGGGGTAGAGATATCTGCAGCGCTGCTCCATGCATTCCATGTACCCAATGAAGTGCTTAAATTACCCGTCAACTCTTTGGCATTGGCATGCTTACGTATCATATTGAGCCCCATTGCGGGGTTACCTGCCCCCGTAGTGAGCCCATTTGCACCTTTAATCACTTCAACACGATCATAAATATCCAAATCCAGATCACCAGCACCCAAGTTTGTAGTGCTTGGCATACCGTCTATTAAATAGTAATCCACCTGAAAACCACGCGCATAAACTGATTGACGTTCATCGGTACGCGAAGTGGAGACACCTGTAATGGTATTCATTAAATCCTGAAATGAATCAATGTTTCGGTCATCCAGGTATTCCCGCGTTAATACTTTGACAGATTGCGGGGTTTCACGAAGGGACAAATTTAATTTAGTGGCTGTACTTGTACTTTTGACCGTATAACTTTGCGAGCCTTCTGTGATCGCTGAATGCTGGCTTTCCGCTTCTACTTTGATGGTCGGTAAAGCGACTGTTTCAGCATTTTGTTCGGCATAAACCAGAGAGGGAATGATTAACGCCATGGAAAGTACAAGAGGATGCACTTTGAATGCATGGCGTAAGGGAGAGGGGTGATACATAAGATAAATTCCATAATAGAAAATGCGCGCGATCAGATTTACTGTCTTCCTTTTGCTTCAAGCCCTATCACTCAGATTAAAGCGTTACAAAAGTTAACATATGAAATATTAATTATCAATAATGATTCTCATTAAATTATATAAATCATTCTTCTTCTTATTTGAGTATGCAGCATAACATTAGTTTCCCTTGATACATCAGGCTTTTATCAAGGTTTTTTGAGTTGTGTCATGCAGCATAACGGGAGAATTAAGTTGCTGATTTATTTTGATAATTTTATAAAAAAATACGATATTTTCATTAATAAGTGATCTATTGAATCGATTGTTCAAATTTTAATGATAAAGTAATCAACAACATGAGAAAGTATGCATATTGTTGATCACAGCTAAAATTTTAGTCTTTTATACATTTTGTAGAGACAAGATTTATAGAATGCTTAAACAAAGACTTATTTTTTCTCTGTTTTTCCATCGTAACGTTTGGTCCATTCTTTTAAAATACTGTCTCTATTTTTTGCAGCCCAATCAAAATTATTCTTGATCATCATTTGGTTAATTTGTGGTGGTCGGAATGGCATCGGTTTAGCGACATTTGGATAGGCAACAACTGCAAAATTTTTGGCATAGGCTTCGTTGGCTTTTTTACTCACGGTCCAATTGATAAACTTTTGTGCATCAGTCAGATTTTTAGTGCCTTGCATGATTGCAGAGGCTTCCATTTCCCACCCCAAACCTTCTTTTGGAAAAACAATATTCAGTGGCGCACCTCTTTGTTTAAGCTGCGCAGCTCTATATCCGAAAGAAATACCTATAACGGCTTCACCTTGTGCTGCCATTTGGCATGGCTTCGAACCGGAATGCGTATATTGGCTAATATTCTTATGTAAAGCATCCATATATGTCCACGCTTTTTGTGCTCCAAAAAGCTGTAACCATGCCGATACGTCTAAATAGCCCGTACCGCTTGAAGCTGGGTTAGGCATGACAATTAAACCTTTATAGATTGGTTTGGTCAGATCAGCCCAAGACTGTGGAACAGGAAGATTTTTTTTCTTTAATTCAATACTATTTACACAGAGCGCTGCCTCCCATGCATCCATTCCTGTCCAGGTTGGAACTTTCTTTGTACTGACAAATTGTTTATTTAATTTTTCAACACCTACAGGTGCGTATGGATGCAGCATATTTTTTTGATCAAGAAGCATTAGACTGGTAACAGCAAGACCAACAACAACATCAGCTTTAGGATTTTTTTGTTCTGCCAGCAAGCGTGCTGTGATTACACCGGTTGAGTCACGTACCCATTTAATTTTTAAATCAGGATAGTCTTCGCGAATCTTTGCACTATATGCTGCTAACTGATCTGATTCTAATGCCGTATAAACAGTCAGCTCACCTGCAGACGTTATTGTTGGTCCGATCAAACTACCAAAGATGACTGCTGTGAAAAGATCACGATTAAAATGTGCCATGAATGTACCCTTAAATTATGATGCAAGATTTGGTTGGATGTTGCACATTTAAGCAAGTCAATATGACAAAATTATTAACCTGGTTTAAACCAGATTGATAATTCTATGCATTTTCATTTTTTTAATAAAAATTTAAAGTGATCAATAGAGATATGGTATTTTTCAATAATCTTTCATTTTTTACCTGTATAGTAAAATTAAAATAGTTCGGTTAAGACTTATGTTTCAGACAGATCCATCACCAGTACGTATTCCTAAATATATTCCGATTCGTGATTCATTGGCTCATGAGATAGAGTCTGGCGTTTTATCAAGCAATGTTAAGTTACCCTCTGAACGAGCACTGTTAGAAAAATTTCAAACAACTCGAGTTGCAGTACGGGAAGCCTTACTGGCTCTGGAAATGGATGGTTTAATTTATCGTTTAGACCGTCGCGGTTGGTATGTTCGAGCTCCAAGAATTATTTATCATCCTCAATCAACAAAAAGTTTTATGCAATATGTCAGTGAGCAGGGGTATGTTCCTTCTACAGAACTCCTTTCTGCTGAGCAAGTTGAGGCGACACAATGGGATGCTAAGCATTTGGATATTACAGTCGGCAGTCCTATTTATTCCATTTGGCGACGTAGAAGTATCAATGGTCGCCCTGTAGTGGTTGAGCACTTGCGTATTCGTAGCGACTTATTTCCTGATTTTCTCACACATCCATTAAATCACTCCGTGACTCAATTAATGGCTGACAAATATCAATGTGTTATAACCTGTGCCAATATCAATCTATATCCTACAGCTTTTGCAGAACAACAGGCTAAGGCATTGCATGTAAATATTGGATCTATGGGACTTTATATCTGTCGAAGTAATCGCGATCAACATGGACGAGTTACCGATATTGATCAGGAATATTGGTTGCATGACGTTTTGGATTTGCATCTTGAAGCGCAAAGCTAATCAATCTGGTTTAAACCAGATTTAATTAAACTGTCATAATAAACTGCTCAAATATGGCTTAATCACTTTCAGTTCTTGATAAGGGACGTTGATGAAGCCATACTCACCTAAAAGTTTTTCGACTCAATCTGCAAGTAGTCTGTTGTCTGGACTCAGGAATATCATACACACTGAGCAAAAAACAAAAGTCTTAGAAATTATTGATGTGCAAAAAAGCTTTCGCAAGCAGCAAGTTTTAGACCATATTAATTTTGAAGTTTATGAAGGTGAGTTTATAAGCCTGTTAGGACCTTCAGGTTGCGGAAAAACCACGCTTTTAAGAATAATTGCAGGATTGGATAGACAGGATTACGGACAAGTTCTCAAAAAAAATCAGGATATTTCAAATCAAAAGGTAGAAAAGCGTCACTGTGGAATCGTATTTCAAAATTATGCACTTTTCCCCAATTTAACCGTTGCTGAAAACATTGCATTTGGATTGCATAACAAACAATGGGATAAGACACAGCGCAGACAACGCATTGAAGAATTATTGCAACTGATTGAGTTACCCAATGTTGCAGTAAAATATCCCAATCAACTTTCTGGTGGGCAACAACAAAGGGTAGCACTGGCACGGGCAATTGCACCAAAACCAGATATTTTACTTTTAGATGAACCATTATCCGCACTTGATGCCACTGTTCGCATTAAGTTAAGACAAAAAATTCGCTTGATTCAGCAGCAGCTAGGTTTAGCGACAGTCATGGTCACACATGATCAAGAAGAAGCTTTAAGTATTTCGGATCGGGTTGTTGTGATGAATGATGGTGGGATTGAACAGGTCGATACCCCACATAATATTTATTATAAGCCGCAGACAAAATTCGTCGCCCAATTTATTGGTACTATGAACTTTTTACCTGCTCATGTGGTGGGTACCGACAGTATTCATGTCTTTGGGCAGCAAATAAAATTAAAAACCGCATCCTTGGAGATAGATCAAAAAATTGAATTGGCGTTCCGCCCGGAAATGGTCAACATCTGTGAACAGGCTGTAAATGATTCAGAATATTTATACTTGTCTGTTTCTATGATTTCCACAGAATTCCTTGGTTCTAAACGCCGTTTATTTACTCAAGTGATGGATTTAAATACAGCATGTACCATTCAAATAGATCTGGATAATGATGCTTTACCTTTGCTAGACCAAACTATGTATATCAAAGTTGCATTAGATCAACTTTTTGTTTTTGATGGAAAAGGACGGACATTATGTTAGATCAAACAACTGCCGCTGCCATTTTAAAACATCACACCCCAAGGTCATTGCGTTATTCCTTGGGCTCGTCTGTATTTTTGCTGATTTGTATAATTACCTTATTCGGTCTACTTATTTTTCCGTTAACACTTTTATTCAAAGGCGCATTTCTCGATAGCGATGGACACTATATCGGCTTTGCCAATTTTATTGAATATTTCTCCAATGAAAGTTTGTTTTCTTCGATCTTCAATTCACTTTGGATGGCAACACTTGCCACCACCATTACAGTATTGTTGGCAAGTGTATATGCCTACGCTTTAACGGTAATCGATGTTAAAGCGAAAGCATTGCTCAAGGCGATCGCATTTTTACCGATTCTGGCACCTTCTATTTTACCGTCTCTGGCTTTGGTTTATCTATTTGGTCAACAAGGTATTTTTAAAAACCTCATGGGGGAAACTGAAATTTATGGTCCCTTGGGTATTTTACTGAGTTATTGCTTTTGGCTATTCCCGGCTGTATTTATTTTAATGCTTTCAGCTTTTCGGAATATTGATCAATCTCTCATAGAGGCTTCACACAGTTTGGGCAAAGGATTGTGGTCTACACATAGCGCAGTAACCTTACCTGCGATTCGATATGGCTTGGTAAGCGCATGCCTAGTTTCATTTACATATGTATTAACCGATTTTGGAATACCAAAGGTCATTGGTGGCTCATTCAATATGATGGCTTTGGATGTTTATAAACAAATCATTGGTCAACAAAACATGCAAATGGGAGCTGTTATTTCGATTCTGTTGCTTTGTCCCGCAGTATTGGCTTTCGTTTTTGATCGCTACCAAAGTAAACGCCAGCAACGTTATCAAAATTTTCAAGTTAAGCCATATATCATGAAAACAACGGTTCTAACCAAATGGTTATTCAGTGGTTTCTGTTATTTTATTGCAGGATTTATTTTACTTCTGATCATCACTGCAATCGCAGCTTCTTTCATTCGTTATTGGCCCTATGATTTGAGTATGACCTTTGATCACTATCGCTTTGAATACGTGACAAGCGGAGGCTGGGATGCTTATTTCAATTCACTCAAACTTGCAGGGTTTACAACGGTATTCGGAAGTATCGTAATTTTCATGGTGGCATTATCTACAGAGCGTTGCAAAGTACATCCGCTGCTGAAACATCTGATGCAAATGTTGACCTTGTTACCGCTTGCTATTCCCGGCTTGGTACTGGGTATTGCATATATCCTGTTTTTCAATGATGTACAAAACCCTTTGCATATTCTGTATGGGACAATGAGTCTACTGGTTATTTCAACCATTATTCACTATTACACAGTTCCTCATCTCGCACTGAGTAACACCATTAAACAAATTCCGACACAACTTGAAGCTGCTGCACAGAGTTTAGGAGCCAGTCGATGGAAGACTTTTTATAAAGTCTATTTACCACTGAGCTTACCTGCATTATGTGATATTTCAGTGTACTTGTTTGTAAATGCCATGACCACGGTTTCCGCAGCAATCTTTCTGTATTCGCCAGATACAAACCTCGCCGCAGTTTCAGTATTAAACATGGATGATGCAGGTGATACTGCGTCGGCTGTTGCAATGAGTGTATTGATCTTGCTTAGCTCCGCAGTGGTCAAATTAATTCATGGACTGCTAACCAGAGGTTTGTTGAAACGCACTCAAGCGTGGCGTGAAACGACACACTAATATCTTCAATTAACTTTTAATTTTGATACTTCAAACAAAGAGGTAGGGCATTGCTCACTCCAAATGAAGATAAATCACGGATTGGAATAGCATGATATGACCGCAACAATGACAGATTTAATTATTGTAGGTGCAGGGATTTTAGGCTTATCTGCTGCAATTCAAGCTGCTGAACAGGGCTTGAAAGTTAAGGTTTTTGAAAAAGATGCACAGCCCGTCGGAGCAACACGGCGCAATTTTGGAATGATTGGAACATCCACATTGGCGAAGCCAGATAGTCAATGGCGAGAATATGCTTTGGAAACAAAGTAATTTTATCAGCGAATTCAGCAGAATACTGATATTTCATTTCAACAGCGCCACGGACTCTATGTAGTGAATACTGCATTGGAATGGCAAGTTATTAACGAGTTTTCTCAACGTGCTGCGCAATACGGTATTCCGGTGAAGTTAATTTCAGCAGCACAGATGACTCAACAATATGACTTCCTTCAAGCAAAAACATCCATTTTAGGAGGCCTACTATTTACAGAAGATTATTCAGTTGAGCCGCATTTAATCGGACAAAGCTTATTACACTATGCCATTTCTTTGGGCGTGGAAGTGCATTGCAATGCTTACGTCATCAAGACCTCAACACAGCAAGCTTCAACATTGGCTTTGCTGGCTTCAGGACAAAGTGAACAGGCAAGGCATATTTTAATCTGTCATGGTGCTGAAACTGACACCCTATACCCAACCATACTCAAGGAACTGGGATTACAGCGCTGCACTTTGCAAATGGCACTGACACAGCCCTTGGCTCGACAATTGGATGTATCACTTTATTCAGGTCTGTCTGTTTCTCGTTATCCCGCTTTTAAGATTTGTCCTTCTTATCAAGATCTTTATCAAAAATCACAACTTGGCTTTGCCGGTGAGTTTGGTATCCATATTTTGATTAAACAAAATCAAGCAGGACAAATCATTGTGGGAGACAGCCATGAATACAGTGATATTGATCAGCCTGAACAATTCTTTCAGCGTGAGGAAATCCATCGATTTATTGAGCACTATTGTGCTGAAAAAATCGGCTTGAATTTACCTCCGATTCAAAGTCGATGGAATGGTTATTACTTACAGCACCCAACAGAATTGGCTTGTGTGACTGAGGTTGAAGCCAACATATATTTAATTAGTGCAATTGCCGGCAAAGGAATGACCACAGGTGCAGGGTTTATCCGAAATGTTTTACAACAACATATTTTTTAGCACTACCCGTTTCAATCAGGTAATCTGGTTTAAACCAGATCAACATATTATTGCAATTAATCTACAACAGATGAGTAAGATGATGAACACACAAGACATTTTAAACCTAGATCTAGACAATAGATATCTGCTTTTGACTCCAGGACCTTTATCGACTTCTGCGGGTGTACGTAGAGCCATGCAAAAGGACTGGTGTACTTGGGATCAGGAATATAATGACCTAGTCCAGAATATTCGCCAAAGGCTTGTACAGCTTGCAACAGCACAAACCGAAAAATATACAGCTGTACTCATGCAGGGCAGTGGTAGTTTTTCTGTTGAATCGGTACTGGGATCAGTGATTGCCAAACATGAAAAATTACTGATTATTCATAATGGTGCATATGGTACACGCATGTTGAACATGGCGCGCTGTTTAAATATTGAAGTGGTTGAACTTGCTTATCCTGAAACCAGCACGCCAGATTTAAATGAAATCAAAAATGCGTTAATGGATGAAAAGATTAGCCATGTGGCATGTGTACATTGCGAAACGACAACAGGTATTTTAAATCCAATTCAGGATATTGGGCGTTTAGTCAAAGCTGCAGGCAAAATATGGATTGTTGATGCAATGAGTTCCTTTGGTGGGGTGCCCATGGACATAGCAGAACTCGAAATTGATTTTTTAATTTCTAGTGCCAATAAGTGTATTCAAGGTGTTCCAGGATTTGGATTTGTTTTGGCAAAGCGTGATCGCCTAGCACAATGCAAAGGTCTCGCACGCTCTGTCAGTCTGGATTTATATGATCAATGGCACACCATGGAACATCATCATGGCAAATGGCGGTTTACCTCGCCAACACATGTCGTGCGTGCTTTTTATCAAGCGTTATTAGAATTGGAAAAAGAGGGGGGTATTGCCGCTCGCCACCGACGTTATCTTAATAATCAACAGACTTTATCAAAAGGCATGACTTCACTTGGTTTTGAGCTGGTCCTCGACAATCAATGTTCACAATCTCCAATCATTACCACTTTTTTATATCCAACTTCTTCGAAATTTGACTTTCAACAGTTCTATGAAAAGTTGAAACAAGCAGGTTATGTGATTTATCCGGGAAAAGTCACAGATCTAAATTGCTTCCGTATCGGCAATATAGGCGAAGTTTATTTAAAAGATATTGAGGGATTACTGTTGGCAGTTACTGATTATTGTCATACACATCTACACTTAAACTCTATAAGCGCTTAATTTTCATATATAATCTTTAGGAAATCATGTTATGACAAATGTTAACTCACAACTTCAAGCTGTCGTTTTTGACTGGGCTGGTACAACTGTTGATTTTGGTTCACGTGCACCAATTTTGGCATTCATGGCGCTATTTAAAGACAATAAAATTGAAATTACGACTCAAGAAGCACGTATGCCTATGGGTTTAGAAAAACGTGATCATATTGCGGCAGTATTGAAAATCCCTCGTGTTGCCCAAGTGTGGAAAGAGACTTATGGACAGGATGTAACGGATGCTGATATTGATCGTTTATACCAAGACTTTATACCCTATCAGCTTAAATCAATCCCTCAATGCTCGGCTTTGATTCCTAATGCCTTGTCTGTATTTGAAAATATCAAACAACGTGGGATTAAAATCGGCAGTAACACGGGCTATGCATCCATGATGATCGATCAGCTTGTTCATGATGCAGCTCTCCAAGGTTATCAACCAGACTGTATAGTGACGGCAAGTGATGTGAAACATGGTCGCCCCTATCCAGAAATGTTATGGAAGAACTTAATTGAACTGGATGTTTCCGACATCAAAACAGTAGTTAAAGTCGATGACACTGTGGTGGGTATTGAAGAGGGTTTAAATGCAGGATGTTGGACAGTAGGTTTGGCCATCAGTGGGAACGAAGTCGGTCTCAGCTTTGAAGAATGGCAGTCTTTATCGGATACTCAACAAAAAATATTAAAAGATAAAGCCTATGCAAAAATGAATCATTCGGGAGCCCATTATGTGATTGATACTATCGCAGATCTAGCTGGTGTTTTAGATGATATTGAACGTCGTTTAAAACAAGGTGAAAAACCTTAACTTTTATCATTTTACCCGTCGATATTCAGCAACATGAAAATGATTTTACAGATTCATGTTGCTGTAACAATCAAATATCAAAGGTACATATATAAATTTTATTTCAATGACTGAGTCTTAATCCTATGTCTTTTTGCTTTTAAACTCATCATCCCTTCTAGCATCAACACAGACACTGCCATCCAAATCGCAATATAGGTTGGCCATTCTGATGGTTGAATTGTTTCACCGAGAATGATTGCTACAATGAATAGCAAAACAGGTTCGACATAGACCAAAAGTCCAAACAGACTCAAGTTTAGGTGTGGTGCTGAAAGAGATTGAAATCCTAGTGCTAGGGCACTGATTAGACCTAGCCCTAAAATCAGCAAAAAAGTATCCAAAGGGGAACCTAAGGCACCTGTAAAAACACCGCCCTTAAAAATAAAGAAAATACTTAAAGGTAGACTGAGCATCATATCGAACCAAACACCGCCAATATTGTTGGTATTGGTTTTTTGTCTTAACCAGAAATAAATTGGATAGCCTAAACAGATCATCAAGGTTGGCCATGTAAGGTTTTTTGACACGATAAGCATATGAGTCACAGCCAATATCGCAAAGACACAGGATAACTTTTGCCAACCTGACATTTTGTCCTTAAACGCAACTCTTCCTAAAACGACCATAATAATTGGCATCATGAAGTAACCAAGAGAAACATCCAATCCATACCCATTGCCAGGTGCCCACATGAATAGCCAAAGCTGTAAACCAATCAGAAATGAAGAAAGCAGCCGAGTAAATATAAAAAAACGTTCATTGCATACACGTTTATAAATATGTCTGACTTGTGACCAATTCCCCTGAGCAATAATAAAAACTGTTAAACAGGGCAAAGTGAGTAAAATTCGCCAACCATAGATTTCATTACCTTCTAATGCACCCAATAAGGAGGTATAAGCAAACATAACGGCAAACAGTATAGAAGCGATGACGTTGAGGGTTATACCTAGAGCGGTATTGGATTGCTGTGACATCTGAGTGAGCGAATTGAATTGGAAAACGATATTTTATTTCAACTTGTTTGATAAATTTACTGAAAATTCTTATTATAAATGAGAAAATTTCTCACAATATTCAATCAATTGATATGACTTTAGACAAGTTTGATTATGCTTTACTGATGCGCTTGCAAAAAGACTGCTTAACCCCCTTACGTGAATTGGCAGACGCTGTACACTTATCCACTGCATCGGTACAACGCCGTATTCAGAAATTACGTGAGCATGGCTATATTACTGGACATACAGCAATTTTAGATCCCGATAAACTCAATCAAGTCATTACGGTAGTGGTGGAAGTTCGTGTCAATAAAACCCATATTTCTGATCTTGATCTGCTTAAACAAAGCTTTTCTAGACCCGAGGTACAGCAATGCTACTATGTGACAGGTGAAGCAGATTTCATCCTAATCCTTCTTGTACCTAGTATGAGTCGATTTCAGACACTCTGTGATGAGCTTTTCCATTGCAATTCAAATGTTGAATGGTTTAAAACAACCATTGTATTAGATCGGGTTAAAGTCTCTTTGGATGTACTTCACCCAGAGAGTTAGTTCGAAATTTTTGCGCACTACTTCAAAGAAAGGGGTTTGTATTTATTGTGAAAATGAGCAAATATATTCACATTTTTGATTTTCATGCTAATTTTGAGCAAATTACTGCTCATTTCTATTTATAAAGAAATTTACAATACAGACATTGCTAGAAACGCACTGGTTATATATAGCAGAACTTAAAATATTAGATCCTGAAAAAGGATCGGCAGGTCCCTGTGAACTGGAATACCAAATAGAATATGCCATTTCATATTTAGATAAAAGAGATTTACTCAATATCATTTTTGGTAATTCAGATAATCATGGGTGTAATACTTCATTTTTAAAAAAGAATGGAAATGTTTTTCTTTCTCCGATTTATGATTTTGCCCCGATGAAAGCAGACCCTGAACATCTGATTAGATCAACCACTTGGGGAAGTCCGTATGAGGAAAGAGGTGAATACCAATGGGAGAAAATTACTGAGAGATTAGCGCCGTGGTGTGATCCTGATATTTCCTTGAATGCACTAAAATCATTGGCAGACAAGTTAGGTGGACTAAAACAAAGACTAATAGGCAAGGGCGTACCTGAACAGATTATTGAGATGCCTGCACCTTCATTCGACGATATCGAAGCTAAATTAAAAAGATGGAAACTGTTATGAATATTAAAAATCAACCACAAGATCGCCAACAAATATTGATTAATTTATATACACAATATTTAATGAATGAAGTAAGCATGGGACACTTATTGGTTTATCTTCGGAAAAACCTACTCGGTATGTCGCAACAACAATATGCAACGCTGGTTGGTATCAGTCATGTACGCTGAGCGATATTGAGCAAGATAAAGGAAAACTTACTCAGTCTGTTGTTGATAAAGTATTCAAACCGCTTGGGTTAAAAGCTGGGCTCCTTCCTACACATGAACATATTGTCAAAAAAATTTTTAAGTCATTTGAGAGAGGATGATGATTCAAATGGGTAAATTTGATGATAATCACAACTTAAAATCGTTTTAGTTTGTTGCACCATATCAATAAGAATCAAATCGAAAAAAATAAATAAAATGCTGAATAAGTCATATAAAATCTCAAAATAATATAATTCTCGAAAATTTTAAGTTGATTGTTATACTAATTTTAAATTAATATATCTAAAGAATACGATATAGAGACTCATAGCTCAAGTGCCATCGTCCCTATAACTGATCGATCTTATAGCCCCAAAGAATCTTGGTCCAGATTCTTTATCAGATCGCGAAATAAGATCAAGGAAAAACAGCAATGTATAAATTTTCAAAAATTGAGTTAGTAACACAACAGTTTACTGACACAATTGAAGATTATCTGACTTTAAAAATGAATTGCGACGGTACATATATACACCATACCCAGAAAGATGGTGAAACTTTTAAGATTGAAGTACGAATAGACCCACCAAGCGATGTTTTGGAAACATTTAGAAATATCGCTCATGAAATTAAAGACTATTTGGATCAAATTGATTATAAAGGAAAATTCGAATTCAGGTTTATCGTTTAGTAGTGATCAATTGATGTAATGCAGAATAAAAATAGAAGTATTGATTTTCAGTAAAAATGAAGTGATGCAAGTTAAGCATAGTGCTCCAACATATCGCTATGAATGTTTCATAAGCCAAGTAATGAATTTCATTGCGTATTTTTTTGTCTAGTTTTGTTTTCATGATCTTTTTGGAAATGATCACCCGTGTAGTATTTTATTGAATTCTTATGGGAGATAACCAATGTTAGACTATCTTAAGAGCTTTCATAACATCAATACATATTTAATTTTATCCACCATTCTATTATTTTTAGTGTTGGCTTTAGATTATTTTTAGTTGGCATCCAGTGATTACTTTCTCTGTGATTGGTGAAAATTCAAGAAATAAAAACTCACGCTAAGTGAGTTTTTATGGGATTGAAATCCATCAAAAATACAATCAAGTCATTGTAATTTAAGTTAATTATTTTTTAACTTTGAAAGAATGATAAAGCCGATATAAAATATAAAGATTACTTTTTTATTTGAAATTTTACATCTATGATGAACAAACTCTTAGTCGCCTTTATAATACCGATAATCACATGCTCAGTGTATAGTGCTGAAGATATATTTAAGAAGTCTCAATCAGATGTGTTTTTGCAAAATGAAACACGACATGAAAATAACCATGATACGCAAGTCGATTTTTTTGAAATTTCAAGGCAGCAAGAAAAAGATCGCATCAATCAACGTGATGCAAATGTAATCCAAATCAATCAAAATCGAGCCATGACTTCAAATATGAGCCCATTTGAAAAATCCCAGTATTTGTTAAAAAACAATGATACTCAGGCTTTAAACTCACATACTTATGAGCAAGAGTTAAAATCCATTCAACAAGCACGCAACAGGGGAATAATTTCAGAGCAAGACTACCAAAAGCAATTGATAAAGCAAAATAAAGCACCTTTACAGCAAAAAGATCAGCAGCTTAACTTTTTTGCGCCTTAAAATATGAAATAAATAAACCTCTTCTTAGAGGTTTATTGGCTGCTTAGACCAAAGTATAAGTTAAAAATTAAACAAAATATCATACACTTATTACGTGAATAATAGACAAAAATACTATGAACTTTTGTATCGGTGGACCTTGGAATGGCAGTAAGCTGCTTGGAAAAGTAAATTATAAAAAATCTTTTAAAGTGAAGAATGCTTCATCTAAGCTGGTGACAACATATATAAAGAAAAAAGTGTTTGTTCAAGATCAGTCTTTTGTATTTTGGGTGGCTGATGAATTATTGGACATACAAGCAAATGAAATGATTAAATCTTATCTTTACAAAAAATGTCAATAGACGAAATTTCTATATTCAATAATCAAGAGACATAGTCTAGAATATCTTATTTATCATGTATAT
>NZ_JADVOP010000057.1 GCF_016508585.1 Acinetobacter baumannii
TTGTTATATATATAAATTTATTTTAATCTTATCAAAATGGTTGGTTTTAAAAACCAACCAAATTAATCAAGATTATTAAGGGTTTTTATAATAAAACCAGATTTTATTATAAATTAATAATGCAAATAAAATACATTTTATATTTATTAAAACATAAGCATGATTAAATTTCTTTGCACTGGTTAAAAGATTAAGCTATGAATAATCAAATACTTTTATAAGCATAAAAAAGGCTGTCTAGATATCATCATAAACAGCCTTCAATATGACCAATGTGAATCTACAGGACCATTGCCGCAATCCAGCCAAAGACCAATAAAGGAATATTAAAATGGATAAATGTAGGAACGACCGTATCCCAAATATGATCATGCTGCCCATCCACTCCTAAACCAGCTGTAGGTCCAAGTGTAGAGTCTGAAGCAGGAGAACCCGCGTCACCAAGTGCTGCTGCTGTCCCAATCAATGCAACTGTTGCCAATGGAGAAAAGCCAAACTGCACACACAAAGGGACGTAAATAACAGCAAGTACAGGTACACTAGAGAAAGATGAGCCAATCCCAATCGTCACAAACAAACCAATGAACAGCATTAAAAATGCCGCCAAAGCTTTATTGTCACCAATCAAATGCACCACACCATTGACCAGATGATTGATATCCCCCGTATGCGTCATCACCGAGGCAAATCCGGCAGCAGAAATCATGATAAAACCAACCAATGCCATCATGCGCATGCCTTGCACAAAGACGTCATCTGCTTCTTGCCATTTAAAAATTCCTGCCGCAGAGAGCACGGCAAAACCGACCAAGCCACCCAAGATCATTGAACCTGAATACAGCTGCGAGACCAACGTTAAAGCAATTGCCAGCAAAGCCATCAAAATGGTTTTCTTGGCAATCACAGGCGCTTGTTTGGCTTCTTGTTCCAAAGCCAGACCATCTGCTTTCAGCTCTTCAACATTGACCGCCCTGAGTGGCTTATCTAAATCAATTGTTGTAATGGGTGCAACGTTACGATCCACGTAGATACGAGGCTTACGATAACTGATGAATACAGCGACGAGAGTCCCTACCACCATACCAAGCACGGGAATAGCCATTCCCATCGGCATCATGCTCCGTTCAACATGCAGATGATACGCTGCTCCAATTTTGTTGATATTTCCCATTAAAATTTGCTCTAGGAAAATTGCACCAAAACCGACAGGAAGAAAAATATAGGTTCCAACCAATCCCAATGTCAGTACGCATGCTGCTGCACGACGGTCAAGCTTCAAATGGTTCATCACCTTTAATAACGGTGGGACAAGCACTGGAATAAAAGCAATATGCACGGGAATTAAGTTCTGAGAACAAATTGCGGCTATCAGCAATATTCCCAACAATAAGAATTTTACTTTTGTTGCTTGCTTTTGAGTCGCTTCCATCCCCAATAAGCCAATCAACTTATAAGCCAATAAATCAGGTAAACCCGATTTAGACAATGCCAAGGCAAAAGCACCCAATACGGCATAGGCCAGTGCAACTTCAGCACCATCCCCCAACCCCGCATTAAATGCTTCAACAGTATCTGCCAAACTTAAACCAGCGACCAACCCACCTATAATTGCTGAAATAACCAATGTTAAAACAACAGAAACTCGTGCCAGTGACAGAATAAACATCACGGCAATCGCAATAACGACAGCATTCATAGAGAAATTTACGAAAATTTGAAAGGCGATACTTTAGCAGATTCATGGCAATGAAGCTGCAATTTCATCCAACTGATCATTCAATAGCGAGGTGATAAATACACATCACCTCGCTACGACAAACAAAATTTTAATTATTTTTCAATGCAAACTCTTGAATATATTGTGCAATTTCTTGAGGTCGACTGAGTACAGCCCAATGATTTGCATCAACCTCGACACGCTCAAATTGAGTTGCCCACTTTGGAACTTCATCAATTAATTCTGGACTCACAAACTTATCTCTTAAAAGTACAACCGCCTGTACTGGGCAAACAGCAAAGCGCTGACGCGGACGAGTTAAACGTGGCAGGAAATTAGCACGATATAACCCAATACCATGCTCACCATCTTTCGCAATATTTGAGTTTAAAGGCAGATCTTTTGTTTTTTCTAATTGAGTTAAAATTGCCCCCCAACGCTGCGGACTAAAAAAATGCCAGACGGTAGGTGCAAGAATCGGCAGTTGAAAAGCAACGATGTACCAAGATTTCAATAATTGTTTAAAAAATTTAGGTTTTTCATGTAAAAACTGCTCACGCATCCAAAATGCGGCATGATCTAAACATGGTCCTGACATGGTGGTATAAGACAAAATACGATTTTTAAATTTTGTTTCAGTAACCGATTCCCAAGATTGAATTGACCCCCAATCATGGGCAGCTAAATGAAACTGACGTTCGGGCAGTAATTCATTGACCACACATTCCAAATCTAGCGATAACCGCGGTAAAGCATAATCACGGATACGTTTTGGAATAGAGGATTGCCCTGCACCACGAACATCATAGGTCACAATATAAAATTGTGAAATCAATTGCTCTATAATCGGTTCCCAAACTTCCTGATTATCAGGATAACCATGCACCAAGACCAACGCGGGGTTTTCAGCATTCCCCCATGTTTTTGCATAAAGTTTTTGCTTATCCTGTGTCGAGATCCAATAAGTTTGCGCTTGCATTGAGTCACCTTTTATTGTTTTCACCATTGGCTATGATTTCGCTCTAGAGGGCATTTCGATCAATGCCACTTTGCTTTGAGTTCTTTATTATGGTTGAAAAATAGATAACTAGAATTGACCATGAATGTGCTAATCAAGAAACTACAGACAATTCCATTTGTATCTAGATTTATGTTGAATCATTTTTCTCCATACAAAGGTGCAGGAATTGAAATCGAAAAAATTGATCTGAAAAACTATCATATTCGGGTCAAAATGCCACTGACACGCAACAATCAAAACATTGTTGGGGTTCACTTTGGTGGCAGTTTATATTCGATGGTCGACCCATTTTATATGCTGCTTTTGATGCATCACCTTGGTCCTAAATACATGGTGTGGGACAAAGCTGCGAGCATTAATTTTCTATCACCGGGCCGCAGTACCGTTTATGCCGATATTCGATTGGATGCTGCTGAAATCGAACATGTTAAAGATCTGGCACAGAACTATAAGCCTGTGTATCGTAACTACACTTTAAATATTTTTGATGATTCAGGGTTACGAATTGCTGAAGTACAAAAAACCGTTTATATCCGTCGTAAGAATCCACATCCGTTAAAACGTTAATGACTTTAGTAGACGACATTCAATATCGTTTAAACATACTTAATGGTCTACTAAATAACGTGAGTTCGATGCAACCACATATTTAACTTATTGAAAAACATTAAGTCTCGGCGGAGTCTTGCTGAGTTTTCACCCAATTTCAGGATCAGCCTGCGGCTCGCCATACTTTTGTTTTGGCATGAGGAGCGAAGCTCCGCAAGGGCAACCATCTTGCGCAGCGGTATCGCTGCTCACCGCAAAACTCGTCAACCACTAGCAACATATTTAATCAGTCTCAGAAACAATACCTTGTAGAAGTAGTCCTGCCTCAAACAGTAGCGGATGACGTTTCCGAGTATCATATTTCATCAAGAGTTTTTATCGAACTCAGGTTAAATATAAACGATAGAAATAAAAAAAACGCTATGCTGAATCAATACAACATAGCGTTTTTATCGTTCATTGAGTGACTTATTTGTTTTGCTCAATGGCTGCACCTGCGCCACCACCGATTGCACCACCAATCGCAGCACCTGCATCACCACCTAGAATACCTTTACCAATCACTGAACCAATACCCGCACCAACACCACTGTAAGTTGCATTGCGATTTGACCCATTACTTGCCTTGCTTCCTACAGCCGCACCACCACCTGCACCAACAGCCGCACCGATACCATTACCTGCATGATTACCCAAGCCACCACCAACAGCACCACCCAGCGCTGCGGAACCGATACGCTTATCATTTGCAGACATGTTTTCACAACCTGTAAGCATCACGATAGGTAAAGCCACACACATTATGGTCATTATTTGCTTTTTCATGCCCTTATTCCTTCTGTTATTACAACAAGTCAATCAAACATTTTTTCCACTTGAAATTATCTCATGGAAAGTAAAGATAAATTCGTGAGGAAATGATTGCTTTATTGCATCCATTTGTAACTTTGTTTAACACAGGGCAATGAATTGATGTTCTGATTCACCGCCTGCAAATGATGTATTCGTGCACGGTAAATCGCTTATTTTATGGATAAAAGCATGAACTCGCTAGCAAGCTCCTATAAACTATAGATAAGACTGGAGCTTATCATGTCACAAACTTCCACTTTAAAACGGGGACTCAATACCCGTCACATCCGTTTCCTGGCTTTAGGTTCTGCTATTGGCACAGGTTTATTCTACGGTTCAGCCTCAGCCATACAGCAAGCAGGTCCATCGGTACTACTGGCTTATATGATCGCCGGGATTGCGATTTACATCGTGATGCGTGCTTTAGGAGAGATGGCTGTTCATCATCCTGTTTCAGATTCATTTAGTCATTATGCGTCTGAGTATATTAGTCCATTTGCAGGTTTTACCACAGGTTGGACCTATGTTTTTGAGATGGTGATTGTTGCAATCGCAGACGTCACCGCTTTTGGAATATACATGGGTTTCTGGTTTCCTGATGTGGCGCGTTGGGTCTGGATTTTGTCACTGATTTTCTTTTTGGGTGCAATTAACCTGATCCATGTCAAAGTCTATGGTGAGCTGGAATTCTGGTTATCCATCGTTAAGGTCACTGCCATTATTGCCATGATTTTGGGTGGTTTTGGCATCATGCTCTACGGTTTGCATATTCCACATACTGAATTTAGTTCAGGTATATCGAACCTTTGGACACATGGTGGTTTCTTTCCCAATGGTATTGCTGGTTTTATTGCCTGTTTTTCTGTGGTTGTTTTTGCATTTGGTGGAATTGAAATCATTGGTGTAACCGCTGGAGAGACCAAAGATCCTAAAGTCGCAATTCCTCAAGCCATCAATGCAGTTCCTTTTCGAATTATCCTGTTCTATGTACTGACGATTTTTGTACTGATGTCGATTTTCCCTTGGAATCAAATCGGTTCGCATGGCAGTCCATTTGTACAAATATTTGAAAGTTTAGGAATCAAATCCGCTGCTGCAATCCTGAATATTGTGGTGATTACGGCTGCTGTTTCTGCGATTAACAGTGATGTTTTTGGTGCCGGGCGGATGATGTATGGCATGGCAATTAAAGGCAAAGCACCGGCAAGTTTTGCTAAAACATCAAGAAATGGTGTGCCATTTATGACCGTCATTGTGATGGCAAGCGTGCTTTTGGTTGGAGTCCTTTTAAATTACCTGATTCCTGAAAATGTTTTTGAAATCATTGCTTCGATTGCAACTTTTGCAACTGTTTATGTATGGTTAATGATTTTATTGGCACAGTTTGGTATGCGAAAAAAACTCAGTGCGAAAGAAATTAAAGCGCTCGATTTTCCTGTAATCGGATGGCCGATTGCACCGATTTTAGCCACAGCATTTATGATCTTTGTGATTGCCATGATCGGTTATTTCCCTGCATCACGTCCCGCCCTTTATGTGGGTGCGGTTTGGCTTGCCTTATTGGCTGTTGCCTATCAACTCTGGGTAAAACCTCGACACGCTTAAACTTAATGATCGATTCACATCGACTATAAAGCCGCTGAACTTCAGCGGCTTTATTATATTTTAATCCGTCTCCTTCTTTCTAAAGCCTGAAACGCATCATTTTTGTTTTTTAAAAAATTGCTGATGAATATTGATGATCACCGCAGTAATAAAGCCCAATAGCCCCAATAACGCAATAAGTAAAATAGCAAAGTAAAACAGCTCAGCCAAAATAATCCCTAGTTTATATTCATACAGTATTCTAAATAAAAAACTATTTTTAACCCGTATAGACACCCATGAAGGGTTTAAGTGCCATAGGCTTAACGTTATTGCAAAGCCGATACAAAAGCAAAAAAAGCTCAAAACAATCACTGCATCAAGAGGCTTAAACTGATTGGGCTTAGGTATTTCATCCGATTCATCTTTAACAATTAAATAAATGATCAACACGGCCCAAAATGGACAAAGCAAGGTTAGATAGCTTTTAACAAAAAAACTAAAATACTCAAGCTCACCTGTGCTGGTACTTTGGATTTTTAATGACTGATTGATCCATTGCGCCATATCAACTTGCCAGCTCTGCTCGATTGCAGGTGCAGGCAACAGGATCAACAGCAATAATGGGCAAATCGACAGCAACGCTAAAGCCATCACAACAGGATTTATTTTCATTGTGGATCAATTTTAATTTCTATTTTTTGATTATATAAAAAAAGACGCCCTTGGGCGTCTTCTTCATTTCAAAAGCTGTTTAACTTAGAAAGAATCTTCGTTTAAAGCTTGAGAGAATGCTTGATCAACTTCAGAGAAGTCATTTACAAGCTCATGCTCTGCAGCTTCTGCTTCTTGACGACGACGCTCTAGGTGGTATGCAAGACCAGTACCTGCTGGAATCAAGCGACCCACAACAACGTTTTCTTTCAAGCCACGTAAATCATCTTCTTTACCTGTTACAGCCGCTTCAGTTAACACACGTGTGGTTTCCTGGAACGATGCAGCAGAGATGAACGAGTCTGTAGAAAGCGATGCTTTGGTAATACCCATCAATTGACGTTCATACTTCGCAGGGAACTTGTTCTGAGCCAATACCGCTTGGTTTTCGCCCACAACGCGGATGTAATCCACTTGTTCACCTTTGATGAAGCTTGTATCGCCGCCATCAGTAATGTCAACTTTACGCAACATTTGACGCACGATCACTTCGATATGCTTATCGTTGATTTTTACACCCTGTAAGCGGTAAACGTCTTGAACTTCGTTCACGATGTAGTTGGTTAATGCAACTTCACCTTTCAAACGCAAGATGTCATGCGGGTTCTGTGGACCATCAGAAATGGTTTCACCACGGTTCACATGCTCACCTTCAAACACGTTAATGGTACGCCATTTTGGAATCAACTCTTCATAAATTTCTGAGCCATCATCTGGTGTAATCACTAAACGGTTCTTACCTTTGGTCTCTTTACCAAAGCTTACAACACCTGAAATTTCAGCAAGGATTGCATGCTCTTTCGGCTTACGCGCTTCGAACAAGTCAGCTACACGCGGCAGACCACCGGTAATATCACGGGTACGTGAAGTTTCTTGTGGTACACGACCGATAACATCACCGACACCAATCGTTTCGCCATCACGAACAGTCACGATTGTGTTTTGTGGCAAGAAGTAGAACTGTTCGCCGCCATCGGTTGTATCCAACACAATTGCAGGACGTAAATCTTTACCAGACGCAGGACGTGCTGTTACCGGCAAGATTTCAACAGTCGTCATACCTGTTGCATCATCAGTTTTCGATGTTGCAGTTACACCATCAGCAATTTGGCTGAAGCGTGCTTTACCCGCAACTTCTGTTACCAATGGATGTGTATGCGGATCCCAAGTTGCAACAATACCGCCGCCTTCTACTGGTTGACCATCTTTGATCAAGATAGACGCACCGTATGGAAGTTTATAGCGTTCACGTTCACGACCTAAGTCATCCGCAATACCGATTTCACCTGAACGTGAAACAGATACCAAGTGACCTTTGGCATGTTGAACAGTTTTAACGTTATGGAAACGAACTGTACCCTTGTTACGTACTTGAACGCTGTTAGCAGCAGAAGTTCGGCTTGCAGCACCACCCACGTGGAATGTACGCATGGTTAACTGTGTACCAGGTTCACCAATTGATTGTGCAGCCATTACCCCGACAGATTCACCTGGGTTCACCAAGTGACCACGAGCCAAGTCACGACCGTAACATTTCGCACATACACCGAATGTTGAAGCACAGTTTACTACTGAACGTACTTTAACTTCATCAACACCGTTATCTTCAAGGAACGTTGCAAGTTTCTCGTCGATCAATGTGTTACGCGGAAGAAGGACATCATCTGTACCTGGTTTCTTCACATCTTCAGCAAGTACACGACCCAATACTCGAGCACCTAAGTTCTCGATCACATCGCCACCTTGAATGAACGGAGTCATTACAAGACCATCATAGGTACCACAATCTGGCTCAGTAATCACCAAATCTTGTGCTACATCGACAAGACGACGTGTTAGGTAACCAGAGTTCGCAGTTTTAAGTGCCGTATCTGCCAAACCTTTACGTGCACCGTGTGTTGAAATGAAGTACTGGAGTACTGTCAAACCTTCACGGAAGTTTGCTTTAATTGGGGTTTCAATGATCGAACCATCTGGTTTCGCCATCAAGCCACGCATACCTGCAAGCTGACGAATCTGAGCAGCCGAACCACGGGCACCAGAGTCAGACATCATGTAGATACTGTTGAATGATTTTTGCTTCTCGTCTTCACCCTGTTTGTTTTTAACAGTAGTGAATGACAAGTTATCCATCATCGCTTTTGCAACTTGGTCGTTTGTACGCGCCCAAATATCGACAACTTTGTTATAACGTTCACCAGCAGTTACGAAACCTTGCTCGAATTGTTGTTCAATTTCACGAACTTCAACTTCAGCTTTTTCGATGATTGCTTGCTTTTGTGGTGGAATCAACATGTCTTCCATACCCACAGAAACACCTGAACGTGTTGCTTGACGGAAGCCCAGGTACATCAATTGGTCAGCAAAGATAACAGTATCTTTCAAACCTAATTTACGGTAGCAAGAGTTAATCAATTTAGAGATGTTTTTCTTGGTCATCTCAACGTTGATTTGTTGGAAATCCATACCTTCAGGAACAACTTCCCAAAGTAAGCAACGACCTGGTGTCGTATCTACAACAATGGTTTGATGTTCACGGTTACCGTTGTCATCAATTACTGTTTGGTGTACACGTGCTTTTACACGTGCATGTAGATCAACCTGGCCTGTTGCAAGCGCACGGTTAACTTCATGCGTGTCCGCAAACACCATGCCTTCACCTTTGGCATTGATTGCATCACGCGTGATGTAATACAAGCCCAATACAACGTCCTGAGAAGGTACGATGATTGGTTCACCGTTTGCAGGTGACAAGATGTTGTTGGTCGACATCATTAACGCACGAGCTTCTAGTTGAGCTTCAAGTGTTAATGGTACGTGAACCGCCATTTGGTCACCATCGAAGTCGGCGTTAAACGCAGCACAAACGAGTGGATGCAAACGAATCGCTTTACCTTCGATCAGGATAGGTTCAAATGCTTGAAGACCTAAACGGTGAAGGGTTGGCGCACGGTTCAACATAACAGGATGCTGACGAATTACAGATGCAAGAACGTCCCATACTTCTGGTGTTTCACGCTCAACCATTTTCTTCGCAGCTTTAATGGTTGTTGCTTGACCTGAAGCTTGTAGTTTCGCAAAGATGAATGGTTTGAATAATTCAAGTGCCATTTTCTTTGGAAGACCACATTGGTGTAAACGTAATGATGGACCTACGGTAATTACCGAACGGCCCGAATAGTCAACACGCTTACCGAGTAAGTTTTGACGGAAACGACCTTGCTTACCTTTGATCATATCAGCCAAAGATTTAAGCGGACGTTTGTTCGAACCTGTAATCGCACGACCACGACGACCGTTGTCCAACAATGCATCTACAGACTCTTGTAACATACGTTTTTCATTACGTACGATAATGTCTGGTGCAGCAAGATCAAGAAGACGCTTTAAACGGTTGTTACGGTTGATTACACGACGGTAAAGATCGTTCAGGTCAGAAGTCGCAAAACGACCGCCTTCAAGCGGAACCAATGGACGAAGATCTGGCGGAAGTACTGGAAGTACATTCATCACCATCCATTCTGGTTTGTTGTTTGACTCTTTGAACGCTTCCATCAACTTCAAACGTTTAGACGCTTTTTTCAGCTTAGTTTCTGAAGTTGTATTTGGAATTTCTTCACGTAAACGAGAAATTTCAGCTTCAAGATCAATGTCTTTCAACAAATCCTGAACTGCTTCGGCACCCATTTTAGCGCTGAATTCATCACCGTGTTCTTCTAACGCAGTAAAGTATTCTTCATCGTTAAGAAGTTGGTACTTTTCCATTGGCGTCATGCCAGGATCAGTCACCACATAAGATTCGAAATACAATACACGTTCGATATCACGCAACGTCATATCAAGCAGTAAACCGATACGGCTTGGTAATGATTTCAAGAACCAAATATGAGCAACAGGAGAAGCCAATTCGATGTGACCCATACGCTCACGACGAACTTTCGCAGTTGTTACTTCAACGCCACATTTTTCACAAATGACGCCTTTGTATTTCATACGCTTGTATTTACCACACAAGCATTCATAATCTTTTACTGGACCAAAGATTTTGGCACAGAACAAACCATCACGTTCTGGTTTAAAGGTACGGTAGTTAATGGTTTCTGGCTTTTTAACTTCACCGTGAGACCATGACTTAATCATTTCTGGTGACGCAAGACCAATACGGATGCGATCAAACTCTACTGGAGCATGACCGTCTGAGTCCGTCTTTTTGCGCATGATATCGAGCAAGTCTTTCAATTTTTTTCTCCGTGTGCCGAAGAGGCTTTCTCTCTACGGCTGGGTCACAAATATTGTTTTTTCACTGAGATTGGGAATCTCGAAATCCCCCTGAGTCCTGCTTTACTAAAGAAGGACTTCTCCCCCTCTTTGTTAAAGAGGAAGCGGGGGAGATTTCTTAGTCACCATTTTTCAGTTCAATGTTGATACCTAAAGAACGGATCTCTTTGGTCAATACGTTGAACGATTCAGGCATACCCGGATCCATATAATGGTTACCATCTACAATATTCTTATAGATGCGAGTACGACCTTCAACGTCATCCGATTTCACAGTTAACATTTCTTGAAGTGTATAAGCAGCACCATAAGCCTCAAGTGCCCAAACTTCCATCTCACCGAAACGCTGACCACCGAATTGAGCTTTACCACCAAGCGGTTGTTGCGTCACAAGTGAGTAAGAGCCTGTAGAACGTGCATGCATCTTGTCGTCAACCAAGTGGTTCAACTTGAGCATGTACATATAACCGACAGTTACTGGGCGATCAAAACGCTCACCTGTACGTCCATCATACAATACTGTCTGACCTGTACGTGAAATACCACCAAGTTCAAGCAACTCTTTGATTTGTCCTTCTTCCGCACCATCAAATACTGGTGTAGCTAAAGGAACACCCTTACGCAAGTTACCTGATAACACCAAGATTTCTTCATCAGTCAAGCTATCAAGATCTTCTTGCTCGCCACCGACTTTGTTATAAATCTTGTCTAAGAATTCACGAAGTTCAAGAACAGTACGTTGTTCTTTCATCATCTTGTCGATCTTGTCGCCAAGACCTTTCGCTGCCATACCCAAGTGAGTTTCAAGAATCTGACCCACGTTCATACGTGATGGTACACCGAGCGGGTTAAGTACCACATCTACTGGAACACCATGGATGTCATGCGGCATGTCTTCCACAGGCAAGATGTTTGATACAACACCCTTGTTACCGTGACGACCCGCCATCTTATCACCAGGCTGGATACGACGTTTAACAGCAAGATAGACTTTAACAACTTTCAATACACCAGTTGTCAGTTCATCACCTGTTGAAAGTTTACGTTTTTTCTCAGCAAACTTCTCATCGATCTCGTGGCTCTTCTCTTTCAAGAACACTTGAATCTGAGTTAAACGTTCAGCAATGCCTTCGTCTGCCGGTTGAACTTCTAACAGATCAACAAGCTCTAAGTTAGACAATACGTCTTCTGTTAGCTTGTCACCACGTTTAGTTGTACCACCACCATTTGACTCTTGACCTTTCAATAAACGCACAATACGTTCACGAGCAGCTTCTTCAAAGATTTTGAACTCTTCTTTCAAGTCTTTACGATAAGCATCAAGTTGCGCTTTTTCAATTGCTTGAGCACGCTCGTCTTTCTCGATACCGTCACGTGTAAACACTTGAACGTCAATTACCGTACCTTTTACGCTTGAAGAAACACGTAAAGAAGAGTCTTTTACATCAGCAGCTTTTTCACCGAAAATTGCACGAAGTAATTTTTCTTCCGGCGTTAACTGTGTTTCACCTTTAGGCGTTACCTTACCAACAAGGATGTCACCTGCTGAAACTTCAGCACCGATATAAACAATACCTGATTCATCAAGTTTAGAGAGCGCTGCTTCACCCACGTTAGGAATATCGGCAGTAATTTCTTCTGCACCTAACTTTGTATCACGCGCTACACATGACAACTCTTGGATGTGAATCGAAGTCAAACGGTCTTCTTGAAGTACACGCTCAGATAACAAGATCGAGTCTTCGTAGTTATAACCATTCCACGTCATGAACGCGACACGCATGTTTTGACCAAGCGCCAATTCACCACCGTCAGTCGATGGACCATCAGCAAGAACGTCACCACGTCCCACTTTATCACCCAAGCTCACCAGAACTTTTTGGTTAATACAAGTGTTTTGGTTTGAACGCGTGTATTTGATCAAGTTGTAGATATCTACACCAGCTTCACCCGCGATCATTTCATCTTCATTGACACGAATAACAACACGAGAAGCATCAACGAACTCAATACGTCCACCACGTTTTGCAATGACGCACACACCAGAGTCATGCGCTACGTTTGCTTCCATGCCTGTACCAACAAGTGGCTTGTCAGCAAGCAATGTAGGAACAGCCTGACGTTGCATGTTTGAACCCATCAATGCACGGTTCGCATCATCGTGTTCAAGGAACGGAATAAGTGATGCAGCAACAGAAACAACCTGCTGAGCAGATACATCCATATGCGTCACTTTTTCTGGCGGCATACGAACGAATTCACCCTGATGACGTACAGAAACAAATTCTTCAGTCAGGTTGCCGTCTTTATCTACGCCAGAATCGGCCTGTGCAATCACAGTGCCTACTTCTTCAATTGCAGATAAATACTCTACATCATCCGTTACACGACCCTCTACAACTTTACGGTATGGTGTTTCCAAGAAACCGAAGTTGTTGGCTTTTGCATATACGGAAAGCGAGTTGATCAAACCAATGTTTGGACCTTCAGGTGTCTCAATTGGACATACACGACCATAGTGAGTTTGATGTACGTCACGTACTTCAAAGCCTGCACGTTCACGTGTCAAACCACCTGGACCAAGTGCTGAAACACGACGTTTGTGTGTAATTTCAGACAATGGGTTGTTTTGATCCATAAACTGAGACAATTGGCTTGAACCAAAGAATTCTTTGATTGCAGCAGCCACAGGTTTCGCATTGATCAAATCTTGTGGAGACAGGTTGTCTGTTTCAGCTTGGTTTAAACGTTCTTTTACAGCACGCTCAACACGAACCAAACCAACACGGAATTGGTTTTCTGTCATTTCACCGACAGAACGTACACGACGGTTACCCAAGTGATCGATATCGTCGACTTCGCCTTTACCGTTACGGATTTCTACCAAAGTTTTCAATACGTCAATGATGTCATCGTTAGAAAGAATACCTTCTACTTCACGAGACTTCTGATCTGTACCAACTTCATAAGGACGACCCAAACGACGGTTAAACTTCATACGACCTACAGGAGACAAGTCATAACGCTCTGTAGAGAAGAATAAGTTATTGAATAGGTTTTCAGCCGCTTCTTTTGTTGGTGGCTCACCCGGACGCATCACTTTATAGATTTCTACAAGCGCTTCTTCACGACCTGTTGTTGTATCCGCACGTAAAGTATCTGCAACGAAAGAACCACGGTCGATGTCATTGGTGAACAAGATGTTAAACTGTTTAACACCACCTTCAGCAATTTTAACCAAGACTTCATGGCTTAAAATGGTATTTGCAGCGATCACTTCGCCATCACGCAAAGTAATATCTTCAGCTGTAATACGCTCATACAGGTATTCATCTGGAACTGAAAGTTTAGTTAAACCCGCAGCTTCCATTTGACGAACATGGCGTGCGTTAATACGCTTACCTTGTTCAACAATCGCTTTGCCATCATTGTCTACGATATCAAATTGCGCCATTTCACCGCGAAGACGTTCTGGCACAAGGTCAATTTGATAGCTACCCATATCAAGATATACAGGTACTTTCTCATAGAACATGTCAAGAATTTGTTCATTGCTGTAGTTCAATGCACGTAGAATTACAGTCGCCAATAATTTACGACGACGGTCAATACGAACAAATACTAAGTCTTTAGCATCAAATTCAAAATCCAACCATGAACCACGGTAAGGAATGATACGTGCTGAATAAAGCACTTTACCACTTGAATGGGTTTTACCTTTATCGTGATCAAAGAAAACGCCTGGAGAACGGTGTAATTGAGATACGATTACACGCTCGGTACCATTGATCACAAAAGTACCATTCTCAGTCATGAGCGGCATTTCACCCATGTACACTTCTTGTTCACGTACGTCTTTGATAGATTTCGTTTCACGATCTTTGATGATCAAACGAATTTTAACGCGCATTGGTGCCGCAAAGGTTGAACCGCGAAGGATACATTCGCGAACATCAAACTCTGGTTTACCAAGACTATACTCAACGAATTCTAAAGCAGCATTGCCAGAATAACTTTCAATAGGAAAAACTGAACGAAATGCAGCTTGGAGACCGATATCTTCGCGATTTTTTGGAGTTTTGCCATCTTGCAAGAATGTTCTGTACGAGTCGACTTGAATCGCGAGCAAGTACGGAGCATGCATGACTTGGGGCAATTTACCAAAATTCTTACGGATCCGTTTCTTTTCGGTATATGAGTATGCCATCTGGAGTCCTCGGAAAGTAAACTAAGCCCGCCTGCAGAACGAACTTAGAAGGAATTACGCAGGTCGATATGACCACCACTTTTATACAAATGCTGCAAATTTCAGTGGTACAAAACGCTTAACAATATTTTTAAAGCTGAAAAATATTGGTAAGCGTTTGATTTTGTTTATTTGTTTTAAAAATTGATGATTTTTATATCAATCAATCTAAAATCGAGCCGATTATTGTAACGCAAAAAGGCTGATGACCCAAGAGCCATCAGCCAATTTGTGGAGCCGATTATAAAAAAATCGACTCCCCTTAAGATTACTTAAGTGTAACTGTAGCACCAGCTTCTTCAAGTTTCTTCTTAAGTTCTTCGCCTTCTTCTTTAGAAACCGCTTCTTTAACAACTGAAGGAGCGCCTTCAACAAGATCTTTAGCTTCTTTAAGACCAAGACCAGTTGCTTCACGAACTGCTTTAATTACAGCAACTTTGTTAGCACCGAAAGAAGTCAACTCAACGTTGAATTCAGATTGCTCTTCAGCAGCAGCAGCGCCAGCACCTGGAGCAGCAGCTACAGCTACAGCAGCTGCAGATACGTTGAATTTTTCTTCGAAAGCAGAAATAAGTTCAACAAGTTCAAGAACAGTTTTTTCAGCAACTGCGTTTAAGATTTCTTCGTTAGTTAAAGCCATGAGAATAACTCCAAATGGATATTGAATGGTGTGTGAAAATTTTTAAGCTTAAGCTGCTTCTGACTCGTTTTTCTCTTTGAGCGCTGTAATAAGGCGACCCAATTTCGAAATAGGAGCTTGAAGAACATTGGCAAGCATCGTAAGTGCTTTTTCTTGGTTTGGAAGATTTGCAATAACGCTAACATCAGCACCTTGATAAACTTTGCCATCAAATGCAGCAGCTTTAAGTTCAAATGCTTTGTTAGTTTTAGCAAAATCTTCAAACAAGCGAGCAGCTGCGCCCATGTCGTCTTCAGAAGTTGAAAAAGCTAGAATAGTTGGACCAACAAGGTTCTCATCCAAGATAGAGAATTGAGTACCTTCAAGTGCACGCTTAGCTAAAGTGTTACGCACGATACGTGTTTTAACACCTAACTTACGAGCTTCTACGCGAAGAGTAGTCAATTGTTCTACTGTTAAACCTTGATAGTCAGCAACAACAGCAGCAAACGCTGAAGAAGCAACTTCATTTACTTCAGCAACGATCTGTTTTTTGTCTTCGATAAGAAGAGCCATTGTAAAACCTCCTAACGGTGATTTATGCAATCCACAAATGGACTGCACTCCCAATTCGCAAGTCAATTTCTCAACTTACACGCGGAGGAGGAATCAATCACACCACCGCGTCTACTCAGACTGGTATTTTAAGAAGCAAATCCTAAGACCTGCCTCGCCTGAGGTCTTTGACGCTGATAAACTTACATCTATCAATTCAAAGTCCGCCTGAGAACCCATCAGCAAGTCAACCTTGCCAACTCACAAGATGAGAGAAAACCTCTGCTGAAGTCTCCCCCACTTTGCGCAAAATTTAAAAACCTTGTTTTAAATTTCACTCAGGACTTTAAAATTCTTTCATTGCAAATAATTATTTATAAAAATAATTACTTAGTAACGTTCTGTACGTCTACAACAAGACCAGGACCCATTGTTGAGCTCAAAGTGATCTTTTGAATGTAGATACCTTTAGAAGTCGCAGGTTTTGCTTTCTTAAGGTCAGCAATAAGTGCTTCAACGTTTGAACGAACAGCTTCAGCTGTGAAACCTACTTGACCGATCGCAGCGTGAATGATACCCGCTTTGTCTACACGGTAACGTGCTTGACCTGCTTTTGCATTTTTAACTGCAGTTGCAACGTCAGGAGTTACAGTACCCACTTTAGGGTTTGGCATTAAACCACGTGGACCAAGAATCGTACCCAACTTACCTACAACGCGCATTGCATCTGGAGCAGCAATCACAACATCAAAGTCTAAGTTACCCGCTTGAATGCTTTCAGCTAGATCATCAAAACCAACAACGTCCGCGCCTTCAGCTTTAGCAGCTTCAGCAGCAGCGCCTTGAGCAAACACAGCTACACGTACAGTTTTACCAGTACCTGCAGGAAGCGTAGTCGCGCCACGAACAACTTGGTCAGATTTACGAGGATCAACACCTAGGTTTACCGCAACATCCAAAGATTCTTTGAATTTTGCAGCAGGAAGGCTGCTAAGAACTTGTACTGCTTCTTCCAAAGTATAAACTTTGTTTGCTTCTACAGCTGCAGCAATGGCTTTTTGACGTTTAGTTAACTTTGCCATGTCTTATAGCTCCACTTCCAAGCCCATAGAACGCGCAGAACCAGCAATGGTACGTACACGTGCGTCTAAATCAGCACCAGTTAAGTCTGGTTCTTTAGTAGTCGCAATTTCTTCTAATTGAGCACGAGTCAACTTACCAACTTTAGTTTTGTTTGGTACAGATGAACCCTTCTGGATACCAGCAGCTTTCTTAAGAAGAATAGATGCAGGTGGAGTTTTCATGATGAATGTGAACGACTTATCGTTGTACACAGTGATCACTACAGGAATTGGAAGACCTGGTTCAACTTTTTGTGTAGCAGCATTGAATTCTTTACAGAATGCCATGATGTTCACACCACGTTGACCTAGTGCAGGACCGATTGGTGGAGATGGATTCGCTTTACCAGCTGGAACTTGCAGCTTGATATAGCCGTCAATCTTCTTAGCCATTTCAAATTACCTCTGGGTACAAACGCCTTTTAGAGCTCCCCAAGTTTTCAAGTAACGATACCGTTACAACAACAATGCCCGATCCATAACAAATCGAGCGCTTTTTGAACAATTCAAATTAAATTGTTTTTTCGACTTGACGAAATTCCAATTCAACTTGAGTTGGTCGATTAAATACGTTAATCGTCAACGTTAAACGCGATTTTTCGTACTGAACTTCTTCCACCACACCCTTAAAGTCTGTGAATGGACCGTCAGTCACAAGTAATTCTTCACCCGGCTCGAACATCGTCTTAGGACGAGGTGCTTCACCTTTGTTGTGTACACGTGCAAGAATCGCATCAGCTTCTTTTTGCGTAATTGGCGCTGGTTTTTCAGCAGTACCACCGATGAAACCCAATACTTTTGGACATTCTTTAACAATGTGCCAAGTTTCATCATTCATTTCCATTTCGACCAATACGTAGCCTGGAAAGAATTTACGCTCTGATTTACGTTTCTTACCATCCTTCATTTCTACCACTTCTTCGGTAGGAACAAGGACTTCACCAAAACTATCAGCAACAGCGCTACGCTGGATTCGATCATTAAGTGAACGCATCACTTGTTTTTCATAGCCTGAATAGGCATGAATAATGTACCAACGTTTCATAGCTCTCTTACCCGATAATAAACTTCATAAACCAACCGATGATATAGTCAAAACACCACAAAATAATTGCGGCAACTACAACAACGAGGAGAACCTGCCATGAAGTGGTTACTGTTTCATGTTTCGTAGGCCAAGTGACTCGACGCAGTTCGATACGCGAATCTTTAAGCAAACGAACAAAGCCTTTGCCTTGATGGGTGGCGTATAATAAACCTAAAGCTACGATGATACAAGCTAAAATTACCCCAATACGCACCCAGATGCTATTTGCTGGTGCCCAATACGCTGGAAGATATTGATTTGTCATCAAAGCACAGCCAAATAAAGCCAATGCAATGATCCACAAAATAAAATCAAACGAAGAACTTGTCTTCACCATTTCAGCTGAATTGTTGCTTTGAGGAATTGCCGCGCCGCCTGTTGCGTCACGTGATTTATCGTTCGACATTTTTGTACTCGTCGTAGGTTTCGCGACTTATTATATGACCAGTTTAGCCGACATCAAGTTTTTTATTTAAAAACTGGCAGGTCAGGAGGGACTCGAACCCCCAACATTCGGTTTTGGAGACCGACGCTCTACCAATTGAACTACTGACCTAATAAGCAAACCGAGAGCCGCAACTCTCGGTAAGAATAAACATTTTAGCGATTATGCAGTTACTTTAGCAACTACACCAGCACCAACTGTACGACCACCTTCACGGATCGCAAAACGTAGACCTGGGTCCATTGCGATTGGGTGAATCAATTCTACTGACATTTCAACGTTGTCGCCTGGCATTACCATTTCAACGCCGTCTTGTAATTGGATTGCACCAGTTACGTCAGTTGTACGGAAGTAGAACTGTGGACGGTAACCGTTAAGGAACG
>NZ_JADVOP010000058.1 GCF_016508585.1 Acinetobacter baumannii
GTTCTATAGAATAACGATGAAGAAAAATAAATAACAATAAAATATGATAATTAATAATTTTAGATCCAAATTAATAGATTCATATTGATTTGGATTTTTTATATGCGTTCAATGCGCGTATATACTTAAACTCGCCATTCACGAATTTAAACTTGTGAAGTGGCAAACACTGATTAAAAATGAATGAAGATTCACTGATACTAAACGGATTTTAGGATGAAACGGCCCAAGTATATTCAAAAAGTAGAGTGGGAAGCGCGTTGTCAGTTGGCAGCATTGTATCGCTTAATTGCACATTTCAAAATGACAGACTTGATTGATACCCATATAAGTTTACGAGTTCCCAATGAACCTGATCATTTTCTCATTAATCGTTATGGTGTGACTTTTGATCAAATGACCGCTTCTGATTTGGTTAAGATTGATCATCAAGGCAATATCGTAGCTAAAGGTGATCAAGGCAAGATGGTTAATGTTGCCGGGTTTGTGATTCATTCAGCCTTGCATCATGCCAATGAACAGATTAATTGCGTGATTCATACTCATACAGCAGATGGTATTGCTGTTTCTGCACAAGAAAAAGGTCTGTTGCCTTTGTCCCAACATGCACTGAAGTTTTATAACAATATTGCCTATCATGAGTACGAAGGGATTGCTTTTTCTACTGAAGAACGTGAGCGTTTAGTTAAAGACCTGGGTGACCATCGTTGTATGATCTTGCGAAATCATGGTTTATTGGCAACAGGGAATAGCATAGCTCGAGCATTTCATGAGATTTATTTTCTTGAACGTGCTTGCCAGATTCAGATTAAAGCCATGAGCAGTTCAAAACTACATTATCCGAGCAAAGAGGTTTCAGAATATACTGTGAAGCAATTTGAAAGTGATGCTGCTGAGCCGATTATTAATGCGGCTTGGAACGCTGCTTTATCATTGATTAAAGATCAGAAAAAGGACTATTGCCGTTGAGTGGCGGCGATACCCATGCTGGACTAAGATGAATCAGCGGTAAGGAAATCGTATAAAAAAACCTCCATAGATTATATATGGAGGTTTTATCTCGACAGGTTTAGCTGTTTAAGTCAAACCAAATAAATTGGCTATCTTCATGTGCTGTGAGTGTTGAATCTTCATCAAACAAGTAAGCATCGCCTGCTTTAAGTACTTGACCGGCAATATCAATCTCACCTTCGATCACATGCACATAGTTAAATTTTTGAGTCGCTTTAACTTGCAGGCTGTGATCTTTTTCCAAATATGCTGCTTTAATTTCAGCATTTTGACGAATATGCATGGGAGCATCATCATTTGGACCGACAATCAATTGCCATTCATTAGGTGATTTTTTAGGATCACGTTCAATTTGTTGATAGTTTGGCTCGGCATCACGAACATTTGGAATTACCCAGATTTGAAGCATATGGACAGCTTCATCACCTTGATTGATTTCGCTATGTTGTACCCCCGTACCTGCACTCATCAATTGCCATTCACCTGCATTGATATGACGTTCATTTCCCATACTGTCTTTATGTGAAATAGTGCCTTTCAATACACAGGTCAAGATTTCCATGTTGTCGTGAGGATGAGTACCAAAGCCATTGTGTGCGGCAATCGTATCATCGTTGATCACACGGAGAGAGCCTACACCCATATATTTTGGATCATACCAGCTACCAAACGAGAAGCTGTGCTTGGTGTCCAACCAACCCATTTTGACATGACCACGGTTTTCACTGCGATGTAAAAAAGTATTCATCTCCAATCTCCAATTCTTTATTTTTTAACATGTGTTGATTTTAATATTTAAATATTTGAGATGAAACAATGAAATTACAACACATTGTTTTGTTTTTGCAACGATACTTAAGGAAGCTGTAAATAAAAAACCAGTGCAAAAGCACTGGTTCTCTATAGTTAAAGCCTTTGATTATTCAAGGAACTTAACAGTAACACCTGATTTTACTTTTTTACCGAGATCATTTGCATCCCAGTTGGTTAAACGAATACAACCGTGTGATGCAGTTTTAGAAATCGCAGATGGGTTTGGTGTACCGTGAATACCGAATGATTTTTTGCTTAAACCAATCCAGATATTACCTACAGGTGCATTTGGACCAGGTGGTAAGGACAGGGGTTTCAAGTTCTTGCCTTGTACAAAGTTGCTCGGTGAGTAGCTGTACCAAGGGTTACGTGCTACACCAGTCACTTTATATGTACCTGTTGGTGAAGGCGTATCTGAACTACCGATGGTTGCCGGGAAAGAGCCAACCATTTGGTTCTGTGCATTAAACAAATACAACTGTTTGGCACCTTTATGGGCAACGATCAAATGAATGTTTTCAGGCAATTCATTACGGATGTTGGTCACAACAATTTTTTCACCAACTTTGTTGAAGTTCGCTTTTGGATTCAGTTTCTTCAAGAAATCTTCATCCATATGGAATTTTTCACCCAACATTTCAGTCACACGTGTGTAGTACAAACCTGGCATTTTTGCCTGTAAGGCATAATCATGCGGGATTGATTTTGCATATGGACCCTTTAAGTCTTCAGCGGTGATGGTGTATTCAACAAAAGCTGGCTTATTGCCTTGTTGAGCCACCAGCGCATCCCAAGTTTCTTTGGTTAATTCACCCGTCGGTTTAATACCATTCATTTGTTGGAATGAGGCAATGGCTTTCAGGGTGTTCATACCACTCGAACCATCAATTGCACCAGGAGAAGCATGGGCATTATTCAACATGACATGTGCACGCGCATAAACAGGGAACTGTCCTCTGCCAATATTTTCATACCATTGTGCGTTATTTATTCCGTCTAAAGTCCAAGTTGCTTTAGGTGCATTTGGATTGACCGGCGCTTTTGCTGGCGTCGTTTGAGGTGCAGAAGGTGCAATAGCCGTACCCGAAGTTTTATCTTCAGTTTTTTCTAAATTCTGTAGCGTATTGGCTGCCTTGTCTAAATCTTGCTGCTCTTGCGGACTGATCTGTGCTTCTACACTTGAAGCAGAACTGTCAATGGCAAGTGGATCAATAGGATCTTCAACAGGAGCAGCAACTTTTTTAGGCGTTAGCGGTTGCTCAGCTGTAGATGCAGCAAATGCTGTACCTGTTAATACACAGCTTAAACTCAAAGCAAGAATTGAGCGAACGAACATGTAGATCAACCTTAAGAATTATTCATAATTTATGACTAAAAATCTGCTTAAGTATTACAGAATTTATAATGTGTTGCAGTATTTGTTTTGTGTTAATCATTTTTTTCTATAGACTTTTTTGTCCCAGATGAGTTTTGTTTTGTTTTCGTATACAAAATTGTTGTCCCAATCAATAAGCTCAAAACTTTATTGAGAAAAATTTTCAAGAAATGAATATCGGCGGAACCTTTTTGTTATGATGGAGCGAATTTAATATTTGATTGGGAAAGTAAATGACGACCTTAAAAAATGATCGTTTTCTACGTGCCTTATTGCGTGAACCAGTAGATACCACACCAGTTTGGATGATGCGTCAAGCGGGACGATATTTACCAGAATATCGTGAAACACGTGCTAAAGCAGGCGATTTTCTTTCTCTTTGTAAAAATACTGAATTTGCTTGTGAAGTGACTTTACAACCGTTACGGCGTTATGCATTGGATGCTGCAATTTTATTTTCAGATATTTTGACAGTACCTGATGCTTTAGGTTTAGGTCTTTATTTTGAAACAGGCGAAGGACCTAAATTTCATAAAACTGTACGCACAGAACAAGATGTCGCAAACCTACCAAAATTCAATGCTAAGTCTGATCTTGCTTATGTGATGAACGCAGTTTCAACGATTCGTTCTGCATTGGCGGGTCAAGTGCCTTTAATTGGTTTTTCAGGCAGTCCTTGGACATTGGCAACCTATATGGTTGAAGGTGGTTCAAGCAAAGACTTTCGTTTTACCAAACAGATGATGTATGCGCAACCCGAAGTCTTACATGCATTATTAGACCGTCTCGCTGACGCCGTGATTGAATATTTAAACGCACAAATCGAGGCAGGCGCTCAGGCTGTTCAAATTTTTGACAGTTGGGGGGGAGCATTGGCACATCGCGAATATTTAGAATTTTCACTCAAATATATGCACAAAATTGTCGCAGGCTTAAAACGTGAAAATGAAGGGCGTAAAGTGCCGGTAATTTTATTTACTAAAGGCGGTGGTCAATGGTTGGAACCAATGATCGCGACTGGTGCAGATGCGTTCGGTTTAGATTGGACAACACCTTTGAATGTCGCGCGTCAAACAGTCAATGGGCGAGCAGCACTACAGGGTAATTTAGATCCTGCGACCCTCTATGGTTCGGCAGCGACGATTGAAAAAGCAACGCAAGCGATGTTGGATGATGCCTATGCGAATGCTGAAAAAACAGGTTATATCGCCAATTTAGGTCATGGCATTACCCAGTGGGTCGATCCTGACCATCCGAAAGTATTTATTGATACTGTACATGAGTACAGTGCGAAATATTTAGGTTAAGTATTTGTTATTGCTCATATGATGAATTACTTTAAAGCATTGTTTGAATTTCTCCATAAGGCAGCTTCCGCTGCCTTATTTGGTATCTTGTTGCTGATTGCATTTATGGTCACAGCGAGAATGGGAAGCCAAGAGTTTTACGGTTTTTTCCGTTATGATTATCTACTGTTTTATGCACTGATGATTCAAGTCTGTTTGCTGTATTTAAAATTGGAATCATGGGCGGAAGCTAAAGTCATTGCATTGTTCCATATTATGGCAATGGGCATGGAGATTTTCTTGACTCATCCGCAAATTGCTTCTTGGCAATATCCACAACCTGCTGTATTTAAAGTTTTAACTGTGCCTTTGTTTGCAGGGTTTATGTACTCAGCAGTAGGAAGTTTTTTTGCTCGTTCACTTCGTCTTTATCAGGTTTCTTTTTTTAATCTGCCACGTTTTGGCACAATGTTGTGTTTGGCGGTATTGTCATATCTCAATTTTATGAGCAAATTCTTTATTCCAGATTTTCGAAATGTACTTTTCATCTGGAGCATTGTGATTTTTTGGAAAACCAAAATTTGTTTTAAATTACAAAAGCATGAAGTACAACTACCTGTGTTGCCTGTCTTGATTGTTTTGGCATTTATTATTTGGATTGCTGAAAATATTAGTACTTTTAACAAAATATGGTTATATCCGAGTCAAGTGGATGCTTGGCATATGGTGGGGTGGGGCAAGCTGGGTTCTTGGTATTTGCTGCTCCTCCTCAGTTTAGTGTTGGTACTTAAAATTCTTGGAGATCGAAATAAAAATGGGCGCTGGGTGCTCAAAAATACAATAAATAATTTCTAAGTTGTCGAATTTTGATTTGCTTATCTGAATTTATGTGATAAATCTACGTGGGTGTAACAGTAGTTACATAAATTTGAAAATAACAATTTGCATATGTTGCATCTAAAATAATACATATGACAATTCTGGAGAATTATATGTTAAAAAAAATCGCTTTAGCTGCTGTGTTGGCTGCGGGTTCAAGTGTTGCGATGGCTGATCCAGACGTCGGTTGTGGTGTGGGTTCTCAAGTTTGGGCGGGTCAATCGGGTAAAGTACCTAAAATTCTCGCAGCAACGACCAATGGACTGTTTACTAACCAGTTACTCGGTATTACTTTTGGTACTTTAGGTTGTAATGGTAATGGCAAAGTGACTGCGCAAGTGGTTACTTTCACGAATGAAAACTCTGAATCACTGGCACGTGATATGGCTGTAGGACAAGGTGAAAGCTTAACTGTACTTGCATCTTTGTTAAATGTTAAAGATGCTGATAAGGCACATTTCTATGCTGTGGCTAAATCTAACTTTGCCAATATCTATTCAGTAGAAAATCAAAATTCTCTACAGGTATTGGCATCACTTCAACAAGTGATGGCAAATGATGCTGTTTTAAAAGCTTACGTTTAAGCCAGAAAAAAACCCTGCTTTGGTGCAGGGTTTTTTTATTCAAAATTACTGCTCAATATATGATTGAAAATGAAACAAGATAAGCTACATGAAACAGGGAAAGTCGTGAGTTGATCCCAACTTATAATTACCGCATTTTATAACCATGATAAATTGATGATTGAATGAAATACTTAGCACTTAGTTTTAGCATATTCAGTACATTACTGACCATTCATTCGCATGCAGAAATACCAACATTAGAACAACAGACTTTAGCGCAATATTTACAGCTTGCTCAACAAAAACAATTGGCTGAACAGGTAACATGGAAACGTTTACTTTATGCTGAGGGCACTGCTGAACATGGATCAAATCAAAAAAAGCGCTATCAAAGTGAAGTCAGCTATTCAGGATATTTTTTTGCGCCAGATGGGCGAACCAATATTCAACATGAGTTGGATGCCGATATCAAAGCATTGTTCCAAAAGGCTGAACCGAATCAATCCATTCGCTGTAAATTTCCTGCCCGAAGCCAGTGGTTGATGCAGCAGTTAAATATTACTGAACAACAGTTACCTGTTATTTCTTGTCCGGAATTTGATCAATGGTTTGGACAAATCAAACCTTATAAAGCCACCTTGATCTATGCGACGGATTTTATGGGAAATCCAAGTTCAATGTTTGGACATACCTTACTTCGGCTTGATCCAAAAGATCAGAAGCAATTGAATTTGGTATCCTATGCAATTAACTATGCTGCCACCGTCAATAGTGATGACAACTGGTCGTATGCGTGGAAAGGTCTGGTTGGAAAATATCCAGGTGAATATTCATTAATGCCGTATTATCGAAAAGTAAAAGAATATGGTGATTTTGAAAGTAGGGATCTTTGGGAATATGAACTCAATTTAAATCCAGAGGAAACTGCATTTTTAGTCAAACATATTTGGGAAATGCAAAAAGTCAGCTTTCCTTATTATTTTGTCAGTGACAATTGCGCTTATCGATTGCTTGGTTTACTTGATCTTGTTCGTCCCAATTCGAATTTACGAAAAAAATTTACTTATGCTGCCATCCCGATTGAAACCATCAAGGCAATTGATCAACAAGGATTAATTCGAGAAACCGTATATCGTCCTGCATTAGAAACACAATTAAATTCGCAAGCCAAGCAGCATGGTCATCCCCTGGCTAAGATCGCACATGAAGTTGCATCGCTAGCGCCGCAACAGATGCCTCAAGCAATAGCTTCCTATAGTGATGCAGATCAGGCGAAAATTTTAGAAATGGCGTATGACGATTTATATTTGCAGTTTGTGGCGCGACAAGTCGATGCAAGCTTTACCCAGCCACGCTTTAGACAGCTGCTTGGTTTGCGCAGTCAGATTTCAATTGCAAAGCAACGTCAAGCGCCCTCTGAACCTAAGATAAATCCAGTCAAAGGACATGATGCACGTAAATGGTCGGTTGCTCTAGGTGAGGTGCAAGGGGACAAATATGCCGAGATTGGTCATCGACAGGCTTATCATGAATTAACCGATCCGCAAGGTGGTTTCCGGACAGGTACGCAGTTACTGTTCTTGGATGGTGCGGTACAGTGGCGAAATGATCGTTTCAAGCTTGAACATCTTGATTTACTCACGGTGAACTCCTATAACCCGATTACCCCTTTTAAAACACCAATAACATGGGGCTTTACTTTGGGTTGGCAACAAGAAGCAATTCAGAATGGGCGGTTTACAGACCAACAGCAGCACGGCGTAATAAGTACAAAAGCGCAGTCTGGTTATACCATTGCAGATGATGACCGAAAGCATTTGTGTTATGCAGAGCTGCAAACTCAGTTGCAAGCAGGAAAATCATTGGATAATGGATGGCGGATAGGTTTAGGTCCGACTTTAGGCTGTCAAAATATTTGGTCAGAACGGCTGAACAGTGTGGTTCAAGTTGAGTTACCGTACTGGCAAGACTCCAGTCAGTGGAATTTACGGGTGAACGGCATGTTTCAGTACGCACTGGATTCACAAAATAGTCTAAACCTAAAATGGGAATATCAGCAGCAAAATCAAATAGACTGGCAAAAGATCGGTTTGGGTTATGTTCACTATTTTTAGCGATTAAAACCTTCGAAAAATTAGCCCAGTAGGTTTTGGATTCGAATTCGAAGAATCTATTGCCAGTTGCGTAAAAAAGGACTTCTGCATTTTGCAAAATAATCGCCTTGATCAAGCGCTCGGATTGTATCGAGATAACCCGCATCAAGGGCTTCCTCAAACTGTTTAAAGTCCGCAAAAACTTGAGCCTGAATTTGATAAGTTCTTGCGCAGATCAATTCACCAACTTTATTTTTTAAATACGAAATTTCAGATTTTAGTGTATTGAGGCTGATATTTTCATCTTCATACAGGTAAAGGTGTAATTGCTCTAAGCTTAGACCCATTGGGTTGAGAATTAAAATACAGATAATTTCAAATTGTCGAGGTGTTAAAAGTACGGGATGATGATTGATTTTTATTTCATATGGGCTTGAATAGGCATGGATGGATAAAAACCGTTTAGGTTCATCATTTATTTTCTGTGAGATCATCTCTGCACACTGTGTTGCTGCCAATGGCCCAAATATATTTTCTTGTTTAAAACGGTTAAATAAAATCACCTCCCCATAGATGTGATTAGTCTTTAAATCGAGAATAGCAGCTTTATAAACATATTCATTTCGTGATTCAAAAGGATAGTCTATGCGTTGGTGTGTCGGCAATTGACTGGGACATGAAGTACACCAGTACAAATCTTTATCTACATCCCAAATTTGTATGGTGATTAAAGCCAATGAGGCGGTATTGATTAAGTCATTTTTACATGCAATTAAAGCAAATCTCAGATTTTGATGGGCGAGTGAATTTCTCTTTATCGGTATTAGATTCTGGGTGATCGCAGCATTTTTTTCATCCATGGGTTAAATCACATCATATTTTTTTGTGTATAAATTCTAAATACTATATTAATTTTAACAAATAAATGGCAAGTCTGTATTTTTTATATTTCTGATTGAGCATGCTTTTATCCAAACTCTATTTCTCTATGCGCTTCAACTTTTTTCCTACCTTTGTTTGTTAGATTGAAATTGAATCTGTTTTAACGGAAGAAACAGACCAGTGATTAAAACAAATGAATAAAAATGGACGTAATCCAAGGAAAGGCACTTTTTTTGCTTATACAAGAAAAGGCAATCAAAAAAGGAACAAAGATGAACAATCACAACGAACCATTATCTGTCGGTAAGGCGGACGATTCCAAAGATTATTTTGCGCAACGGGAACTTAAAAAAGGTGCAGTCGGGTGGCTGTTACTGGTTGGTTTAGGGATTGCCTATGTCATTTCAGGGGATTTTGCGGGTTGGAATTTCGGGATTGCACAAGGTGGATGGGGAGGGATGTTTGTCGCGGTTGTTCTTGCGGCGATTATGTATTTGTGCATCTGCCTTTCCATGTCTGAAATGTCGACCATGATGCCTACCGCAGGTGGTGGGTACAGTTTTGCTCGTATGGCATTTGGTCCATTTGGGGGTTATCTGACTGGAACTGCAATTTTGATTGAATATGCGATTGCACCGGCAGCAATTGCGACATTTATTGGTGCATATTGTGAGTCCCTATTCGGTATAGGGGGATGGATCATTTATTTGATATGTTATTTGGTCTTTATGGGGCTTCATCTAAAAGGTGCAGGCGAGGCACTAAAAATCATGTTTGTGATTACAGCGATCGCCGTGGTTGCAGTTGTGGTGTTCTTGGTTGCCATGCTTCCACATTTCAAAAGTGCAAATTTATTTGATATTGCAATAGATTCATCAAAAGCTGGTGCAAGTCATTTTTTACCGCAAGGCTATTTAGGCATTTGGGCAGCAGTTCCTTATGCGATTTGGTTTTTTCTTGCTGTTGAGGGTGTTCCTTTGGCTGCGGAAGAAGCTAAAAATCCAGCCCAATCTCTGCCTCGTGGTTTGATTGGAGCCATGCTGATTTTAGCTGCATTTGCTATTTTAATCTTGCTTCTTAGTGCAGGCGCAGCAGGTGCCAGTGTATTGAAAGACTCAGGCGCGCCGTTGGTGGATGCAATTGTTAAAGTTTATGGACAGGGTGGGTTGGCAAACTTTGTCAACTTTGTCGGTTTGGCAGGTCTAATCGCAAGTTTTTTTTCCATTATCTATGCCTATTCGCGACAAATTTTTGCGCTTTCTCGGGCAGGCTATTTACCCACCTCGTTGTCTCTGACCAATAAAAACAAATCGCCTTATTTAGCCGTAATTATACCGGGCATCATCGGTTTCTTATTGTCACTGACCAAACAGGGTGATCTGCTGATTTTAATCGCAGTATTCGGTGCAACGATCTCATATGTATTGATGATGATGGCACATATCAAGTTGCGCATTTCACAACCTGATGTACACCGCCCATATAGAACTCCAGGAGGAATTGTAACTTCAAGCATTGCTTTGATTTTATCGGTTATTGCTGTCGTTGCAGGTTTTCTTGTTGACCCTAAAGTATGGTTTATTGCTTTGGGAATTTATGTGGTCTTTATTCTCTATTTTCTGGTGTATAGCCGTTACCATTTGATTTCAGGGACACCCGAAGAAGAGTTTGCCAGTATTAAGGCAGCAGAACAGGAATTATAAGTATGGCTTATCGGCACAATGTTGCGCAGCAACACTATATTTTCCACGATTTGAAAACTTTAATGGCAAAGGCGACACCGTTACGCTCAGGAGATGAACTGGCAGGCATCGCTGCCAACAATGCAACAGAACGAGTAGCTGCACAAATGGCGCTTGCTGAAGTGCCGTTAAAAACTTTTTTAAATGAAGCGGTCATTGATTATGACAAAGATGACATCACACGTTTAATCATGGATGAGCATCGCTCAGATTTGTTCGCACCAATATCACATTTTACTGTAGGTGACTTTAGGAACTGGTTGTTAAGTGAAGAAGCAACGGCTGAGACACTGGCAAATTTAGCCAAGGGTCTTACTCCCGAGATGGTGGCAGCTGTCAGTAAAATCATGCGCAATCAAGATCTGATTCTGGTGTCCAGTAAATGCGAAGTGGTGACTCAGTTTCGCAATACGATTGGCTTAAAAGGTCATTTATCTACACGCTTACAACCCAACCATCCTACCGATGATGTATTGGGGATTTCTGCAAGTTTATTGGATGGGTTGATGTATGGTAATGGCGATGCGGTGATTGGCATTAACCCTGCGACAGATAACCTCCATAATCTTTCTGAGTTGCTCAAACTGCTCGACCACATTATCCAGAAGTATGAAATTCCAACCCAATCGTGTGTATTGACGCATATCAGTTCAGGGATTCAACTTGCAGAGCAAAATATTCCCATTGATCTGATGTTTCAATCCATTGCAGGAACACAGTTAGCAAATGATGGTTTTGGAGTAACGCTTGAGTTGCTCCAAGAGGGTTATGAAGCGACTTTAGCACTGAATCGAGGAACAATTGGTCAAAATGTGATGTATTTTGAAACAGGACAGGGCAGTGCCTTATCGAGTAATGCCCATCATGGTGTGGATCAACAAACGATTGAAGCACGGGCTTATGCGGTTGCGCGTAAATATAATCCTTTATTGGTCAATACCGTGGTTGGATTTATTGGTCCTGAATATTTATATAATGGCAAACAGATTATTCGAGCAGGTTTGGAGGATCATTTCTGCGGCAAGTTACTCGGTGTACCGATGGGTTGCGATATTTGTTATACCAACCATGCCGATGCAGATCAAAATGACATGGATGTACTGTTGACCCTTTTTGGAGCTGCAGGTATTAATTTTATTATGGGAATTCCTGGTTCAGATGATGTGATGTTGAATTATCAAACCACATCTTTCCATGATGCACTGTATTTACGTCAGTTAATGGGATTAAAACCAGCCCCGGAATTCTCAGCTTGGCTAGATCACCAGGGCATTTTTCATCAAGAACAACGACAGATTCAATGGCCGAAAAGTATGCCTAAAAATTTTGCAAAATTATTATCTTAAAAGGCGCATCAACCATGAAGCTCTCCAAATTTGAAACGTTCACGAATGGTCTGTATGAAGATCCATGGCACAAACTCAAGCAATATACCGATGCACGAATTGCAATGGGGCGAGTCGGCTGTAGTATTCCTACGCAGGCTTTGCTTAACTTTCAGCTGTCGCATGCTCAAGCCAAAGATGCTGTTTTCCATCAATTAAATGTTGAAGACATGCAGCGCAAGCTGACGGATTTAAAATTTCCAAGCCTGGTGGTAAAAAGCAAGGCGATAAACAAAGAAATTTATTTGAAACGTCCCGATTATGGACGTCAGTTATCTCAACAATCTCAGACACAGCTAATGGAGTATGTTGCTGACCATCCGCAACCATACGATGTATGTATTGTTGCGGGTGATGGGCTTTCTGCGCGTGCCATCGAAGAGAATGCAATTGCTTATATCAATGCGTTGCGTGAACATATTCTTGCCGAGGGATGGACACTTGCGCCAATTGTGATTGCGACGGGAAGTCGAGTTGCATTGGGAGATGAGGTTGCCCAAACGTTCAATGCACTTATGTTGATTATGCTGATTGGTGAACGTCCCGGTTTGAGTTCGCCTGATAGTATGGGTGTTTATTATACATGGAAAGCCCGTAAAGGCTGTCTGGATTCAAGTCGAAACTGTATTTCCAATGTTCGACCTGCGGGATTAAGCATTCAAATTGCGACTCAGCGTTTAATGGCACTCATGCGGAATTCATTCAGACTACAACGTTCTGGAGTGGATTTAAAAGATGATCATGTCGTGCCTTTACACAGTAATGAAAACCCGCCCAAATTATTATTCTAATCTTAAACATTAAATTTCGTAGATCAAGCAATGCCCGAGCGTGTTATTGGGTATTGTTTTTTATTTCATCAGGTCTTACCGTGAGCTTTTAATATAATCATTGAGTGATTTATGGTGCACTTCGGCTATGGTACAAAGTCCGCCTAAATCTTTAAAGTGATCTTTTGTTTAAAGTTTATTTAATCACCATGATCGATATACCATAACAGCTTAGCCAAAAAATCAGGGATGTCCAGGTAACGCATGTATTGCTGAGAATACTGAATTATTTCTTGCTTAAAAACGATAAAAAGAGATGCAATGACATATAAATGAGTCTAAATGACCTATGGAATTGTATTCAATTGGGTAAAATTCTAAAGACAGCACCAGCTCAATTAAAAAAATGATAATCAGCCAGAGGCAGGATGAACCATGGGAATATTAACGAAATTTATTAAGTCTGCGGTATATCATGAGCCATTACCGATTCGCCGTGATGTAAGATTTAACTTGCCGGCAGAACGGATTGCGGATTGGCATACCCCCGCAGGACCAATTTTTACGGCATTATTAAATACTTTTTCCATTGTTTTGCCTATTGGAGAGCGTTTCTTTATTGATGCTGTTCGAGCACATCGTGATTTAGTTCAGGATCCTGAATTGCAAAAAGCAGTCACCGCATTTATTGGACAAGAGGCGATGCATGGTCGAGAGCATGAGGAGTACAACAATGCGCTATTTACTCGATCTCCCATTGCACCGAAATTTGAAGCGCTGGTACTCGATATTTTTGGGTTGATCAAACAGCATTTACCTGCTTATTTTTGGTTGAGTGGGACGATAGCACTAGAACATTTTACGGCATTATTGGCAGATTCAGTGTTGCGTACACCTGAATTATTTGAAGGTGCAGAACAACATTATGCCAATATTTGGCGTTGGCATGCTTATGAAGAAACAGAACATAAAGCAGTTGCTTTTGATGTATGGAACACTGCGATGGGACAGGGACCTTATGCATATGCAATTCGTAGTTTTGGTTTGGTGATCGCAACCATTGTATTCTGGGGATTGGTGATTCCTGTGTTTCTTAATATAGTCAAAGGTGAAGGCAAGCTCAGCGATATATCAAGTTGGAAAAAAGCGTATCGTTATACTTTTGGCGAGATAGGCGCACTGAGAAAACAATTGGGAAATTATATGGATTACTTCCGTCCAAGCTTTCACCCTTGGGATCACGATAATCGTGCGCATATGCAACAAATGGAGCAATTGATCTATCAATTGACTGAAAAGAAATCATAATCCTTCAATTCATATTCATTTATGTCAATTTTTTCGATGAGATTGTTGATAAATTTTTGATATAAAATGATTTTTTTATTCCGCTGTTGAGATGACTTCTAGAAAGCCAAAACAGATTGAAGTGGCGATGAATTTCGTTCCACTTCCAATCCGGGTTGATCTAGATCATTTGACTGAATCAAACATTATCCGCATTAAATCCATTTTTTTAAAGTAGATGTCCTACCTGAGAAAGCACAGTTTTGCCTTTTTGGGTGACAACTAACTCTACATCTGGCGTTTCACTTGCACCTAACAGATTGCGATAAATGATGTATTGATAACTGCCATTGTTAAAAATATAGTGATGATTACCCCCTGAACCATCCATAACCACTTTGCCTTGGTTTAAAATCAAATCGGGTTTTTCAATTTGTGATTGTTTTACTCCCCACGCAGCATAACGATACAGACCATTTGGCATTTCATCGATACGTATTTGAAATTTAGCTGTTTTGAATTGTAAATCGGCTTTGTTAAAATTTCTCAGTGATGGATGCAATTTCTGTTTTTGTTTGGAAATTAACTGTGCCTTTAATTTTTGTTCTGCATCACTGCTAGAGTTGACAGCCTTAATCTGATGACCCTCTAGCCAAACTGTACCAAGATCGAGCATGACGCCACGCCATCCCACACTTTGCCACTGCGATGGCTTTGAATTGGCAATTGCATGAATGAGTTTTTGATCAAACACTTGATTAAAGCGCTGCTTCATTTCAGTGGGATTTTGAATACTTGGGAGGGGTTCTTCACGAGCTAATGGGTAGACAATATTGTTGGAAATCGCCGTGACATTTTTATTTTTAAATAGCTTAATTACGATCTGAACATCTTTGAGTTCATGACTATTCAGATTGTCGGCAAATGCTGTAGAAGTGGCTAATGCTGTGATAAAAAACAATAAATTTTTCATTTAAAGAGTAAATAAGTACTGGTATTTTTTAATCATACAATTAAATAAATAATCAGTGAATATTATTACAAATCATAGCTATAAAAAATTACACATATCTAAAGTATCTGTTTGAATTTTCCAGCCATACAACCAGTTGATTTGTAAGAGCATATACTCAGACTTCAACCACAACGAAGTATTTTTTTACCGTTTCTACGACTTCAAATGTACCTGAAAATCCTGGGGGAATAATACCTGCTTGTCCCGCTTTGATTTCTATGAATGTTTGGGTCAGCGGCTCATGTAAACGGACCACACCTTCAATAATCTGGAAAAATTCTTGTTTATTGTCTGCAAACTGAATGTGCCAAGCACCTATTTCACATTGCCAAATACCACAGTTCATATTGGGGTGTTCGTATAGACTTTCAGTAAGGCGTTTTGGATTTCCTTGAACCAAACGATCTGCACGAGGATAGTCTATACTCATTTTACCCTGTGTCAGACCATAGCCAGCCAACCAAATTGAAGACATGTTAAAAACCTGCTGAAAATAAAGCCCCAGTAGAATGAGGCTTCAAGAGTGATATGAAGATGTACGTGGCTTGCAGTTTAGTGCGCTTCTGGCACCGCAGAAAGAAACTCACGGCGTGCTTCTTTATCCGTTTTAAAGTCACCAACAAATGAGACAGTACGTGTGGTTGACTCTTGTTTACTTACACCACGCATCATCATACACATATGTGCTGAATCAATCACTACAGCAACGCCACGTGCTTGAGTCACTTCAGCAACTGCATCAGCGATTTGTTTGGTCAGTTGTTCCTGAATCTGTAGGCGACGGGCAAACATTTCAGTAATTCGTGCAAATTTGGACAAACCGAGTACATTCCCCGACGGAAGATAGGCAATATGTACACGACCATGGAATGGCAGCAAATGGTGTTCACATAAAGAATAAAATTCAATATTTTTAACCAATACCATTTCGTCATTATCCGAAGGGAAGACTGCATTATTGGTGACTTCTTCGAGCGTTTTGCTATAACCAGACGTCAAGTACGAAAAAGCTTTAGCCGCACGCATAGGCGTATCTTTCAGACCAGGACGGTCTAAGTCCTCGCCAACGGCAGTTAAAATATTTGCGTAGGATTGCTGCATAGACATAAAACGTGTTCACTTATACGGTTTGAACAAGGACGGCATTGTAGCAGAAAAATCGATAAATTTTTTCAATTACAAGATAAACCGCCACTGTGGGAGATTTTGGATTAAATCAAATAAAGAATTATGGGTTACGATTAAACTTTGGGTTTTTTTCACTACGTTTAAGCAGCACTAAAACAGCACCTGTACCTCCTTGTTTTTCAGGAGCACTCACAAATGCTAAAACATCACGATGCTGTCGAAGCCATCCATTGACATAGGTTTTGAGAATGGCTTCAGGACCTTTGCCATGCACGATTTTAATAACATTCTGATTTTCATCTTTTGCCATCTGAATAATCGTTAAGACTGCAGAACGTGCTTCTTCAACAGTACAACCGTGTAAATCAACTGCTTCAAACCAACGTAGATTGCCTGCTTTTAAATCTTCAAAAACCTTATGTTGCAGTGTTGCAATGCGATAACTTAGAGCAGCTTGACTGGCAACGGGGTTGAGCATTGCCTGAGTATCCGATAATTCCGCATCATCGGCTTCAAATGCACCTTCAGCAGCAGCACGTTTTGCGAGCATTTTTGCATCTGGCTTTTTTCTGACATCCTTACGCTCAATTTTAGCAATATTGCTGTTATCCAGTTTAGTCACACCTTTTAAAGCAGTTTTAAACAAATCAGCATCGTTAATATCATCTTCATGGGATGAAAGCACATGTTTCGATTCAGGTTGTGCTGCAACTTTTGAAGTATGTGGGTGAGTGATTTGTTTTTTGAACTGCTTTAATAAATCCAGTTGAGACTTGGAAAATGTAGAATCAGACTTACTCATAATTGCAAAAAACAATAGACGGCGATATTTGCTGATGATTATAGTCTGAAAGCGATTAAATTTGAACTGAATTGCATTCACAAGATACTGGGTAATTTAACGGCGCTCTGAAGTTTATGGTTTATTGAGATATGAATCGATTAATTTTAGCGCGCGCTTGTTTTTATACAGTTTTGCAATGTCTAATGCTGATTGTTGTTCATTAAATTTTGAAATACAGACTTTTTCAATTAAAGCACCTTTGTTGAGCAAAAGGGCAACAGTTTGAAATTGATTGAGTCGTATTGCTTTACCCAATGGCGAACACATGCTGAAATAATATGTATGGGGTTCAATTTCATCTATCACGATTTGGTTAAGCTGTCTAAGCCTCATATTCTTCAAAAAATCCAGATCATGATGTTCAATGGCCGCCATAATTAAATCAATATCTTGAAACTGAGCATCCTCTTTTAAATATTGAAGATATAAAATTTGGGCTTTTTTATAATCATCAATGTTTTGGTTTTGTGTGAGGTTTTTGATTAAATTTTGCATAAATTCATGCATGTCACTGAAATGATGGGTTGCTGCGTAAAACATGAATGCATTCAACATATATTGATCTGTTGATAAATGATGTTCCAGCTCAAGAGCTGGTTTCTCATTAAAATTGTGTTCGAACTGATCGAGCATTTCAAATAGAATCAGTTGAGATTGAATGTTGATTGCTTTGAGCAATGTGTGCTGTTGTTCTTTATATGCAAGATGGTAAGTTGATTTTTGGACTGTTTTATTTTCTGGGGAGATTGTAAAGTCAATATGAATAGATGGTCCTTGATAACTGATAATTTGAATTTGGTTTTTTTTAAACAGATAGTTTTTTTGCTTAAGAAATTCAATCTCAATATTTGGAAAAATCTGCCCAAGATCAAGTTGTGCAGCAATGATACCTTCAGATTGTTGGGGAATATTAAAATAGAGTATCCGTTTTGAATCAATATAATAGGGTGAACCAGAGTAAATGGATATTTCTTTTGCCCAAGTCATGTGTTGGAATAAATAAAACAGCGCTAAAAATAAAAAAACAAACCTCTGTGTTATCGATTTAAATTTCATTATTCTCAATTCTCAATTCTCAATTCTCAATTCTCAATTCTCAATTCTCAATTCTCAATTCTCAATTCTCAATTCTCAATTCTCAAT
>NZ_JADVOP010000059.1 GCF_016508585.1 Acinetobacter baumannii
ATTAATTAAATTTCTTCTTTAAATATGAAAATTTTTCTAAATTTAATTGAGTTTTATTTATCTCTTCGACCAACCAATTTTTAAAAACAACTTTTCGATAATCTTCCTCTAAAGGAGAAGCAGATAATAAATAATAGGAAGAACCATCTTGAAAAGGCTCTGTGATTGGTTCTAACTTACCATTATTTAAGTCTTTTTCTATCATGTATCCAGATGCAATCGTTGAACCTAAACCAGATAAACATGCTTCAATACAGAGATAAAAATGATCAAGTTCTTTATAGTTGAGCTGCGTGATCTTATCTCTAATATGATTTATCTTTAATAAAGTTCCCCAGAATTTATGCCGCGAAGAGGATATTAAAATGTTATTATTATGTTTGGTTGTATTTTTAACGAAAAACATGGTCTCATCCATAAGCTTGATACTATAAATATGGTCTTTCCAACTAATATCATCCCTGCGAATAGCTATATCAGTACTGCTGAAATTTAAAGTTTTATCAATTGTCGTTAACTTTAAATCAAAACCGCTGTTTAATTTATTAAAATCCTTTAATCTGGGAATTAACCATTTCATACATAAGGTAGATTCACAAGAGACGATAAGTTCCTTGATATTTTCCTTTTTATTATCTAGTCGAATAAGACATTTATCAATCTCATGAAAAATACCTTGGCAGCAATTTAAAAGTAAAAGTCCTTCATTCGTTAATTCTAACGTTTTTCCTTTTCTAATGAAAAGAACTGTATTTAGATCGTATTCTAAGTTTTTTATTTGTCGACTAACCGCACCTTGGGTTACGAAGAGCTTTTCTGAGGCAATTGTCACACTCTCATACATTGCAACATAATAAAAAAACTTAAATGAGTTTAGTGAAATCCTTTTAACCATTTAAGACATTACTCAATATTTTGGGGTTTGGAAATTATATTTCTATGAATCAATATGATGATTTTATATAGTGAAGATATTCTTAGCAATCTTATTAATTTGATGATTAATCAAGTGTATGGTTGAAAAAATGTAATACATTTTTTGGTCGAGATAAAATTGATTTTTATCAGTTTAATATTGATTTTTCATTCCTAAAAATCATATATTTTGTTGATTGTAAGTAATATGATGTTTGTGTGCTTGATTTATTTGATTAGAATTATTAATCAGTTCTTGCTCTATCTTGAGGTTTTTTGGTTTGATGATAAAAACTTGATGGTGGTGAATTATTTTTTAAATGATTTTTTTTGATATTCAGAGATGTTATTTGAACGGTTTTTTGGTATTTAAGGGCTGATTTTATTTTAAAAAATGAATTAAAAACTAGAGTTTTTTTATCAATGCAAAAGACATTATGAAAAGGTTAACGAACTTTAGATATGAATCATCCTTAAAGAAAATAAGAGTACTTGATTAAAGCTTTTTCTCGTGATTTTTTAATAATTAAAACGATCATTAAAGGAACAATTTCAAACAGGTGACCTTGTAATTATGGCAATGCTGATCATGAATTTGCGACAAATCAAGGGGGGGAAATATAGCGTTTATGTTGAAAATATGACCTGTACTGCTTGACTATACCGTAAGCAAAAGCGATTCAAACTTTAGATGATGAGGCAGAGATCATCAGCAATAAACCGAAGCGTCATTTAAAATCAGTACAACGGTGACTGACAAAGATGTAAGGGAAGGGATAGGTCAGTCTAAATTGATGATCCAGTATGAAAAATTTAAAACATAAAAAAAGCTACTGTGGTCAGCAGCTTTGTTATATTTGTTCACAGAAATTAAAAAGAAGAAGATTTAGGTTTTAGGTGTTCCAAGTGGTGAAATGGATAAAGCATCGTTTTGGTGATGTAGATCATTCATGTCGAGATCTGTTGTCTGTAGTCCATCAAGAATAGGGCAGTCTGGTCGATGATCTCCAGCACAGCAATTGATTAAATTCTGTAAAGTCTCGGTCATTTTCTGCAATTCAAGAATCCGCAATTCCAACTTTTCAATGTGAGATTGTGCTAATTTTTTGACGTCTGCACTTTGTCTTTTTTTATCATTCCATAAATCGAGAAGATCGGTAATTTCACTGACTGAAAACCCCAAAGCCCGTGATCTTCTAATAAATTTTAAGCGCTCTACATCTTGAATACCATATGAGCGATAACCTGAATTGTTGCGTCCCACAGTAGGAATTAAACCAATTTGTTCATAGTAGCGAATCATTTTGGCAGATATACCGACGGCTTTAGAGAGTTTTCCAATGTTCATTTGAATCTCCTTGGGTATTATTGGGTCGTCAAGGTCGGTTTAAACCGACGTAAACGCAATGCATTTCCTAAAACGAATACACTGGATAATGCCATTGCGCCAGCAGCAAATATTGGTGATAAAAGAATACCGTAGGCAGGATAAAGTAACCCTGCTGCGACAGGGATTAACAGAACATTGTAAGCAAATGCCCAGAACAGATTTTGATGAATATTGCCTATGGTTGCTTTGGACAATGCAATTGCATTGGCAACACCCTGTAGGTTTCCTGACATCAGCACCACATCTGCAGACTCGATTGCGACATCTGTTCCTGTACCAATTGCAAGACCAACATCTGCTTCAGCCAAAGCAGGTGCATCATTGATACCATCACCAACAAAAGCGATATTGCCATGTTGTGCTTTTAGCTGTTTTATTGCCGCTACTTTTCCTTCGGGTAGGACTTCTGCAATCACTTGATCAATTCCTAATTTTTTCGCGATTGCATGCGCTGTACGAGCATTGTCGCCTGTGATCATTGCGACTTCGATACCCAGTTGGTGTAATGCTTGAATTGCGCTTGGTGTGGTGGATTTAATTGGATCAGCAACTGCAATAATACCTGCCAGCGCCTGATCAATCGCAACATAAAGTGGAGATTTTCCTTCATCCCCCAAACGTTGTGCGGTATTTGCAAATGGTGAAACATCAACATTTAACTGAAGCATATAACGGTCTGCACCCACATGAATCGTATGACCATCAATCGTTGCCAAAACCCCCATACCCGTGACAGAGTCAAAACTATCTACAGGAGAGAGTTTGAGATTTTGCTGTTTTGCTGCATTGACGATTGCTTGCGCAATCGGATGTTCGGAATGCGACTCCACAGCTGCAACCAAACTTAATACCTGTTCATATTTGAAATTTTCAGTAACTTCAAAATCCGTTAACACGGGATGACCTTCAGTTAGAGTGCCTGTTTTATCTACAGCAACAATCCTAGAGTCCTTGAGTAGCTGTAATGCCTCACCTTTGCGAAATAGCACGCCCAACTCAGCACCACGTCCTGTACCCACCATAATTGAAGTGGGGGTTGCTAAGCCCATGGCACAAGGGCATGCAATAATCAAGACAGCTACAGCATTGACCAACGCATAGGTGAGGGCTGGAGATGGACCAAAAATAAGCCAGATTAAAAATGTAAGTATTGCTGCAAGCATTACGGCAGGCACAAACCATAAGGTGACTTTATCAACCACAGCTTGAATTGGCATTTTAGAGCCTTGCGCTTGTTCAACTAAACGAATAATTTGAGCAAGCATGGTTTCACCACCAACAGCAACAGCAGTAAAGGTTAAAGTACCATTTTGATTTATGGTACCTCCAACAACATCACTTTCAACTTTTTTCTCAACGGGAATAGGTTCTCCAGTAATCATGGACTCATCAACGAAACTTTGTCCATCAACGACCTTACCATCGACTGGAATTCGTTCACCAGGCTTTACAATGATAAAGTCACCTACAATCACTTCATCTATAGGAATATCGACGACTTGGTTGTTGCGTGATACATGAGCGATTTTAGCTTGTAAACTGACCAAGCGTTGTATGGCCTCAGAAGTTCTTCCTTTTGCTTTAGCTTCGAGAAAACGACCAAGTAAAATCAAGGCAACGATAACAGCAGCAGCTTCATAATAAACGTTGACGGTGCCTGTAGGTAGAATCTGCGGTGCAAATGTTGCAACAAGCGAAAAAAGATACGCCGCTAATGTCCCTACAGCCACCAACGAATTCATGTCTGGCGCGAAGCGAAACAGGGCAGGAAAACCATGGACATAAAATCTGCGACCAGGAATAATCAGGACTAAAGTGGTCAGGATAAATTGTAGATACCAACTATTTTGGATACCGATGGTTTGTGCAATCCAATGATGCAGACTAGGAAAGATATGAGAGCCCATTTCTAGTATAAAAACAGGGAGAGCAAGTACTGTCGCCAGTATTAAATCTCTTTTTAATTCACTGCGCTCTTTATCTTTTTTCTCAAGATGCTGGGTTTGATTGGGAAGCGCATTTTGGATTTGTTTGGCATCATAGCCTGCGCGATCTATGGCAGCAAGGAGTGCGTCGACGCTGGCATGCCCACTCACGGTTGCGCGTTCAGTCGCTAGATTCACAACGGCTTCTTTTACGCCATCCACTGCTTTTAATGCTTTTTCAACACGACTCACGCAAGAAGCACAAGTCATTCCATCGATGTCGAATTCAAATTTTTCATCTATAACGTCATAACCGACATTTTCTATTGCATCGATAAGTAATTGCCGTTGTAGTGGTTTATCGAGTGAAATATCTGCACGTTCTGTTGCTAAATTCACGACGGCATCTTTTACACCATCAACTTTTTTGAGCGCATTTTCAACACGACCAACACAACTGGCACATGTCATCCCCTCGATTTGTAAGTTTATTTTTAAATCAGAATCAGTACTATATGGAGAATTTGCCATTATTTATACCTTACTATTTTCTTGAATGATTTAATCCTAAACTCTCCCATCGTGGGAAGGTCAAGCGAAATAGTGTAAGATTTATGCTTAAAAACATGAGTCAAACAGGCTGATACTCTACTTGATATATCCATTGAATGGAGAGAAGATAGACCCAAATGAACGTAATATGGTCTAAGACAATAAAATAAATAGTTAAGTCTTGAATCTTGACATGAGTAAGTTAAAAGGATTGCCTAATCAGTAAGTTTAGGGATCTCATTCAATCCCTACAACTGTTGTAATATATGCTGTGGTGAACAGAATCATTAACCCAATCGACATTTCAAACAAAATGGCATAACCCAGATATCGCCCAAACTGAGACTTATGCAGTTGCGGCGTAAAAAACCATTTGTTAAATGCGGCAAGCAGCAATATACAACCGACAAACACGATTTTGAGCATAAAGCCATTGCCATAAGGGGTGCTGGTCAAAGTATCAATATCTTTGAGTAAAAGCACTGCAACACCTGCACCACAAGCAATCAGTAGACCGACAATCAATCCGGCAATTTGTCCGAATAAATGGGTACGATCTTTTAAGGCAAGTCCTTTCAATTGATGGGTGGCTTTTAATAATGGATATAAAGCTCCCATCCAAACTGAAATCAACAATACATGAATTGTCAGTAGAATTTGAGCAAAAAATGACAAATTTGCAGTGTGTCCCGTTTGAGAAAAACCATAGGCAAGTGCGAGTACGAAAAGTCCAAACAAAAAACGTTCAAGCATGGAACTCTGTGTGGTTTTTTGAGTAAACTTGATGAGCAACAAAATAAGAAGAACGAGAAAAATAAGAATGCGACCAATCAACATTTGACCCGTAACTGTATTTAAAAGTATCTGGATATAAGTGGTATTGAATATTCCGGCAAACCCTGAATCGGCAAAGCTGCCGACCAAAATCAAAAAACCGGCAATACTAGAGATCAGCCCTAAACCTGCTCCGAAGCACATATATTGAAGAATGCTCACTTTCAGTGAAATGAAGCGATTAAATAAGAAGTAACAAAATGCGCCACCTGTAATAAATGCCATACTTAAATACAAAGTGACTTTGCTCAGCCAAGTTAACCCAATCCAATATTCAGAAATCATGATTTTCCCAAATCAATACGGTGCCTAGCAATCTGCCGCTGTTTGATTGACGATTCAATATTTTATTGAATCGTGAAGCTATACTCGCCATTCATGTTGTGACCATCTTTGCCCATGGTTGTCCATGTCACGGTGTACTTTCCTTTTTTTAGACTTGGAACTGGAACATTGAAGGTTTTTTTAAGATCGTGATTCACTTTATAGTTCAGCGAAATATTTTTTTGTTGAGCATCTAATAACTTAATGTTCATCAACATTACCTCTTCTCCAAAATTTAGAGTGAGATTTTTAGGTTGATCAGTCACAGTTGCATTCATAGCGGGAATTGCGCTGAGTAATTTCACATGAGCAAGCGCACCGGTTGCTGTGAAAAGCAGCGTAATACCAAGGAATATGCTTGGTACTGCCGAGATTTTTTTTGGAATAAAGCTCATGTGAAATTTCCTATGAATATGATGATAGTTAAGCAATCGTATCACCTCAGTCTCTATGATTGCTTAACTATTCAATTATTCAATATCCAAATATACAAGAGTATGACTTTAAAATTACATTTCTGTTGTTTAATAAAATTAAGTAATTGACAATAACAAGCTGTCGAATTGAACATTATTAAAGCCAAAAACGTATAGAAAGTAACATTGTTCACAACAATTGAAATATTAAATTAGAAAGCAAGTGAAAATCACGAAAAGCAATTTAGTGCTGATTAAAATAATGAATTAACCTATTCATTCTTAAAAATAATGGAAAAAATCACCAGCCCATTTCTAGATTCTGCATAAATCAAGGCATTGTGCATATCCAATATTGACTTGGTAATTGCCAAACCAAGACCTGTGCCATCTTCAACTCTTTGGCGTGATGCATCGGTTCGATAAAAACGGTCAAATACGCGAGATAATTGTTCTGGAGAAAGGACAGGTCCCTCATTTTCTATCGAAAATAAAGTATTTTCTGTTTGTTGTTGAAATTTAACACGAATGACTGAGTTTGATTTCCCGTATTTGATGGCATTGGAAAACAAATTACTCAGAGCACGGCGTAACATGGTTGGGTCGGCATTGACACTCCCTGAACCTGATTGTTCAAAAGTGATATTTTTTTCCGCAGCAACTGCATCGTAAAACTCAAACAAGGCTTCGACTTCCGCAGCTAAATCAATATGTTCAAGTTTGGCTAAAGTTAACCCATTTTCTGCTTTCGCTAAAAACAGCATATCCGATACGATTCTTGCCAGATGCTCAAACTCTTCTAAATTGGAAAACAAGACTTCCTTATACGCATCAATATCACGGCTACGAGAAAGACAAACTTGTGTTTGGGTCATTAAGTTATTAATTGGTGTGCGGATTTCATGGGCTAAATCGGATGAAAAGTCGGAAAGCTTCTCCAATGCAACCTCTAGACGATCAAGCATGTCATTAAAAGCAATCGTCAGTGGTTTTAATTCTGATGGCGTATTATTAAGCTCTAAGCGCACAGAAAGATGTTGAGCTGAAATACTTTCCGCAACTTTGGCCATTCTTTTTACAGGTCTCAATCCTCTCCATGCAGCAAACCAACCTAAAAACATTAAACAGATGGTTCCGATGAGACCAATATAAAACAGTTGTCGTCTAAATTCGTTTAAAAAAAGCATATGTTCCGATGTATCAATGCCGACAAGTGTCTGTGTCGATTGCGAAATATTATTATTCTTTATATCTTTCTTGTAGATAAATCCACGATATGTGTGATCTTTTATGTTCCATTTTATCCAAGGATTGACATCGGACTGCGTGATTTGTTGTTTTGAAATAATTGCAGGTGTAGAACGGAAGATCACTTTACCTATCGGACGTTCGACTTGAATGATTAAATTATCATGTCCAATGAGTGCATCATTTAAAGAAACTGCAAGCTCAACAGAATTACTCGGATGTTGAGCTAATAAATTGTGGATGAGTTGAATTTTTCCTTCAAGGAGCATCCGATCTTCGTTCTCAAAATGGCGTGTCACACGTTGATGAATGACCAGACCCATTGTAATCAGAATCGTAATCGTCGAAAGAGAAAAAAGAATGGCTATTCTAAAGCTTAATGCATTAAATAGCCTGTTATTCATCTTCTACCTCTAGAACATAACCCATTCCCCGAATGTTTTGAATGAGTTTAGGCATGAAATCCTGATCAACTTTATTGCGTAAACGTTTAATTGCAACTTCAACGACATTGGTATCACTATCAAAGTTCATATCCCAAACTTGTGAGGCGATTAAAGCCCGAGGCAGAATTTCTCCTCGTCTTCGCATAAACAGTTCCATGAGTGCAAATTCTTTTGCAGTCAGATCAATGCGTTGACCTGCACGGGTAACACGACGTTTTCTTAAGTCAAGTTCAAGATCTGCGATACGGATGAGATTGCTGTCTTCTCTTTGCTGACCCCGACGAAGTAAACTCTTGATACGTGCTAATAATTCTGCAAAAGCAAAAGGTTTAACCAAATAGTCATCAGCGCCTAGGTCCAATCCTTTTACACGGTCTTCAATTTGATCTCGCGCGGTTAAAAATAAGATGGGCATTGTCTTTCCACTTTTTCGAACATCTTGAATAATATGCCATCCATCCAATTCGGGGAGCATGACATCTAGAATAATCAAATCATATTCCTCAGAAAGTGCTTGATGTCTTCCCATATGCCCATCGGTGACCCAATCCGTTATGTAGCCAGCCTCATATAGACCCTGTTTAAGATAATCACCAGTTTTTTGTTCATCTTCGACCAATAAAATTCGCATTTCTAAAGTCCTAAACAGTTTCTTTCGTCAACCCGCATCATAGCGTGATAAAAGTCATCGTAGCTGTGAATGACAAAAATGTCATTTTCATGTCATCTTAGCGTTTGTGTGCTTGTTTTATTGTAGAACCAATAAACAAAATATGAGATAAAAAAATGAAAGGATTTTTTAAATCATTTAAACGAAGTCAGACAGTTTTACTCTGTTTAGCATGTTTGATGTTATCTGTTCAATCATCGGCTCATGATGAAGAAGATAAAGTATTGATCAGAACGACAGATGAAAAAAATATGATTGAAAAAAAACAAAAATGTGAAGAACGATGTAAAGCATCTCAAAGCAGTCAGGTTCAAAAAAATAATCACAAAAATGATTCACTTCAGTTTGACAAGCAAAATTCGAAAATGGGCAATATGTCACCAGCAATGCAAAACATGGATCATAACCAGATGAAAATGCCAAACCAAAAGGAGCAATCCTCTCATTCAGACAAATAATGAAACATGGATTTGATACAGGATGATCTTAAATTCGTGTTTTTTAATATCTGAGCTTTAAAGAGAAGAAACGTTATTGCCAATCTGATTTTGCTTCTTAGGTGAATTTTGGAGTATGGAATGTCTAAAAATCAAATTTTACAGGATCCTTTTTTGAACTCACTGAGAAAAGAGCGAATTCCGGTTTTTATTTTCCTTGTCAACGGAATCAAGTTACAAGGACATATCGAATCCTTTGATCACTATGTGGTTTTACTCAAAAATAGCAGTAATCAAATTCAGATTATTTATAAACACTCAATATCTACAGTTTTTCCTACCCGTGATCCTCGACCCAATATTGGTATTTTCCTTGCTCAATTTGGTGGTCGATATGGTTTTAATCACGCAACTGGTATTCATGGAGACAGCATCGTAGAAGAAAGTTTATCAAACCATGAACTCCACGAAGATGAGTGATTAAAATGTTAAATTCTATTTTTTATAAAGTGAGTAGAGTGATTTTTCAAATATAAATATACAATAATTTAGTCTAATTTTTTTGAGACATCATTTATGTTTTCAGAAATTTTCCAAAACAATAATGTGTTATATAAAGTTTACTGGTCCTTGTTTCTACAAACGTATTTCCATTTTAATATCCATGTTTATGATTCTTTTTAAATTTTTAGCATTATAAAATTATTAATCAATTTGGCTGCTCGCATGTTTCAAAAATCAAGTATTAAAATATGATAAGTTGGAAATAAGCATATCACTTTTATTGAAAAATCAACTAAAATAAATCATCTTTTAAATTTGATTTTAATTCATAACATATATTCTAGTCATTTAGAGTCAATGATGGTTGTCATTGATTGAATTTAATCTGTAATGTCTTATTTTTAATACTAATCGGATTTAGGTAAAAATAAAAAAAAATTATGGAAAAAACAATTGTCAGTGATTTAAATAAAAAATGAATTCTAACAGAATGAAAAAACTATAGATTTTTCTAAGTTGAAAAAAAATCAACATTACCCATGATTAAAACTCATTTCTCTATTTCTAGTCATAAGGTTACATTAATTCTGTTTTATGTGATTACTGTCTCATAATTTTAAAAAAATAGGATATATCTCATTTGTTTGAGTAGGGTCAGTTAAATTTTAACCCACAATAAATGACAGAAATTCAAAAATATGTATCAGTCCTCACAACAAACATCATTTGTTTCTTCTCTTTTAAAAGGGTTATTTCATGAAAAAATTAGGTCTTCTTGCTGCTGCACTTGTTGTTTCATCTACGCCATTCGCAGCAACTGTAAATGGTGGAACAGTACATTTTGTTGGTGAGTTGGTGAACGCTGCATGTGCAGTAAGCACTGATACAGCAGATCAAATTGTTGATTTAGGACAACATCGTACTGCAAGTTTAGCGACTGCTAATGCTAAATCGGCAGCAGTTCCATTTAATATTCAATTGGTGGACTGTGATGCATCATTGGTCACTAAAGGAGTGTCTTTTGCATTTAATGGTCAAACGATAACCGGTAAGAATACTCTCTTGGCTGTAAATGGTGGGGGTGGCAATGCACCTGCTGCAACCAATGTGGGCATCGAAATCACTGACTATGCTTCTACAATTCTTGCACTAGATGGCAGTGTCTTCTCAGCAGAAAAAGCAATCAGTAATGGTACAAATACATTCCCATTTTCTGCACGTTATGTAGCAACTGGTCAATCTACAGCGGGTAAAGCCAATGCAGATGCGACTTTTGTTGTGAACTATAACTAAGCATAAATTCAAACCATGATTTGAATTTATTACTGTTAATGGGCTTATTTCACATGAATAGATATCTGGCTGTGCTGATTGGAATGGCTATATCGCTAAATGCTTCCGCAAACAGCTATGTATTTGGTGGAAGAGCCCATTTTAACGGCTCCTTGGTTAATCCAAGTTGTGCCTTTGTTCCAGGCAATAATTTAAAGCATTTAACGACAATCGATTTAGCCTCTTTTTTAGAGTTGAATGTTTCCAATTGTTCTTCAACAGTTTATTACAATCTTGAGATTGCGTTGAGAGATCCTCGCAATATTGCAAGCAGTTCAAACGCTCAATCAGTATCTGAAAAATCCTTTTATTTACTACCAGGTGCCAATTTACACCATTCCCAAATATATGAGGGAGTTCCATCACAAGTTGCTTTGAATGTTATTGAAAATCAAAGCGTTGCTGAATTGTCAAATATTGATGAAACAGTGGTACTGCCTTTGCCATTTCAAGTTGGTCAGATGTCTCAAAACAGTACAAATATTTTGCTCTCTGTTTTTTATCCATAAGTTATTTCGGAATATTTATATGAATTTAAATATGTTTAAAAACGGTGTATTGGGGCTGACGTTATCATGCCTTACGACCTTTTTACATGCGGAAGGTAAAGCAATTGGTGGGGTATCTTTGGGCGCAACACGTGTGATTTATCCTATGGAAGCGAAACAGGTTTCACTCTCCGTGATCAATCATAGCAAAAAAGACCGTTATCTGATTAATTCTTGGGTTGAAAATAAAAGTGAAGAGAAAGTAAAGACTTTTTTAGTTACACCACCTTTATTTGTAGCTGAACCAGCAACCGAAAATACGCTCAGGATTGTCAATTTAACAAACAACTTGCCTCAGGATCGTGAGTCGGTGTTTTGGTTAAACGTAAAGTCAATTCCTTCTGTAGATAAAGAAATTCTTGCAGAAAAAAATATATTACAGCTCGCCGTATTATCTCGCATTAAGTTGTTTGTGCGACCTGAAAAACTCAGTATTGCACCTGAAAATGCATTAGAAAAAATCAAGTTTGTAAAAAGTGCAGATGGTGTAGAAGTGGATAATCAGTCGCCATATCACATCTCTTTTGTGAACTTGACATTAAATGATAACAAATTAGACAGCGTGATGGCTGCGCCATTTGAAAAAACTAAAATTTCAAAAATAACAGGCAGTAAGCTGAGTTACCAAACTGTAAATGACTATGGTGGTGTAACCCCAAAAGTGGAAGTAAATCTTAATTAATGTGTATTGTTGTATAGGTAATTAATTCATGACGCCAATCAAACCGATGTATGCAAAAGTAAAAGCACTGCCTATGTGTGTTGCATCGGCAATGGCTGTTAGTACTGTTTTTGCAGAACATGTATATGCTGAGCAAGTTTTTAATACTGCATTTTTAACTGATGGCTTGTCAAATGCACAAATTGCAGATTTATCGAAGTTACAAAGTTCTCAGCAACAATTACCTGGTGTTTATCGTGTTGAAATTTATGCAAATGATGAGTATGTTCTGACACGTGATATTCAATTTATTGAAAAGCAAAATGCACAAGATAACACAGGTCTGGTTCCATGTTTGGATGTCAAACTGTTAGAAAGTTTTGGAGTAAATACATCGGCTTATCCTGAGTTAATGCGTGCTCAAGAATCAACATGCCTTGATATTTCTCAAGCCATTGAAGGTGCAAATAGTCGTTTTCAATTTAGTAAACAGAAACTTTATATTGATCTCCCGCAAATTGCTTTAAAAAATCAGGTTCGTGGCTATATTCCTCCTGAACAATGGGATGCGGGTATCAATGCGATGTTTCTGAATTATCGGCTATCTGGCTATAACAACTCAGGTTCAGCTACAGCTGGGAAGGGGTTATATCTCAGTGTGGACAGTGGTCTTAATTTAGGTTCATGGCAGCTTCGCCATTCCGGAAGTTTTAATTATAATTCTGATGATAATTTCTCAAACCATGAGTGGACAAGTCTCAATACCTATCTTCAAAAAACACTGATTCCAATCAAAAGCCAATTGAGAATTGGAGATGGTGCTACTGACGGTAGTGTTTTTGATAGTTTTGGCTACCGTGGTGTCGAATTATCTACTGCCGATGCAATGTATCCCGACAGTCAACAAGGCTATGCTCCGAATGTGCGTGGTGTTGCTAAAAGTAATGCAAAAGTAGTGATTCGACAAAATAATAATATTGTTTACCAGATCAATGTTGCTCCAGGACCGTTTTTAATTCAAGACTTGAATCCAGCTTTTGGTAGTGGGGATTTACATGTATCGGTTGAAGAGAGTGATGGATCTGTCCAAAGTTATTTGGTTCCTTATTCAAGCTTACCCATTTTACAGAGAGAAGGGCGGACACGTTATAGCGTTCTGGCTGGCGAGTTTCGTAACGGTCTACGTAGTGACAGAGGGAACGACACAGTTGTACAGGCTACAATCGTACACGGCCTAGATAAAGGGCTTTCCATTTATGGTGGTTCCCAACTATCAAACCATTATCAAAGTGGCTTGATTGGCTTTGGTAGTAATATGGGGAAATTTGGTGCGTTTTCATTCGATTTAACACATGCCAAAAGTGAGTTGGTTGATGGTTCTAAGCATAGTGGTCAATCTATGCGATTTCTCTACTCTAAATCGTTACTTCGTTCTGGAACAAGTTTCCAACTGTTAGGCTATCGTTATTCAACGCGGGGGTTCTATACACTGAATGACGTTTTCTACGGACAGATGAGTGACAATTATGGAAAAGCTGAAACTCAAGACGGAAATTTAGCGACTGTTGGAATAACAGCCAATGGTTATGATCTCAATCACACCAAAAAAGGGCGTTTGCAAGCCAATATTTCCCATTCGATGGGGCAGTATGGTTCTGTTTACTTTGCCGCAAATCAACAAAGTTATTGGGGGACTTCGAAAAAAGATGAGTGGGTACAAGCAGGTTACAATGGTGCATGGAATGGCGTAAGTTATTCTTTGGGGGTGAGCCGTAACATGTTTTCTCAATTAGAGAAAGCCAATACAATGTATACTGCGAATATATCTTTCCCATTAGATCGCTTACGTTCCAAAGCCAATTTCCATAACAGTACATGGGGCAATACTTATGCGACCGCATCTACAACGCAAAATTCAGATGGCAATAATGCTTATCTGGTGGGTATTAACGGTACATTATTAAAAGATCGAAATCTTAATTATAGTATTCGACAAGGCTATGTGACTGAACAAGGTTCTGCTGGATCAATCAATGCCAACTACAATGGAACGTATGGCAACATTGGTGCAGGTTACAGCTATGATGGCAACAATAACCGCTTTAGCTACAGTGCAACAGGCGGTATGTTGCTGCACAAAGATGGTTTAACTTTTGGACAGACCTTAGGTGACACCAGTATTTTAGTGAAAGCGCCTGGTGCAAAAGGTGTAAAAGTTGAAAATTACAATGGTGTTAAAACGGACTGGCGTGGCTATGCAATTTTACCTTACGCGTCAGAATATCGCTTAAATCGTGTGGCACTAGATTCAAACAGTTTTGATTCAAATTTAGAAATCAATAGCAATGTCAGTCATGTTGTACCGATCCGTGGTGCGATTGGTCGTGCGACATTTGACACCAGTATTGGTGTTCGCGCACTCATTAATATTCAATATAAGGGACAACCTATTCCTTATGCCAGCAATGTGACGGTTACAGGTGGAAAAGCATCAGGTATGGCGGCAGAGTTTGGGCAGGTCTATATGACAGGGTTACCTTTAAAAGGTGTACTGGAGATTGCTTGGGGGGAAACAACTGAACAAAAATGTGTTGCGGATTATGATATTGGCACAGCAGATTTAAGTCTTGCAATACAACAGTTTAACGTTGAATGTAAGTAACAGGAGAGCATTGATGAAAAACCAATTACTTGCATCTACTTTGTTATTGCTGACTGCTATGGATGTTTCAGCAGGTTGGTGGAGAACAGAACAAAAAACAGTTTTATATGCTGACTTTGGAACCTATACCTTTACCAATCCAGCCGATAACGCAGTTGGGAAAACATTCAATCAAACTCTAACAGTCAGTATCAATGGTGATGCATATACCACGCATTGTAATAATGGGACTGTCTTAAATGGTCAATCGATTCCTATTTATATGACAACTGATTATGTCAATGGACCACCCATCAATATCTCTGGAAAGAGCTATACTCAAGCGAATGAATATTTACAGGCTTCAGTGACTTATACTTATAATGGCACAAATGTTCCTGTACCAGCAGTCAATCGAAAATTTGGCGATCCAACTGAATGGTGTAGAACAAGTTATCATGGTGGAAATACAACCTTTACTTTAACCATGCGAATCTCTAAACCTTTTGTTGGCTTTAGTTATATTGATGTGCCTATTGCTGACTTTTATACAGGTGACAATGCTGCACCTGCAGGTTCAGGAAAGGCCAATGGTGCAAAACAAACACTGCATCTAAGAGGTCGAGTAGTGGTACCCCAAAACTGCATCATCAATGATAATGTTGATTCTATCGTTGATTTTGGTGACATTCCAAGCTATCGCTTTAAACAGTCTGGGATTGGTAATAAACCGGATGGTATTGCCAAGGCAAATATGCCGTTATCGATAAAATGTAATAGTTATATTGCGAATAACGCACCACTTACATTACGTGTTCAAACCGATAAAGTGGGTGGACCTGCCAATGACATTATTGTGTCTAATAATCCAGATATTGGTTTCAAGATGTCAGATCAAAATGACAATATTCTTATTCCTAATAATATGAATAGTAAAATTCAATTTAACAATACCAATCCAGCCAATATCGTGGTTAAAACCTGGCCAGTGAGTGTAACTGGAAATCAACCTACACCTGGACCTTTTCAGGCGAGAGGTTATTTCCGAATTGACTTTGACTAGGAGTTGATGATGAATGTATTTAAAAAAAATTTTTATCCTGCTGTTTGCTTTATCATAATGAATTGTTACTCATTGAATTATGCTCACGCAGACCTGGGCACCTATAACTTTACTTTAAAAGGTAATGCGACCAATTCTACGTGTGGTGTTGAGGAGAGTGAATCACATAAAATTGTAGATTTAGGTAAAAATTCTACACGTCAACTGAAAGTGCCTGGCGCTAAAGGACCCCGTATAGCAATTCCATTTAATCTGTCACAGTGTCCACCAAATGCTGCAGTAACATTTACATTCATCGGGGAACAGAATCCTGTCAATAATCAATTTTTAGCTTTAACCAATGCAAATGCTGCTGCCACAGCACAACACGTTGCGATAGAACTGACTGATTCTGATCGTAATCGAGTCCCAATCAGTAAAACTTCACGTTTTCCCGGTGATTTAGTGGGTAAAAGTCGTCCTTTCCTGGTGGATGCGAATGGAAAGGTTTCAGCTGTTTTTTACGCAAATTATGTGGCTACAGATGCTGCTGCAACAGCGGGTATCGCAAATGCGTATGCGGAATTTCGTATTGATTATCAATAATACTATAAAATGCCTATAAAGACTTAATATAAAATTATTTTCATATATTTAAAAATACATTTTCAATAAAATGTAATGGGATTACAGCGGGAGGATTGAAAGTCTAATTTTAGTATAAATATTAAATAAAGCTTTCTCATAAATCAAAAAAAGCTTCCTGATGCTCAGTTTAAGCATTATACAGGCATATACCGTTCAATGTTTTCTCTTATGGTTGAACAAAAGCAGATGCAAATTCTTTCTATAGGCAGACCACCAAAACTGTGTTTTGAAGATTAAATTTTACTCTGTTTAAGCTATTGGTGAGAATATCGAACTTTATTCCATGTTGCTACGAGTTTCGGTGTATCAGAGCCCAGTGCATTCATAATGGTTTATCACGTTGAAGATACTTTCATCCAGTCAGGCTTGTTTAATCTATCCAAATATATCCTGGAAAGGGAAGGTATAGACTGGAATGTTATGCTTGTAGATATGACTGAAACTCCAATTCAAAGACCTAAAAAACAGAAGAAAAGCTATAGTGGTAAGAAAAAACTGCATACATTTAAGGTGCAAGCGATCATTCACAGTAAAACTCAGCAAATCCTGAGTTTATGCATGAGTAAAGGTGTTGTACGAGACTTTGAACTGTTCAAACGCAGTTTTCATTGAGTTCCAACATATTCATTTATTCTTGCAGATAATGGTGATTAAGGAGTTTATGTTCTATATCCTGTCAACGTGCAAGACTAGTAAGCGTTGCGGATTAGATCCTGTGTTAAAAAGATATAATCGAGAAATTAATAAAAAAAGAATAGGGATTGAGCTTGTATCGGATGTACTAAAGACTTTAAAAATCCTTGCTGAGTATTATAGAAATAGAGGAAAACAACTTGGCTTAAGGTTTAATTCGATTGCAGGTATTTATAATTTAGAGCTGAGTAAAAATGATTTATAAAATAGGTTGTTGATTAAAAGTAATGATTGTTAATGATTAAAAGTAATGGATTTCTAAATTTATAAAATAAACATGACGAATTATTGAATGT
>NZ_JADVOP010000060.1 GCF_016508585.1 Acinetobacter baumannii
TTGTAATGTTTTTTTGCTTAAATGATTTAAATATATGAAATAATTTGCTTTTAAATTTGTAAATTGGTGGGTAAAAAATAAACAGATTAAATTTTGAATAGCAAATTTGTGTGATATTTATACGAAAAATGCTTAGACTAAAGTATTATTTTTTGTAGGTGTTGGTCATATTGTTGATTGATAATGTATAAATAACACGCAAACAAAGAAGAGTTTTTGATCATCTGTTTTAAAACCCTTCTTTAAAATTTTGCTATTCAATCAGCATGAGATCTGATTTATTTTCTAATTTTAATGGACGTAAGGCAAAAATGGATCGGGTATGACGAATGCCTTTCATTGAGTATAAATTTTTACGTAAAAAGCGTTCATAATGTTCGGCATTTTTAACCGCGACCTTGACCAAATAATCATAATCTCCAGTCACCAAATGTGCTTCTACCACTTCTGGCATTTGACTGAGCGCATCGCTAAATTGCTCTAAGATTTCATCATCATGACGTTCCAATGTGATTTCAATAAAGAACAGCTCGTTAATTCCGATTGCCTTGGCATTGATTGTCGCAGTATAGCCTTCAATCACATTTAAGGATTCAAGACGTTTGACTCGTGTCCAACATGGAGAAGAGGAAAGCCCGACAAGTTCAGAGAGTTGAGCAATAGTTAAACGCCCATCTTGACGAAGTGCCGATAAAATTTTGCGATCAATTCGGTCTAAGGTGTATTGGCTATCATTCATAAGCTGTACCACAGAAAATATTTTCGAAAAAAAGCAGATATTTGAAAATTCATTCCGAAAATATTAAAGATTTATATTAAATACGGAAAACATTCTATCCAACATGGCGCTAAAATAAACTTATTAAATCAAAGACATTTGGGAGACTGGCTTTGATTTGGCGGATAGTATCTTTAGAGGAAGGGTGCCTTTAACGATACTGTCCGCTGCCTATTTTTCAAGCTTGCAAAAAGACTTTTTAATCTTCTTAGAGATCGTATGTTCATGCAGCCATAGTGAATCTAGTGTATCAACCTTTGTGATTATATAATAAAAATTTATGAAATAATGAAAATATATTTATGCTTTTAATAAAGCTTCATTGCCGAGTTCAGGCTATAAATTTGTAAAGCTCAGAGCAGGATGATGTGCAATTCTGCCAATCCGTATTAAAATGACTCATCTTTAAAATAAAGAACAATAGATGCGCTTCACAGTTTGGTACACGCTCAGAAAATTTATTTATGACAATTTACATAATGAAGATTATGAAACATGGTTTAGTCGTGCGATCAATTTTTCGCTTATTTTTCTGATTATTGGAAATGTGATTGCGGTACTCTTAGAGTCCATTAATGATGTTTATAAAGCGTATCAAGTTTATTTTGATGTATTTGAAAATATATCGATTGTGGTCTTTTCTGTTGAATATGTTTTACGTTTTTGGAGTGTTGTAGAAAAAGAACCGTTTGAAGCAGGGTGGAAAGCTCGTTGGAACTATGTGACAAGTGGAGCTGCAATTATTGATTTATTGGCAATATTACCAGCCTATATCAATTTCTTTGTGCATATTGACTTAAGATTCCTCCGAATTTTACGTTTGTTGCGTTTGTTAAAACTCACCCGATATTTTATTTCACTACAAATTCTCCTACGTGTAATTGAGCGTGAAAAAGGTTCATTTCAAGCTGTCATTTTTATTTTGGTGATTATGATTGTGATGGCAGCAGCAGGAATTTATGTGGTGGAAGGGCGAGCACAGCCTGAAGTATTTAGCTCTATTCCTGCATCCATGTGGTGGGCAGTCGTGACATTAACCACAGTAGGTTATGGTGATGTTACACCTATTACCCCATTGGGACGTTTTTTGGGCGCAATGATCACGATTCTTGGGGTGGGGTTAGCGGCTTTGCCAGCAGGTATTTTAGCCAATGGTTTAGCCAATGAACTTGAGTTAAGAAAACAGCAATTAGAGTTGAAATTCAGAGATCTATTACAGAGTTGTGAAATTGATATCATCCATGATGAAGAAAAAATAGATAACATTCGCCGAGAAGTTGGGCTATCTACAGATCAAACCCGTGATATTGTTTTGCAACTCATTCGTGAACGTAAGGAAGATGAGGAGGAAAAGGAAAAGAATAAATATTGTTTTTGCCCACATTGCGGTCATAAGCTACCCGAATGATATTGAGTCAAGCTGTTGTAAAATATCATTTAAGTCGGTAGAATTTTTTATACTTGATTCTAATTAATTTTATCAATGATTAAAAAAACTTTAATGGCTGTACTGGTTGCAGTCCATATGAATACTGTTGTTTATGCTGATGTAACACAACAAGATTACAAAAAGCTTGGAAAAATGACCATTATCCGTGGTGATACTTATAGTGAAGCATTAACGATCAAAGAAGAGATCATGTCATTGCTCGCGAAAAAGCAATTTAAGGCCTTAGACCAGCTTATTGCTAAAGAATTAAAGTCGGAAGCCATTTTTTTAAATGGTAAAAATAGGCATACCATATATCTGGAAAAACTTGCTGAAATAACAGAAAGATATAGAACGCGGGATGAGTCAGTTTGGGATCAGCAACAACAACTTGCTGATGAGTGGTTAAAGGCTACGCCTAAATCACCATTACCATACTTGTTTAAAGCGTATCTGTTGGGTGCGAAATCATGGGTGTATAGAGGTGGAAATTATATCCATGAAGTCTCGCAAGATGACCTTGATATTTTTATAAAATTACAGATGCAGAGAATTTCTTTTTTGCTTGAACATAAAGAGATTGCTTCCAAAGATCCATTTTATTATGTTGCTTTATTAAAGTCATACCAAAATTTTGGAGCAGTCAATGAGGCTTATGCAACATATAAAGAGGGTATTGCAAAATTTCCATCTTATCGTCCGATTTATAATACCTATATAGCGATTAATGATTCAAAATGGCTCGGTGGCTATCCCGGAATGATGGATGAGGTTATCGCTGACATCCAGCGGTTAAATCCTGGTCCAAATCAGGACATGTATTATTATCTGATTGTCTTTACGGCTACAGATCGAGGGAACCCATTTCAGCTTGAAGGTAATAGCATCGACTGGGAGCGAGTTGAACGTGGTTCAATACTCGCCTTGGAACGTTATCCTTCATTTAGCCGAATCACTCAGGTTGCAGAGTTAATGTGCTCTTTTAAGGGCAATAGAGCACGTGTAAATCGCTTATATAGTGCATTTGCAGTTGAACAAATACCTGAATCCCTAAAGAATACAATGATCAACAGTTGCCCAGAGTAACTGTATTAAATCAAATCTCGCGACGGTTCGAAGCTTCCGGTCATCTGTTGCAGTGGTTCTGCGGTCATCATTCCCATGCCTGCAATCCATTCTTGAATCGGCGCGTAATAAACAATCTCAGCGTGATATGCACCATATGCGGAAAGTGCAGAAAATGCAGCCATCCAAGTTCGAATTTCCTGACCACCACGACCACCGTGAAGAAGAATGTCTTCACTGGTCATTGAGCCAAGATAATTAAAATCTGCATCTTTAAATCGCTGTAGTAATGCTTTGTCCCATGTTGGGTTAAGCGGCAATGTCAAACTCTGGTCTCCATGGGCAAGACCTTGACCTACAGCAATCACCTTGGCTTGACGCTGCTGACGGGCTTCCGTGCTAGGATTTCGACCAGCAATCAAAAATTCTTGGACTTCTTGGGATGCCGTGTGTATTTGCGGTGTAGGTGGGTCATGAGATAACCCTCCAGAGCCGATAATTAAAATGCGCTCATCTAAGCCTTTCAGATATTTGCCGACAATCTGTCCCATCTGAATCACACGTTGTGTTCGGGGCAAGGGATTTGCTGCACTATTGATAAAAATCGGTATTACTGGGTAGCGGTCAAGTTGACCATCACAAAATAAATCTAAGGGTTGAGTAATGCCATGATCTGCCTGCATACGATAAGAATATGACATATCAATATCATGTGCTAAACAGTAATCAGCCAAAGCAAGCGCTTTTGCTTCGGGAACATTCAGTGTTCCGGGACCATAGTTCCAATCCCCTGCAGCAGTTGCACGGGTACCCAGACAAAATGCTGGCATCAGATCATAAAAGAATCCATTAAAATGATCTGGACCAAAAATAACAATGAGTGTGGGATCATAAGCCTTCACTTGATCAGCAAGTTGGGTAAACACTGCTCTTGCTGAAGCTTCAACATCTGGTGCCGGTGAAGCAAAATCAAGTAATGGCGTGTGGGAAACACAAATTAGTTTTACAGACATTCAAGGATCTCACGCTGTTCTATTCCAATCACAAGCATAAAAGGATCAGCAAAGTGAAATACAATACAAATTTTTGATTCAAAGATCGTTTTTAACTTGTTTCATTGCGTTGAGTGAATAAGTGATCACATATTTGACCAATTTTTATAAAATCAGGAGAGTCAAAGCATATTGAATTATATTGCAGCGGCATGTCTAGGTATGCTTTTACCCTATATATTTGCAAAACTGCACGTTGAGAAAAAATGCGATTTCCAGTATTTGAATGCAGCTTATTTTTGTTTAACATAGTTTACTCTTAAAAAGGGTATGCGTTGCTATCAGTGAAAATAAGAAAATTTATATGCATTTCAACTTTAAAGCTGCTGTTACTGAGCGGCGCTGTGTATTCAGCTGATCCTGAGATTAATGTGGCAGACATACAGCGGAAAGCAGCATTAAACCAAAAACAGGCACTATTTGATTTGGGATATTTGACTCAGACAGGTCAAGGTGTTGAACAGAATCTAGCTAAAGCAATAGAGCTGTATAAAAAGGCGTCAGAATTAGGTCATCGTTCAGCTAACCACAATTTAGGCTTAATTTATTTTTATGGAAAAGGTGTCAAACAAGATTATCTTGAATCCGCCAAATGGTTTAAAATTGCCGCAGAAAGAGATGTTACTGACTCTCAAAGAAATCTCCTCAAGTTATATTATCAAAATCTTATTCCGCGTGATGAAAAATATATAGAGCAGTTGCTCAAGAAACTTGCCAATAAGGGAAATGATGAAGATATTTATGCCTTGGCGCAATATTATTACTTCGAACGTGAAGATATTGCCGCTGCTGAACCTTATTACCTGGTACTAGCAGAACAAGGAAATACCAAGGTCTTCAATCGGCTCGGTTCTATTTACTTCAAGGGAATCGGTGACAAGCGCAATTATGAAGAAGCCTATAAATGGTTTAAAAAAAGTGCCGAAGCTGGTGATAAAGATGGACAGTATTTAACTGGCATGATGCTTATGGGGAATTTTGGAGTCTCTGAAAATAAAGAGACAGCCATCTACTGGCTTAAAGCCGCAGCAAAGCAAGGTCAAACTAAAGCCTCAGAATATCTTGATTTAATTCAAAAGCAATAGTCCAATACTTTGGATGATAATCGACATCCTTCTCCTAAAGCCTTTTGATGCATTATTCTTTGGGTATCTGTTTGTGTTTTTCAGGTCAAAAAATATTCAGCTAATATTAAGGAAATCACATTATTTTGAATACTGCGTTGAGAAAAACCAACATTGCAAATGAAATGCGAACACAGCTCAATAACATGGTCTAAATTGAGCATTTCATCGTGAATTTAGTGAGCACAGTAATATACTTTAAATATGAATCATCATAAGATGTGTTTCAGAATTTTAATGCGGACTCAGTGTATTTCATTCATATTTTTCAAGTAAGCAGAAGCAAAAATATGTTTGATGAAATATTGAGATCACTGTGTATTTCCTCTTGTATTGTAAGCTCGTCTAGGATGATGTATGTCTAAAACGAAACAACCAACAGCCAAGCAATTGCTTTCCGTCATTCAAACCCAGACGGCTATTGCTAAATTGGGTTTAGACATCAATGCGGTAATGACATTGGTGGCCGAACAAGTCCAACTGATTACTCAAGCCAAAGGCGCAATTGTCGAACTCGCCGAGCAGGGGGATATGGTTTATCGTGCTGTTTCGAACGGTGCAACCGAATTTTTGGGCTTGCGTTTAAAAATGGATTCTAGTCTTTCTGGATTATGTATAGCGCAAAATTGCACATTATATTGTAAAGACAGTGAAGCAGATGAGCGTGTTGATCGAGAAGCGTGCAGAAGAGTAGGCTTACGTTCAATGGCTGTCGTTCCATTGATTCATTATGATGAACCCATAGGCGTATTAAAAATCTATTCTGAACGTGTAAATGCGTTTAAACAAGCAGATATCAATTTATTGACACTTATGTCGGAGTTGATTGCAGCGGCCATGTATCATGCTTCGAAATTCGGTGCGCAAGAATTATATAAATTAGCAACCCAAGATACTTTAACCGGGTTGGCGAACCGTGCTTTGTTTCTAGATTGTTTAAGACAAGGGGTAGAAAAAGCAAAACGTACTCAAAAACTTTTGGGAATACTGATGATTGATATGGATGGTTTGAAACCAATCAATGATCAATACGGTCATCGTTTAGGTGATGAAGCATTAAAGGAAATAGGCAAGCGTATCGTAAGTATTACTCGACAAGACGATCTGGTGGCACGTCTTGGTGGTGATGAATTTGCGGTAATCTTAAGTAGTTTGGGTGATCAGGATTTGGCAAAGAAAGTGATGAACCGTATAGTGGATGCCTGTGGACTTCCTTTTGTATTTGAAAACGTTAGATTGAACATGGGTGCAAGTGTGGGATTAGCTTTATTCCCTGAAGATGCTTTGGAACTGAACAAGCTGATAGAGTTTGCCGACCTTAAAATGTATGAACATAAACGTGCCCGTAAAGTGATAAATTTAAATGTATAGGGGTTAACCACAATCTTAATTTTCAAGTGATTCCAATAGATTATTGATAGTGGCTAGTCAGAACATCTTTATAGGCTTTGGGATTGTGCAGCCAAGGTAAATGACCTGAATTTACAAGATTGAAGACAGTCGCAGTGGGGTAGCGATCAACCACAAAATATTTGCTGTTGGTGTATATGTCGTGCTCGCCATATAGGATCGTAATTTTAAAATCTGGGTTTGGCAACCCTGTTAATAGCGGATATTTAATAATTTCAGGTCTGGTTTTATTAATTGGAGCTGCTTTTAATAAATTAAAATCTTCTGTTATATCAAGCTGGTCTGTTGATATAAATGTATGATTATAATTTTTCATCACTTGCTTGAAAAGTCGTTGATACGCTTTATCACCACCAAGCCTTCCTAAAAAGCTGTTGATTCCCATTAAAGTCCATTCCCAAGAACTGACTTTGGACTTATTGAATTGCATTACTTCATTTTCAGTTTGCTGCCATTGTGTATTTGTGCCAGATCCAGGGTTGCATAAAAAAAGACTGAGCAAATGATCGGGATATTTTTCTGCATATACCTGAGCATAAAGTCCTCCCCAAGAATGTCCCCATAAATGAAAATGCTTGATCTTATAAAATTTACGTACAGTTTCAATATCATTGATATACGCATCTAGTGTGTAATCTGCACTTGTACAAGCTGATCTCTTTGTTCCTCTCTGATGAAATATAATGACCTGAAACTGGGGAATGAAGTGTTCTGCAATAATATTTAGATCGTTTGGAAATCCCGGTCCGCCGTGTAATAAGATAATGCTTTCTTTTTCTGGAGCTGCATAAATGCAACTGAATAAGGTGTCACCGCGATAATCAATGATATTTGATTCTAGGTATTTGTGAGTTTTTACCAATTGTGGCTTAGGTGCTTCTTTTAACATTGTGCTTGTATTTGTTGTCATATGAAAAATAATGCCTCATACAAATGAGTAAAATTTAGGTGAAAAATCATGCTGTTTAATGCTGCTACAGTCATTACAAAATTGTTTATTTGTGACCTAATCTATTTTTATATTACTCAATAAATCCAAGCGTTTGGTTGAGGAAAAATCAACATTAAGATTGCATTTTTGTACTGTTCACACTGTGTAAGATTGTTGTTATGTTTATAATTTTATTTAAGATTTTTCATGGATATGGGTGGGTGGTATTGTAATTCATCAGGAGAGTACAAAAGCATCATTATTTTATTAAAAACGTCAAAGTTTTAACTTGACCAATTTAAGAAACTTTATGAGCAGATCAGTTCTATTGATTTTTCCTGATCTTAACGGTGCCGATAGACATGCTGAGTAATCTAAAGCTGGTAAGGATGGGATGTTTTTTAAATTTATTAAGTATTTCTGTTTGATGGTTTTAGGATTTACCAATCAATAACGATAAAATGCCGGCTGCAATCAGTGGACCCACAGGAACACCTCGAAGTAATGCTACTCCTGCTACTGTACCAATCAGTAAACCTGCTACGACATTCGGTTGGCTGGTCATTAAAGAAACACCACGCCCGCCTAACCATGCGACCAACAATCCAATTGCAATGGCAACTAGTGATTTCCAGTGCATAAATGATTTAAGAATGACATCGCCTGGAATTTTTCCACTGGCAATCGGGGTAAGCACACCAATTGTTAAAATGATAATTCCAACCTCCAGACCGTGAGTTTGTAATAAAGGGAAAAACTCACTTAATGGTGTGATGCGGAAGACAATTAATATGCCAGCAGCAATAGTCACTGCTGTGTTGTGACTGAAAATACCACAAGCCAATAAAACAAGAAGCACAATTAAATTTAAATCTAGACTAGACAGGCTCATCAATATTCATCATTTACAATTCATTCCAACACAGCATTATACTAAAAACAATGGAAGCATGGAGTGGAGACAGCTGTTTATTGGTATTAAAATGCTCAATAAAAAAATCAATGAAGTGAAGCATGAGACGGTTTAGTTTCCATTAAATCCCATTCATACTCAAAATCTTGCGCCAGTCTGGCTAGATTTGTCGATTTAAGTTGCTGTATTAAAATGTTTTGTGCTTCAAACATTGCTTGATTTAATGCATTGTTTACTACACGTTCGACAAGGCAGTTTGGGGTTTCTTGTTCATTGCCCATAGCAAAAATTGTTGGTTTACCGACAGCCTGATAAATATCGTATAACGAAATTTCATTTAAATTCTGGATCAATGTCCACCCCCCGCCGGGACCTTTATCGGCATGTACAAATCCTGCTTTTTTTAGCCCTGACATGGTACGTCTTACCACCACTGGATTGGTGTCGAGCATTCCTGCAATCTGTTCTGATGTGAATGGTCTTTTTTCACGTGCCATATGTAATAACACATGTAACATCCGAGAAAGTTTGCTGTCTTTACGCATGGTCATCGTACTCGTCAATTTACTTTTAATTGTAACATCAGAAGTTGCAATTTTAAAAATAAAGAAATATAGTAACTTTAAAAGTTACATATAGGCTTATAAACATGAAATATGATGTGATTATTATTGGCGGGAGTTTTGCGGGTTTATCTGCGGCTTTACCCTTGGCAAGAGCCAGAAAAAATGTGTTGGTGGTAGATGCAGGTTTGCGTAGGAACCGTTTTGCAACGCACTCTCACAATTTCCTCGCGCAGGATGGACATGAACCTGCCTCCATCATAGCGAATGCCAAGCATCAGTTAGAGAAATATTCAAGCATTGTTTGGTTGAATGCATCTGTTATCGACGTTCAGGTCAGGATCAATCATTATGAGGTTTTTACAGAAGCTGAAAATAACAATTACACAACATTTCAGACCGAAAAAATTATTATTGCAACAGGCGTAAAGGATGAATTACCCCAAATTGACGGCTTGGCCGAGCGATGGGGAAAGAGCATTTTCCATTGTCCTTACTGTGATGGTTATGAATTAAATCTTGGTCAAATTGGAGTGCTGTATTCAGGTACTCATTCTCTCCATATGGCATTGATGTTGCCTGATTGGGGGAATACAACATTATTTCTCAATGGTATAGTTCTCATTGATGCAATCGAACCAGCTCTACGAGATCAGTTAAAACAGCGTCATGTGAAATTGGATACGCGCAAAATAGCCAAAATTCAAAATCACTGTGAATTAAAATTTGAAAATGGTGATCAAACTCAGTTGGATGGGTTATTTATCTCGACTTTTATGAGAATTCAATCTCCTTGGGTAAGGAGATTAGGTTTGAATATTGACAGCAATGAGTATGGTGAAGCACTCTCGACCAATACATTCAAGCAAACCAATTTAAACAACATCTATGCATGTGGTGACATCACCCGTTCAGGTGGTTCAGTTGCATTTTCTGTTGCTGATGGTGCAATGGCTGGAGTAGCAGCCCATAAATCATTCGTATTTGGTGGTTAATTTCTATGCATGAGTGGTTGAGAATGCTGAAAAAAGTGAATCTTGATTGGGTTTGGCTTCACGATGCTTTAAACTGTGTCGTGAATTTTTAAGGTATTGATTTATGTTTTTGGAAAAAATGTTGCAATCACAAGGTTTTGGCTCTCGAAAGCATTGCCAGCACTTAATCAAGAATGGTGCAATACAAATTCAAAACGAGGTTATTACTGATCCAAAGTTTAAACTTGATTTAGATCATTTAGAATTTTCGGTGTATCAGCAAACGTTTCAATATCGGGAAAACGTTTATATTGCTTTAAACAAGCCGCAAAATTATGAGTGTTCACATCAATCTACGCATCATTTCAGCGTTTTTGACTTGTTTGATGATGTGTTGATGAATCGTGGTCTACAAAGTGTAGGGCGTTTAGATCAGGATACCACGGGCTTATTACTTTTCACTGATAACGGTCAGTTTTTACAAGCCTTGACGCATCCTAAAAAGCATGTGCCTAAAGTTTATCAGATACACACAGCTGACCCGATTACTGATGATCAAATTCAGCAGCTTGAACAGGGCGTTGAACTGCGTAATGAAAAAGGACTCTTTGCTGCAACAAATGTGCAGCGTCTTGCAGAACATGAGTTAAAAGTTACAGTACATCAAGGTGTTTATCATCAAGTGAAACGAATGCTCGCTGCAGTGGGTAACAAAGTTGAACGTTTACATCGTGTGCAGGTCGGGCAATTAGTACTCAGTCAATTGCCTGAGGGGGAATGGCTTTATCTGAATGAGGCTCAAGTAGAGGCTGCAAAAAATAAATCAGACAATATATCTGGAGTCTAATGATGATCATCGAAGCCTAACTGAGGATTCACAGCTTATCAGGTTTAAATATAGGTCTAGTGTATTATCATCTTCATCATTGATTAATGTATTGAAAAATAGATATATTTTTAAATCGAAATTTAAAGTCTAGTTGGATCGGCAAATAATCCACAAATAATATTTATTACAGTGGATGTCAAAATTATTTCAAGAAACAGTGGTAGGTTTGAAACTCGTTGTCTTTAACAAAACCCATTTGTTCATACAATTGATGGGAATGGTAATTGTTTTTTTGTGTTTCTAAACTAATACGCTGTGCATCTTCATGTCTTGCAAATAGAATTGCAGTATCAATCAGCTGTTTGGCAGAGCCTTGCCGACGAAACACTGGCGTGACATACACATCATCTAAAATATAGTATTTAGAACAGGATACAGATGTAAAACCTTGATAGAGGAGGACAAAACCCGTAAAAACATCGTCTTTTACATGGATGAAGATAACACTTTCCTTATTCTCAAAACGTTGTTTAAGAAAATCAAGAGATTGTTTAAGATTAGAAGATGCACCATAAAATTGACGATATTCATCAAATAAAACAGCAAGTTGATCTAAATCTTCTTTGGTCGCGCGTCTCACGATCATTTATATACTCCTTGCAATGATTTTTATCTTTGCAAAAGAGCATAACTAAAAAATAGAAAAGTAAAGTTAATTAATTGTTTAAAAATGCGACACTGTTAATTTTTGTCACTTTCTCCCAGAATTGCATTTAACTCTGCAAACAAATCTTCGTCATCATCACTTAATTCAATGGTAGTGCTGGTCTGTCCATTCTGTTGTTCTTGCTTGAGTTTCCTTAATTTTAATATCTGGTCCATATTGATATTTTGGTTTTCAATTGCAAATGGAATCGATTTGGTAATTACGACTTGCTTAAAAAAAAGTCGAACTGCTTGAGCAGGAGTAATGCCTAATTGTTTAAAAACGGCAAAAGCAAGTTTTTTTTCTTGTGAATCAAGGCGTACTTGATAAACTTCGGTTTTTCTCATGAATGTTAACCAAACAAAATTTAAGTTTGAATGTCTATTTTAATCAAAGCTTTCGGAAATTCAATCTTTAATCATCAAAAAGTCCCATATTTGTCATTACGTCAACATTACAGTGTCAATTCATAGGCAGAACAAAAACATAACGCCTGCTGTGTAATGGGATCAACAAACTCAATTTTTTGAGCTAAAAGTTGTAGAGGTCGTGAGAAGTCATGCAGATCTTTATGCACTACAGTTGGATAGAAGGGATCATTTTTAATGGGTAATTTAAGCCAATTGAGATGCACACGTAATTGGTGCTGTTTTCCTGTGACCGGTTGTAATAAATATTTTGCCCACATCTGATCATGTTCGAGAAGATGAATTTCAGTCTGTGAATTGATTTTGCCTTCAGTCACTTTCATGGTGTAGAAAGGCTCACCTTTCTCCATTCTTAATGCAACCTGACACGGGAAACTGAGCCCGGGATCATAAGCTGCAATGGCATGGTAGGTCTTTTTTACATGACGATCAGCAAACATTTGTTGGTAAATACCGCGAGTTTGTGGACGTTTGGAGAATAATACAACTCCCGCTGTTTCACGGTCTAAGCGATGTATAGGAGTCAAGTCTGGATTATTGGTCTTTTTCTTTAGACGGACCAAAAGTGTTTCTTGAATATATTGCCCCGATGGGCTGATGGTCAGAAAATGGGGTTTATCAACCACCAGCAGATCATCATTTTCATAAAGAATCTTTTCTTGAAACGGCACCTGAATTTCGTGGTTGAGAAAACGATAATAATAAATATGGGTATTCTCGGTATAAGGATGCTCTATGCATAGTTTCCGACCATGCATATCCAAAATTAACTGATCATCAAAACGCTGTTTCCATTCATTGGCGCTAATATGTGAAAAGTGCTCACATAAAAAAACAAATAGGCTTTGGGGTAATTTTTCTAATTTGGGTAGATATATTTTAGAAGCTGTTACACCATCTCTCATCGGTGGTTGAAATGTTGAAAAAGAATCGTGCTGTTTCATGGTGATAATGAATGTCATTAAGATTGCTGTTGATATTGAACTCAGACCAAATATGTCAAAGCATCTTTTCTCAACAATGCAACATAGGTTTTAAAGTCGTGCAATGCTATCATATTGTCTGGTTTGAATCATGTTGTGAGCGTTATGCAGTATTCTTCTAAATTAAGTCTAAGTCATGAGCAAGATACTCAAAAGTTGGCGCAAAAACTGGCGCAGCATATTGCAAAAGGCGTAATTTATCTTATCGGTGATCTTGGTGCAGGCAAAACAACATTAACGCGCTACTGGTTGCAGAGTTTAGGACATCAAGGTGCAGTTAAAAGTCCAACCTATACTTTGGTGGAGCCTTATCACATTCAAGGTAAGGATGTATTTCATTTTGACTTGTATCGTTTAAATGATCCTTATGAATTAGAGTTGATGGGAATACGTGATTATCTAGACCAAACAGATGCATTATTCTTGTTTGAGTGGCCATCGAAAGGCGGAGATGAAATTCCAAAAGCTGATCATGTGATCACTATTTTAAAAACAGCTGATGAAACTGTACGTGAAGTAAGTATAGATAGTACATCTTCTGAGTTGGTTGAAGCGTTAATGCGCTTTTAACCAGATAAATCCCAATTACAAAAACTTTATTTTTAATAATGATCAGGTGAAGTGAATGCAGCGTGAAGATATTACTTTAAGACGTATCCAAACTCTGAACCCAGCATTGGCAAACCAAATTGCAGCAGGTGAGGTAATCGAACGCCCATCTTCTGTGGTGAAAGAATTAGTCGAAAACTCAATTGATGCGGGTGCGACTGAATTGATTGTTCGTGTTGCGAATGGTGGCAGTACGCTCATTGAAATTATTGACAATGGTCGAGGAATTCATCCTGAGGATTTAGCGCTTTCCGTAACACGACATGCCACCAGTAAAATTCAATCTGCTGAAGATTTACATGCAATTGTGAGTCTGGGGTTTCGCGGCGAAGCGCTGGCATCGATTGCTGCTGTTTCTCGTTTAACCTTAACCAGCAGCCAAGATGATTCTGGGGTAGGTTATCAGCTAGAAGTCAATGGTACCGCATTTGATCATCAGGATATACAAGCTGTTGCAGCACAACAAGGCACCCATATTCGTATTCAGGATTTATTTTTCAATGTACCGGCACGCCGTAAATTCTTAAAAAAGCCAGGTACTGAGTTTGGGCATATTGAAGAAATTGTCCGTCGAATGGCGTTGACCCATTTTGACATACGTTTTGTATTGGAACACAACGATAATATTCGTTTGAATTTACCAATTGCCGACAGTGGCGAGTTGAGATTTCAACGTGTACAGCAATTATTGGGGCGTCAATTTACTGAAAATGCTTATTGGATTGATGCTGACAGTATTAATATGCGTTTATCAGGTTGGCTGGGACATCCATCAGATGCACGTGCCCAAGCTGATTTGCAATATGTGTATGTAAATGGACGTATTGTTAAAGATAAAACCATTTCACATGCGTTACGCATGGCATACGATGGGATTCTCCATGGACATCAACATGCTGCATATTTGCTTTTTTTAGAAGTTGACCCTGAAAATATCGATGTCAATGTTCACCCCACTAAACATGAAATTCGTTTTTTAAACCAGCGCGAAGTGCATGAGTTCGTACGCCATTTTGCTAAAGAAACTTTGTCAAAATTCCAAACTGCGACAGCAGAATTGTCTACAGCAATGAAACAAGAGGAATCTCAACAAAATCACTGGCAACAACCTCAACCGCGTTATCAAGAGCAGTTTCAACTTCATCGTGATCGTGCAGCTTCAGATACGATTAATCAGCCGCAGGGGTATGGAAATAGTTTAAATGAGCCAGATTCCGGGATTATGCAGAACGACGGTTTGACGGATTTTAGCCATGCACAGCCACAAACAGTGCATTATGCTGCAAATCAACCTCAACAGCAGTATTATGGATCACAGCAGTTGAACAATGCCTTGAAGCGTTATCTGGCACCGCTTCGTGAAAATGATGACATTGCCGAACAGGATCAACAACTCGCAGATCAAGCCTCATATGACCAGTCTGTACAGCAAATTATCAATAAGTCTAACCAATCGCAGATTGATGAATATCCTTTAGGCATTGCGATTGCACAATTACATGGCATTTATATTCTTGCTCAAAATACAGAAGGGTTAATTATCGTTGATATGCATGCAGCGCATGAACGTATTCTTTTGCAACAAATGAAATCTGCATGGGACAAACCTGAGTTTTGGACTTCTCAGCAATTGCTTATTCCTAAAGTTATCTCAATTACACGCATGCAAGCCACACGTGTCGATGATTTGAAGCCGCAACTGGAGCGTCTGGGTCTGGAAATAGACCAATACGGGGATGATCAGGTTATTGTCCGTGGAGTACCTGCTATTTTGCATAAAGCTGACTTTGAAGCTCTGGTTCCTGAGTTGCTTAATGATCTGGATCCAAATGATGAAGCACAGGCACTTCAACAAAAACGGGATCAAATTTTGGCAGGTATGGCTTGTCATGGTGCAGTAAGGGCACACCGCATGCTAAGCCTCTCAGAAATGAATGCTTTATTGCGCCAGATGGAACAAACAGAATTTGCCAGTCAATGTAATCATGGTCGACCAACGTGGCGAGCATTCCCACTTTCACAACTTGATAAATTATTTGCTCGAGGAGAGTAGTTTTACATGTCGAATCAATTGCCCGTGATCAATTTAATGGGGCCAACTGCAAGTGGAAAAACCGCTTTGGCATGTGAATTATACGAACAGGGAGATTATGAGTTAATTTCTGTGGATTCAGCACTGGTGTATCAAGAGATGGATATTGGTACAGCAAAGCCAACTCAAGCGGAGCAGGAGCGTTATCCGCATCATTTAATTGATATTATTACACCTTTGGAAGTTTATTCTGCGGCTGAGTTTGTTGAAGATGCAAGCCGTTTGATTGATGATATTCATGCAAAAGGGAAAACACCAATCTTGGTAGGCGGAACAATGCTCTATTTCAAGGCATTACTTGAAGGACTTTCCAGTAATTTACCTAGTGCTGATTATGAGATTCGGGCTGCGATTGAATTCAAAGGCGAAACTGAAGGCTGGCAAGCAGTTTATGATGAATTAAAATCCGTAGATACATTGGCTGCCGAAAAATTTAAAGTCAGCGATAAACAACGAATTATCCGTGCTTTAGAAGTTTACAAGATTACTGGTCGCCCAATTACACAATTACAGGCAGAACAGCCTAAAAAGCAACCTTATCGTTACAATTTTTATAATTATGCTTTGGTTCCTGACAGAGTAGAATTACATAAACGTATCGAGTTGCGATTGGAAAAAATGTGGGAAATCGGTTTTTTAAATGAAGTCGAATACCTTATGAAAAAATACGATCTCGATGAAAATTTACCCTCAGCACGCTCGGTTGGTTACCGTCAAGCGATAGATTTTTTAAAAAACAGTGATTTGAGTCAAGAAAAAATGCAGGAAATGAAGGATAAAGCGCTTTTTGCGACACGACAATTAGCCAAACGTCAATACACTTGGTTACGTTCTTTGCAAGAATTACACTCTTTTCAAACTTATTTCACGATAAAGCAGGCTCAAGAAGACTTGCGAAACTTATACGGATAAAGCAAAATTTAACAACTGCCTTTTTTATAAATTTTAATTGAAAAATAAAGGCAGTTTTTGCGCTGATTTAAAATTTTTTTTGGAGTATAAAATGTCTAAAGGTCAAACTTTACAAGATCCGTTCTTAAATTCTCTCCGTAAAGAACGCATTCCGGTTTCTATCTTTCTTGTAAACGGTATCAAATTACAGGGTCACATTGAATCTTTTGACCAGTATGTTGTGTTGTTGAAAAATACTGTAAGCCAAATGGTTTATAAGCATGCGATTTCTACTGTCGTACCTGCACGTAACCCACGTCCTGCTGGTGCTCCTGCTGGTGCTCAAGGCGCTGCTGGTGGTTTCGGTGGTCAAGCTGGTGGTTTCGGTGGTCAAGCGGGTGGTTTCGGTAGCCAAGGTGGTTTCGGTGGTCAAGGTGGCTTTGGTGGTCAAGGTCTGTCACTGAGTCACCTCTC
>NZ_JADVOP010000061.1 GCF_016508585.1 Acinetobacter baumannii
AATTTTATTTCATAAAAATTATATAGTTAAAAATAGTTTTCACATTAAAAAGCAAATCTGGCACGCTCTCTGCAATACAACCATCAAGAAATTAAAAATTCACTTGAGGATGCTGTCATGGCGAACAAGACAATTTTTGCCTCCAAACAACAGGCAAAACCAAAAACCATTGCATACAACGAAACTGGTGGTCGTGCATATACATTAAAATCCCGTGCCGCATTAGCACAACTCACTGCTACAGGTACACTCAATCAAACTTTTTATCAAAATGCACAAGTACAACTGGATCATATTCTCAACCTAGCACTTGAAGTAGACCCAGAGTTTGTGGCTAAAACTGCAATTTACGCGCGTCAAACAGCACATATGAAAGATACCCCTGTCGTCTTATTGGCCTTACTTTCTGAATTGGATGCAGATTTATTTAAACGCATTTTTCCATTGATTATCGATAACGGAAAACAACTCAGAAATTTTGTACAAATCATGCGCTCAGGAATGATCGGTCGCAAGTCATTGGGTTCTTTGCCTAAACGCATGGTGAATGAATGGATTTTATCCGCATCAGCACAACAACTGATTGCCACCAATGTTGGAAGCAGCCCTTCACTTGCCGATGTGCTAAAAATGACACACCCTAAACCAAAAACAGCTGAACAAGATGCCTTTTTTGCCTATGTATTGGGTAAGGAGTATCAACTTGCGCAGCTGCCTACTCACGTACAGGCACTTGAGCAATTTCGCTTGGGTGTGAATACAGAATTACCCAAAGTGCCTATGCAGCTTTTAACCCATTTGAATTTAAATCAACAGCAATGGGCTGAAATTGCACGCAATGGATCTTGGCAAATGCTTCGTATGAATTTAAACACCTTCTTGCGTCACGATGTATTTAAGATCAAAGGGATGACTAAAATCATTGCGGATAAATTGATGGATGAACAATCGATTTTAAAAAGTCATGTATTCCCTTATCAATTGATGATGACATGGTCTGCGCTAGATCAAGAGATGCCACATGAAATTGCCAATGCCTTAAAATTTGCAATGCAATGTTCAATTTCAAATGTACCTAAACTACACGGCAATGTGGTCATCGCGATTGATGTTTCTGGTTCAATGTCGAGTTCGATAACAGGTTACCGCCAAGGTGCAACTTCACAGTTGCGTTGTGTCGATGTGGCAGCATTATTTGCCAGTGCTTTTAAATACGTAAACCCAAATATTCGCTTGATGGCTTTTGATACACAAGTACGTCATTTATCCAATTTAACCAGAGTGCAGGAATATTTGAAAAGAAAAAATCTGATGAAGCAGCAAAATTTAGAAATTGATATTTTTGCTTTGGCAAAAAAGTTTGCCAGCATGTGTGGTGGCGGAACAGATTGTTCTAAGCCTTTGGAACTGTTAGTAAAAGAAAAAGCCAAAGTCGATATGGTCATTTACTTCTCTGATAATGAATCTTGGGCAGATCAAATCCCAAGAGCGCACCGCCAAACAGGGATGATGCATTATTGGAAACAGTTAAAACAACATAGTCCTGATGCAAAACTGGTATGTGTTGATTTACAACCTTATGCGACTACTCAAATCCCTGAGCATAAAGATGTCATGAATATAGGAGGATTTTCCGATACTGTATTCACACTGATTGAAAGCTTTGCCAATAATGAAATGCACGCAAATCATTGGATTAGCGAAATTGAAAAAATAGACTTAATGCAAGCTCAGTTGCATGTCAGTTGAGCCTGCAACCTGATTTAACATTGAATTTAAGTATTTGTATCACATGATCATATGACTTAAAGCCTCAATGTTAGATAAAAAGCACAAATGCCATAGGAACTACATTTTTCCAGAATGAAGTGTTTCTATATCAAGTTGTTGTGCTGAGTAAAACCGTTGCCAAATGCAGATAGAACTACATTACTTTGAATAATTGAGGTTTTATCGAAAAATTGTTGGCAACATTCAATGCATAAAATGCGTTGAGGACTACATCTTTAATGCGTAGGTCGATGGTTCAAACCCATCCTTTTCATTCTTAGCTAAGATTGAAAAGTAGCTCAGTTGGATAGAGCAACGAAACGTCTTCAACATTTTGTTTATGCAGTGCGGTAACAATGATTCAAGTACATCAAATGCAATGAGGACTACATTACTCGTTTGTCGGTGTTTCGATACCACCCTGTGTGGCAACATACAGTAGCTCAGTCGGTAGAGCCACGACCGTCCTCAACTCCTTGTTGATGTATACTTGATCATGATGAAACATGTTGTAATTAAGCAATCACAAATGCAGATCGGATTACATGGTAACGCTTTTGCGCAGGGTTCAAGTCCCGATCGTGATGACTCACGAAAATCTGATCAAAAGTTGTTGTGATTGCTTTTCTTTTCTACGTTAACGATTTAAGAATATGGCTTGTGAATTGATCAACGATTTGTTAGTTTAATCATTCAATTTAAAACCAGAGACAGGTGTCAGTCTTTAAAACGCAAAACATGTCTATTAAAGTCATCGTGAAAGACGACAATCTCGATCTTGCTTTAGAACAATTAAGAGTTAAAAAATACTATTTAGAAACCGACCACTGGTATAAGAAATGCCAGAACTATCATGAAAAACCGCCAAGTAAAAGTCGTAAAAAAAGTGAACTGAAACTTTTACATGGACATAGTCAAATCCTGGAAGATGATCCTCTCGCGCTGAGGTTAAAAATCCATATCCAAGAACATTATCAAACCATTGGGGATAATACGGTATTGAATATGAACACAGATTAAAATTCAAAATTTCATCAGCCTGATCTTGGGGAGAAGAAATTCTCCCCAGCCAGATTTCATACTATAATCTGTAACATGACAAATATCCTGAATAATAACAATGCGCACATGGTTTGCTTTGCTGTTATTTCCTTTACTCATTTTTGTCTTGTTATTTTTTTCTATGCCATTTTTTTGCTTTCACTGACTTTGAGTTGCGGTTTAGATCAAGACGATGTCCCAGCCTGCTCAAGAATTTATTATTTTTCAATTATATCAATATTTCCAATCGCAATTTGGCTCGGCTATTTGACAACTCAATTTGCACCACCTTCTGCAAAATATTTTTTGAGTAGTCTTTATAACCTTATATTTTCAATCACTTTATTTGCATATTTATATGGCTCTAAAATAAGCCTGATCTTGTCGATTGATTTTAGCCTATTTTTCTTTTTATGTTTCGGCGCAGGTTGTTTTCATTCTATTTAAAATATAAAAATAGATAAATTACTATCTAAAATAATACATATATTTAGATAATTTTTTAAAATATAAATTTAACTTTAAAATTGAATTTTATTTTTTAAAATAAATTCAATGACTTAAGAAATAAAATCCATTAAAAAACAAAGTTGGCATGCTCTCTGCAATATATAGAGCATACATCACTGGATGTACATATCACCTGCCTGCAACCGCTTGGCAGGCAGGTTTTGCAAAGGATAAAAGCTATGACCATGTCAGTATCAGAACAGATTGAAAAACAAGCATCCAATGAGCGTGCTTATAATATTATTCAGGATAAAAAGGGTGTCCCTATAAAAATGTGGACCAAAGGCGTCCCTGTTGATGAGAAATCAAAAGACCAATTATTAAAGACAGCACAAATGCCATTTATTTATAAATGGATGGCAGTAATGCCAGATGTACACGTGGGAATTGGTGCAACCATCGGAAGTGTCATTCCTACCAAAGGTGCAATTATTCCTGCTGCCGTTGGCGTGGATATTGGTTGTGGAATGATGGCGGCACGTACCTCCTTAAACGCATCTGATTTACCCGATAATTTACATGCATTACGTACTGAACTTGAACGTTTGATCCCGCATGGGATGACCAAAGGACGAGGTCGCCGTGACCGTGGATCTTGGGATACACCAACAGCGCGGGTAGACCAAGCTTGGGCTGAGTTAGTGACTGATTTTGAATATATCTGTGCCAAGCATCCACGTTTAAAAAATACCAACAACCATAAACAGTTAGGTACTTTGGGAACCGGAAATCACTTTGTTGAAATCTGTTTGGATGAACATCAACAGGTGTGGATCATGCTACACTCAGGCTCTCGTGGTGTAGGGAATGCCATCGGTAATCACTTTATTGAACTGGCACGTAAAGATATGCAAAAGCATTTCATTAACCTGCCTGATAAAGATTTAGCCTATTTGGTAGAAGGTACTGAGCATTTTGATGATTACTGGTTTGCTGTTGGATGGGCGCAACGTTTTGCCATGAAAAATCGTGAGTTAATGATGGAAGCGGCTGTACAGGCTTTACGAATCATCATCAACAAACCGTTTGATGCCAAAGTGGAAGCCGTGAACTGCCACCATAACTATGTAGATAAAGAGGAACACTTTGGTCAGGAAGTGTTGGTAACACGAAAAGGTGCTGTACGTGCCCGTTTGGGTGAGTATGGGATTATTCCGGGTTCAATGGGTGCAAAATCCTTTATCGTAAAAGGTAAAGGAAATCAGGAATCTTTCTGTTCATGTTCACATGGCGCAGGTCGTGTACATAGCCGTACTGCTGCGAAAAAACTGTTTACTGTTGAAGATCAGATTGAACAAACACAAGGTGTTGAATGCCGTAAGGATGCCGCTGTGATTGATGAAATCCCATCTGCTTACAAACCGATTGAAGATGTGATGAAAGCACAAAGTGATTTGGTCGAAGTGGTTTATACCCTAAGTCAGGTAGTTTGTGTAAAGGGTTAATATTATGATGCCTGCTTTACATCAAGACTATAGCTTAAAAAGCTATATAAAATTTACAGAATCAATTCCAGTTGATACATTGCCTCAGCAAATGTTGTATGAAATTATTGTGTTGAATATTGATTAAATATTAAAGAGATAGGAAAAATAAAATGAAACTTGCAGAAGCACTTTTATTGCGAAGCGATCAACAGAAGAAACTCGCTTCATTGAAACAGCGTATCAATGCAAATGTATTGGTACAAGACGGCGATGAACCATCTGAAGATCCAAACGAGTTATTAAAACAAGTATTTGCGTTGACGCAAGAGTCTCAAAAACTTGTTTATGCCATTCATCAAACCAATGCACTGGCAAAACTTACAGATGGTCGCTCATTATTGGCTTTATTGACTCAACGCGATGAGCTTGTAGAGCGTCATAAAATTTTAACTTCAGCCATCAGTAACACCCAACGTGAGCCTGATCGCTACAGTACACGTGAAATCAAATGGCATAAGGTGATTCCAGTATCATCCTTACAAAAACAGTCTGATGATATCAGTGCCAAATTACGTGATTTAAATGTACTGATACAAGCCACAAACTGGCAAGTTGATTTACTTGACGTTTAAAGCGATCATCTAAAAAAATCTGATTGGGTTTATCCAATCTGATCTGAAATATATTGGGCGAGTACAAGATCTAAGGCTGTATAGATTGAAATAAAAGTCAGCATCATTTTTGGGTAATGACAGCGAAGTGGATTGAGAGCGAAAATAAACCAATCAATCCATCACCAAGCATCATTTAAACCTTTGTGAATCGAAGTGACTATGCATAGAGCATCACCACGTACTGACACTATATTTCACCTTTTCTCAAATGATTCGTCATTTGAGATCACCCGAACATACTGGGCGAGTGCAAGATCCTCTACTTCCACAACACAGGATTGAAAATAGTGTAGTGGCTTGATGAGCGAGTGGGTCAGCTTAAAACCTTAAGCACAAATCAACCCATCACTACGTACAAGGCAAACCTTTGCGAGAGCAAAGTGACAAGGCACCAAGCATCACCATGCACTGACAGTATGTTCACCCTCTTAGATATTTGAGTAAATTACGGTTTTTAAACATGTTCAAAAACCGAATGATTTAGAAAGAAATGATGAAATAGATAATGAATACATTATTAAAAAATAAAACCATTCAAATCGATGGTTCACAAGGTGAAGGGGGTGGACAAATTTTAAGAACCGCTCTTTCCCTATCCATGCTAACGGGTCTCCCTTTCGAGTTGGTGAATATCCGTGCAGGTCGTAAGAAACCGGGCTTGATGCGCCAACATTTGGTTTGTGTGCAAGCATCGCAACGGATCAGCAATGCAGTTGTTGAAGGTGCTGAATTACATTCACAAAAATTATATTTTCAACCGCAACATGTTCAAACTGGGAAGTATGATTTTCATATTGGTTCGGCAGGCAGCACAATATTGGTTTTCCAAACATTATTACCTGCCTTGATGATGCAGAGTGAAGCCAGCCATATCACTATTCATGGTGGAACACATAACCCTATGGCACCCACTGCTGATTTTATTCAGCATTGTTTCTTTCCATTTATTCAGAAGCTTGGGATAGAGGTTGATTTTGAATGTGAGCGCGCAGGTTTTTTCCCGATTGGCGCAGGTCAAATCAATATTACGATTCATCCATGGAAAAGTAAGCTGAAGCATTGCATTTTAACCAAAGGAAAATTACTGGACATACAGGGGTATGCTGCTGCGTTAAATATTCAGCAAGATATTGCAGATCGAGAACTCGAAGTTTTAAACAATAAGCTTGGCTTAAATCAACGTAAACGAGTCAATTTTCAAGGCATCAGTCAAGGCAACACTGCATTTGTTGTTTTAAATTATGAACACCATCAGCAAGTCTTCTCAGCTTTAGGTGAAAAGAAGAAATGTGCTGAAAAAGTTGCACATGATTTAGCCAAACAAGTAAAAGCCTATTTGGACTCAAATGCTGTTGCCGATGAATATTTGGCAGACCAACTTTTATTACCTTTGGCTTTAGGTCAAGGTGGTGAATTCACTGCTCAAGTGGTGAGTGAACACACCAAAACACAAGCAGAAATGATTCAGAAGTTTTTAAAATGCACTATTCAGATCGAACCGTTCAATGGAATTTTTAAGTTGAAAGTGATCACTTAAAATTCATCCCTGATTCATCAGCCTTATAATCATTTATCCGAATGTGCCAATTCATTTTAATTTTTATATTTATTGGCACATAATGTAAATAAAACACCTAAGTATTCATTCTATAATCAAGACCTTAGATGAATATGATTGTTATCTAAAATAATCAACAAGGAATAAAGGAAATGAAAAAATTTTTATTTGGGGCAATGTCTATTGTACTTTTTGCAACTTCAGCTTTTGCCGAGGATATCACAGGGACTTGGCGTTACATAGACGACAAAACAGGGGAAGCCAAAGGTCTGGTTAAAATTGAAAAACAAAGCAATGGAACTTATGCAGGAACAGCGTTAAAAGCTACTCCACGTCCGGGCTATACACCTAAAGAGTTTTGCACCAACTGCCCTGCCCCTTACACCAATAAGCCCATTATTGGTTTACAAGTAATCTCAGGCTTAAAAACAGATGACCATGTCAATTATACCGATGGAAAAATTATCGATCCTGTCTCAGGAAAAGTCTATCGTCTAAAAGGTAAAATCAGCCCGAATGGCAAAAAATTATTTCTTCGCGGTTATTTAGGGATCTCAGCAGTAGGACGTAGCCAAACTTGGTTACGTGTAGAATAAATTTGGCATTCTCATTAAGACAGCTTATTTGAGCTGTCTTTTTTATTTCTAATCTCGATTTAAATCCAATATTAAATAATAACTTTCAATGCCTAAATTTAATTTTCAATAGCCAGTTGATATAAAAAATCCAAATGGGTGGGAGCATCCCCCTTGTCCAAATTCAAATCACCGGCACGACCACCTAATCGAAGTGCAGGCAGATAACAATACATTTGATCATGCGCTAGTTTTCCATATTGAGCTTGAGCCTTTTCCAGCGCACGTTTTTCCAAAAATTGCTCAATAATTTCATCATCACACAGCCAGTCATTAAAAAAATCGTTCAACGACCAAACGGTTACACCGATATCCGAATTATGCGGATCCATAAACGAGATATCTTCATCACCAGCATCGCTTAGACGCCGATAATAGAACACAATTCCAAAAGCAGATATTGCAATAGGCAACCGCGTCATATCAGGTTCATCTTTCATTAACCATGACCATAATACATCCTGATAACGTTCAGGATGAATGATCTGAATCAAACCATTTCCATAAAAACCAAAACCATGTTTTTGCCAAAGCTCCAGCAAAGCTTCCGGTAAATAAGATTGATATTTTTTAATAATTTCAATGCTGACAGTATTGTCCACCTGATCTACAGGAAACTTATCGATAAATGATTGTAATTGCATTGTTATTCCCTAACCTGAATTGATTAGCCAAGCCAAAGCTTAGCTTAACTTTTCCATTCAAAACCACTAAAGGCATCATCCTGTTTTAAAGAATTTTCTACAGCATTTGCCAATTGTTTAATCATGCTTTGAGTGGCTATTTTTTTAAACCAGACCTGCTCTTCATCGGCATGGGCAGAAATTTCACAGGTTAACAAACCCTGATCATTTAAACGACAATTTACCCCTAAACCTATGGGATGATTTTCCACACTCACTGCCAAATCTTCACAAGAAGATGTCATTTCCGCCTTAAAACCGTATTGAGAAAGTTGTTTTAATAATAAGTCCGTCACATACGCCTGAGTGACATAGCATGCATTTTGACCATAACCATTGCTTTTAACATGATTTTCACAGTTTGCAGTAAATTGTAATGTTCTCATCGCTTCATCCAAAAGGCTTTATAGTTGTATGGTTTTAGAATAAGCAATATAAACAAAACAGCCAAGCTTTTGCTTGGCTGTTTTCAATTAATTATACAAATATTAGACAAGCGCTATCTAAGTTCCAAGGTTTATTCAGAAACTTGAATCTCAAGTCCAGCCTGATTCGAAAGCTGAGTGAATGTCGGAAAACTGGTCGCAACTGTTTCAGTACCGACAATTTTAATCTCACCAGAATTACGTAACCCTGCCATCGAGAAGCTCATCGCAATACGATGATCGTGATGGGATTCAATTTCACCACCAGTGAAAATCGCAGACCAATCACCTGCTTTCCCCTTTCCTTCGATGATAATGCCGTCATCAGTCGGTGTACAATCAATACCCAGCGTTTTCAAACCATCTGCCATCACCTGAATACGGTCAGATTCTTTCACACGTAACTCAGCAGCACCCGTTAATACAGTTTGCCCTTCAGCACAAGCAGCGGCAATAAATAAAGATGGAAATTCATCAATCGCCAATGGCACTTGATCTTCAGGCATATGAATACCTTTCAATGTACGTGTACCACGGATACGAATATCCGCAATCGGTTCGCCGCCCGCGATACGTTCATTTTCAACAGTGAGGTCAGCTCCCATCTGTTTAAGAATTTCAATCACACCTGTACGTGTTGGGTTAATCCCAACGGCTTCAAGCGTAACGTCCGAACCTTCAGTAATTGCAGCACCCACCATAAAGAAAGCAGCAGAAGAAATATCTGAAGGAACTTGAATATCGGTTCCCACCAACTTTCCACCACCTTGCAGTGAAATACGATTGCCTTGTGTTTTTACCTCATAACCAAATGCACGCAACATACGTTCGGTGTGATCCCGTGTCGGTTCAGGTTCAGTAACGGATGTTTCACCCTCAGCCCATAAACCTGCCAATAAAATTCCAGATTTGACCTGAGCAGAAGCCATAGGTAAATCGTAATGAATTCCTTTTAAAGTTTGAGCACCAGTTATAGATACAGGCGGTGTACCACGTTCACCCGTTGTTTGAATCTGCGCACCCATTTCTCGCAAAGGCTTGGCGATACGCTCCATTGGACGTTTAGACAAAGAAGCATCACCCGTCATAACAGAATCAAACTGTTGTGCAGACAACATACCTGATAGCAAACGCATTGATGTACCTGAGTTCCCCATATACAGTGCTGTTTTAGGTGCCTTTAGTCCATTGATGCCCACACCATGAATGGTCACTTCACCATTTTTTGGACCTTCAATACTTACTCCCATATCACGGAACGCTTGCAGCGTCGCCAAAGCATCTTCACCTTCCAGAAAACCCGTCACATGTGTGGTTCCTTCCGCAATCGCACCAAACATGATGGAACGATGAGACACTGACTTGTCACCTGGGATGGTAAATTTACCCTTAAATGTCTTCTGACCCGGCAAAATGGTAAATTGTTGTGTCACCTTATTTTTCTCCATCAAAGGTTTGTTGGCGAGCATATGATTGAAATGTTGGCGTGCAGCTTGTGCATGACCAAGCAATCCCATCAAAGCCTGTGAATTTTCATCTTGAATCAGTTGACGCAAAGTAGCGAGCTGCGTTTCAAATCCATCTACAGCTTTTAATATGGCTTTTTTGTTGGCAAAAAAAATGTCATGCCACATTTGTGGATCACTGGCTGCAATACGCGAGAAGTCTCGAAAACCACCTGCAGCATAGCGAAAAATATCTAAATTATCTTCTCGATTTGCAAGCTGCTCAACCAGATTAAATGCCATCAAATGCGGTAAATGACTGGTATGTGCCAAAACCTCATCATGTTTTTCAACATCCATACAAATGACTTCGGCTTTAGCAGCCTGCCAAAGTTGAATCAGCTTTTCCACTGCCCAATCAGCACTACTCGGCAATGGCGTTAAAATCACTTTGTGATTGGCAAATAAATCCACCTTGCCTGCATGAACACCCGTATGTTCAGCACCTGCAATAGGATGACCAGGGACAAAACCGATCGGAATATCCTGACCATACACAGCATGTGCGGCTTCCACCACATTGCCCTTGGTACTGCCTACATCGGTAATAATGGCGTTTGCAGATACATAAGGCTTTATTGTTTCAAGAATTTTTTGCGTTGCCCGAACGGGTAAAGCTAAAACGATTAAATCTGCATCTCGAACCGCATCCACAGGGTCACTAAAGCCTTCAGAGATAATCCCCAAAGCTTTTGCATCTTGCAAGGTTTTCTTAGAGCGTGTTGCAGCAACCACACTTTCCGCAAGATGTTCTGCAGCAATAACACGCGCCAGACTTGAACCAATCAGCCCAAGCCCAATAAAAGCAACTTTTTTAAATAACGGTTGTGACATGATGATTTTAAACTACCTAATTCACAACAGCTTTAAAGTACAGCGATTGGATATGAACCCAGTACACGCACTTCCTTAACTAATGGACGAATATCTTCAATCGCAGCCTTAACATTATCTTGCTCTACATGACCTTCCAAGTCGATGAAGAATACATATGCCCATTTCTCTGGCAATGCCGGACGTGTTTCGATACTGGTTAAACTGATATTGTGTTTAGCAAAAGGTGCAAGGATCTCTAGCAAAGCTCCGGCACGATCATGTGCCGAAATTAACAATGAAGTTTTGTCATTGCCGCTTTGTGGAACTTTTTCACGTCCAATCACCAAAAAGCGCGTGGTATTTTCAGGATTATCTTCGATATTGCCGTGCAAGATTTCCAAGTCATAAATGCTTGCAGCAACATCAGATGCTATTGCTGCTGAATGCCATTCATTACGAATACGGCGGGCAGCTTCGGCATTAGAACTTAAAGCAACACGCTCCACACCAGGATAATGTGCATCAAGCCATTTACGGCACTGAGCTAAAGTTTGTTGATGCGCATAAATTTGTTTAATGCTGTCTTTACGTGTATTTGATGAAATAAGAAATTGATGATGAATACGCAATTCAACCTCACCAATCACATTCAAATGCGATGCTTTAAAACAGTCTAGGGTATGGTTAACTACACCTTCAGATGAGTTTTCAACAGGCACCAAGCCATAGTGTGCGCTGCCCGCCTCAACTTCACGGAATACTTCATCTATCGTCGGTAATGGACGAACCACAGCATCTTGACCAAAATGTTTTAAAACAGCTGAGTGGGTATAGGTTCCAACAGGACCTAAAAATGCAATACTTTGTGGCGCTTCAAGTGCCAAACATGCCGACATGATTTCACGGAATAGACGCGCCATAGTCTGATCCGACAATGGTCCTTCATTACGCTCCATGACTTTGCGTAATACTTGTGCCTCACGCTCAGGACGATAAAACAACGGGTTCTCTTCTGCTGCAAACTTTGCTTTAGCAACAGCTTCCGCCAGTTTCGCACGGCGATTAATCAGTTGTTGAATTTGCTGATCTACAGAATCAATATCTTCACGGATTTGAGCAAGATCTAGAGAAGTCGTTTTTTGATCATCGTTGATCATTGTTATATCGCCCTTTGAAAGTCAAGAATTACGAGAAGTCTAAGTTTTAGACCCAAAACAGTATAACAATAGTTCAGTTAAATTTGTTGAGCAATAACGCTTTTATCGACGATTCCGTTATTGCAAGTATTTTGAATAAAATATCAGCAATACATATATAAATTACAGTATATGCCACTTACAAAGTAGCTATAGAATTTTAAGCATCGCGCACTATGATAAAAATTAAAAGCGGATTTCGAGACATAGAAAATGAATAAAAAAATCGCTGTGCTCATCACCCATGATTTCGAAGATACAGAATATCACCATCCTGTAGAAGCCTTTCGTGCCGCAAGTCATTCTGTTCGAAATATTGAAAAATCTGCAGGCAATATTGTCTATAGTCAACAGCGTAAATCTTCGGTAAGCATAGATTTAGGTATTGATGATATTTCAGTCAAAGATTTTGACGCCTTGATGATTCCTGGGGGACAATCACCTTATCACTTAAAAAAAGATCCGCGTTTTATTGATTTTCTCCGCAGTTTTGCCAATGCACAAAAACCGATTTTTCTCTGCTGTTACAGTCCTCAACTTTTGATCGACGCCCAGATTGCAATCGGTCGACGCTTAACCTCGATTGATGGATTGAATAACGAATTAAAAGCAGCTGGTGCCGTTATTTTTGATCGCGAAGTAGTAAACGACAATAATCTTTATATTTCTTCACGTTCGACTTATGAGCTGCCGATTTTCATCAATGAATGTTTAAATGTATTAAGCGTTTAATTGAGTTTTCATTCACTGATCAGTATAAAGTCAAAGACATTTTATAATTTTTATTTTCAAATTCCACTTCATCACTTTCTATTCAACTGTTAATTAAAAAATAATAATTGAGACATCCTCTCAGCTGGGCCGCTCATTTAAAAGTAAAAACAGGCATTCAGCTCTAATCAAGTTTTTGATCTAGATCTCAATTGAACTCATTTTATACTTACGATTTATACATGCTGATTCTATATTCGTGCAGCAACATGAATACCACCGCTAGATGGGTACAGAGCGTATCTAGCCTCCCAACATAAACAACAGTAATACTGTCCATACTCTCTTAAGTACGAACAGCGTATATGTTTATTTTTCTTAAAAGAATTAACGACCAATGATTCCGCGAGCGACGATTTCTTTCATAATCTCATTTGTCCCTCCATAAATACGCTGAATACGCGCATCGACAAAGAAACGAGAAATTGGATATTCCGTCATATAGCCATAACCGCCAAAGAGTTGTAGCAAACTATCAATAATTTTCATTTGCATATCGGTACTGAAACTTTTCAAAGCTGCCGCAGTTTCTACATCCAATTTATTGTCTTTATATAATGCTAAATTCTGATTATAGAATGCTGCGGTTGCCAGTTCGTCAATTTTGGCTTGGGCAAGAACAAATCGAGTATTTTGAAAACTGCCAATTTTTTGACCAAACGCCTGACGCTCTTGCACATACTGAGTTGTTACATCAATCGCTCCACGAATCGCACCCAAAGCTGTTGCAGCAATCGCTGTACGTTCACGTGGAAGCTCCTGCATCAGATATGCAAAACCTTGCCCAGCATTGCCCAACAACTGATTGGCAGGAACTTTTACATTATCAAAGAATAACTCGGAGGTATCTTGGGAATGTAATCCAATTTTATCTAAATTGGTTCCCTTTTTAAAACCTTCCAAATGTGTATCAACCAACAGCAGAGAAACGCCTTTTGCACGTGCTTGCGGATCAGTTTTTGCTGCCAGTACGACTAGATCTGCATGTTGCCCATTTGAAATAAAGGTTTTAGAACCATTTAAGACATAATGGTCACCATTCAAAATTGCGCTACTGCGCATCCCTTGCAAGTCCGAACCTGCGCCTGGTTCAGTCATGCCAATAGCACCAACTACTTCACCGGCAACCATTTTTGGTAACCAATACTGTTTTTGTTCTTCATTGGCAATATGCAAAATATATGGCGCTGCGATTTCAGAATGGCAAGAAATTGCTGTTGATAATGCACCATAACCTGCGCGTGCAGACTCTTCAACCAACATCAGTGAATATTCAGTTGGCACACCATAGCCGCCATATTGCTCAGGAACGTCTACACAAAGGTAACCATTTTCACCCAGTAAAGACCAGACTGAACGCGGCATTAAACCTTCTTTTTCCCATTGCTCATAAAATGGCGCAACATGTTCAGCCATAAAGCGTTTGAAGTTATCACGAAAAAGTTCTAAATCTGCATCATATGCCAACATTTTTACATTCCTTTCAATCTGAATTCTTGATTTTATGATCTCTAGCATCCTAATCATTTTTTCGATGCTTGTCATGACCACATGAGGTCATTTTTTTTTGGCAGTTTTGCCAATCCTTATTTTTAAATCCTGAAATAAACAAAGAGCAATTGATTAAAATCAATTGCTCTTTGATATAAACCACTTGCAAACTCACTTTTTTCTTAAGTGAATAAAATGCGATATTAGAACTTGTTGCCTCTAAACATCGGTAAAGATGAATTCAATTTAGTCACTTCATTAACAAGCTTACCCACAACAGACGGTATGAAAGCATCAGCCATTTGTGCTGCTTGTAAACCAAGTTTTTCCCCCAATGTCGGTTTACGGCGTGTTTGAATCACATAAACATCGTGTTGTGGGAGTAAACTAAGCAAATATTCATCAGAAGTCTGTAACTTGTCGACCAAGTTCAAATCACGTGCATCTTCACCATACCAATGTTCACCCGTTGCAACTTTTTCCACATTCAGTTGCGGACGATATTTTTCCACAAAATGTTTAAATAACTGGTGAGTTTGCTGCAATTCTTCTTCAAATTTAGCCTTGCCTTCTGGCGTATTCTCACCAAACATGGTCACAGTACGCTTAAATTGCCCTGCGGTATAAAGTTCAAAATCAACATGATGCTCTTTTAACAGACGATTAAAATTAGGCACTTGCGCAACCACACCAATCGAACCGACCACCGCAAAGGGTGCTGAAACGATTTCACTGGCAATACACGCCATCATATAACCACCGCTGGCAGCAACTTTGTCTACGCAAATGGTCAAGTGAAAACCGGCATCACGTAAACGAACCAGTTGAGCGGCTGCCAAGCCATAACCATGTACCATCCCGCCAGGACTTTCCAAACGAACCAAAACACGATCTCGCCCAGCTTTTGCTGTTGCTAAAATCAAGGTGATTTCTTCACGTAGGTTTTCTACAGCAGATGCCTGCACATCACCTTTGAAATCCAAAACATAAATTTTTTGATTATTCTTTTTACGTACTCGTGACTCTTTGACCAGTTGTTGAGTCAATTGTAAAAGCTCAAGCTTAGATGCAGTCGATTGAGCAATTTTTTTTCTTTGTTCATTGATTCGTGCATTTAGATGACTGATACGAATTTCTGCGGGAACTTTAGGTAAATGAAATAACATAGAATTTATAATCTCGAATATCTGAAGAAATGCTTTTCCATTAAGATGCGGACGGATTGGATAAATTTCAATATATATTTTGAAAAATTCGACAAATCTCAATTTACTTTACTTCGCCCTGATGATTTTCTTAATACAGATCCAAGTTTAAAAATCCATGTAAAAAAACAGCGTGGATTTTCCAAATGACTTAGACCAAACCAACAACACAAAATAATTAGTTATAAAACGTATATATTTTTTTTATATTTAATCAGCTGCGCCCAATAATTAGGGTATTTTGACATCTATTTATTTACAATTAATTAATAGTTTTTACGTCTAAATAAAAGATGATTAATTTAATGAAAAAGAGACTTATATCGCTTGCGATTCTTTTAAACTCAATTTGTATAACTTTCTGCCAATTTTTGTAGGACAAATTCACAAAAAAAACATAGACATGATTTTTCCGGCAATATCATATAAAAATAAAATACCAAGTATTTATTATAATTATAATTTGATATTTATCACATTTTTTTATTCAAATAACATATTTGT
>NZ_JADVOP010000062.1 GCF_016508585.1 Acinetobacter baumannii
AATGATTTATGTTGATTATTCAATTATATATTTACAGGTTTAATTCATTAGAATAAATACATAGTTATTTCAAATCATCAATTAATATTAAACTAATATTGATCTGCCTTGGTTATTCTGATTAAACTCGGATCATCAGCTTCTCGCGCCAAACGCTCCACATGGGTTGTTGCTGTTTTTATCACTCTACCATCTTTAAATAAAATCATTTCACCAGGTTTATACGCTGTCCATATTTCATTTTGTGTTAATGGTTCAGTCGTTATAACAGCAACACGATCTTCTTTGGTGGTGAATTGACTAAAATCAATATCGACATCGATATCAATTAGACGCGCATATTTAAATGGATATTCTCTAACAATCCAATGCAATTTTGTGGTCGCATAACTGAATAAAGCTTGCCCATTTGAAAGACAGAAATTAAAAGTGCCATATTCAGCAATTTTAGGAGAGATTTCTTCGAGCAAAGCAAAAATATCATTTAAACTCGGCTCAAAATAACCAAATCTTAGAACCAGTTGCTCAAGTAAATAGCAAAATGCCAATTCACTGTCTGTACTGCCTACAGGCGTAAAGCGCCCTGATAAATGTGGATGAAAATTATGTAAGTCACCATTGTGTGCGAAAATCCATTGTCTTCCCCACAGTTCCCGAATAAAAGGATGTGAATTTTCTAAGGTGATTTTACCTTGTGTTGCTTTACGAATATGCGCAATCACATTCCGTGATTTAATCGGATAATTACGTACCAACTCAGCAATCGGTGATACCACTGCGGATTGATTATCTACAAATAGACGGCAGGCTTTATCTTCAAAAAATGCGATACCAAAACCATCAGAATGATCAGAGGTAATTCCTGCACGTTGAGAAAACCCACGAAACGAAAATGTAATATCGGTAGGTGTAGCACAGTTCATTCCAAGCAATTGGCACATAATGTATTCATACAGCGTTTTATTTATAAGAATATTGTGCATGACTCCGCCTCGGCTTGCAAATCTCAATAACTGAAAATAACAGCAACCAAGCGGATATTAGAGCAATAAATTAAATCCATTAATGGCAAAAAAGGGACAGTATCCTGTTTCCATCCCCATCCTGCCCCTATAAAAACTTAAAAATATCCCAATGAACTATGCTTAGCGATTGACCATTTTATTAAGCACAAATTTCTTTGCGACTTCATTTACATCAAGAAATACAAAATAATCCAGGCAGTTGAATGCTTCATCATGATATGCCTGTTTTGATAAGCGCGCATTCATTTTTAAATACACATCAAATAGTTTTGGAATTCTTTCATCTTGCGGAAAACTATATTCTGGATGGCTGGGTTCAAAAGCAGGTTTAGCCTTAACATCAATCGACTGTTTGGCATTCATTTTTTTAAGATGTTGGTGGGTGTAGTAAGCACGTGCTTTATTATCTTCCAAGCGGATGCTGACACAGCCCATCAGATGTTTGGCTTTCATTTTCCAAAGTACCGTAGGGACTAAATTTAACCATAGCATCGACAGTGCACGTCCATTACGATAGCGAGGATGGACACAGGTACGCCCAATTTCAACAATATTTGATAAGTCTGAGAACTGTGAAACATCAAATTCTTGCGCGCTATAACTACGCGCAAGTTCATGTCCTTGGATCAATTTTAAACGGGTATAAGCCACAATTTCATTGCTCCACTTGTCTCGTAATACGGCATGTTCACAATCAAGGTCATAAAGATCTTGGTCTAAACCGTTTTCAAAGTGGATGCCAAACTGATCTGCAAATTGGACTGCTCGGAATTTTTGTACTTCTTTGAGCTGTTTAAGGTCTTCAACCCATTCAAATTTATATTGTGACTGTGCTTTTTTAGGTTTTGGTAAAGGTAAATTGAAGTTCTGGAAGTTCTGGCGATACTGATTTAATTTTGCGAACATATTTTAGACTCCTTGAGCTTTTACTTACACTAGGCAATCCACATGACACTTATATGACGAAAAAATGACCATTTAAAAACACAGTACAAATGGTCAATAGGCGATAAATCCATGGACCAATAAAAAGCCAGTGTAGAGACACTGGCTTTGCTCATATCAAAACTAAATTTATACTTTATTGGGCTTTGAGCGATTGGTAATCAAAGTCCCTACACCATGATCGGTAAAGATTTCCAACAAGGTTGCATGAGGCACTCGCCCATCAACAATATGTGCACTGACGACACCGCCTTTCACAGCATCTAAAGCACACCCCACTTTTGGAATCATGCCGCCATAGATCACCCCTGTTTCAATTAGACGATCAACTTCTTGCGTACTGAGGCCAGTAAGTAGATTTTTATTTTCATCTAAAACACCACTAATATTGGTCAACAAGATCAGTTTTTCAGCGCCCAAAGCTTCAGCCACTTTACCTGCCACCAAATCCGCATTGATGTTATAAGTTTGACCATCTTCATCCACACCAAGTGGCGCAATGACAGGAATAAAATCACTTTGTGTGAACATTTCCAAGACATCCGTCTTTACGCCAGTCACTTCTCCAACAAGACCTAAGTCAATCTGAGCCACTGTACCATCTTCTTTGGTTTTTTCCATCAACAGCTTTTTGGCACGTAATAAATTGCCGTCTTTACCGGTTAAACCAATTGCGCGACCGCCATGCTTATTGATCAAGTTGACGATTGACTTATTCACACTCCCGCCTAAAACCATTTCAACCACTTCCATGGTCGCTGGATCAGTGACACGCATTCCATCAATACGATCAGACTCACGCCCCAACTGTTTTAATAAGGAATCCACTTGCGGACCACCGCCATGTACAACAATGGGATTTAAACCGACAGTCTTCAACAAGACAATATCGCGTGCAAATGAACTTTCCAATGCCGGGTCAGTCATTGCATTGCCACCATACTTCACCACTAGCGTTTTACCTGAAAAGCGTTGAATATACGGCAAAGCTTCTGTCAAAATTTGTGCTTTGTCGATGCCAGTGTGCTGGTGTGGCATTCGTCTCTCCTTAAATGAGCTATAGCGACTAGACCGATGGGTACGGATCGTATAAGAAATCAGTGCGCCTGTAAAATATCTTGGGCGATCATAGGATAGCGATGACTGAGCATAGACGCAAATGTCTGACGGATCTCATCCAAACGATTTTGACAGTCCGCATCAAAACGGACGGTAAAATATTCCCCCGTATTGGATGCGCGAATAATGCCGAATCCATGTTCAAAATCAAGTCGAACTCCATCAATTTTACTTAATTCAGCACCAAACTGATGACTGAGATGCTCAATTTCATTCAGGACAATTTTTGGATCAGTATGATGGGTACTGATGTAGGTATCTTCAGTATAAAAACGATCAGGGTAACATGCTAAAATTTCTGACAATGTGGCTTGCGGAAAATGGCATAAGTATTCCATCACACGCAAAGCGGCATATAAACCATCGTCATAGCCAAGACCACGCCCATCATTAAACACATAATGACCCGCATATTCTCCACCAAACACAGCCTGTCCTTTGGACTGAGACATATACTTGCGTAAAAAACTACTGCCTGTACGGATCATTTTCGCTTGTCCACCCAAGCGCTCAACAGCCTGACGCACCATAGAGGAACATTTCACATCAAAAACAATTTCATGTTGCGGATGATCTTTTAAACACATTTGTGCAAATAATGCCAAGAGTCGATCAGCCGAAATGATATGCGCATTTTCATCGAGTAAAACAACCCGATCTCCATCACCATCCAAGGCAATCCCAATATCAGCTTGATGATTGAGTACATTCTGGCGTAATAATTCCAGATGTGTCGCTTGTGATGGATCAGGTGCATGATCGGGAAAGTTGCCATCTGCATTACAACGCAATGCAATCACATCGCAGCCGAGTTTCTTCAACACAAGATTGGCACAAAATCCAGCTGAACCATTCAAACCATCAATTACCACTTTTAAAGGTCTTTTTAATTGAATATCGTTCAGTAATGTAGATTGATAAGATAAACAGAACTGGGATTTAATTTGATGCGATGGGGTTTGAAACTGTGATTGTTGCACGAATTCCACAAACTGCAAATTTTGCAGATATTGCGCCGCTTGAACCCCAATATGTTGGATCATTTCTGGAGATGGTGGCTCAGACTGGATAATCCATTTTATGCCATTATCCGTTTTAGGGTTATGACTGGCAGTCACCATAATGCCATTTCCCTGTGTGTTACGTGCGGCAAAATACAACTGCGGTGTGGAACAACAGCCAATTTCCGTTACATCTATGTCTTTATGTTGAAATACTTGTCTGATAATTTGAGCAAAAACCGGGCTGCTTAAACGTGCATCATAGCCCAAAGCCACTTGTGATTGACCCTTTTCAATGAGTTGATTTGCCAAGGCATCAGCAATGCCCTGAATTAACTCAGGTTTCATCATTTCAACTTTTCCACGAATGTCATATGCACGGAAAATTTGAAAAGGAAAATCATTCATTTTCATCATAAGCAAAAACTTCTATTTGCCAACCCACTATTATTACTCAACTTCCATTTTGGTCATGATGAGTAAACAATTCATTTATTTAAGAATTTATTCTAGGGTTCAATGCAATTTATCTACAAATTCTTCCTAATATATTCAGTTTTCTACTGGGTTTTATACATACTTTTTGTTACATATCAAAAAACAGTTTAAAAAGCCTGATCATTCAGGCTTTTTAAACAAGTATTAAAACGGCTAGTTTTTGCCTGTGTGACCAAAGCCACCAGCGCCGCGTTCTGTCGCCTCAAACTCATCCACAATATCAAATTGTGCTTGAATCACAGGAACCAACACATACTGTGCTAAGCGCTCACCTGGTTCTAAGCTAAAGGTTGTTTGACCACGATTCCACACCGAAACCATCAATTCACCTTGATAATCTGAATCAATCAATCCAACTAAATTACCCAATACAATCCCATGTTTATGACCTAAGCCCGAACGCGGTAAAATTAAGCCGGCAAATTGAGGATCTTCGATATAGATAGCCATTCCTGTTTTCACTAAAACGGTTTGACCCGGTTCAATTTGAATCGCCTCATCTACACATGCGCGCAAATCCAAACCCGCAGAGCCTGTGGTTGCATATGTAGGCATCGGCCATGCCTGACCTAAACGTTGATCAAGTACCTTTACCTGAACTTTCATATTGAAATCCTTGCTTAAATAAAAAGTTAAACGCACTTTGTTTTCTTGCAAAGTTGACTGTGTATTGACAAACAGATCAACAACGCAAGCAAAGTGCATATTTTAAAATCAGCGCTTTAATAACGCTTTTAGATTCTGTAAATACTGTTGAGCCTGTTGTTTAGGATCAACATTTTCAGCAAGTTTTTTCTTACGACCTAACCAATCCAATTCGTCTTGTGGGAGTTCATCTAAAAAGCGACTCGGTGTCATTTGCTTCATTTGTCCACCGTTTTTACGCTGCTCAGCCAAGGTTAAAGTCAAACCCTGCTGGGCACGGGTAATGCCCACATACATCAGACGGCGTTCTTCCTCAATGGTTTCTGCAGCAATCGAGTTCTTATGCGGCAACAGCTCTTCTTCTAAGCCCATGATGTAAACAAAAGGGAATTCCAAACCTTTTGAAGCATGCAATGTCAAAAGATTGACTTTGTCTATGTCTTCATCTTCCTGTTGCTGCTCCAACATATCCAGTAAAACCATTTTACGAATCACACTTTCAATGTTCTTTTCATCTACATCTTCTGCACGATTGATTAAACTCTGGATACTGGTATACAGAGTTTCAACATTATCAAGTTTGGTTTTTTCTTGCGCTGGTGTCGCCGCGGTTTCACGGAGATAGTCAATATAACCAGCTTCATTCATCATTTGACGAATTTTAGGCACAGGTTCATCGTCATCCAAAAGCTCACGGGTAAAATCATTGATAAAACCCGCGAATTCTGCCAACTGTGTTGTTGCTTTTTTTGGCATCACCATTGTCAAACGCTGATCGCTGGCTGCAGCTAATAAAGACAGGTGATTTTCCTGTGCGAACAGCCCCAATTTTTCCAATGTCACTGGTCCAATGGCGCGTTTAGGGGTATTGATAATACGTAAGAATGCACTGTCATCTTCAGGATTGATAATGACACGTAAATAACTCATGACATCCTTAATTTCAGCACGTCCAAAGAACGATTGTCCACCGGATAACTTATAGGGAATCTGCATTTGTCGAAGTTGGGTTTCCAACACACGAGCTTGGAAGTTACCGCGATAAAGCACCGCATAATCCTTCCAATTCTTACCATTCATTAATTTATGCGTAAGCAGATCTTTTACAACACGTTCCGATTCATCATCATCATTGCGGCAAGTAATGACTCGAATCACTTCACCATGCCCTTTATCACTCCATAATTTTTTATCAAAAATATGTGGATTGTTTTCGATTACATGGTTGGCTGCTTTTAGAATACGGCTGGTTGAACGATAGTTTTGTTCAAGCTTGATCACTTTTAAATTACGAAAATCTTCTTTAAGTAATGCCATGTTTTCAGGTTTTGCCCCACGCCATGCATAAATGGACTGGTCATCATCGCCTACGGCAGTGAATTGCCCCATCACCCCAACCAAGAGTTTTACCAAAATATATTGGGCAGTATTGGTATCTTGATATTCGTCTACCAACAAATAACGTACTCGATTCTGCCAACGATCGCGCACTTCTGCATTTTCTTGCAATAGACGTGTTGGCATCACAATCAAATCATCAAAATCTACTGCATTATAAGCACGCAGATTGCGCTCATATAACTGATACAAATGGGCAAATTGGACATCTTCGGGTGTTTCACACGTTGTATGAGCTTGCTCAGGAACAATCAGATCATTTTTCCAGTCTGAGATCTTTTTCATGGCTTTGGCAATCAAATCTTTGCTCTCTGCACCTGATAAGTTATCACGGTGCATTAAATCCATGAGGATTCGTTTACAGTCATCCGCATCCAGAATAGAAAAATTATTTTTAAGTGGGGTATTTTTAAGCTCTATACGCAGTAGATTTAAACCAAAAGTATGGAATGTAGATACAGAAAGTCCTTTACCTTCTTCTTTACCCAACAATTTTCCTACACGCTCTTTCATTTCACGGGCAGCTTTATTGGTAAAGGTCATCGCTGTAATCCTGTGCGCAGGAATACCACACTGCTGAACAAGATAGGCAATTTTTCTTGTAATTACTGAGGTTTTACCTGAACCCGCCCCTGCAAGTACTAACAAGGGTCCTTGAGTATATTTCATGGCTTCAAGTTGCTTGTCATTCAGTTGACTTGCTTTCGACATTGTTCATCCTCTTAAAACTTCGAGCTCGATTATAGTCATCTAAAGTAGACTTGCAAAACGCTTAATTAGAATTTTTCCGACTATTCATCCAAGTCAAGATGATTCACTTTAAAATTGGAACATGCGATGTTCTGTCTTATTTATTAAAGTTTCATCAATCTTCATGTTGATATGATGAAAAAATATTGTTTCATCATCAAAAATTAAAAGTGCCAGGCGAATAGCCGTTTTTCAATGCAAGCACATAAAAAAAGGAATCATCACAACGATGATTCCTTTTGGAGATTTAAACTAGAAAAATGAAATATTATTTTTCTTAGTTTGCAGCGTAGATGCTGATCTCTACACGACGGTTTTGCTCACGACCAGCAGCAGTTGAGTTATCTGCGATTGGGTTCTGAGCACCATAACCTTGAGTATCGATACGGCTAGCTACACCTTTGCCTTTCAGATAGTTTGCTACTGAATACGCACGGTTTTGAGACAATGGAATATTGATTGAATCATTACCTGTATTATCAGTATAACCAGTTACAAGAATTACACTCTTGTTATCTTCCATTAAAGTTTGAGCAACTTTGTTCAAAGTACCGTAGAAGTTTGGTTTAATTGTTGATTTATTGGTATCAAAAGTAATGCTACCAGGCATAATCAATGCCACAGAACCATCTGGATTACGGTTAACTTCTACACCAGTACCCTGCATTTGCTGGCGTAATTTTTTCTCTTTATTGTCAAGGTAAAGACCAGCACCCGCACCTAAAAGTGCGCCAATTGCTGCTGCACGGTTGTTTTGTGCAGAACTGTTTGCATTACCACGAGACAAACCATAACCTGCAGCCGCACCGATCAAACCACCTAAAGCAGATTTGTCGTATTCCATACCGCCAATGTTATTGCCAGTGGTTTGACAGCCAGAAAGTACGAGAGCCCCAGCTGTAAGAGTTGTAATTAATAGTGCACGCATTGCATGCCTCCAAGTTGTGTTTTTTGTTGAACTAATTTTGGTATAAAAAACAAAGCGCCACTATAGACATTTTGTTAAAATTCACATTTTTTTTTACATTTTGTAATATTTGCAACAATATTAACAAAACTGATCATCATAATTTATACATAGTCGTTAAATGTACCTTTTTAAATTAAAACGTAACGACTATATTGTGTACTTTGAGCACACATTCACAATAAATCACTAGGACTGTTTTATGTCATCTCAGCAGCAGAAGCAACCTATTTTAAAAAAAATTACGAAAGGTCTAACCGTGGGTACAGTGATCACTGGGAGTACTTTTTTTCATGGTCCGCCAGTTCTTGCTTTAGGTCTGACCAAATTGTTTAAAAAGTCCAAGAAAGTGGATGAAACCAATATTAATATCACCAATAGCTGGCTTGGTATTAACAACTGGTTGATTGACCATGTTCTACCAGAAACACAATGGGATATCAGTGTCGATGACAACCTAGATCTCAATATGCAGGGACGTTATTTAATGACCTGTAATCACCAGAGCTGGGTAGATACCACAGTTAACCAATACTTTGGTTTAACCCGTATGCCTTTGACCCGTTTTTTCACGAAATGGGAACTCATTTTTATTCCTTTCGTTGGGCAAGCTTTTAAAATTCTGGGCTTCCCAATGATGAAGCGACATAGTAAGGAACAAATTGCAAAAAATCCAGAACTCAAATATCGAGATATGGAGGAAGCCCGAAAAGCCTGTGAGCAATTACTCAGCCAACCATTTACTCTTTTAAACTATTTGGAAGGTACTCGATTTACCCAACAAAAGCACGATCAACAAAACTCTCCTTTTACACACTTGCTCAAACCCAAAGCTGGTGGATTAGCACTTGCTTTAAATATTTTGGGTGATCAAATTGATGCATTGGTGGATATGACCATTGTTTATCCAGATGGTGCACCTGGTTATGGTGAATTTTGGCTGGGTGAAGTTCCCCGGATCGCTGTAAATATGCGTAAAATTGAAATTCCAGATTGGGTACTGGGCGGGAACTATGAAGATGATGCGGAATATCGTCAACGTTTTCAAAATTGGGTGGATGAGTTATGGGCTGAAAAAGATCAGTTGATCAGCACCATTAAAGAAAAATATAAAAGCTAATCTCAGCTTTTTATAAATTCAATGTAAAGGATTGGCATGACAGAGCAAGTTAACGCCCCTCAACAGGGAACACAACCCAAACAAGAGATGTCACGAGGATGGTGGATTTCATTTGGTTATGACATCTTTATGATGTTTATCATTGTTTTTAACTTGTTCTGTTTATGTGCCAATGCCTTTTTAATGAGCAATTTTGGCGATTGGCTGTTTAATGAAATTCGCCTGCCACAAGTGTTACAGTACTACAAAACGGATTTACATCCTTGGGTCATAAAAACAGAAAGTTGGTTTATTACTTTCTTAGTCGTTGAGTTAGGTATCCGTTGGTTGATTGCAATCATCAACAAACATCATGCACGCTGGTTCTTTTTTCCCTTTATTCACTGGTATGAAATTTTAGCCATTATTCCCTATCTACGTTTTTTACGTTTAATTCGGGCAGGCATCATTGCTTATCATTTTCATGAACTTGGCTATAAGGTCATTCCTGACAGCATCATGAAACGCATTATCTTTTATTACCGTGTCTTGATGGAAGAACTTTCTGACCGTGTTGTGATCACTGTGATTGATGGTATCAAACATGAACTTGACACCAGTTCAAGTCATAAAAAGATCATTCATGATTTGGTAGATCATCACCGGGAACGTTTTGCACAGACGCTGGCTGAAATTTTACAAGAATCTTTGGCTGTAGAATTAAAAGCGCAAAGCGCTCAAATTACCCACAATGTCGGTCAAATTGTTCGCCAAGCCATTGAGGATACTCCCCAACTCACCCAATTATTAAGACTGATTCCTATTGCTGGCAGTAGGATTGAAAATCAAATTCAAAATATTGGACAACAGCTGGGAGAAAACATTACCCAAGGGTTAGTGCAGCCATTTATCCAAGGCAGCGTCCAAAATCCAAATGCAACCTATCAACTTATTTCTACGAAACTTAGCCAGATAAATATTGAAAATCAGCACCTTGAAGAATTAGTTGAATCTGTCGTCTATGAAAGTTTAGAATCATTGAGAAAGCAAGTGAAAGTAAAACAATGGCAAATTGAATTAGAAAAAAATGATCAGATCAAAGATTGAGTGATTCAAAGAATAAGCAATTCATTGAAAATATTTGTATCTTTGCTAGAGAAATCATTGAATATGTTCTAGCATTTGCCCTAATTTACAATTTGACTTTAGATAGAAAAATTTAGGTCACAAGCCTTTTAAGGAACAATTATGGCTGATATACGGATTACAGGCAGAATGGTTAATTTTACCCGATTAACCTTCGATACTAATGATCATGATGCCATCCGCCAGCAATTAACATCAATGATGAGCGAAACCTCTTATCAAGGGGCTTTGGTCATTATTGATACTACAGTTGAACAAGAGCTTATTGCATTGATTCAATTGATTATCAGCTTAGACTTACAGCCAATGGCTGTGATTGATGGTTTGTTGGGTGATCAAGCCAGAGCAATTCAGTTCCCTGTTTTGCCTGCCGATCGCCCTTTACAGCGCATTAAACCCACCAAAGAACAAGTGGTTGAAACACCTGTAAAGCAGCCTGACGAACCAGCAAAAACTGCAACAGTGAATACGCCTAAAACATTAAGTCATGCAACCTCATATCATGATGAAATTTTAAGAACGGGACAATGTATTGTTCAAGATCACGGCGATGTCATCTTGAATGCCGGAATCAATAGTGGTTCAGAAGTCATTGCTTCAGGAAATATACATATCTATGGCAGTGTTCGTGGTAGAGTCATCGCTGGTGCAGGTGGGAATACCACTGCAAGAATTTTTTGTCATTCATTAGAAGCCGAATTGGTTTCTATAGCAGGAACTTATTGTGTAGCAGATGACATTCCACAAGATGTGATTAAAAAAGCTGTACAAATTTACTTGAATGATCAGCAAGAGCTAGTATTTGAAGCTTTGCAATTTTAAGGTATAAATTAAACACCATATAAAACTCGTTCAATCGAGTAAATGACCATAACAGGAGTGGATTCGGTGGCCAAAATTGTTGTCGTTACATCAGGCAAAGGTGGCGTAGGTAAAACTACGACGAGTGCATCTTTTGCAACAGGATTAGCCCTACGTGGTCATAAAACTGTTGTTATTGATTTCGATGTAGGGTTGCGTAATCTTGATTTGATTATGGGCTGTGAACGTCGTGTCGTTTATGACTTTGTCAATGTCATCAATAACGAAGCGCGCTTACAACAAGCCTTGATTCGTGATAAAGATATTGAAAACTTATATATATTACCTGCATCACAAACGCGTGATAAAGATGCCCTAAGTGATGATGGTGTCGCACGTGTGATTGATGAACTTTCTCAAGAGTTCGATTACATTATTTGTGACTCACCTGCCGGGATTGAACGTGGTGCGATTTTAGCCATGTATCATGCAGATGAAGCCATTATTGTGACCAACCCTGAGATTTCTTCTGTTCGAGATTCTGACCGTATTATTGGGATGCTCGACAGCAAAACGAAAAAAGTTGAAAACAACGAAGGACGTGTTCGTAAACATTTATGTATCACACGTTTTAACCCTGAACGTGCCGATAAACAAGAAATGTTGACCATTGACGATATTTCTAAAGATATCTTACGTGTTCCTACTCTTGGTGTTATTCCAGAGTGCCCGAGTGTGCTTCAGGCATCGAATGAAGGTAAACCTGTCATTCTTTATCAAGAAGCTTCTGCTGGGCAAGCGTATGATGATTTAGTTGCTCGTTTCTTGGGTGAAGAACGTCCTTATCGTCATATTACAGTGAAACCTAAGGGTTGGTTAGCACGATTATTTGGAGCGTAGAAATGGCAGGATTTTGGAGTAAACTTTTTAGCAACGATGACAAACCATCTAGCGCCCAAACTGCTAAAGATCGCTTAAAAGTTATTGTTGCTTCTGAAAATGGTTTGGGCAAACGCCTGAGCCAAGACAAGATTGATCAGATGAAAAAAGAAATCATGCAAGTGGTCAATCGTTATGTACGTGGTGTGGATGAACAGCACATTCAGATGCAAGTTCGTTCAGAAGCCAACATTGAAATGTTGGAAATGAATATCAATTTACCTGAAGAACGATAATTTCATTATTGATTAGTCAAGTGAATTGATTCAGGGCAAAATATGTTGCGGAGTTAGAAAAGCACTGCTTTTACTCTTGCCGGATATTTTGCCCTTTTTATTTTAGATTTTATTCAGCTAAATATTGTATTTATCTTTATTAGCGTAAATATCAATAGCTTTTATATAATGCTGCAAACTAAGATAATCGATTAGATTTAGATTTTTTGAGGAGATGCTGTTATGGCACTTTCACAGCCAGCAACGTTCAATGAAGAATGGTCAGACGAGCGTGTTTTTGCCTATTTAGATCAACTTCCTCCTGAAGGGATCAACACAGATTTCCATGTGTTGTATCATGCTTTTAAACACATGCGCCCTTTTGACTATGAACGCTTGCTGACGAAGTTTGTTGCTGAGGGTCGTGACATCAATGCAACCAATCCTGAAGGTCAGCGTATTCATGATGTGATTGCTGAATACCCGCGTCAAAAAGAAGGTTTCTTGGCAGTTTTGGCAAAGTTTGCTTAAACATGATCAAGAAATGATGACTCGGTTTTGAAAAAACTTAGACTTATTTTTATACAAATGCTCAATGAATATTATTGGGCATTTTTTATTTTTCTTGATCCTAGCATTCCTCTGAATCAGTTAAATTGGTATGACCTCAAGTGAATTCCATTTGGTCAAAAATTTTATATAAGACTCAGGTTGAAAATAATATGGCTTTTGGTTTTCCGCTCTGTCAATTGCACCTGACTTTGCTATCATGGTTGGTGGCATGGATATATCTTTTCGACCAGAGCAAAAACAAAGCAACACTTCGTTTGCAGCGCAAGTTTTAGAACTCCCCAGGAAAAGCAAAGCATCGTCAAGGCAAAATCGATCAAAACTTTTCTCAAAATATGAGGCTGTTAAAATGCCCTGTCTATATGAGACAAGCTTTACATAATGATATTAATTGGTTTAACTTATTTTGACCTTTGATATGACAAAACCAAAGCAACAAATCCATCATTGGGTATTCATTTTTTGTGTTATTCATAAATATTGATTAAGTTCTGACACAAAAGCAGCATAAAAGTTAAGCTGCTTTTGTGTCGTTATTCACCCCAATATCAATCCGTTGTTGAAATAAAAGCATAGAACTATTTAAAACATTTACCTATTTGCTTTATAGATATGTTTTGAAAGATCTCACTTACCATCAGGCATAAAAAAACCCAGCTTGCGCTGGGTTTTTCGAATCCATTCTAAGCTTAGTGCGCTGCGAATTGGTTCATCGTGTTTTTAGCATCGTCATGCGCTTTAAGTGCATTGTCACCAGAGAAGATTTCTTTGTGATCATCACCGATGTCAGAACCAGCCATTGCTTGGTGTTTAACACAAGCGATACCACCGCGGATTTCTTTACGCTGTACGCCAGCAACATACGCCAACATACCTTCAGAACCGAAGTAACCTTGTGCAAGCTCATGAGTAGAAAGCGCAGCAGTGTGGTAAGTCGGAAGTGTGATCAAGTGATGGAACACACCTGCTTCACGAGAAGCATCTGCTTGGAAAGTACGGATTTTCGCATCAGCATCAGCAGCTAATTCAGTGTTGTCATACTCAGCGCTCATTAATTTAGCACGGTCGTAAGCAGAAACGTCTTTACCTTCAGCAACCCAACGGTCGTAAGCTTGTTGACGGAAGTTTAATGTCCAGTTGAATGATGGGCTGTTGTTATAAACCAGCTTCGCATTTGGAACAGTTTCACGTACACGATTCACCATGTGAGCAATTTCTTCAACGTTTGGAGTCGCTGTTTCGATCCAAAGAAGATCTGCACCATTTTGTAAGCTAGACACACAGTCAAGTACAACACGGTCAATTTGAGTGCCTTCACGGAATTGATACAAGCCAGAAGCAAGACGCTTAGGACGGTGTAATTTACCATCACGTTTGATCAAGATTTCATCTTCTTGAGCATCTGCAATATCAATTTCTTGAGTATCTAAGTAGCTGATGTATTGAGAAGCGATATCGCCTGGCTCTTTAACCACTGGGATTTTTTGAGTCAAGTCAGCGCCTTCAGAGTCAGTACGTGCAACGATGATACCGTCATCAAGACCCATTTCTAAGAATGCATAACGTAATGCATGGATTTTAGCAATGAAGTCTTCGTGCGGAACTGTTACTTTACCAGCTTGGTGACCACATTGTTTTGCATCAGATACTTGGTTTTCGATTTGAAGCGCACAAGCACCAGCTTCAATCATTTTACGAGCAAGCAAATAAGTTGCTTCTTCGTTACCGAAACCAGCATCGATGTCCGCAATGATTGGCACAACGTGAGTTTGGAAACCGTCGATTTGCGCAGTAATTTCAGCAGCTTTAGCAGTATCACCCGCTTCATTTGCTTTTTTAAGTGCACGGAATAAATCGTTTAGTTCTTTCGCATCAGCTTGACGCAAGAATGTGTAGATCTCTTCGATCAATGCGGGTACAGACGTTTTTTCGTGCATAGATTGGTCAGGAAGAGGACCGAATTCTGAACGAAGTGCAGCAACCATCCAACCAGAAAGGTAGATATAACGTTTGCTTGTCGTACCGAAATATTTTTTGTTCGCGATCATTTTTTGTTGCGCGATGAAACCATGCCAGCAACCTAATGATTGAGTATATTTGCTAGAATCAGCATCATATTCAGCCATATCACGACGCATGATCGCAGCTGTATATTTAGCGATATCTAAACCAGTTTTGAATTGGTTTTGCATTTGCATACGCGCAGCATCTTCTGGGCTAATATCGCGCCAAGTGCTTCCGAATTTTGCTTTTAATTCACGGATTGCATCAATCGCTGTTTGGTATGTAGTCATGATATGTTCCTGTAATAATATTAGGATTTCATCAATCGAAGAGCCAAATCCACTCGCTATTTGATTGTTCAGATTTAGAACACTTCGTTGTTATGGACTTAGCTTAGATTGACTGCCCTAATTAATCCAATATTCTAGGTTAATTTTCGGTATTTATTTAAAAAATATATAGATCAAAGTCGTATTATAAT
>NZ_JADVOP010000063.1 GCF_016508585.1 Acinetobacter baumannii
GCTTTAATTATCATACTATTATTTTAATTACTTATTATTTCTATGACTGACTGGTTGATAATTTACCGTATTTTACGTTTAATTTCTAAAATAATTACTCTAGAATCGCCGACGATCTTAATCGGGAAATTAAGATAACAGACAGTATTGGAAATGATTCTATGAAAAAACTTACATTGGCGATTTTACCATTCGCAGCATTTGGCTTAAACACTGTTACACATGCAGCGACTTCAGACGGTAAAACTTTTGCTGTTTCTACAGGTTGGTTACATGTAATGCCACAAAGTAAGGGACAAGGTGTCAATGGGAAAACTGGTAATTCACCTTACTTGGGGCCTTTGGCCAATTTACAGGCAGCTAATCCTGATGCTGGTTTTGAAGTACAAAATGCTGATACTGTAGGTTTAATGCTGGATTATTTCGTCAATGATAATGTTTCATTAGAATTAACTTTGGGTGCACCGCCTGAAATGGAACTTGCAGGCAAAGGCAGCATTAAAGTTCACGGAATCAACGTTATTGATCTCGACAAATATGACAAAGCGGCAACAACAGATGCGTATACACCGACCATCTCTGGTCGTTACCACTTTGGCTCAATCAACAATAAAATCCGTCCATACATCGGTGCCGGTTTAATGTATGCACATTTCTCGAATGTTGAAACTGATCCAGCAATTAACCAAGCACTCAAAGCCAACCCTTATCTTGCTGCGTTTAAGCCAGAACTAGGTAAAGTAAAAGTTGATGATGCTTTTGCACCAGTTGCTATTCTCGGCGCTGATTTCAATATCAATAAAAACTGGTATGCAACAGCTTCGGTGTCTTATGCTCACCTTACAACTAAAGCTAAACTCAATGTGAATGGCACCACACCAGCTGGTACAACAACCTTGATCTCAGGTCAAAGCAGTATCGAAATTAAACCGATTGTGACTTATTTAGGTCTAGGTTACCGTTTCTAATCAATAGAATCTGATTTCGATCAGATTCTATTTTCTAAAGCTCATGAAGTCTGACTTGATGGGCTTTTTTATTTTAAATCATCAGTTATTCATATAATCAGTCTATTGAAAAACGCATACGGAAAATATCATTTCTGTTGATCTATAAAATTAATGTGATAAGTATGTTGTTTGATGACATAAAGCTCTCACCGCCACGCTTCACATCTAAAGGTTAAATCGATTTGCAGAGTCGATGACCCGCGGTATCTAACCAATTTTTTAAACAAAACTTTGACCTCATTAAACCATTAGACAAAAACTTAAAATTGTAGATAAAACACGCTTTTTACGGATAACATCGTCATATCTATTCAATTCTCTAGAAGGATGCGATCAGAAACTGACTCAATTGAATATACATAGATTATCATTCACACTGGTATTGTTTTGATACACATGTCCGTTTAACGCAGAGTAAAGTAAAATGAAACCACAAATAAAATTACGTAATCAATATGCCTTTATTTTCCCGATTCAAACGCGTTGGGCGGACAATGATATTTATGGTCATGTGAATAATGTAACCTACTATAGTTATTTCGATACTGCAGCCAATGCCCTGTTAATTCAAAAAGCAGGCTTTGATATCCATCACTCATCGATTATTGGCTTAGTCGTAAATTCTTCTTGTGATTTTTTTCAAGAACTCACTTATCCTGAAATTATTGAGGTCGGTGTTGCCATTTCAAAAATAGGAAACGCATCGCTGACTTATGATTTGGCAATTTTTAAACAAGGACATGACCAAGCTTCAGCACAGGGGCAATTTGTCCATGTATTTGTCTCTCGTAACACCAAAAAAAGCACCCCGGTCCCTCAAGATATGCGAGATGCTTTAGAGATTTATCTAAGTGAATAGTTAATTTCAAAATCAATGATTTAAAATTAAGCGCAAATAAATTAAATTTACCGCATAAGCATTTAAGCCAAAGTATTTTGATCCCAAAAAGCCTGACTGACTTCAGGCATTTGATTCAACATTTCAATAATCGGCTGAATTTCTTTTTCTTCAACTGAGTTTGCAATCAAAATTGCCTTAATCTCTACATCTTGCTCTCCAAAAGGCTCAACATCAAAATCTTTCGCTGGAAAATGATAATGCTTCAAAGCTTTACTCAACTCATCCATGACATATTTACTATGTTCTTTTTGGCACACCACATAAATTTCATGTTGCATTTCTGACTCAACATTTAAAGGCTTGCGATCAATAATATGTCCGATCGGACGTAACAAGGTATTTGCAGCCAAAATGAATAGTGTCGCCAACAATGCCTCGACAATACGATCACAACCTGCTGCCGCACCAACAGCAGCAGAACACCACAGTGTTGCAGCAGTATTTAACCCTTGTATATTACCCTCTTGACGCATGATCACACCTGCACCTAAAAAGCCGATCCCAGAAACAACATAGGCAATCACTCGAACAGAACCATCTGCACCGGTTAAGTTATTGGCAATATCAACAAAAATAGCTGCACCTACAGCCACCAATACATTTGTCCTTAAACCTGCTGTACGTTGTCGATACTGACGTTCAAATCCAATCAGCCCCCCTAAAATAAAGGCAGAAAAAAGACTGATCAATGTGTCAAGCATGTTTGTTAATTCTAAATGTTGCATAAATTGGAGTTGCATCTATACGCTCCACAGTTATTTTAATTTATGGTCTATATCATTGATATCTCATGAATAACAGAATAAAAGCCCTTTACTTTTTTATCACATGCAAATGACGAAAAGATTGCAAGATGTTTAAAGCACGATACTTTAACGATGTTGATTATCAAAAGTAGTTCGGTACAGATAGCCTTATATTTGAACCCAAGCCGCATTGTTGACATGAAGTACGGGATAATAAAACAGGAGATATAAAAACAGACCTTGAACAGGTGTTTTAATTAAGGAAAATGTAGTTTAAAAATAGAAATGCTATCTCATTGCAAGACAACATTATTGGGAAAATGCCTTGCTTAATCTTCTAGAATCACTATAGATAAACTACAGCACCTCGACGAACTATTTGGCATTTTTAGGCACCCCTTTCGTAAAATTGGCGTGATTATAACCACAAACTGACCGAATAAAAACTGCTTTATTTTTAATTCATATTTATTTTATAAGATCATCCCAAACTGATCAGAATTTTGATGTCACGATAATACAATTGAATAAAACCTAGGTTGACAGCGCACGATGATTCAAACAGGTGATTGCATTTCACTCCTTAATATCCAGTCTACTTTATGATTTTATATAAATTGTTAGAAAATTTGGGGCTGCATTTATTTTGGACTTTTAAACCATTGCATGCTTTTCTATAGTGAATCTTCACCTTCAAAATGTATTTAAAACATGAGAGCTAAAAACACTGTAATCAAAACTTTATGTGAGCAATCAGAAGCTTGATTTTATTGATGATATTGATTAAGAAAAATTATATTTTAAGGTATGCGTTTTCAACAGATTGGATATATGGTTAATTGATCTTCTGAAAAAACCAGTCATTGACGAAAAAACATGCACTGGCAAGCTAAAGTTGCCAGCGCATCTCATTCATTTAGACTAAATTGAATGAACAGTAAAAACTACCACAAAATGTATTCAATTTTTGAGCTGAATATTTTCAATCTGTCCATCAAATGCATCAATCAAGCTTTTTACCACAGGCTCTTGTTTAAGCATTTCAGCAGCACGATCAAAAGCACGTACTTTACGTTCTTTTTGCATCATATATGGTGTAATCGACTCGACCTCACCATATTGAACCGTAAATATCGTTTGTGACCACTGCTGCTTTAAAGCAGCTTCAAGATCATGTTGTGCCTGATTCAATAATTTTTCATATTTTGATGAAGTTTGAAAAACGGACTGACCATTAATCACACCCATCATCAAACCATGTTGTGCCAGTTCTTGAACGGCTGGAGAAAGCGAACTGTTTCTAAACCAATATTCCCATTTATCAACAGTCCACTCTCCTTCTAGAACCTGAGATTGTAGCGTTAATATTTGTTGCGGTGTTTGAACATCCTTGGAGGATAATGATTGAATTTCAGGCTTGACCGTCTGAACTTGTTTTTCCCCACTTGGCTGTTGTTCTTTTATAGATTCAATATTTTCAATATCAAGTTGTTGATCGTGCTCTTCAGGGGTTAAAAAGAACACCTCCTGATTTGCGATCGGCACTGAAGAGTTTGCATTGGTACTTTGCGAATGAAGCTCCGCACCAAAGAGGGTTAAATCTGGTGCAGCATCCACAGACCTGTCATTTTGAACATCATGATTTGGCTGTAAGGCAACAGATTGAGAAGTTTCTGGAATGGTCGTCTGTATTGGTGCACCGCTCTCTGTGTTGTCAGCGTCTTCAATAAATGGCTCATCGAAAGCATCATCGCTGTTCGGCTCTCGATCTTCAATAGGATGCTGTGACAACTCATCTTCAACCGCATCAAAAGCAGGATCAGATTCTAATGGCTGCAACTGTTGCAAGGCAAGATCACGCGCAATAACTCCATTTTCTGTATCAAGCTCACTGCCGATCTTTGCCTCATTATCGCTCGTCACCTCAACCTGAGTATTGTCTTGACTTTGTGCAAATGGGTTCACAGACTGATGAAGGTCGATATTTAAAGATTCATCTTGACTTTCAGTTGGAAGCACTTGTTGTTCAACATGCTGTTGAGTGTGAGAAACAACCACTTCATTCACCCGCATCGGCCTAAAAGCAAGTAAACGCAATACAGTCATTTCAAAGCCCTGCTCTTGCGTCACGGCAAGTTGCAACTCAGCCCGACCTTTACATGCAATTTGATAATAGAGCTGTAAATCCTGAGCAGAGACAATTTTTGATAACTGTATAATTTTTTTATTAATTTCTGCACTATATTTTAGACTGAGCTCTGGCAAATATTGCAACATTGCCAATTCATGTAATGTTGAAATAAACTGATCCAAAACCAATGAAACATCTAAAGCCTGCTGTCTGAACTGTAATAACAACTGGCTGACGCATTCCCGCTGATTTTGATGTATCGCCAAAATCAAATCGTAAATAATCGTTCGATCAATCAAGCCCAACATTTCTTTAACATCTTGGTGATGAATTGCACCTTGACCATAAGCTATTGCTTGATCAGTTAAAGACAAGGCATCACGTAACGAACCTTGTGCAGATTCCGCAATCTGCCAAATGGCATCTTGCTCTGCTGATATTTCCTCTTTATCTAAAATACTGCTGAGATGATGGGTAATTTCATCTACAGCCAAAGGACGTAATGTAAATTGCAAGCAACGCGAGATCACTGTAATAGGAAGTTTTTGTGGATCAGTTGTCGCAAATAAAAATTTTACATGTTCTGGAGGTTCTTCCAATGTTTTTAACAAAGCATTGAATGAGTGCGTAGAAAGCATATGCACTTCATCAATCAGATAAACTTTAAAACGACCTTGCGTAGGTGCATAAGGCACATTATCAAGCAGCTCACGGGTATCTTCAACTTTGGTTCGCGATGCTGCATCGATTTCGATGAGGTCGATAAAACGCCCTTCATTGACAGCTTTACATGTTGCACAAACTTCACAGGGTGTCGAAGTTACGCCAGTTTCACAGTTTAAACATTTTGCTAAAATTCGCGCAATTGTGGTTTTTCCAACACCACGTGTTCCTGTAAATAAGTAAGCATGATGTAAACGTCCACGTTCCAAAGCACTGGTCAGCGCACGAGAAACGTGGTTCTGTCCGACCAATTCATTAAAGTTGCGTGGGCGATATTTACGTGCAAGTACCTGATACATGGAAGCTCCTAGTTACAGAGCTAAGGATACTGTTTTTTTGACAATTAGTGAATGAAGAACTGTAGAGTTATTTTTTATTAGAGATAATTCGATCAATTTCTTCAAATTTGACGATTTTAATGACATCTCTTGAACGTTGCTGTAAGCGAATCATTTATCAAACTAAAAAATAGAGCTTACTACAATCTATTGAGTAAGCGCTAGACTGAAATACTGGTCACAATCAAAATACTATTTCACTAATAGTTGCTTATCGGGTAATGCCCGCCAAACAAATACCGATAAAATTAAAAACATTGCACCAGAAATACTCAGTACTTTGCTGTGCGAATGGATAAATGCTTCTGAGGCAGCCAGTTTTACTTGTTGCATCAATGTAGGGTCGGCATGTTGGATCACAGATAAAGCCTCACCGATTGATGAACTTACTTGAGTCACCATATCGACTGGAAGTGTTGAAGGTATCACAATAGATTGCGCATAGAATAGTGATAACAGCAGTCCAAAAATAGCAATACCTAAACCGGCACCCAGTTCATACGCCATTCCCTCAATTGCACCCGCAGCAGTTGCTTTTTCAGGAGGTACTGCTGACATAATGGCGGCTGTAGATGACAATAAAGCAATTTCAACGCTGATTCCCATCAGCACCATCCATACCCATGCCTGAATATTTTGCCCATTGAAATCAGTCATTGCCAAACCAAAGAAACAGACCGCACACATCATCATTCCAACAGTCGCTACAGGTCGCAAGCCATAGTGATTCATTAAGATACTGGTAAAAGGTCCACCAATACTGATCGCTATCATAAAAGGCAAGATGAATAATCCAGCTTCAAGTGGCGTATAGCCATATACAAACTGCAATTCTTGAGAAAGCAACAGCTCAAATCCAACTAAGGCAATCATGGCAACCATGGCCATCACGATACTGGTTGAAATTACAGGGTTTTTAAACAGCGTAAAATCAATCATCGGCTGAGCAGTGCGAAGTTGATGGCGAACAAAACCTGTTAACAATCCCACGCCAACAACAAAAACCAATCCTATAGACAGGTTGAATGCATATATGGACGTCTTAATCGAATAGATCAACATCAATATGGCACCCACCAAAATGAATGCTTGTAGTAAGTTTAAAGGTTGCTTTGTTTGTACTGCTTGTTTGGGTACTAACCATAAGGTCAAAATAAGCACAAGAATAATAATCGGTACATTAATCAGGAAAACAGTGCCCCAACTAAAGTGCTCTAAAATAAATCCACCTAATAGTGGACCAAAAGCTGCCCCGCCGCCGCCAACTGTTCCCCAAATTCCCAATGCATAATTTCGTTGTTTCTCATCTAAAAAGGTATTCCGAACGCCTGCCAAAGTTGCAGGTAAAATCATCGCGGCGCCAACACCTAAGAATGCTCTGGCTGCAATCAACATATAGGCTGAATGTGCAAAAGCCGCCATTAAGGACGCCACACCAAAGATACTGGCACCAATCAACATGAGGCGTTTAAAACCGATCCGATCACCCAATGCACCCATAGGTAAAATCAAACCTGCCATGATCAGTGAGTAGATATCAATAACCCATAACATTTCATTGGCAGATAATGATAAGGCAGTGCTCAAAGTCGGAATAGCGACATGGAGTACTGTTGCATCAATTGAAACAGGTAAATAAATGAGTACGATGATTGCCAGAATCACCCATTTGCGGTACATAACACACCTAATTAAAGTTGGACACTTGTTCAAGATAGCTCATTATACGCACACTTGAACAACTGTCCAACTTTGTTTAATATCTGTTTTGTAAATTAAGTTAAAAGCCAAACTATGAACTATTTAAATCGAGCGCAACGTCGCAGCATGATTTTGGATGCAGCCAAACGTTTGGCACTACAAGACGGACTGAATGGTTTAACGGTGCGTCGAATTGCGAGTGAAGCCCAGGTCTCTACAGGTCAAGTGCATCATCATTTTGAATCCAGCTCACACTTAAAAGCAGAAGTATTCATTGTTTTAATGGATCAGCTCGATGAAGTTGAAAATCTGATTACTACAGAGAGTAGTGTCGAACGTTTATGCTTATTGCTGGGTGTTGAAAATATTGAACAAACCCAACCTTATTTACGTTTATGGAATGAAGCAGAAGTGCTCATAGATCAGGATCAAGAAATAAAAAAAGCCTATAATATTGCGATGGAAAAATGGCATCTTGCTTTGGTGACGACAATTGAATACGGGATAAGCCAACAAGAATTCAAGAAGTCTACTTTGAGTTCAAGCCAAGATATCGCATGGCGTCTTATTGCATTTGTCTGTGGATTAGAGGGTATTTATGAATTGGGTTTAAAAGGTTTGGACAATCATTCTTTTAAGCACCATGTTGAGTTGGTGCTTAAAATGGAATTATTTGAATAATATGGAATGAATTAAAACCATCCTTTACTGCCTTTTAAAAGCTTATCAGCACAGCGTAGGGTTTCTTGAGTCAATCCCCACAGACGATAATCCCCTGTGATTGAACCAATTGCAAAATTATGGGTATAGGCAAAACTGAGTTCGCGCTGCGGATCACACCATGCCCCAGAGCCATTATAGCCAATATGACCAAAACCCTGTTTTGCACGTTTACCCATACTAATCACACGATGATAGCCTAAACGCCATTTCATAGGAATTGGCATGACACGATCTCTTTTAATCGATTGAATCTTGCTTAATTCCTCAAAAACTTCAGCTCGGATAAATACCTTTCCATCCCATACACCTTTATTTGCCATCATGGCATAAACTTTGGCCAGACTATTTGCAGTAAATACACCATTGGCTGCTGGAATAATCGCTTGCAATCCCTGATCACTGAAAAAACTAAAATCGCGCATTCCCTTTGGTACCATCGCATCTAAAAAGTCTTGCGGATTCTGACCCGTTAATTCCACCAATTTATCTGAAAAAGAATGTTTACGTTGGTTGGATTTGTTTTTAGCCGATTTGCTTTCTACTTTTTGTTCAGGTATTGCTTTCTGAATCAAACGTGCAACACGATTTAGTTCTGTGTCCGGTACACCAAAGTACGCGCCATCAAGTTGCAGTGGATTCACCAGGTATTTTTGAATTAACGCAGTGAGCGACTGGTGAGTGGCTTTTTCCAATACCCCACCGACCAGCCAACCAAAAGTAAGTGCCTGATAAGCAATATCTGTCCCTATCGCAAAACGTGGGGTTGCCTGCTCGATGACTTTAAGCATATGCTGCCAATCAGCCATTTCTACGGCGCTATTGATAATATTTCGAATATCGTATAAACCACTTTGATGACTTAAAATATGACGTAAAGTCATATTTTGCTTTCCATTTTGACCAAACTCAGACCAATAATTCACAATAGGCGTATCGTAATCTAAATACCCCTCACTCACGAGAATATGCGCTAAAGTCGCAAGAATACCCTTTCCTGTAGAATAACAAACAGATAAAGTATGTTCATTCCATTGCTCTGTTTGAGATTTCTGACCTGTATAAATATCTATGACTTTCTCTTGTTGGAAATATACAGTTAAAGCAGCTCCACCCTTTTCACATCGACCATCCTGTAAACGGCTAAATTGAATTGCAAGATCTTCAAAACGCTGGTCTACATAACCTTGATAATTTTTGGTGTTTGCAAAAATAATATCCGTTAAGCTACTCATTTCCTATCCTATTTTTATTCATGGCTTTTTATTAAAAAGCCTAAATCATCGCGACTTAGGCTCTGTATTTTATCTTATAAAGCTTTTACTACACCAGACACATGTGGTTTTTGTGACTTCTGATTGCGAATCAGAAAATCAGTATCCTTGCCTGTTGTTGCTGTCAAGAATTCAACCGTTGAAGGTAAATACATCGGTAATTTAAAGACAACATCTGCCTCATAGGCATCAGGCAAATTCAGGCTCGCTAAAACTCTTGCTTTACTCCACATCCCGTGTGCAATCGCCTGTTTAAAACCAAAGGCTTTTGCAGTCAATGCATGAATATGAATCAGATTAAAATCACCTGATGTCATTGCGTAACGACGACCGGTATTTTCAGAAACCTCCCATACCGCTGCGACTTGGAAATCAGGCTCTTTTGACTCCTTAGCTTTTTCAGAAACCCCGCCTTGTGTTTTTTGACGTGCCAAATAAGTGGTTAAGCCTTGCATCACAATCTCATTACCGACTTTTGCAGTCGTTATAAAATCGAATTGCACTCCTTTATCATGCGGTTTTAATTCACCGAATTGACAAGATAAAGTCAATTGTTCATTCACCCCAATTTTACGTGTCTGTTTTACTTGGTTACGGATATGTACCAAGCCCAAAATTGCAAAAGGAAATGCTTCAGAAGTCATCATATGCATTTGCAAACTTTGTGATAGAACAGCCAAATAAATTGCTGGAATATAACCATTGTTCTTGAAACCACACACTTCATTATAAGCTTTTAAATGGTTCGGATCGATTTTGAATGAGTCCACCACGTATTCAACTTGCGGCAGTACCTTTTCACCTTTTGGCTTTTTAAAAACCAGACCTTGAATGACTTTTGGATAAGCTAAATATGGTTTTGGAAGTTGACTAAAATGGCGAGTATTCATACTAGACCTTTGCAAATTAATTCTTATTCAATATTAAAAAATCCAACATAAACGTTGGAAATCACGAATCATTCATTTAGAAAATGCAGTGTTTATATACAGAATTTAATGAGAGGCTGATTCGCATCAATCCATCATACCTCTCATTTCCTGCACATTAAAACAGGACATTGCCCTACGGATTATGCACCCAATAAGCTTTGACCACAAACACGTACGATATTTCCGTTCAAACCAGTAGAAGCTGAAGATGCAAATAGTGCAATAGTTTCAGCAACATCAACAGGTAAACCACCTTGGCTCATTGAGTTCATACGACGACCTGCTTCGCGGATTGCAAATGGAATCGCAGCTGTCATCTGAGTTTCAATAAAACCAGGTGCAACAGCATTAATGGTAATGCCATTTTTAAGTACAGGTGCTGTAAATTTAACCAAACCAATCACACCTGCTTTAGAAGCTGCATAGTTGGTTTGACCAAGGTTACCTGCAATACCCGATATTGAAGATACACAGATAATACGACCGTTGGCATTTAGGCCATCATTGGACAATAAATAATCGTTAATACGTTCAGCTGCGGAAAGATTGATATTAATGACAAGATCCCACATCTCTTGTTTCATATTTGCCAAAGTTTTATCTCGTGTAATACCGGCATTATGAACAAGAATATCTAAACCACCGTGCTGAGCTGCGGCTGCTTTGATTTTTTCACCTGCGTCTGCAGCTGTGATATCAATGGCTAAAGTCGAACCACCAATTTCACCGGCAACGCGGTCTAGATCTGCCTGTTGTGGCGGTACATCCAAACAAATCACATGCGCACCATCACGTGCCAATACATGTGCAATTGCTTCACCAATACCACGACTTGCGCCAGTGACCAGCGCTGTCTTGCCTGTAAGCGGTTTCGCCCAATCCACATCGACAAGATCACCTTTAGAAACACGAATCACTTGTCCAGAAACATAAGCTGAACGTGGAGAAATGGCAAAACGTAAAGCCGACTCCAAGTTTTGTGCAGCATCTGCATCAACCAGAATAAGATCAGCTGCGATGCCCTTTTTGAATTCCTTACCCACTGATTTAACAAAACCTTCTAATGCACGTTGTGCAATTGCTTGTTTAATTGTCGGTGCAGTTTCTGGCGTTAAACCAATCACAATCACACGACCAGAAGTGGCGATTTGACGGGCAACAGGATTAAAAAATTTGTGTAATTCTTGTAATTGCTCTGAGTTTTGAATACCAGATGCATCGAATACGACTGCTTTAAACTTAGACTCTTTGTCGCCTTCATTAAAAGCGCCTACGTTCAAGCCTGATTTTGCAGCAGCTTGCTGTAGCTCTGGATTATTCCCTGCATAAGTATTCGCATGGATATTACTTAAAACCTGAGCGATTTCACTCGTAAAATGTCCTTTTGGTGCTGCACCAAACAACACAGCTCCTTTTACCACAGGCGTCGCAGATTCAAAGCGCTCTAATTGTATTGGTGAAGGTAAGCCCAGATTCTTAATGACAAATTTACCAATTGGAGATTTTGCAAATGCTTGGTATTGGTCAGACATGTTTGTTATCTCTCATCTCAAATTAATTTTGTATAGATCATAAGTTATCTTTTAACTTCAGTGTAATATCCATGATCCATAAGTTTCTGTTAAATCATACTTGAGTTGCCAAAATGATGACTTGACCTGAAAGAATATGCAAATGTCATTTTAGTCAATTCGAGCCACCCGTGAATATGTTAATGTAAGCCTTAAGAATATTGCGAACATGCTTGGAAAAGCCTTATGAGCAAAACAACTCAAGACAATTCAAATGTTGAAAATCCTGCAACAGAATCTGTGTCAAATACATCAAAAGCTCGTACTCGTACCAGCAAGACTTCAAACACAGCTTCTGTCGCAGCAACTGCAGCAAGCACGACAAAAAAACCGACTCGTGCTGCAACTACAGCTTCGCGCGGTAAAAGCGCTGCATCAACGACAAAAAAAGCAACCACATCTTTATCTACCAAAACTCAAACTTCTGGTCAACAGGACAAAACTATGAGTCAAAACACTGTACGTCGTGTCGCAATCATCGGTGGTAACCGCATTCCTTTTGCACGTTCAAATGGTCCTTATTTCCGCGCTTCAAACATGGATATGCTGACAGCTGCCCTAAACGGCTTGGTTGAACGTTTCAACTTACAGGGTCAACGCTTAGGTGAGGTTGTCGCTGGTGCTGTTTTAAAGCATAGCCGTGATTTTAACATGACACGTGAATGTGTACTCAATACACAGCTCGCCCCTGAAACTCCAGCTTATGATATTCAGCAAGCATGCGGTACTGGCTTACAAGCTGCTTTTTTGGTTGCCAATAAAATTGCATTGGGTCAAATCGAAGTAGGCGTTGCCGGTGGTGTAGATACCACATCGGATGCACCAATCGCATTTGGAGACGGTCTACGTAAAGCATTGCTTGAGCTCAACATTGCTAAAACGGGTAAAGACCGCCTTAAAGCATTGGCAAAAATCAATGTTAAAGATTTGATGGACGCACCAAAAAATGGTGAACCACGTACAGGTTTATCTATGGGCGATCATCAGGCAATCACTGCTTTGGAATGGGGAATTCCTCGTGAAGCTCAGGATGAACTTGCAGCATCTTCACATCAAAAAATGGCGAAAGCCTATGAAGAAGGTTTCTTTGACGATCTCATCACGCCGTTTATGGGATTAGACAAAGACAATAACTTACGCCCAGACTCTTCAGTTGAAAAATTAGCCAAGCTCAAGCCTGTATTTGGTAAAGGCGATACGGCAACAATGACTGCGGGTAACTCTACCCCACTTACAGATGGTGCTTCTGTAGTACTTTTAGCTTCCGAAGAATGGGCAAAAGCCAATGGTCATGAAGTCCTTGCATATCTAACATTCAGCGAAACCGCGGCTGTTGATTTTGTTGGCAAGAAAGAAGGTTTGTTGATGGCGCCTGCGTATGCTGTTCCACGTATGCTGGATCGCGCTGGCATTAAACTTCAGGACTTCGATTACTATGAAATCCATGAAGCTTTTGCATCTCAGGTGCTTTCGACATTAAAAGCATGGGAAGATCCAAAATTCTGTAAAGAACGTTTAGGTTTAGATGCACCATTGGGTTCAATCGATCGCAGTAAACTCAATGTTAAAGGTTCTTCTTTAGCTGCTGGACATCCATTTGCTGCAACAGGTGGTCGTATTTTGGCGACTGCTGCGAAATTGATTAACCAAAAAGGCTCAGGTCGTGTATTGATTTCAATCTGTGCTGCCGGTGGTCAAGGTGTAACGGCGATTGTAGAAAAATAAGTTCTATTCGCCTTAAAATACAGTTAAATCCTGAAAAGCATCCGAAATGGATGCTTTTTAGTATTCATCGTTGCTCAGCCATAAAAAATGGTCAGCCGAAGCCAACCATTTAAAACCCTCACGACTCTTAGGGAAAGTCATGTCGATTTTAGAAACGATACCCAACCCCTAAATAGGTAATTAAGGGATCAATATCCACTTTGGTTTTTGAATGAATTAAACGATTGCCTGTATTGGCATCAACCACATCTATTTTCGCTTGATTATTCAATTTAGCATAGGACACAGAAGCAATGCCAAACCAATTACTGTCAATATCATAGGTCGCACCCAAGCTCACAATAGGCGCTATTGCATCTGTTGTTTTGACCCGAACATAAGGATTGGCACTGGATGGCTTACCATCCAAAGCTGCTCCCGCCTTTCCAACCATCACATTCTGAATCATATGTCCAGCTGCAATCAAATCACTGTTAATCTGATGATTTAATTTAATATCGGTAAAACGTGAGTACATCAATCCCACACCGATATATGGGCGTAGCTTATTTACTCCAGTTTGTCCAAATTGATACTGTGCTTCAAGCGCAGGAGTCCAAGCACGAACTGACGCAGCTTTAGATTTATTGCCTAAATTGGTAATTGGTATTGCCTGATTTAAATCAATACCATCGGGGAATAAGATTCCAACCAGCTCACTGGGTGAAGTTGCCAAACCCGTCATTGGTGCAAAGATTTCCCCTTTGCCTTTGATATCGACTTTCGGCGGAATTCCTCCAATCAACTGTAATGAGACATTGTCATTAATATAATAATTCAATGTTAATCCCAAGGTATCGACATCATCAGCTTCCAGCCCTGTGCCTGCTGACTGCCAATGCTCTAGACCATGAATATTTGCACTTCCAGCGACCTCTGGCAAAATATTCCCCTTACCATCGGTTAACAGCGTCTTCATAAAATCATCATTAAGAAATTCAGTTAAAACCTCTTTCTGATTAAATGGAATTCCGCCTACGTCTTTCCCGATTGCATTCGGATCAACTGAGTTTAAAAAACTTGTAGTTGAAATACTGCCCACGGTTGCATTGGTACCATTTTTAACACGGGTATCGATATTAAATGGATTGGCTTTGCCTTGAGGCATGACATGTAACCAACCCGCAGATACTGAAAAACGTTTGTATTCCTGTGCAGAGCTCAAACTGGCAATAGCGAATAATGAACTTGCAATAACTATTCTTTTTAAAGCTGATATTTTTTTCATTTTTTATCCTTAAAATTGAGATTACCCAACCTTGGTAGTCCGCTTAAAAAACATACATAAAAAACTATATTTATGGTCTAAATTCTGATCAATAGCATCCATAATAAT
>NZ_JADVOP010000064.1 GCF_016508585.1 Acinetobacter baumannii
ATTTAAAATCAACACGTTAAAAAGAGAATTGCATTTTTTAATTTTATGATTATTTTACAATCATTTCTTTAGGAAATGTTGAATTTTATCAACATCAAGGATAAGGAATGAGTATGGATATCTCTTCACACGATGAACACCTACCACCTAAAAAGCAAAAGTTTTATCAAATCCTATATGTTCAAGTCATTTTTGCTATCGTACTTGGTATCCTTTTAGGGCACTTTTGGCCTGATATTGGTGCGAGTTTAAAACCTTTGGGTGATGCATTCATTAAATTGGTTAAAATGATTATTGCGCCTGTAATTTTTCTGACAGTAGTCACGGGAATTTCAGGCATGAAACATATGGGAACTGTCGGTCGTGTTACTGGTAAAGCGATGCTTTACTTCATAACATTTTCCACGCTGGCATTAATTGTGGGCATGATTGTTGCCAATATTATTCAACCTGGACATGGTTTAAATATTGATCCAACCACATTAAAATCAGACAAAGTGGCTGAATACGCTGAGAAAGCTCACGATGCTTCAATCGTTGATTTCTTGATGAATATTCTCCCAACCACCATTCTTAGCCCTCTCACCAGTGGTGACATTCTGCAAGTCCTTTTTGTTGCAGTATTATTTGGCTTGTCTCTTGCCGCAGTGGGTGAAAAAGGTCAACCTATTGTTGATTTTTTAAACAACTTAACAGCACCAGTCTTCCACTTGGTTGGCATGCTAATGAAGTTTGCTCCAATTGGTGCATTCGGCGCTATGGCATTTACAATTGGTAAGTATGGGATTGAAAGTATTGGTAATCTTTTACTTTTAATCATGACCTTCTACATTACCGCTTTACTGTTTATTTTAGTGATTTTAGGCGCAGTCGCACGTTATAACGGGTTTAAAATTACAGATCTGATTCGTTATATCAAAGATGAATTATGGCTGGTTCTCGGAACAAGTTCTTCTGAAGCAGCACTTCCCTCACTGATGCGTAAAATGGAAAAAGCAGGTTGTGAAAAATCTGTAGTTGGACTTGTGGTCCCAACAGGCTACTCATTCAATCTGGATGGTACCAATATTTACATGACGATGGCTGCACTATTTATCGCACAGGCATGTAATATTGATTTGAGCATCCAAGATCAGATCCTATTGTTACTTGTTGCAATGCTCAGTTCGAAAGGTGCTGCTGGCGTAACGGGTGCAGGCTTTATTACATTGGCTGCTACATTGTCTGTTGTTCCAGCGGTTCCAGTAGCAGGTATGGCTTTAATCCTAGGTATCGACCGCTTTATGTCCGAGTGTCGTGCGCTGACAAATTTAGTCGGTAACGCTTGCGCAACAATCGTTGTAGCACGTTGGGACAATGCTTTAGATAAGGAAAAATTGGCTGCAGCATTCGCTCATCCACCAAAGTCCCATTATGATGAAAAAGCGGTAGAACAACACCGTGAAGATCCAATCGATTAATTAAAAATCCCCATAAAAAAAGAGCCTTAAGGCTCTTTTTTTATTACATCGCTCAATTTAACCAAAACGACCTGTGATATAGGCTTCAGTCAATTGATGATCGGGTTGTGTAAATACTTTCTCAGTGGAATTCACTTCAATCAAGTCACCCAAGTGAAAGTATGCAGTTCGATCAGAAACACGCGCTGCCTGCTGCATTGAGTGGGTTACGATTGCAATGGTGTATTGCGTAGAGAGCTCAGAAATCAGCTCTTCCACTTTTGCTGTCGCAATTGGGTCCAATGCTGAACAAGGTTCATCCATTAAGATAACTTCAGGGCTTACAGCAATGGTACGTGCGATACACAGACGCTGTTGCTGACCACCAGAAAGACCTGTACCTGGTTGACTTAATCGATCTTTGACCTCATCCCACAGACCTGCCTTACGCAAACTGTTTTCAACAATTTCTTCCAAATCGTACTTATCTTTGGCCAAACCATGTAGTTTTGGACCATAAGCAACATTATCAAAAATTGATTTTGGGAATGGGTTGGGTTTCTGGAAAACCATACCGACTTGAGCACGTAACAGCACAACATCAAGATTTGGATCATAGATGTCTTGGTTATCTAAGCGTACTTTACCCGTCACGCGACAGCTATCAATCGTATCATTCATACGATTCAAAGTACGTAAAAATGTTGATTTACCGCAACCTGATGGACCAATAAATGCAATCACTTCATTTTCATAAACCTGAAGGTCAATACCTTTAATCGCTTCTGATTCACCATAGTAAACATGTACATCTTCAGCACTAAGTTTAACTGTCGTATTTTTGTCTTTCTTCGGTGTTGAAGATTCAAACTGAGAAACAAAAGATGTATTTGCTTGCTTTTGTTGATGCTCAGTGGATGTAAATTGAGATTGTTCAGAATTCACGGTTGTATCCTGTTTTAAGGAATTTTTAGTTTCTACAGTATTCATCTATTCTGCCCTCTTTTACCAACGAACTTCAAATTTCTTACGTAACCAAATTGCAAAGCTGTTTAAACCCACCATCAGTGCCAATAACACGATGATTGCAGCTGCGGTACGACCTTCAAAGAAGTTGCGCAATTCATTACCTTGCCATAAGTAAACTTGAACAGGTAAAGCTGTAGATTGATCGAGTGGAGATACTGGAATATTAGCAACAAAGGCACTCATACCGATTAGTAACAGTGGTGCAGTTTCACCCAAGGCATGCGCGATACCAATAATTGCACCTGTCATAATTCCCGGTAATGCCAGAGGAAGTACATGATGAAATACGGTTTGCAGACGCGAAGCACCTATACCCAATGCCGCTTGACGAATCGATGGGGGTACGGCTTTAAGTGAAGCACGTGTGGTAATAATGACGGTTGGCAAGGTCATTAAACTGAGTACCAAACCACCGACAAGAGGTGCCGATATAGGCAGATGCATCCAACCGATAAAGATCGCTGCGCCCAGTAAACCAAACACAATGGATGGCACTGCTGCAAGGTTATTAATGTTGACTTCTATAATGTCTGTAATAAAGTTCTTTGGCGCAAATTCCTCTAGATAAATCGCACTTGCAACACCCAATGGAATAGAGATCACAATCACAATCAGCATCATGAATAGTGAACCCATGAATGCACCTGCTAAACCAGCTGTTGCCGGAGAACTACGTGAATCCGGATTGGTAAACATCTGCGTGTTGAAAGTACGATTGATAATGCCTTTGGCAGCCAAATCATCGGATAGTTTACGTACTTCCGGACTCAACTGTTGTTGATCATCTGGCAACGAACGATCAATATGCCCTGCCAACCAAACATCAATATTCGCATCTGCAAGGAAATTCAATTCAACTTTCTTACCAACCAAAGATGGATCTTTAAATACCATATCACGAATACGATATGCTTCTGAGCTGGTATAAAGGCTTGAAAGATCATCACGACGGCTTTCTAGCGAAGGATCTTTTGAAATGATGCCATTCACAATCAGCGCATCCCAATCCACCATACCCATTTTAGTTTGCCAGTCTACATAGCGCTCTTGGAACACCGCTGGAGACTCACCTACTTTTTGTGTTGGTTTCGGACCGGCATCAATCACTTTTGGATCAAAATAGACAGGCACAGTCATACTTGCCTGCCAAAAAGCCGGAAGACCTTTATATAAGATACTTCCAAATAAAATCGCAACAAAAGCCAGACCAATAATTACCGCAGTAAAACCAGCGAAACGGAATGTTTTTTCTTTACGGTGACGCTTCGACAATGAACTTGCGATTTTAGCTTTACGCTTTTCACGTAGTTCTGCGGCAGCTTGAGGATCAAATACATTTTGATCCACTGGAGATGTATTTGATGTACTCATTCGTATTGCTCACGGTATTTACGCACGATGTAAAGTGCAACAATATTTAAACACAATGTAATAGTGAATAGCGTTAGACCCAGTGCAAAGGCAACCAATGCCTGCGGGCTTGCAAAATCGGTATCGCCAGTTAACTGCTTAACAATCGTTACGGTTACCGTAGAAACAGCTTCAAGTGGATTGATATGTAGCAAAGGACTGTTTCCAGCTGCAAGTACAACGATCATGGTTTCACCAATCGCACGTGATACAGCAAGCAAGAATGCACCTGTAATCCCAGGCAAAGCCGCAGGAAGCACCACTTGGCGTATTGTTTCAGATTTGGTCGCTCCCAAACCTAAAGAACCATCACGTAATGCTCTAGGGACTTGAGTGATAATGTCATCCGAGAGTGAAGATACAAATGGGATAATCATGATTCCCATTGCAAAACCAGCAGTAAGCGCACTTGTTGCATTCACTTCAATCCCAATTGAATCACCAATTGATTTAAAAATTGGACCAATCACCATCATAGCAAATACGCCATAAACGATGGTTGGGATACCTGCCAGCACCTCAATCGTGGGTTTAGCCCATGCACGGAATCTAGGTGATGCGTACTCAGCAAGATAAATTGCAATCATTAAACCTAATGGAACAGCAACCAACAGAGCGATACCACTGACCATGAGTGTGCCCCACAGTAATGGCAGCAGACCATAACTGCCTTCAGCATTTCCTGAAGTACTGAAACCTGGATTCCACTCTGTACCAAAGAAGAAGTCAATTGGACTGACAAAATGGAAAAAATGCATTGCTTCACTGAACATTGACATTACGATCCCTACTGTCGTAAGAATTGCAACACCAGAGCATAAAATCAAAATAACATTAATGGTTTTTTCAACTTCATTACGTGCACGAAATTGTTGGCTAATTCTTTTTCTTGCCCACACTAAACCTAAGATGGCTGCACAGACAACAACAGCAAATTTCGCAAAAGAACTGATTCTTTCAAATTTGGCTAATTGTTCTGCAGCTGCAACTTCATAAGCAGCGGGTGTATCTGTTACGCCAAAACCTGAGGCAATTGCCTTGATACGATCTACAAGTACATCTACTCCTGCTGTATCAAGAGATGCAGCAACATTTGCTGGAACATTCTTTAGAATTAAATGCTGTAAAACGCTCGGCTCTACCAAGTTCCAAACAATTAAAATTAAAAAAGCTGGGATTCCGCACCACAACGCTACCAAAGAACCATAATAGCCAGGACGTGAATGTAAAACTGCAGTGTTATTTCCCTTACCTGCTAGGCTTCGGCTTTTTCGTAGCCCAATTTGATATGCGATAGCAATTAAAGCTAATAACACGCCAATGAGTAGCAGATTCATGTATTCTCCACCGTTTTTTCAATCCTAATTATTTGAAAAAACTCTGCTTAGCAATGAAAGCCGATGGTAGTCTCCCACCATCAGCTCCATGATTACGGTTTTATTATTTACCAGCTTTGAAACCAGCAAGTACTTTTGCACGCTCAGAGTCTGACAATGAGATCAAGCCAGCTTTGTCTAATTTAGAACCTTTACCAGATACTTTTTTGTTTAAGAAGTATTCAGTATATTCTTTTAAACCTTTAATAGACTGTAAATGTTCACCTTTCACATAGAAGTATAAAGGACGCGACACAGGGTAAGTACCATTAAGAACTGTCTGCTCAGAAGGTACAACGTTGTTTACTGTTGCCACACGTAGTTTATCTTTGTTTTGATCATAGAAACCTAAACCGAACACACCTACCGCACTTGGAGAGGTTTTTAAGCGTGCTAGAGTTTCTGTATAATCACCTGCGATTTCAATTACTTTACCGTCTTTACGGAAATTAGAACACGCTTTTTTCTGAGCATCTTTATCTAACTTTTTGAAGTAATCATAAGTTTCGCAACCTGCTTCAACCATTTTCTCCTGGAACACTTCACGTGTACCATGGTTAGATGCCGGAACCACTAAAGTAATTGGTTCGTTTGGTAGAGATTTATCAATTTGGTTCCAACGTGTATACGGGTTTGGTACCAATTTACCATTTGATGGCAATTCAGCTGCTAAAGCTGCAAATACGTGTTGTGGACGTAATTTATAAGCTGCTTTGCTTGCATTTGATGCAAAAACGATACCGTCATAACCAATTTTAATTTCTTGGATTTTATTTACGCCTGCTTTTTTACAAGCTGCAATTTCAGTATCTTTGATTTTACGAGAAGCATTCGCGATATCAATTGTGTTATCGCCAACACCAGAACAGAACTGCTTAAGACCAGCAGAACTACCGCCTGAACCCACTACAGGTGCTTTAAATTGAGGGAAAGTATTACCAAATTCTTCAGCAACAATACTTGCATAAGGAAGTACAGTAGAAGAACCAGCGATTTGGATGGTATCACGAGCGTTTGCTGCCACTGCTGCCCCTGAAACTGCTAATGCAAGTGCGATATGGTTAATGCGCATTCTTTTCTCTCTTAAATAAACTGCAATTTTGAAGTACGCCACTTCTTCTTGTGTTGTACTTTTCGGATAACTGCATTTTGATTTTAAAATATGACAAATAAGTTACAGCTTTATGACGCTTTTATGATAATTAATGATTCACATTTGATTTTATTAAAAATCTTTAAAATTCAATATGTAATAAACTGTATTTTATTTTTATAAATTTAAAATAATGCCATTCAAATTGTAATATTTCATGTGAATGTCATAAAACTTCGATTATCACCGTAAGAGTTGAGCGACATTTTATGTCGTAGGCAGCTTATTTTTTAGTGCAAAAGAGCTTACAATCAATAAAAAAGAGCAACAAATAATGATTTCATTAAACCGTAAGGAATGGCATGAGACCTTTCTGAAAATGGTCGCGTCAGCCAGTATGATTACTTTTATTATCTATATGAGCTGTTTGATTATCTACATGTTATTGTCACAGATCAGTCAATATTTTATTGTTCAAAATATAGTGAGCAGTTTTAGTTTTATCAGCCTGTTTATCTTAACCATGCAAACATTACGTTCAATGTATCATGTCTATTATTTACCTTTGATGAATAGCTGTACCCAGAATTATCAAAAATTAATCTTCTTCTGTAGCAGCTTTTCTATTGCTCTCATAGTTTTGAGTTCTTTTTTCTTCAATTTCAGTCAGATGTTAAAAACCTATTACAACTAGCATGTTTTTGATGATCTGATTCTTTAGAGGTTGTGCACAGTACTGTTCTAATTTTTGCAGATATTGATCGAGATAATTGAAATTTCTAACAACACTGCATTCTTTTATATTCAAATCAATTCTAAACAGAAGATTTGTATATGAATAGCCGCACAGAATACCTGTTTCATTCAGAATTTCCTGTCCATATGACCTTTTCTCAACAGGATTGGCTGATATTGGCACAGTATTGGTATCCGATTGCTTTAGCTCGTGAGATATCAGAACAACCTCAAGCCACCATGTTATTGGATATGCCTTTAGTCATCTACAGACTCAATAATGAGATCGTTGCTGCAAAGGATGCCTGTCCACATCGAGGTGTTCCGTTAAGTCGGGGTACGTATGATGGTCAAGGGGTGGTCTGCCGTTATCATGGTCTACGCTTTGGTGAGAAAGGTAAATGCAATCGTATTCCAGCCCATCCTGATCATAAAATAACAGATCGTTTTCATCTGAAAACTTACCCGACCATAGAACGATATGGATTAATCTGGTGCTGTTTATTGGCAGATGAACAAGATAGCCCAAACATTCCCAATATGCCTTATTGGGATCAAGCCGAATATCAACAATTGGTTTGCCCTCGAGTCGATTTAAAATGTTTTGCGGGCAGACAATTGGAAGGATTTATTGACGTCGCTCATTTTGCCTGGGTTCATGCTGATACATTTGGTGATCCAGAGCATCCTGAGGTAGCTGACTATACCACTCAAGAAACCCATTATGGCTTCAGTGCAGATTATCTCAGTAATGTTGGACGTTATCCGATTGGCTTAGATCAATTTGGACAAGAAGGGTTTCAATGGTTACGTCATTTTGAAGTTCATTTACCGTTTACAGCAACGCTCACAATACATTTTCCGAACGATTGCAAACAGGTCATAATGAATGCAGCCTCACCGATGACAGCACGAAGTACTCGCTTATTTGCTCCTATATGTCGTAATTATGATAAAGATTTACCCATTGAAGATGCTTATGAATATAACCTTAAGATTTTTGAAGAAGATCGCTTGATTGTTGAAACGCAGAAACCCGAATATTTACCTCTAGACCTGTCTATGGAAGCCCACTTCCCAGCAGATCGCAGCTCAAGCATGTATAGAAAGCTACTAAGAAAAGCTGGATTTAGTCAAATACTCGCTGCATAGATCAATTGAATATTAACTTTAAAAAAAGAGGTCTTGATGACTTCTTATTTTACTTTACATAAGTAGGTTTCACTTTCTTTCATTTTTTGAACTGAATATAAGCACTATTGAGAATGCTCAAATTTAATCCAAAAGCTTTTATTAAAATTGCACTCTTCTTCTAAACCATTAAAATGCATCTAACACAAATCCAATCAATCCAATGAGGTGGTAGAACATGCAACAAATGTGGTCAGACATCGATGCTTATATTGAATCACATTTAATTCCTGAAGATCCAATCCTCACTCAAACATTAAAAAATACTGCGGATAAAGGCTTTCCGGACCACCTTGCTGTTGCGGCAAATCAAGGCATGCTATTGCAAATGCTGATTCAAATGAACAAATGTAAACGTATTTTAGAATTAGGGACTTTTGCTGCATATAGCACGATGTGGTTAGCTCGCGCATTACCTGAGGATGGTTATATTTTAACAATCGAAGGACGTGATACACATGCAGCTTTAGGTCAAGAAAATATTGATCTCGCAAAGCTTAAACAAACGGTTGAATTAAAGTGCGGGCGTGCTGCTGATATTTTAAAGGCTCTACCTGAAGATACCGAGCCTTTTGACTTTATTTTTATCGATGCAGATAAACAAAGTTATCCCGAATATTTAGAATTAAGCTTAAAGCTTTCACGCTCAGGTACAGTGATTGTTTTGGATAATGTGATTCGTGCAGGTGATATTCTAGATCCGAATAATGTCAAACCCAGCATTGAAGGCATTCGGGAGATGTATGAAGCAATGCACAATCATCCAAGAATTTTATCATGCACAGCTTTACAGACAGTAGGCAGTAAAGGGCATGATGGGTTTGCAATTGCACTTGTTAAATAAATACTGAAAGACTCAGCTTAGCAACAAATTTAATAACTGAAAACCGCCAGTTCATGATGGCGGTTTTTTATTGGCAACTTTTCTACTGAAATTTAGATCACGAATTTTTTCTTAAAGTTATCCCCTGAACTTGTTTGTAGAATTGTGGATAACTTATGTATTACCAAATAACTCAATGAAAAATAATATTTTTTAACAATAGATTAATTTTCAACCAGTTAAATTCATTGCCTATTCAAAAGCACTTGCTTTTAAAAATACAAGATTTCTTCAAAAAATTTTAATAGAAAAAAGCCATAAATTCTCTGATTCGTGGCTTTTTTTCTATTTTGATAATCACAGGAACTTGGATAGAAAAATATAATCAATATTCAAAATAAGCTATTTTCATGATTACATTTTTCACTCTCATTATTTAGTCACCAACAATGGAACAGACGAATTCCTAAAAATCGTTGTGGTCACACTACCCAGGAAAAATTGATGAATTTTACTGTGACTAAATGCACCTAATACAATTAATTGGATTTGATGCTGGTTTTGATAATCTAGAATATTTTCAGCGACATCGCCATAACGATACTCTACAACCACATCCAAACCTGCATCTTTCAGTCGTTGTGCGGGTTCATTGAGGATTTCAGGATGATCTCCCACATAAAGTAAATGGCATTGTAAAAGCTTTAATAAGTCACTTTTTTCTACACGTTTCAGCATCTTTTGGCATGCTTCAGAAAGTTCATAAGCAAAAATAAAACGTGTTGGTGGTTTAAAAGTTTGACCTACTGTCAATACCGTACTTTTAGCACCACGTATGAAGTTCTCTACATTACTTCCTAATATTTTATTTTTTTCAGCAGAACGTTCGCCGACTCGACCAATGACTGCGATATCATCCTCAGTCAACTCATTAAAGCTTTGCTCAAGGAAATCGCCTTTCGCCTGAATTCGCCCAGGGGTAATACCATATTTTTCCTGAATCATTTCTGAAATATGTTCAAGAAGATTATTACTATAATCGAGTGCTAATTCACTTTGTTTTTGCTCAAGTTCTGCAAGCTCTTTGAGTAACATTGCATTACTTTCAAAACCGATTACCCCACTGATTTCCCCTAAATGATAACTTGCAGGGTAATAATCTAATACTTGCAATAAAACCAGTTGTCGACCAGTTTTCTGAGCAATCCAAGCTGCTGCTTCTGCCAATGCATTAATGCAGGGAGAAGAGTCAATACAAGCAACTACTCTGTTCATTTTAACCTCACTTTGGCTATATCGCCTTGGGTCTATTTAATTTTAAATTAGCATAAGTTTTTATAAATTTGGACAGCTTTATGTAATTAATTCCATAATTTAATTATGTATTTGTACAAATTGTGCGGTTATTCACGGTAACGAATCAATTGCGCTGGATTGCCTGCGACGATTTCTCGTTCTGTAATATTTTTAGTTACCATACTATTCATACCCACCACAGCATGTGGGGCAATTTTAACACCATCCTTAATGCCAACATGTGCCCCCAACCAAACATCCTGACCAATTTCAATGCCCTTAGAACTTACTGCTTGTTGATAAATCGGTTGGTCCAACGCCATACCGTGATCAAATGCGTAGAGATGACAATAGGCTGCAATTCGTACTTGGTCATGTAATTTAATCCCTGCACGACCTCCATCTAAAATGCAGTGATGATTAATCGCAACCTCACTGCCAATTTCTAAAGGACCATGTAAGGTACAATCAGCTGCAATAAAGGTATTGTCTCCAATACTAATTTTTCGTCCTGGCTCAGCAAAGATATGTGCAAGCGGAGATATAAAACAATTTTCTCCGATTTCGACAGTTTCCATCGACATTAAATATGTTTGATATTCTTGCTGCCACTGTTCAGCCCAAATTCGATTTTTCGGCTTAAGTGAATAATATAGCCAAGGCATATAATTTAAACGATGTTTATGCTGTTCTCGATATTTTAATAATGGATCTTGTTCAGTCATTGCTTTCATCCATTAATTTAAGCTGTTCACGTCCGCGTGTAACATCTTGAATTTTTAAACGTAATGGATCGAGTTGATGTATTTGCAACAATGCTTCGACCTCGACACCTTCAGCAGTATATTGTTCACTATATTCAATATGTTGTGTGTTTAATTCATACTGAAATATTGCCCACTCATTAAATTGACATTGAAAATATATTTTTTTCTTTTCAATCAGTTCTATTTTTTCAGCCAAGACCAAACATTGCCCTGCACAGCCACCATAAGCACGAACCAAGCCACCTGTACCCAACTTGATACCACCGTACCACCGATTGACCAGTACAATTGAATTGGTGAGATCATTTCCTTCAATGGTTGCAAGAATCGGGCGACCTGCTGTACCTGAAGGTTCTCCATCGTCATTAAAGCGAACATTGTGCCCTATTTTCCATGCCCAGCACTGATGCGTGGTTGTAGGATCTAAATGCTTTTCCAAAAACATTTTGACCTGTAGTTCATTTTCAACTGGCGCTGCAATGGCTTGAAATCGACTTTTTTTGATTTCTTCTTCAAAAAATGTTTCGGATGCAAGTGTAAAAACCATAATGAAAATAAAACTTTCAAACTCAATATGTTCTGATTATAACGTGGATTATAAAAATATTGGGCAATAAAAAACCCTAAGCGAACTTAGGGTTTTTCGTATTTCATCAATTAGAATATAAGCTGATGGTTTTGTAATAACTCTTCAAGTGTTGTATTGACATTTTCTAGGATTAAAAGATCCGTTTTTACATAAGTTCCACCTGAACCATCACGGTCAATTTGTACCACAGTTTTGTTATTAACAGCATCGTAAGTGGTAAAGACATATTGAGAGATATTACCCATATTGACCGTATTATAGTCTAGTAACCCTCTAATATCGATCTTATCAGCTTCGGTATCTGTGCTTACATTCCCTTTATGGAAATCAGTCCATGTGTCTGTTCCATTTCCGCCAGTCGCATCATTAGAGACCAACAAACGATAAACTGCTGTATCAGATCCTGAACCACCTGTTAGCGTATCATTACCTTTACCACCCTCTAACCAATCATTACCAGCATTTCCTATAAGTATGTCATTACCAGCACCACCACGAAGTATGTCATCTCCTGCTCCCCCCTTAATAGTTTCAGCGTTATCTGAACCATATATTCGGACGTTATTTATATTTAAACTTTGATCATAACCAAGAGCAGTATCGTAATAATTGGATGCAGCTCCGCTGAGTAATTTGATATCCAATAAACTATTTACAGCAACTTTAGAAAAACCTATCCCAGACTCTACGGATAAATCTGAACGACTATCCCATGCTTTTATTGAAGTAGTTGTACCTAATCCAACCCCCAACAGTTGTGAGTTATGAACAGTTGCTAAAAACTCAATCATTGTTGCATTACTTATAGTCCCACCATTTGCAGCTGTGATTGTTATTTCCGAACCACCAATGATCGATGCAGTTGAAGTTACAGTTAATCCTAAAATTTTTGCCAAATTATCAGAATAAGTCCAACTTCCTAAATTAATTAAAGTAGTTGTATTAATAATTACTTTTTTCAAATCATTGTTTGCATCTATTGCGACAAGCGGTTGATTATCTAACTTAATTAAACCTAAAACATTTGCTTCAACCAATCCTAACAATGCACCTTGTTTTAGTAGAACTGTAGGATTCGATTCTGTGATTGGTGCAATTACATTAACTACAAATGCATCGCTATTAATACTTGTATTTCCTAAAGTATCTTTAGCTGTAGCAGTAATTGTATGTGTTGCTATACTCAGAGTCGGCGTATAGCTCCAATGACCATTAACATCTGCATTTACCGTTCCAACTTGTGTACCATCCACATAAATCGTTACGACACTATTTGCTTGAGCAGTACCAAATAATGTTGGTGTTGTATCATCTGTACTATCATTTGAATAAAGATTAGCTGCTATCCCAAAATTATCTTGAGCACTCAAAATAATTGGTGCAGGTGGAATCAGAGAAGTATTTGTTACTGATGTTAAGCTCAATGTTGCCGCATCATTACCTGCCAAATCTTGAATCGCATTAACATCGTTAAGTATGGTTGGATCAGTGTAGCCCACTCTAACCGTTTGACCTGTTGCAATTGCTGTCGCCAATGTCAGTACAACATTATTTCCAACTACTGCTACGCTACTCACCGTTACGGCTTGACCACCAACCATCACTACAAAACTACCGGTTGTTGGCAAATGAACTGAATCTAGTGCTTCGTTGTAAGTTAATGTTAATACTGTCCCTGTAGTTCCCACAGTACCACTCACAAAAACTGGCGGTGTGATATCTGGTACAGTTGAATCATTGGTTACTGAAGTGGTTGGAAGTGTTGCTGCATCATTGCCTGCAAGATCCTGAATCGCATTGAGATCATTGCCCGCAGTTGGATCGGTATAGCCTACTGTTACTGCTTGACCTGCCGTCACTGGTGTGCCTAAAGTCAACACCACGTTATTACCCACCACTGCAACAGCGGTTACAGTCACCAACTGACCACCAGCCGTCACTGCAAAGTCACCTGTTGCTGGTAAGTGTAGCGGATTAAAGTCCAGCAATTCGTTATAGGTCAACGTTAAAGTCAGACCCAGTGGATCAACCACTGCGCTCACAAAGGTCGGCGCTGTGGTATCAAGCACAGTTGAATCATTGGTTACTGAAGTGGTTGGAAGTGTTGCTGCATCATTGCCTGCAAGATCCTGAATCGCATTGAGATCATTGCCCGCAGTTGGATCGGTATAGCCTACTGTTACTGCTTGACCTGCCGTCACTGGTGTGCCTAAAGTCAACACCACGTTATTACCCACCACTGCAACAGCGGTTACAGTCACCAACTGACCACCAGCCGTCACTGCAAAGTCACCTGTTGCTGGTAAGTGTAGCGGATTAAAGTCCAGCAATTCGTTATAGGTCAACGTTAAAGTCAGACCCAGTGGATCAACCACTGCGCTCACAAAGGTCGGCGCTGTGGTATCAAGCACAGTTGAATCATTGGTTACTGAAGTGGTTGGAAGTGTTGCTGCATCATTGCC
>NZ_JADVOP010000065.1 GCF_016508585.1 Acinetobacter baumannii
GTTTTAATTAATTTATTGCTTTTTTGTAACTGAGTTGTAAATATACATAATTCAAGACATGTCCAGTTTTGGTTGAATTTTTAGTATTCAAATCAATAATTTTAATAAATTATTGATTAATTTAATAAAAAAATATGAGTTTTGAACAAATGTATAAATTTTCCAAAAGAACAATAAATAAACAAAATCGACATCAATACGCCTATTTCACTATAGTTCGAAGGCACCAGTGGCAACAGATATTGGGGTATTCTCTTATTACAATTTAATATATTAAATAATTTTCTGAAAAATCAGCCGGCAATACAAATAAAAAATTTTATTTTCAACTACTTAAAGTAAATTTTAGATATGATTTATTGTTTTCACTTTATATCTGGGCAAAAAATAGAGACATCACTGCCTCTATTTTATTTTCATGTTGTTTCAGTGAGCACGAATAAAGGCTAAAAGATCTGGATTGATCACATCAGCGTTAATCGTCAACATGCCGTGAGAATAACCTTTATAGGTTTTTAATATTCCATTTTGAACCAATTTGGCAGAAAGTACGCCTGAATTTTCATAGGGTACAATTTGATCATCATCACCATGCATGACCAAAACTGGCACTGAAATTTTTTTAAGATCTTCAGTAAAGTCGGTTTGGGAAAAAGCTACGATTCCATCATAATGCGCTTTAGCACCTCCCATCATACCCTGTCGCCACCAATTCAAAATCACAGCTTCTGATGGTTTTGCATCTGGTCGATTAAATCCATAGAACGGACCTGCGGGTAAATCGTAATAGAATTGAGCCCGATTCTTGAATAACTGATTTTGTAAATCGTCAAAAACTTCTTTTGCCAAACCATTTGGGTTATTTTCTGTTTTTAACATCAAGGGTGGTACAGCACTCACCAGTACAGCTTTCGCAACATTTTTCTCCCCGTGTCGTGCTATGTAATGTGCAACTTCACCACCACCGGTTGAATGCCCAATATGTACGACATTTTTGATTCCCAAATGCTCGACCACTGCTGCAACATCATCAGCATAATGGTCCATGTCATGCCCATCCCAGACCTGACTTGATCGCCCATGACCACGTCGATCATGCGCAACGACACGAAAACCTTCATTTAAAAAGAATAATAATTGTGTATCCCAGTCATCAGAGCTCAGTGGCCAACCATGATGAAAAAATAGCACTTGAGCATCTTTTGGCCCCCAGTCTTTATAGAAAATTTCCACACCCTCTTCAGTTGTAACGTATGCCATGCTTAATTCTCCTGTTTGAGATTTATATTTCAAATGTTGGTCTGTGTTCTAATCAATGACTACCGCTAACATTTCTTGGCAATCCTTTGGATTGCTTGATTAATACTAAGATTAAAGTTAACTTCAGGGTCAACACTTTTAGTTATTGCCTGATAGCAAAAATGTAAATTAAAAAAATGATCATAAGATGTCAGTTTTCAGCTTGGTCATTGATCTCCTTTAATTTATTTTAAAAATTTGGCTTCAGGCCTCTTTGCCACGTTACAAACCCTAAACATGCTTTTCTACAACAGCTTTCAAAAGGGCTTATTTCTTTTAATTTCTCAGCTTGACCTTAAAGTCCACTTCAAACTTATAGTTATTGCATCAAGTCCCTAAGCGATTCTGCTGATTTTGCTTAGCCATGCTACCCCATAAAGGTGAACGAAGATGAATACCGATAAGCAGTTGACTGAAGTTGAATTTGGACAATACAAGGTTAAAGTACCTTTAGGCGGGTATTATGATCGCTTTAGAATGAATCCCGATTTGAATCAAGTCGCCAAAGACCCTGCCGTGGGAAATATTGATTTTTTTCGTAAAATTCCTAAAACACAAATAGCATCTAGGGTAGGCTTGGTCTGGGCACCAAACTTTTATTATCGGTCTGCGCATGTACAAGTGCTGATGTTAGCACCATTCCAACAGCTTAAACAGAAACTTCCCGTCCCCCTAGAGCCACTACAGGCATTTCCTGGCTATGGTTTGGTGGCACTGACATTTTTTCATTATGATGTCTGTGATAATGATCCTTATAACGAGGTTTCAGTCGCAATTGTTGTACGTCCGCCTAAAGCAGAAGGCTCACCTGTAATAGAGTTATTCCGATCAATGCGACAACGACATTTCTACGCACATGTTCTTGCACTTCCTGTAGATACAGAAATTGCACGTATCCGAGGAGTATATGGCTATCAACTGCCTAAATGGCTCACTCAAATCAATGTCAACATCAATGCTGCTACAGTCAATGCAGATCTCACAACTATTACAGGTCAAACCGATCTCAGCTTAAGCGCCAATACACCGCGATTAAGGCAAGTAAAATCTGAATCTAAAATAACTAAAACCACCATGTTGCACCGAGTGGACCAACAATGGCATCAAACTCTAGTGCTCTCGAATCCGGTTAGATTTGCTCAGAAACTTTTTCCTAAACGAGTCAAACTCATTCGACATGGTGGACCATTGAGCCAGTTATTGGATGAATTAAACGCGTCCACTATCCTGCGCCTAGATGTCGTTGAAGATGCGCAGGTGGTACTGTATTTACCCACCCCTGTAAAAGTGAAAGGACTGGATTAAAAAGTGATTTAAATGTTTATGATTTAAAAAGAACATTGATCTTTTTCACCATACGGACATAGGAATTCAAAATCCTTTTGCATTCTTATGTTTTCGCGTTATTGTGCATTTATCATTGAGAAGAACTTATCTCTCAACGGATTATTGAAGCTAACATCAAAAAAATCAAAGTATTGTGTCAAAATACTCAGCAGTTAAAATAATCCAAGTTCGCATGTAAACCATAACCCGATAAACATTTACAGCTTAATCCAATGCGGGTGAGGGTTTAATTTACTCAAAGTAAAAACTTAAATTGGAGAAAGTATTCGGATGGAATATGAAAAACTACCTCAAGCCATTCAAGATATTTTAAAACAAAAACAAGCTGTTATTGATGAAGTGGGATTGTCGAATGCCAATATTCTACTCTATGAAGACATGGTCTTAAAAGTTGAAGCGCATCGAGATGAATCTAATCACGAACATACAATGTTAGACTGGTTAGCTGACAAACTTCCTGTCCCTCAAATTTTACAATCTATTCAAGAAACAGAATATAACTATTTACTGATGAGCCGTGCAAAAGGTGAATTCGCTTGCTCAGATTATTGGTTAAATCGACCTGATCAATTGGTAAAAATACTTGCTCAAGGGTTAAAGTTGTTATGGAACGTGCCTATACAAAACTGCCCGTACAACTTTTGCTTAAACCATAAGCTAATGATTGCAGAACAAAATGTTCGCAATAAAACATATAATACGGAAGATGCAGAACAAGGTACTTATGGAGATTCAGGATTTGAATCTCCAGAGGCACTTTTATCATGGTTAAAGGATCACCGACCAAACGAAGATCTGGTTTTTTCACATGGTGATTTTTGCCTACCCAATATTTTTATCAATCAAAATCGCATCAGTGCTTTTATTGATTTGGGTCGAAGTGGAATTGCTGACCGCTATCAAGATATTGCACTTTGTTATCGAAGCTTAAAGCACAATTTCTCTGGAGTTTATTCGGGTATTGCTTATCCCGGTTTTGATCCTGAGATGTTGTTTGATGAACTGGAGATAACACCTGACTATGACAAAATTCATTATTACATCTTATTGGATGAGTTATTCTAAATCCTATATGACAATGCGTGAGTGATCATTTTTTTTCACTCATATCCTTTCAGAATGACACGCCAATCATCTATGATGAGTCAGCTATTTACATATTGTTTTAGTGAAAGCAGAAATCAAGTTGCTCATGCATATTCTGCAAGCTTAGTTATAAAGGTTATATGATGGTTGAGAAAGCTAATAATCAGATCGTGGATACTGAGATTGCTCGCTTATTGCTTCAACAACGTAAAAATAAAGGCTGGACTGTTGCTGAACTTGCACTGCATTCTGGCGTTAGTCAAGCTATGATCAGCAAAGTTGAACGTGGTACGTCCAGTCCAAGTGCCAACATACTCAGCCGCTTAGTGGGTGCTTTGGGTATTACCTTATCTAAACTTTTTGCAGAAGTTGAACAGAGCCAAAATCATCATGTGCTGCTTTCAAAAAAGCATTTACAACAGTTTTGGACAGATCATCAACTTGGTATTACACGTTGGTCAATTTCGCCTGCGGGTGCAGATCCAGAGATAATTAAAATTGAAATTCCACCACAGGGAAAATTGTCTATTCCTGCTCAAGCTTATGAACATCTGAGTGGTCAAACGTTGTGGATTTTAAGTGGTCAGCTTGATCTTCAAATTGATACACAAGCATTTCACTTGGATACAGGGGATTGTATTGCATTAACCACACCTGTCGACTGTCATCTACAGAATCCTGATGAAAAGATGCCATGTATTTATGTGGCAACATTTAGCCAGAAAAAAACTTAGACTTTTACTTGTATTGATCTCAGCCTGCATTATTTTATTTCAGCAAGCTACATCGAAAAAACTCAAAAGCCCTCAAGGACTTTTGAACTTATGTTTAAGTGCAATAACGGGTACTCTCGACCTTGGCCATCTCGCTCAGATCGTCCAATAACCTGACATCCCATATATTGATAGAAGCCAATAGCTTGTTGATTTTGTTCATTCACATCAATGGTTAAATGTGGAAACATCTTTAAAGCATGTGATAACAATAACTTACCAACACCTTGCCCACGTGCCTTGGCATCAATAAACAATGCTTCCATATGACCATCATGCAAAAACATAAATCCTAAAGCATGGTCATTTGAATCTACAGCAAGCCAGACTGGTGTTTCAGAAAAAAAACCAACCACTTCTTTCTCAATATCATGACGATCTTGTACAGACAAGAAATGATGTGTTGCATCAACTGAACTTTGCCAGATTGCAATCACTTGACTGGTTTCGTCGGGACGTGACATGCGAATTTTTAACATTTTAACTTCTTTCTCATCAAATACAGTGCAATGAAATATGTTCTTACCTATAAAGGCATGTCTTTAATTTACTATAGTGAATAAAATATCACAATAGTAAATGCTCAAGTACCATGATCGACTTCATCTGAACCATTAGCTTCAGAAAACAGATTTTTGGTGCTATATAGCTTTAAATCATTTTGATTCACTCATTTACCTATAACTTGTCAAATTGAGCAGCTTCTTGATAACAGGGATCATCGAATAACAATATTTACTCTTTATTTTTTTAGCGCTTAGATTTTCGACCTCTTGATCATGATTTCAAACTAGGCGATCGATAACCATTCGATTACAATAGCTCTTTTTGAATCAGCGCGTCCTATTTTGAACCATTCCTCTCCCCAATTAAAACGTGGACTTAAAAACCGGCATATCCAATTGATCGCGATGGGTGGTGCTGTTGGCACAGGTCTTTTTCTAGGTTCAGCACAAGCCATCCAATCTGCTGGTCCTTCAATTATTTTGGGTTATGCCATTGTGGGTTTGATTGCATTTTTAATTATGCGTCAAATGGGTGAAATGATCGTCGAAGAGCCTGTTGCAGGTTCTTTCAGTTATTTTTCACAAAAATATTGGGGAAACTTTCCCGGCTTTTTATCAGGCTGGAATTATTGGGTGGTCTATATTTTAGTGGCGATGACTGAGCTGACAGCAATTGCCAAATATGTTCACTATTGGTGGCCTCATATCCCTGCTTGGGTCTCAACTTTATTTTTCTTTGTCGTGGTGACATGCCTAAACCTTGGTAATGTAAAAATTTATGGCGAGTCAGAATTTTGGCTAGCGATTATCAAAGTGACTGCCGTCATTTCAATGATTGTGTTTGGATTATACTTATTGCTTACAGCAGGCTCGGACTCAACAGCAAGTTTCAGCAATCTATGGCAACACGGCGGGTTTTTCCCGCACGGATTCTCTGGGTTGTTCTACATGCTTGCTTTTTTGATGTTTGCTTTCGGTGGCATTGAGTTGATTGGCATGACTGCGGCGGAAGCAGAAAATCCAGAGAAAAGTATCCCTAAAGCCATCAATCAAGTGATCTTTCGCATTCTCGTTTTTTATATTGCCTCGCTTGCGATCATTATGTCTTTGATTCCATGGAATCAACTTGATTTGGGCGGTTTGGATAAAAGTCCGTTTGTGATGATTTTTAGTCAGCTTGGTATTGAATGGGCAGCCCATCTTCTCAATTTTATTATTTTGACTGCTGCACTTTCTGTTTATAACAGTGGTATGTATGCAAATAGCCGTATGCTCCATGGACTTGCTGTTCAAGGTAATGCACCTAAGATCTTTAGCAAAGTAACGCAACAAGGCGTACCAATGCCCGCGGTGGTATTTTCTTCTATTCTTATTTTCGGTTGTGTGTTACTGAACTATTTTATACCAGAACAAGCTTTGAGCCATCTGATGTATATGGCTGTTGCCGCATTGGTTTTAAATTGGGCAATCATTAGCTTTACTCATTTAAAATTTAAAAGAGCTGCTCAAATCACAAGCACTGAGGCTAAATTCCCTGCGTTATTTTCCCCTTTCAGTAATTATCTGGTTTTGTCTTTTATTGTGATGATTTTATATATCATGTGGACACAAGGCTTTAAAGAATCCGTCATTTTAATTCCAATCTGGATTTGCTTGATGTTTGGATTATTCAAAATAATGACTTGGAATAAATCAAACTAATTTAAAACAGGCTTATGAGGAAAAATAAGCCTGTTTGTGTTTTCTTACAGTTCAATAATTAGACTCTTTTCCGACCCAAATCCATAATATACCTGTAATACGTTGATTAACACGAATATTATCAATTTGATATTTAGATAATATATTCACTCTATTTTTAAACTTAGATACAGTATTACTTGTGGTATAGTCATAATCCATTAAATTATCCGTATATCCCTGATACGATTCAAATAATTCCCCATATTCAAAAATATGCGATAATCCTAATGCATGACCAAGCTCATGCGCATACGTTTCCAAAAAGCCTTGTTCAACACCATCTTTTAAGAAAACAATAGCATTATCAAACTCATATTGACTAGAAAGTTCACCTTTAAAGGAGTTTAGGCTTGGATAAGCTTTAAAACTTGCACTTCCTGATATTCCACCCCAGTTATCATTTCGATTTTCAGGTGGTACAGCTCTTATACGAATTGGTGTGAAAAAAATAAATGTTCTTCTTTCTAAATCACCATATGGCGATCGTAATTCTGCCCACATTTTACGCCAATAGAGTTCTTTTAACTCTCTTATAAATTCTGAATAAATAGCCTCAGTTAGATTAAACTTTTTTTTCCTTTTTAAATTATTTTCCTTGATTTCATTTTCACCAGTTACATTTTCTAAGTATTGGATTTCATATTTGGTCTTTAACTCATCTTCCCACCATTTTTTTACAAAACTTCGGACTTCTGGATCTGTTTTTGACAATAAATCTAAATCAAAAAGTTCTCTTTTCACAACCTTAAATACCATCAGGGATTGATTAAAATATCTGTTTTTAAGTTCCCACTCATAGTTTTTGGGTTTTTCTAAAATTTCTCCTTTAACTTTAACATCAACTTCAACCATACTAATGACGCTGATCGCAGAATTTTGACCAATATATAACCCCAATCTCTTTATCCGAACATCCGTTTCGTGATGCGGTAACTTTAATGTATTCGTTTTTTTTTAATACTTCACCCGAACAACGAATTGTAATTGCATTATTTTTTTTATAAGTATATTTATTGACTTCTACAATTTTTTTAACAGTTTTACCATTAACTATTGTTATGTCTTCACGAGCATCCAGCTGTTTAAATTCTCGTTTTGTGTTGATGAAGCTACTTAAAGGTTCACATAAGGGTTTATATTCAATACTATTTTTATTTTCAAATACTGTCTGAGCATTTTGGTTATTATTAAATGTTGATAGTGTGATGAACTGACTCGAAGCCTGAAACTTTAGAATGGTTCCATTATCTGTAAGAGGTTCTTTTTCATCAATCATTCCCTGGTCATTTTTGTCAGTAAATTGCTGATGAATTTCTATATCTAAACATACACCATCTTTATTTATTTCCTCACTGCCATATATTCCTTTATAGTTTGAAGAAAAAAAATAAAGCCAAGATGGAAAATACGAAAAATTATCTTTAAGATGAGAAGTATCCTCCGTATTACTATACATAACTCGATAAAGCTAGCTGTGGTTTGGAATGGTTATAACCGTATCTTTTTTCCCTTCAATATTAAGCAAAGGATAGATATATTCATCACGCACCCAATCAAACCCGAACTCTCCATGATAACGGTCTGAAGGTCGACCAATTTCATATGGACGTCTAAAGTGAACCGTAAATTTTCTTATACAATCCGCGCTTAAAGTCCCTATTTGTGGGCCGGTTCCAATTTTACTCATGAATTAATCCTTAATTTTTAATGAGAAGTTTTTTAGATTTAAAAATCTTATTGTTGTGATTTTTAATTAAGTTTTCTTGATTGACAGACAATCAACATATTTTTAGTTTCAATTACTTAGAAAGAAAATTTTCATTTCAACATTTCAAATAATGGTCACCATTCAACACCCAATTATGATCAATTAGAAATACATCACATAATTGACAACAATTCTTTCATAGCAGCTTATTATTTTTCTAGATCAAATATCATCAAGTTTATTGCAAAAATGTAATTCAAAAAACAAAGAGAAATGCTTGATCCTTGCTTGAGATTAAATTAAATTGAATTCAATTCAATTCAATTCAAATTTCTAGGTAATCAAAAATGAGTGATAAAAAAATACAAACCTACAAAAGACTCCTTACAGCCGCAGAACAAGAGTTGATTGCAAATAATGGACATGTGGAAATCAGTGCGATTGCGAAAAGAGCAAATACCTCAGCTGGACTTACCTATCACCACTTTGGTTCAAAAACAGGTTTAATTGCAGCAGTTGTCGATCAATTCTATGAACCATTAAGAGAAATTGCTCTAGGGGATGGAATCCCTGCAAATCTTGAATGGCGCGAAAGAGAAAAAGCACGTACTAAAGCAATTATAGATTATTTCTATCAGCACCCTTTGGCACCACTGATTGCAGGTCGTTTGGCGCGTGAGCCTGAAGTGCTTGACATCGAGCGTGCCCATATAGACGCCTTAATAGAACAAGGTGCACGCAATATCGCTCAAGGACAAAAATTGGGATTAATCAGTTCAGCCCTCGACCCCAAAACAACTGTAGCGATGCTGATGGGAGGTCTTCACCTGGCTATAGATCAAGCCATTCTCGCGAAAGAAAGACCATCCAATACTGAATTACTACATCAGCTTTGGCAATTGATTAGCAACACCCTGCAACTCCAGCAACCTTAGATGAATCAATACATCACAAGATTAGCATATTGATTGTCTATCCAGCCGATCTTTTAATAGGGAGCGTTATATGTCTGAAAAGTTAGATATCCACAAATATAATCAACAAGATCATGCAAAAACACATCGACAATTGCAATCTGGCTCAGAGAGAAACACATCAGAAATTGAGCGAGATTTTGAAACATTGATGCGTGATGGTTACGTCATTATCAATCATTTAATTCCCAAGGAAATTTGCAGCAAAATTAAACAAGAAGGTCTCGCCTTACTGAATCAAACTGGACGGAACTCATTTGAAGGACATCAAACCCAACGTGTTTATAATGTGCTTTCCAAGACCAGAATGACTGATCAACTTGCAGTGCATCCCCGTATTCTTGGACTTATGGATCGATTATTTGAACCTGGTTTTTTGCTTTCACAGAGCCAAATGATCAATATCCTACCCGAAGAAGTCGCCCAACATTTACATTATGATGATGCATTCTATCGCCTACCCCGTCCACGGCAGCCGCTTGGTGCAGCAAGTATTTGGGCAATTGATGATTTTACAGAGGACAATGGCGCCACAGTCATTATTCCTGAAAGCCATCTTTGGGGAAGTGATCGCATTGCTCAAAGCACAGAAGCGATCCCTGCCATCATGCCTGCAGGCTCCGTAGTCTTCTTTCTTGGAACAACCTGGCACGGTGGTGGTGAAAATCATTCCAAAGCCTCACGTTTTGCAGTTACACATCAGTACTGTGAAGCATATGTTCGGCAACAGGAAAACTATCTGTTGGAACTGTCTAAAGAAACTGTAAAGTTGCTTTCACCTGAGCTTCAAGCCTTGGTTGGTTATTCGATCTATCCACCTTTTATGGGGATGGTCAATGGTATGCATCCACTTCGAACACTTGAACAATGACGACAAAAATACCTGAGACAATGATTTTAAGCATGTGTAACTTGTTGAATGAAACATATGCTTAAACTCAACTGTTGGTGGGTAGCATTGTTCTATTTTATTTAGGTATCGCCTTTGCATACTTTTTGGTTTTACCGTCAATTCTGCATTTCTTTATCATTGTTTCTCCTGAAACAGTAGCCCCTATGACCGACATCAATAGCTATCTCACATTCTGCTTAAAGCTATTTTTAGTATTTGGTTTGACTTTTGAGATCCCTATTATCACTTTATTGCTGATCCTTATCGGTGTGGTCAATACCCAAAATTTAATCGAGAAGCGTCGTTTTATCATTGTGGGCTGTTTTTTTATTGCGATGTTTGTCACGCCGCCAGATGCAATTTCGATGATTATGTTGGCGGTACCAATGTGGTTTTTATTTGAAATCGGCTTACTGGCTGGTCGATTTCTTGAAAAGCGCAAAAAGGAATAAATGATTATGTATGCTGCAGACTATATGATCGCACTGAAATAGATTAAAATGGGCATGTAAAGATATTCAGCATTTGTGCCAGAAAAGTGATACTTGATAGTGAATATGATGAAGCATTTGCTTTTAACCGTATTTCCAAAGCTGGCTTTAAAATGCTCATCACCGATAACTGAATCATTTTGATCGCTTTTACATCTTTCAGACTTTACTTTAACCTCTGTTCAACTAGGTAGTGAGCCTTCAATCTTGTTGCCTGTTACGATCCATCCATATGACCCATTCATTTTTAGACAGCATCCAAATTCAGCTCACTTCCAGTTTTGAAGAGCTGATCAATACAAATTTTCAAGGGGATACTAATGCAATCTGTTGGCACAGAAATTTAGCTGGTGATTTTAAAGAGATTGTGTCCAAGCTTATATCCAAACAAAATATTACTGAAATTTCACAGGAAGAACTTCTTGCTTTAGAACTCACTGAGCAAGGTAAACTTGCAAGAAAAACCATCTTAAATGACATAGAACAATTAACTCTGCTTGGCGCATCACCTACGCTCAACCTTATTCAATATTACGAACGTGATGAGGAATTAGATTTCATTTCGACTGATGTGTATTCCTTCCATGTTGACCGCTCGCCGATTGAAACGGATACTTTTTTATGTACCTATCATGGTGCGTCTAGTGATATTTTACCGAACGCTCAGGCTGAACAGAAAATACATGTTCCAGAAATTCGAGAAAAACTTAAAAAACTTAATGATGGGTCAGCAGCGGAATTTGAAAACTTTTTAAAAGACTGTTTTTTTGATTTGCACTATCAGCCTAAAGCCAATGCCGTACCAATCAACTTAGGCTTAGGTCATCTCTGGCGTTTGGCAGTGGATCACCCAACACAGCAAGTGTTGCCTTGTGTACATCGAGCACCTGTTGAAAGTGATGGGGAGTATCGTTTGTTGCTGATCTGTTAGGTGTGAAGTGTTGGATCAAATTCAAACTGATATTTTATCTGCTAAATCTTTACAACAAAGCCTCAAAATTAAAGACCTTCCCCATTTTGCCTGGATGCTATCCTAATAAGCATAATTTCATTAGTTTAAGAATGAATTAGATACAAAGATAGATAAATAAACTAGATGATTAGAAAGTGACTTCCGCAAAAATTTTATTCCTTGAGTCCGTTCAAATATCAGATTTACCTCCTAATTTTCAATCAATAATAGACTCAAACAAACTTAACCTTTTATATATTGATATAATTTCAATAACAATTTTCCATGAATTTATTAAGTATTGAAATGATTCTCGTACCTTATCAAAAACATGACTAATCTGATTGAGTACACCCAAAGTAATCACACCTGCAACAATTGATGGAAATAAAATAACTAAAGAGAACAAAATATCTAGCTGCGCATACCAATGAATTGCCATATGAAAGTAAACATAATTTAAATACATTCGAAAATAGTTTTTTCGTATTTCATTAAAAAAAACATGCAAATCTTGAGGTTTAGCTCTTTCCAAATAATCTTCACCATATACTAATTCTTTACGGTATGCTGCTTCAACTTTTTGATTATTGAATTCTAAACCTGGAAGTTTAACTCCTGCAACGATTAATAACATTGTCCCAAAAAGCGCCCATCCTATGGCTGCCCAAACCAACGAGTATTTGATTTCACCAACGATTGGTAGAACGCTTACTTTTTCAGAAAGCTGTACTAAAATCGGTAAAAAAGCTAATAAAATTATAATTGCTTTGATTAGTCCAACACCCAAAGTCTCTAATGCTATCGTAAAACGCATAATATCTTCTTGAACACGTTGAGCGGCTCCCTCAACTCGACGTAATTTTGCCCAGTACGAAATATAATAGAAATTAATCGCTGTACGCCATCGAAAAATATAATGACTTACAAAGAAGGAATTAAGAACTGCAACTGTAACCGCAAGCATTGTAATAGATAATAGAATAAAGATTCTTTCATACAGTTCATATATATCTCCTTTTCCATTACTCAGCATAGTTTGAATTAAGTCCCAAAAAGGACCATACCAAGCATTAATAAGAACACTAACCTGTACACTAAACCATACATTAAAAAGTATAAATGCTGATCCTAAAATTGACCAATTTTGCCAAATATGATTAGCTTTCCATTTCCAAAAAGAGGCAAACAATATAGTTGAAATAGCAAACCATAAATAAAACCATAGAAACTGAAAAGACCAAAATCGTGTGACATTTATCGGCAACTCAGCAGTTGCATATCCAATTGGTAATCCAATATACTCCCCAAAAGAATCCCCTCCAGCATTCCACAATAAAAAGTTGATACATATCCAAAAAATCAATGAGCCAAAAAATAATCTTGGATTAGGGAAAAAAGATTTAAACATAAATATAAAAAACCTTTTTATTAAATATAAATAAAACCCCAAAGTGATTGAAAAATCTATCTATCGATGCCATCAGTTACTCTCCCAAGTCAAATCCACCAAAAATAGGAGGTACACTTGAAGAATCTGAATCATCACTATTTGTATCATTATTTTTATTGGGTGCTTGAGGTGCATCACTTCTTGAAGAAACATATTCATCTAATATTAATTGAATGCTTAACGGATCACACTGAGTACGCTCAATTAAGTTATCTTCCTCAAAAGCTGAGCCATAAAATTTCTTTGAATATTGAGCATTATAACTTACTGTCCAATTCTGTAAAATATTAGGTAAGTTAAATGTATAATAAAACTTTCGTGACTCATTGGGTTGATACTCATTAACACTTTCATCATTTAAACAATAGTCAGTAGAATTTATTTTTTCTGTTTTTGAACCGACTAATTGAAATGCAGCTTTACAGCTATCGATATATTCATAATATTTTGAATCTGAATTATTTTTAATAGTTACTTCCAACTTAAACCTAATTGGTGGGAGTGACTTACTATTTATGCCAAATAAGTCTTGTCTATCTCCATTCTGCAATGGAACATATGGTGAATAATGACTGACAAACCTTATTCTTCTTTCAATATCATGACAATTTTGGGTAATGGGATTAGGATAGGCTACTGCTAATTCTACATCATCTTCCATGCGATCAGGTTTGACTTCAGGTTGTGGTCCAGGTATAGGATTTCCTGAACCAACAGAAATTCCTCCATTTCCAGTTCCGCCCAAACTCACACCTACACTATAGTTTCCATTTTCATCTTTACAACTTGAAAGTATTAAAGTGCTCACTAATATCAAACATAACTTTCCATGAAAATGCAACATAATAAACTCCATATAATTCTAGCTAAAGATAATAGCTGGATAGGTTGCCTAGCCTTTTTATTTTAGCAGAATTTTTAAAATACAATACATTAATAATTAATAAGAAAAATTAAATAAACAATAG
>NZ_JADVOP010000066.1 GCF_016508585.1 Acinetobacter baumannii
ACAGTTTGCTGGCGACAATAGCAAGAGTGAACCACCTGATCCCTTCCCGAACTCAGAAGTGAAACCTCTTAGCGCTGATGGTAGTGTGGGGTTACCCATGTGAGAGTAAGTCATCGCCAGCTTTTAAATATAAAACACCCCGATCTCTACAGAGAGCGGGGTGTTTTTTTATGCGTGATGGAAAATAAAAAGAATGAGATGAAACAACAAGAAAAATTGGAAAGATGAGTATATAAGCTAAACAAAAAGCTCAACTCAGGGTGAGCTTTTAATAAGGTGAAGGCTTTTATATCAAGCTTGATTTAATTGCCGTCTTGCGTGTTTTAAAGCTGTTCTAATGCCTTCTTCTAGTGTTGGATGATAGAATGGTTTTGCCAATATTTTATCGATCGTGAGTTCTTCGGAGACAATCCAAGACAGTAAATGTGCCATATGCTCCGCAGATTCAACAAAAAGCTCAGCACCGAGCAGTTTCCTTGTTTTTTTATCCACATAAACTTCAATGGCACCTTTATTTTTTCCTAAAACTAATGCGCGCCCTTGTTTTTCATAAGAGGCGAATCCTGTAATAAATTCTATATTTGATTTGGATAGTGCTGCATAATTTTGACCAACCATTCCCATTTCGGGGCTACAGAAGACAATACCCAATGGTGCCAGTGTATTTAAGTCTTGGATTTTTGGGAAATTTAAACAGCTTGAAACAACATTCCTTCCTTCATGTGCTGCTTCATGCTGTAACGGAGTTTGAGTAAATGCGTCACCTACAATAAATATTGGAAAATTAGAAAGTTGTTTAGTACCTTGATGAATAGGAAGATTTTTTAAATCTGAAAATGAACTATCTATATTTTCCAAAGCAAGAGTTGATAAGTTTGAACTTCGTCCTGTTGCTGTTAAAACATAATCTACCTTTATGGTATTGGGTTGATCATTTTCTATAAATGAAACTGCAACGCCTTGTTCTAAATTTTCAATTGTGTTGGGTAAAACCTCGAATTTAATATTGAGCTCTTTGGAAAGTGTTGTTTGCGCAATTGCTTGTAAACTCGGACTCGTCAACACACCGACTTTTTTGCTTCTAGCAAAAACAGTCGTATTTACACCTAGGCGATGCATGGCTTGGGCTAATTCAATTGCAATCACACCACTACCAATCACTGCGATTGATTGAGGCAGGGCTTTGAGTTCAAACACTTCATCTGAAGTAATAAGTTTATTGCCAATATTTTTTTTCCAATCTTTATCATACGTTGGTGTTGAACCTACAGCGAGAATAAATGACTTTGCTTGATAATGTTGACCATTCACTTCAACTGTATTGGCATTTATAAACTTCGCTTCACCATCAATTTTGTGTTTTTCTTCCCAGCTTTCCACATCTTTTAGTGTTGCTCGTGCAAAACGATCACGTAAATTTTGGACATGGTGCATCACTTGATCTGTATTAATTTCTGACTGAACATTTAAGGCAACTTCGTCTGCATGTTGAATATCATGCATTCGATTGGCTGTCGAAATTAAAACTTTACTTGGCATGCATCCGACTCGAACACAAGTGGTATCCCATGGTCCTTTGTTAATAATCAAGAGATTAGAGGTGTATTTAATGGCTTCTTTATATGCGCTGATGCCTGCTGTTCCTGCACCAATGATAATGATGTCATACATTGTATAAACCTGATTTTAAATAATAAAAATTACATTAAAAAACATTTTGAAATAGCGTATTTACACATATAAATATCTATGGTTACATAGCACTCAAAATAATCTACAACAATTTTTTTGGGGATTCTTACGTTGAGTAAAATTATGGACACTAAGAAGGTTACTGGCAAGTTAAGTGCTATAGCAATTTCAATTTTGTTAGCAAGTTGTGGTGGTGGTGGTGGTGGTTATTATGATGGTAATAACAGTGGCTCAAATAATGGTAATAATGGCGGTGGAACTACAATTTCTGCGTTAAATATTAGCTCAATCACATTATTAGATGCAAACTCTGTTTCAACTAATACTATAACTGTTTCAGGTGCTACTGCAAAAGTAAAGGTCACTGATGGTAGAGGTGTAGGAATTAGTGGGGCATTAGTGACTTTCCAAGGTACAGGCGTGGTATTTGGAACTTCAAATGGTGCAGTTTTAACAAACGCGGATGGGGAAGCGAGTATTTCAGTCAAACCTGGAAATAGTACTGATACTGGCAGTTATCAACTTACAGCAACAGTTAGTCATAAAGATCTAACTGCAACAACAACCCCCTACAACTATTCTCTTCAAGCGGCAAATATTTCATTTGAAAACATGGTTGCAGCCAATACCTCACTAGATTCTGGTGGCTCAACAATAATAACGCTTAAAACACAGGATTCAGTGACTAAGAATAATCAAAATAATGTCACTGTAAACTTTAGTACAAGCTGTGGTACTTTTGATAACAATTCGGTCGTTTCTTCAAATCAAGGTGATGTTGCTGTCACGTACAAAGCTATAGATGCAAATGGTAAACTATGCGAAGACGGGCAAACAATTATTGCGACAGGCAGTAATGTTTCTGTTTCTAAGTCTATTAATGTTCAAATTGCAGCTATTGCAGCAAATTCTTTAGTTTACACGACTGTTGGCAAAGTAAATTTAGTGACTAGAAATAGTGGTTCTGCATCTTCTGGGAGAGTTGAATTTACTGTTTATGCGAACGGTACACCTGCAGCAAATCAAGATGTCAACATTGAACTTACTAAAGGTCCGAGTGATTTAAGTTTTGTTACTGATGGTAATAGAATTCCAAAAACAGTTAAAAGTGATGCATCAGGTAAAGTTATTGTAAATCTTTATCCTGGAAATCTACCTGGACCAGTCGAGATTAAAGCGACATTACTAAGTAATACAAACATTTTTGTGCTGTCAAAAGAAGTAGCTGTTGCTTCAGGTCGTGTGACACAGAATGGTTTAAGCTTATCTGTAAGCAAAGTTGCATTAGCAGGTGACAGTGATGGTGATACTTCAACAATTACTGCACGAATGGCTGATCGTGTTGGTAACCCTGTCCCGGATGGAACAGTGATTAGTTTTATTTCTGAAGGTGGTAGTGTTACACCAAATTGTGCAACTACCAACGGTGTTTGTAGTGTTACCTTAACTACTCAAAATCCACGTCCTTTTGATAGTCGAGTCAGTGTCCTAGCTTTTGTTGAAGGCGACAAAGAATACATAGATGTCAATAATGACAATATGTATACCGCTGGAATCGATAAATTAACCCAAAATATTGGTGATTTTTTCTTAGATGATAACGAAAATAATCAGAAAGATGAAGGTGAGTTTAAATATGTGCGTGGTGCATCTGGAGCAACATGTATTCCATCTACAATAGCTCAGCCAAATATTGAAGGCACATGTAATAATCAACTAGATGCGGTTCTACGTAGACAGTTACGTTTTGCTTTTTCAAGTGAAACACCTACGTTTGTTGCTTTGAGCGGGGTTAATAGTTCAATGACTCAAGCTCTGCCTGGCGTATTTTCTTTTCAAATGTATGGAAATGGTTTAAAAACGGTTCCAATGCCTTCAGGTACGACTATTTCAGCTACAGCAAAAGATAATACAGATAATAATTTGAGTTGTGAGGCTGAAGTTATAAGCGGAGCGGTTACAGTTCCTGGTGTTATGGATTTACTAATGCCAGACACATTTCGTCAAAATGATAATAAGGGAGTCATATACAGCGTTCGTAGCTTAAAATGTGCCCCAGGTGATGAGATTCGTATAACAGTAACTACACCGAATGGTACTGTAACAAAGCCATTTATAAATGTAGTTAATAGTTTTAACTAATTATAAAAAAACAGCGCTTCGGCGCTGTTTTTTTATTTTACCGATGTACCCATACTTACACCCACCGTAGGTCTAACATTCATTGAGCTACACGCAGACAAAAATAGGCAAGAGATTAAGATCAGACCAATTACTTTCATTGAAATATCCAAATTTTAAATCACCATTATTTTAATTCGAATCATTCATTTGCGTGTGTAGTAAAATTATTGTCTTTATTTTTATACTCAGTATTGGTTTAGCTTCGAGATTAACTGGAGCTAGAACCAAAAGCAGCTAAAAGCCTAAATTAAATGCTTAGACTTTTAGCCAATGTATGTTAATCAAACTTTCAATGCTTAAGGTGTTGTAAACTGTAAAACACGATTACCGTATTGATCGACTAACTTTAACGTTTTGTCATAGACTTGAAAGCCCTGAACTTTGCTTAAAGCTTCAGTATATTGCGTTGCAATCTGCATGCTGTTTTGACAAAACATTTTGGTCGAAGCCAATGGTCCGATTGTCATATGTTGCCCTTTCAGTGCATATTGTCCCATGATGCGATTACAGCCATCACTACCACTTATACGCAGATCTGAACCAAATTGAATACTGGGTACATTACGTGAGCCTGAGTCTGGCTTGTATTCCGTTGCACCAATATGGGTGAGTGTCCAATTTTTATTTTGTAATAAACTCAGGTTTTGCACTTGCTGGGTGCTATTCGGTGTTGAGGTACATCCTGTGGCAAAAAAAGTAGAAGTTATTAATGTTGCTGCAATGATGGCTTTGAACATGAGTGTTCTCCCTGATCTTGTCATAATTTTATTGCAATAGAAATGAAGTATATCACTGGGTTAATTTAAACATCGTTACATATTATTTTGCACGTTCTTCGGGTAAACCCAAGCGCATGACTTTAGAGAAATTAACACTATTTTGATATTTAAAATGTGCATATTCATCAGTTCTAGGATTCACATGAGCTTTTTCATACCATTCGTGCATAGACCACTGGTGATTTAAAGCGCCAAGATCATACAAATAATTGGGCAAATAACCAGAAGCAATCAAACGATAATCTGTCGGAAGCTTCTCAGCTGAAATGGCTTGTACCATGTCAAAAACCAAAGTTGTGCAGTTACTGGTTAAGGTGTTATACCATTTTGGATGCTGTGCTAAATCTGCGGATTTCGATAAATATTCTTCAAACAATGCCTGGCTTTCAGCTTTTGGTAATTTGACAGGGAAAAAATAGACTTGTTCACCCCGGATATTGCTGCGTGTATAAACAATATCTTTTTCATCAGCAGCGATGAGACTTAACTCAAACTGTCTAAAGAACCCCCCTATTGCAGAAAAACTTTCATTTTTCTCTTTGCGAATTTCGATTGAGAAGACTAAAGGTCGTTGATTTGAAAAATTAAAACTCACCAATGTATGCGCAATTTGCGGCCCCATCCAGTATGAGGTGATGATATTTACCCCTGTAATATCATCTAAATTATATGTCCGTGTTTCCCATCGCTCATCATATCGATCTGTTGTATGCCAATTGAAATTTCGAACATTATGAATAGTCACTTGAGAACCGTGCTTCTCATAAGTAAAAATTCTGGAAACTTCAGGGCTCCATTCACGGTCTTGCTTAGCTGGAATATTAAAATACCAAACTAAACTTAGAAGAAATGCAACGAGATAAATCAAACTGTCGATTTTTCGACTAAACAGATTCTTGGTGAAATAGATTCCAAGAATGCTCAGTGCAAAAAATGCCCATATGATAATAATAACATAGCTAAAGATTTGCCCCAGCGGTTGCTGAATCCAAATGGCAAAACAGAACCAAATGCTCGTCATGACAACAAATAGGCTAAATAAGCAATGAAGTAAACTCATTCCTAATCTGTGTAGCATTGATTTCGTTTTTAAGCTATCCATAAGCCGCTATTTTTATTGATCATGTTCAGTGCTATTTTCTATATGTTGCAAATTCAAAAGCAATAGCTGTTTTGTCATCAACATGTGACTCACTGGCTACTTTGTGAAATTCCAGAGGAATTTCTGGATAATGTGCATCACCCTGAACATCCAGATCAACATGTGTAAGTTCCAATCGATCAGCAATGTGAAGCGTCTGTTTGAAAATTTCACCGCCACCAATAATAAAAATACTGGTCGGTTTTTCTGAAGCCAAAACATCAGGAATCGCTTGCTCCAAAGCAGATTCAATACTGTTGGCAGTTTTTACACCATCAAAATGCCAGTCTGAATCACGCGTGATGACCCAGTTTACGCGTTTTGGTAAAGCACGCCCCATGGATTCAAGAGTCTTGCGCCCCATGACAACCACACCACCTTGAGTAATTTCTTTAAAATGCTTTAGGTCTGCCGAGATATGCCAAGGGAGATCATTTGCTTTACCAATACAGTGCTGTTGATCCATGGCAACCACATGAACGATTTCAAAATTTTTAAAGGTCATACACAGTTTACTTCATGATTCATTTGGTGAACCTTCTCCTTGAAAAGAAGGAAAATAACAAATTAGATTATTAAAAATTACACAGCAACAGGGGCTTTAATTGCAGCATGGGATTCATAACCCACGATTTCAATATCTTCAAATTTGAAATCAAAAATATCTTGAATTTCAGGGTTAAGTTTAAGCTGACATAACGGTAGTGGTTCACGCGTTAATTGTAATTTTGCTTGTTCAAAGTGGTTTACATATAAATGAGTATCACCACCTGTCCAGACAAAGTCCCCTACACCTAGACCACAGACCTGTGCAATCATATGCGTAAGCAATGCATAACTGGCAATATTAAAAGGCACACCCAAAAAAACATCAGCACTACGTTGATAGAGTTGGCAGGAGAGTTTTCCATCTTGAACAAAGAACTGAAATAAAGTGTGGCATGGGGGCAAAGCAACGTTACCTGCTTCTTTTGGGTTCCAACCCGATACAATCAAGCGACGTGAGTTTGGATTGGTCTTAATTTCATTGACTAACCAGCTGATCTGGTCAAAGCCATCATTTTCAAATAAACCATTGTCTTTTTGAGTTGCGCCAAAATTACGCCATTGGTGACCATAAACAGGTCCAAGTTCTCCTTCAGGGCGACCAAAACGGGCTGTTTGTTCCGCAGTTGACCATTCATCCCAAATTGATACTTTATTGTCTTGTAAATATTGAACGTTGGTGTCGCCTTTTAAGAACCACAATAATTCCACCACAATCGAGCGGAAATGAACTTTTTTAGTCGTGAGCAGAGGAAAGCCTTTGGACAAGTCAAAACGCATCTGATGACCGAATACAGAACGAGTACCTGTACCTGTACGATCACCTTTGTCACCGCCATTGTCTAGGATATGTTGTAGAAGGTCTAAATACGCTTTCATAGAAGTTCCAATTTGAGAATGGTTGATGATGCAAATGACAGATTATGTCGCACCATGGTCCATTCGTAATACTTTTGAATAGTCTCAGAGTTTATACTAATCTGACTTTGTTTTTAACAAAGATTATTTTCTGTTTGTGACTTTAATCGAATATTTAGAGAATTTTAAAATGAGTATAAATTTGAATGAACTTCCAGCAGCTTTGCAGGCATATAAACAACAAATTGCCGCAACTAAAAAAGACAGCATCGAAATATCATTGCAGGCTGCTGAGAATTTAGAAATTTGGCAGAGCAAAGTCGGTGGGAATCCTTATTTACCTTCAGCACAGCAATATCCACAAAGTTCAGAGGGTGAAAATCTACAACTGTTGGCACAGATTAATTTTGCGGAATTACCTGAAAATCATATTTATCCGAAGTCTGGGATTTTGCAATTTTTTATCAATCCACATGATGATTTATATGGTATGAATTTTGATGATCAACAAAAGCAAGATGGCTTTAAAATCATTTTTCATGACAGCGTTGAACAAGATTCTGCAAATTTACAAACTGATTTTCCAAGCTTTGATGGAGCTGACATTTATAGTCCTATTTCAGGTCAAGCTGCAATTCAGTTTGAGAAATCTGAAAGTTATATCGATATGAATAACTTTGATTTTGCTGAAAAAGTGACAGATCCTTATGACAGAGATGATGAGGAAGATTTTTGTGATCAATATACCGAAGTTATTTCAGCAAATGGGCATCGTTTAGGTGGCTATCCCTTCTTTACCCAAACAGACCCACGTGAATACAACGCATCGATTCAAGACTATGTGTTGTTACTGCAGATTGATACAGATGATGCGGGTGAGGTAGATATCATGTGGGGAGATTCAGGGGTGGGAAATTTCTTTATCCATCCCGATGATCTCGCCAAAAGAGATTTTTCCAAAGTTGTTTACAATTGGGATTGCTATTAAGCATTTTCTGATGAGCGACCAAGCTGATGTCTTTACATCAGCTTTTTTAAGTCATCCGCTCAATAGTTCAGCAGGATATAAGTTAAATAAAATATAAAAAATGTGACTAAATTGACAGTTTAATATGTTGAATAGATTAAGGAAAAGTTTTACCAATACGGCTGATTTTATTAGTGTTGATTATTTTTTATCCAAACAAATCCCTATAAACTTTAAGGTAATTTCAAGAGTTTCAGTAAGTTGAAAGCATATAAATGAGATTTATTAACACTTACATATTTTTTTACATGTTTTAAGTCTACATTTTAAGATTTGCTGATTAGTATTCATGGCTTGTGAAAAGTTGTTATTGGTTTAAACAAGGTGGTTTGAATCAATTCAAAAGGGCAGTTTGAGGACAGTACATGATTTACGACCATAATGTTAATATGAATGAATACGTGAATCCCACGGTTCATATTCAGATTCGATCGGAAAATCAAAATAATAATTTTCGACCAGAAGAATACTTAAAAAGCAAAGCCTTTGAAAATTTTAAAAATCAAACCGAAGCGTTTAAGAAAGAAAGTCTAATCGATATTAGTAAATTCACTGAAAAACTTGTCAGCATGTCGAGAAGCACCACAGCACACCGCTGTGCAAGATATGTGCGGATTGCGCTAGAGTCAGCAGGTGCCCGTTTTTCTGATCATCCTGTAGCAGCATCGGATTGGGGTTCAACCCTGACAGAAATTGGTTATAAGCAAATACGCCCAGATTTTGATAATCCTCAGGAAGGTGATATTTATATCATCAACAGTACAAGCCGGCATCGCTATGGTCATATAGCAGGTTTTACAGGCACACAATGGGTTTCTGATTTCAGACAACGTAGTTATGATGTTTATAAAGATCCGAATGTGACATATGAATATTATCGTCTTGAAGCCTAGTTGACTCGCCCACTTTTCTCAAAAGACCCAATACAGAAGCAAGTTTGAAATCATTCGTTTGCTTTTGTATTGGGTATTTTTGATTGGATGAGTGTTATTTAAATCGTTTAGCGCGATTTTGATAGATCGATACAATAAATAGACCCAATGCAGTAAAACCCGCTGCTTGAATGGATGTCCATAATTTATGTGATGGCGGCAATAAAAACAAAATCAGCAACAAACCGAAAATCGGGACAATAGAAAAAATAATTTTAAAGTCTTGTCTATTTGGTTGAGCTACGGAAAGTTTCAAGCGCAATTGGAACAGAATATGAATCAATACACCCAATAATAGACACGCGACTGTGAAAATAGGGTTTAACTTTTCAATCGAAGCACAAGAGTAAATGATTGCACAGGTCAAGATTGAGCTGATCAACTTGATTTCACGGGTACAACGTGAGGAATACCAAAAATCTAACATTATTTAGACACGGATTGTGATGTGTTTTTATTGAGCAAGGACAAAGGCGAAAAAATACATACTGCCAAAACCATAAAACCGATGCCTTGTGCACCCGGAATTAAAATTTCACCATGATTCATATTTTTGAAAATCAATACCAAGAGCAAGGCTAAGGGAATCCATGTCAATAAACGATAGAATAGTCCAGTTGGATTTTTCGCAGCAAAATGGATTTTGCAGTACCGACAGATCAAAAAAATAATTCCTGTGCCTGCAAAAAGCAAAATATTATCGGTTGTTAAAGGTTGATACCAATACAACCCAATACTGAGGATTGCCGATAAGATGAAGAAAATTAATTTCTTGGTGATTGAGACTTTAGGATCAAACCAAAATTCAAGCATAGTAATTTCATTAAAATTGGACCTTTCTAATTTAGCATAAAAAAGGTGAAGCATAGCTTCACCTTTTTAAACTTAAAACGAAATGATTAAGTGTTTTTTTGTGGTCCCCAATCGAAAATTTTCTTTTGGTACGCATACCAAATCATCCATAACCCTACTAGAATCATTGGGAATGAAAGGATTTGTCCTTTGGTCATCCAACCAAACAAGATATAGCCCTGATCTGCATCTGGTTCGCGGAAAAATTCCATAAAGAAACGCGCACAACCATATCCCATTAAGAAGATTGCAGAAACGGCATAACGTGGACGTGGTTTGGCACTATAGAACCATAGAATCAGGAACAGCAACAGTCCTTCACATAATGCTTGATAAATTTGTGAAGGATGGCGAACTAAATGCAGTGGGTCGGTTGGAAAAATCATACCTAAAGCAAAGTTAGGATCAGATACCTGACGACCATACAACTCACCGCCAATAAAATTGCCAATACGACCGAACATTAAGCCTGTGGGTACACAAGGTGCTATAAAATCAAGAGTTTCAAACCAAGTCTTTTTATATTTATGACACCACAGCAGCATGGCAATCATTACACCAAGGAATCCACCATGGAAACTCATGCCACCTGTCCAGACTTTAAATAGCCAGATTGGGTCTGCTAAGAATTTATCGAATTCATAGAACAGGACATAACCGATACGACCACCTAAAACGACACCAAGTGCGCCATAGAACACCAGATCAGAAACCATTTCGGCATTCCAGTGATCGCGTTGTTTGGCACGATAATTGGCAAGCCCCCAGGCACACAAAAATGCCAGCAGGTACATGAGTCCATACCAATGAACTTTGACTGGACCCAGTGATATCGCAACCGGGTCAATATTCGGGTAGGTGAGCATTCCTAATCCTTGATTTTCTATTTTGCACAGATTTTAGCTGAAAGATATTAAAAATGTTGTACATTCAATGTGTAAACTTCATGGAATGTGTTTTATGTGTATTGTGGCATTGGCTTGGCAGGTTTTAGATGACTTACCTGTATGTTTGATCTCCAATCGTGATGAGTTCTATCACCGTCCAAGTACTCAATTACAACAGTGGCTGGATCGTCCAATTATTGCCGGACAAGATCTGCAGTCAGGTGGAACATGGATGGGAGTTACTCCTCAGGGGCGATGGGCGATCGTCACTAATTATCGTGATGGTGCGGATAAAAAGATTTATCCCACCACCCGAGGTGATTTGGTGCAAAATTTTTTAGAATCGAAGCAAACACCCATCCGTTTTGCTCAAGCGCTTGAACAGCGCCAGCGAGATTATGCAGGTTTTAATCTATTTATAGGTGATCAACATCAAGCCGTTTACATGAGCAATCGTGGTGAAGCCCCTCAGGTTTTATCTCAAGGCGTATTTGTGGTTTCTAATGGGTTAATGTCTGATGATTGGGAGAAAACCAGACACCTTCGTAAACGTTTTACTCAAGAATTTTTACCTATGCTACAAGTTGATGCTATTCCTGAATCAGATTTACAGCATGCTGTCTGGGATATTTTGGAAGATGAGCGTAAAGTTATTCCGGATTTACTTCCTAACACAGGGATCAATGCAGATATGGAAGCATTATTGTCTTCAACATTTATTCAAAGTCCCATATATGGAACCCGTTGTTCAAATTTTTTGAGAATTGGGCATAAGAAGATAGATTGGATCGAAAAAACACAACAAGGTGAACATGTTGGGGAATGTGTGGAAATTAAGTGTAATATTGAAAGATAAAAAACCATACAGACCGAAACCTGTATGGCTTTTAAAACAAGATACTGTTGATTAACCGACGATGACGCCGCCATCTTTGCGTGTGATCACGACAGTTGCTGAACGTGGACGAGCAACTTTATTATTTGCATCTTTCTGGGAAGCGGGCCAATGGCTTGACGGTTTATCATAGCTTGGTGAATCTTCACCAGGGTGTTGAACATTGATGAAGATCGCCTTGTAGTCTGGTGTCATGGTTACACCCGTAATTTCACATTGCTTCGGACCGGTAAGGAAACGACGCAGATTCTCATCGGTCACTTGCTTACCGACAATGGTTTCCTGTCCCGATGAAGTGACTGCTTTTGCACCATCGCCCACTTTGCCTGGCAACGCGGCAAGCATCATACAGTTTGTGGTATCGGTATAGGCACCATCATCGGTTTGAATCCAAAGAACACCACGTGGATCAAACCACATGCCATCTGGGGAAGATAGGTCGTTATTATCATTTAAACCTGAAAGGTTAATGTTGCTCGCCATTTTTGCTTCAGCACCAAATAGATAAATATCCCAAGTGAAGCTTTCCGCTGTGGTTTTATTGTCTTTCTCATGGAAGCGGATAATATGACCATTGACATTGCCTTTACCGCCTTCAGGATCACTATAGTTTCTTGGATTGGCAGCATCTAAAGCATGTGTTGTGCCACGATTTGAGTTGTTGGTGAGCGTAACATAGACTTCACCATTTTCAGGATTTACTGCAACCCATTCTGGACGGTCCATTTTAGTTGCTTTGACGGCATCGCCGGCAAGACGAGCAAATGTGGTCACCTCAGCTTGAGATTTAAATGGGTAAATCGTGTTGCTGTCATTTAAACCATTTTTTCCATATGCCAATTCTATCCATTTACCCGTACCATCGCTATTGAACTGAGCCACGTAAAGTTTGCCACTGTTCATATATTTATCGCCAGCACGGTAACCACCATTTACATCTTTGGCATCCCATTTGGCATCCGATACAAATTTATAAATGTATTCACCGCGTGAATCGTCACCCATATAAAAGGCCAAATTCTCGCCTTCGATTAAACGGCTGGCACGGCAATCTTCATGCGCAAAACGACCTAAAGATGTACGTTTAACGGGGTTTGAACGACTATCAAACGGATCAATTTCAACGATCCAACCAAAGGTATTGGCACTGTTTCGGTAATCTTTATCTGCTGTTTCTGCGATTGTTGATGAATTCCAGCGATCATATAAATCTTGGCTTTCAATTGCACCAATTGCAGTTTCCCAACCATAACGAGAACTTGCACCATCTTTTAAGCCATAGCGATTGAGTGCAATAATTTCTGAAGCGGAACGTTTTGAATCATCTCCCTTATTACGTACAAAATACCCAATAAAGTTTTCTTCTGTGGTGAGATAGGTTCCCCAAGGTGTATAACCATTACCGCAGTTATTATGTGTACCACGTGTCTGCTTGGCCGTAGGTGAATATTTGGTTTTAATCAAATCTGAACCTGCAACTGTCCCTGCAAAGTCCATCACTGTAGATGCGGTAATACGGCGATTAAATGGTGAGCTTTTAACAACTTCTACTTTTTGAGTAGTGGCATCTTTTTTTAATTCGATAATGGATACGCCGTGTGCATTCATTTCACGAATAACCTCATCTTCTGGGCGACGACCATTAACTTTGGTCGCGCCTTTAGGATGCAAAAAGGTTTGATTGATGTATTCATGATTCATGACCAATAAACCACGGTTTGATGCTTTGGCATCATATTTGGCTGTACTGGAATTTAAGCCAAAATAGCTCATCCCATCATGACAGTCTCCTGAACGTGCAGTAAAGCTTACGCCTGATGGGACATTATTATCATCCCATTCAGCAATGTTTTGCATAAGTGGATCACCTAGTGCATAAAGTACATTGGCTTCATAGCCCGCCGGAACAGTAACGATATCATTGAGATTCTTTGCAACAGGTGTGAAACTGAGCTTTTCGGGTTTTTTAATTGAGCTGTCGGCATTTGATTGATGGTCATTGTCATCATTACAACCTGTTAAGCTAGATGCCAAAGCTAAAGCTGCTGCACCACTGGCTGTTTTTGTAATTAGGCTGCGACGAGAAATCCGTTGTTCTAAAATATCGCGGAAATGAATGTTATTTGAAGTATTGTTGTCTAACTCTTGATTTTCATGATATGGCGTGAGGTCTGACATAAGATTCCCTATAGCTTTAACTCTTGATTAAATATGATTTTGAACAAGCTTAAAAACATAGCGGACTAATATGTAAAATCTCTTACTTTTATATTTAATATTGGTTAAATTTAATATTAGTTTAAGAAAGTCATAGGACTGTCATAAAAAGATAATTCTAGAT
>NZ_JADVOP010000067.1 GCF_016508585.1 Acinetobacter baumannii
GTTAAATGTATATGAATATGAGCTAAAAAAAATTATATTGCAGAAAGAAATTGATATTTGCATCTCAATGGGGGGGAAAGAGTTAGAGTTTCTTGGAAATTTAAATCTTCCTTGTAAAAAAATATACGAGTGTCATTTTGAAAAAAATTATAAAAGTAAATTTTTGGAAATTTATGGGAAAAATAACTTTTTATGGAAAATTTATGGGAAAATTAGGGATTGGCAACATTTTAAACTAGCTTCTAAGTTCGATATGGTGGTTGTTTTATCTAAAGGAGCATTTAATGATTGGAAAAATCTTCCTAACCGAACAATTATAATTGCAAATGCATCACCTATTTTATTGAACCCTGATTTTAAGATTGATTTATATAGCAAGAGTATAATTTCCGTTGGTAATCTTGTTGTTGTAAAAGGGTATGATTTATTAATTGATGCTTGGGCGTTAATTGCACAAAACTATCCTGGTTGGACCCTTTATATTTATGGGAATGGAGAATTAAAAGATATTTTACAAAAACAGATTAATTCATTAAAGCTAGATAATTCGGTAAAATTAGCTGGTGTAACTAAAGATGTACGACTTAAGTTAGAAAAAAGTGCATTTTATGTTATGTCTTCTAGGTCAGAGGGGTTACCAATGGTATTAATTGAAAGTATAACTTGTGGATTGCCTATAGTAGCTTTTGACTGTGAAACTGGTCCACGTGAAATAATAGAGAATAGTGGTTGTGGTATATTGGTCGAAAATGGAAACATTAAAAAACTTGCAGAGGCTATGAGCTTTATGATTAGTAGTAAAGAGATACGTGCTGAGATGTCTAAAAAGGCTGTTGAAAAGGCAAAAGATTATGAATTAAATAATATAATGCAAAAGTGGGAACAAATTTTTTTTGAAATGACAAAGAAATAGCTTTAGTAAAGAAGGTAGTTCATGAAAGTTTTAGTAGATGCTTCGATTTGCTCAAAAGGCGGTGGGGTTCAAGTTGCTTTAGCACTAATTAATAATATTGCTCTCGATCCTGCATTTGAAGTTATATGTGTTACTTCAGAGGAAGTTGATGCTCAACTTACAAGCAAAATAAAGTTTGGTATTCACCATTATTACCCTGAAAAAAATGAAAATATTTTTGGAAAAAAAAGGCAAGGTAAAAGATTATTAAATATTGAAAAAAAACATAATCCAGATTTAGTATTTGTTGTTTTCGGCCCGTCTTATTGGAGGCCTAAAGCCAAAACTTTACAAGGATTTGCTTTGCCATTAATGGTATATCCTGATACAAGAAATAATGTTTATAAAAATAATAGAATTGAATATTTTTATCAGAAAATGTTGAATGCATATAAAGCTAGGATAATGAGAAAAAATTCAGATTATGTTGTAGTTGAAACTAATGCTTTTAAAGATCGTGTAAGTAAGTTTTTAGGTTTCAGTGATTCTAAAATTTCTGTAATTGAAAATAGTTTTAATGCCAATTTCTTGAATAAAAAAAGTGAAAGAAAGAGTAAAGAAAAGTTAGAGATTCTTGTTCCTACTGCATACTATCCACACAAAAATTTAGAAATTTTAGTTGATGTTGCTTCGAATTTACTTTGTAGCAATAAAACACATATTATTTTTAATTTTTTGATTGATGAAAAGTCAGAACATTGGATTAATATTATTTCGGACGCAAAAAGTAAAAAAGTCGAAAACTTTTTTAACACTTTTGGTCCAGTAAATAACACACAGATGGTGGAGCTATATGCTAAAACAGATTTTGTTTTATTACCTACATTAGCAGAAGCTTCAACGGCTGTATATCCAGAATCTTTTATTAGTCAGAAGGTGTTGTTAACATCTAATCTGGATTTTGCAGTAGAATTGTGTGGAGAGGCTGCTGTCTACTTTGATCCTTTTGATGCTAAAGACATTGCTGAAAAAATTCTAGAAATAGAATCTAATAAGTCTAAGCAAAAAATATTGATTCAAAAAGGCTTAGAGCAGGTCCAAAAGTCTTATCTAACACCTGAAAATAAATGGTTGAAGCAAAAAGATTTAATCACAAGATTAGTTAACGAGAGTTTTTAATGTTCGAAAATAAAGTTCTATTACTTACAGGTGGTACAGGTTCATTTGGTAATGCTGTACTAAATCGTTTTTTAGATAGTGATTTTAAAGAAATTCGTATCTTTAGCCGTGATGAAAAAAAACAAGATGATATGCGTAAAAAGTATCAATCATCTAAGCTTAAGTTCTATATCGGTGATGTACGTGATTTCAATTCTGTATTAAATGTTACACGTGGTGTTGATTATATTTTTCATGCGGCAGCACTAAAACAGGTTCCTTCTTGTGAGTTCTATCCTTTAGAAGCCGTAAAAACTAATGTCTTAGGCACCGAAAACTTACTTGAAGCTGCAATTCAAAATAAAGTATCTCGTGTGGTCTGTCTAAGTACAGATAAAGCTGTATATCCAATTAATGCAATGGGTATTTCCAAAGCAATGATGGAAAAAGTAATGGTAGCAAAATCTCGTAATCTTGAAGGAACAGGAACAGTTATTTGCGGAACCCGTTATGGCAATGTTATGGCTTCACGTGGTTCAGTTATTCCATTATTTGTTGATCAAATTCGGGCTGGAAAAGCCATTACGATAACAGACCCACACATGACTCGCTTTATGATGACACTTGAAGATGCAGTTGACCTTGTACTTTATGCGTTTAATCATGGTCAAAACGGTGATATTTTTGTACAAAAAGCACCTGCGGCAACGATTGATACATTAGCACGTGCAATTACACAAATGCTTGATAAAGAAAATCATCAAATTAATGTGATTGGTACTCGTCATGGTGAAAAAGCATATGAAGCTCTTCTAAGTCGAGAAGAAAAAGCTTGTGCTGAAGATCTTGGTGATTATTTTCGAGTTCCAGCAGATCAGCGTGATTTAAACTATGAAAAATACATTGAAGACGGTAATACCAAAGTTGTTGAATATGAGGATTACAATTCACATAATACAATACGTTTAGATGTTGAAGGTATGAAAAAATTATTGCTTAAACTTGAATTTATTCGCGATTTAACAAATGGTATTTACAAGTCACCAGAGGTTTAAAATGAAAGTTTTGGTTACTGGAGCAAATGGTTTTGTAGCTAAAAATTTAATACAGTATTTATCTGAAAAAGAAAATATTGAAATATTAAAGTTATACCGTGATTCAAGCGAGCAAGAGTTAGAGCAATTGGTTTTGGGTGCTGAGTGGATTGTGCATTTAGCAGGCGTAAATAGACCTAAAAGCGATGATGAGTTTATAGACGGCAATATTTCGCTTACTGAAAAAATTTGTGAGATTTTGCGAGCGAATAAGAAAAAGACATCAATTATATTATCATCTTCTATTCAGGCAGAAAGAGATAACATTTATGGTCAAAGTAAGCTCGGTGGAGAGCAAGCATTAACTAAATTGAATCAAGAAAATGGAAATCCAATTTACATTTCTAGAATGGTCAATATTTTTGGTAAATGGTCAAAACCAAACTACAACTCAGCAGTTGCGACCTTCTGTTATAACATTGCAAATGATCTACCTATACAAATCAATGATCCAAATGCACTGATTAGATTGGTTTATATTGATGATGTCGTTGAAACGATTTGGGATATTTTAAATCAAAAATATTCAGCAAATGAGTCATTTGAAATTAAACCTGAATATCAAATCTCCGTGGGGCAACTTGCTGAAACAATTTATGGATTTAAAGGTTCGAGAGAATCCTTAATTACTGATCGAGTAGGTAAAGGTTTAACTCGTGCTTTATATTCAACATATCTAAGTTTTTTTAGTCCAAAGCAGTTTGACTATCCCGTAACAAAATATGGTGATAATCGTGGTGTATTTGTAGAAATGTTAAAAACCCCTGATGCGGGACAATTCTCATATTTTACAGCTCATCCAGGCATTACTCGTGGTGGGCATTATCATCATACCAAGACAGAAAAATTTTTGGTGATCAAAGGTAAGGCTTTGTTTAAGTTTAAACATGTGATCACTGGTGAGTTTTATCAATTAGAAACTTCTGGTGAAGAGCCGAGAATAGTGGAAACAGTTCCAGGTTGGACACATGATATTACCAATATTGGTGATGATGAAATGGTGGTAATGTTATGGGCAAATGAAATATTTGACCGTTCAAAACCAGATACATATGCAATGCCATTATCTAATTAAAGAGTTATTTTGTGAAAAAATTAAAATTAATGACAGTTGTAGGGACTCGCCCAGAAATTATTCGTTTATCTCGTGTGATGGCCGTATGCGATAAATATTTTGATCATGTTATTGTACATACTGGTCAAAATTATGATTATGAGTTAAATGAAATTTTCTTTACAGACTTAGGTATACGCAAGCCAGATCATTTTTTAAATGCAGCAGGGGCTACTGGGGCAGAAACAATTGGTAATGTTATCATTGCAGTAGATAAGATTCTAGAGGAAGCTCAACCTGATGCATTATTGGTATTGGGTGATACCAATAGTTGTACAGCCGTTATTCCAGCAAAGCGACGTAAAATTCCGACATTCCATATGGAAGCGGGAAACCGTTGTTTTGATATGCGAGTGCCTGAAGAGATTAATAGACGTATTGTAGATCATACTGCTGATATTAATTTGACTTATAGTACAATTGCTCGAGATTATTTACTTGCTGAGGGGTTGCCCGCTGATCTTGTGATCAAAACAGGTAGCCCAATGTTTGAAGTATTAACCTATTATAAAGAGAAAATTCTATCTTCAAATGTATTAGAACAATTGAAGTTGAAAGAGAAAGAGTATTTTATTGTGAGCGCGCATCGTGAAGAAAATATCAACTCAGATGAAAATTTCTTAAATTTGATTGAAATGTTAAATGCCGTGGCGGAAAAATATAATTATCCTGTAATTGTTTCCACTCATCCTAGAACACGTAAACGTATTGAACAAATGGGCGTAACATTTCATCCGTTAGTACAATTGTTAAAACCACTGGGTTTTAGTGATTATAATAAATTACAACTTTGTGCCAAAGCAGCTTTATCTGATAGTGGAACGATTAATGAAGAGTCTTCTATTCTAAACTTTCCAGCTCTGAATATACGACAGGCACATGAGCGCCCAGAAGGTATGGAGGAAGCCGCAGTCATGATGGTTGGCTTAACTTCAGAACGTATTTTGCAAGGGCTGCAAATTTTAGAATACCAAGCTAGAGGAGATGAAAGAGCACTCCGTTTAGTCGAAGATTACAGCATGCCAAATGTTTCGGAAAAAATAGCACGCATTATCTTAAGTTATACAGACTATGTTAATCGTGTAATTTGGAAAAAATATTAAGGCAATTAGATGATGAAAAAGACATACTTAGTAACAGAATACTATCATTCAAATCAAAATACGACAGGGTATTTGTTTCATAAGTTATATATCCATTTGAAAAAGGTATATGGTTCTGAGTTATGTTTGATTATCAAAGAAGACAAAAACAATGATGTTATCGACCCTGAAAGCATCATTGTTAAAGATTTGAATTTGAATAAGAAGAGTTTGATTCAAAGGTTATTTTTTGAATTGATTATTTCTTTTCGTTTTTTTATTAAAATATTAAAAAATGTTAAAAAGCAAGATCTTGTTTTTACGGGAACCACACCTATTTTTCTATTGGTTGTCATTTACTTTGCTAAAAAAATGATCGGTTTTAAATGGGTGTTACTTGTTCATGATGTATTTCCTGAAAACTTAGTGGCTGCTAAAGTTTTGAAAAAGGAAAATTTTCTTTATAAAGTTTTAAAAAAAGTTTTTGATATTTTCTATGCAACCCCTGAAAAGTTGATTGTTATTGGCCAGGATATGAAAGATCTCGTTGATGGAAAAACTCATAAGAAAAATAGTGTTGTGATTCAAAACTGGATTGATGAAAATGATATTGAAGTAGAAGAAAAAAGTTCCAATGAAATATTAAAAAAAATAAACTGGGAAAATGAATCCCCCATTTTTCAATTTTTTGGTAATATTGGACGTGTACAAGGTGTAGATAATATTGTTGAAGCGATTAAGTTAATAGAACCATTCAAAAGACCTAAATTTTTATTTATGGGAGACGGTGTATATGTAGAACAACTTAATCATGCAATACAAATATTAGGTGACTCGAATATACAATATATTGGCTCTGTGCAACAAAGTGAGAAATCTAAGGGCTTAAATGCTGGAGATATTGCGATCGTAACTTTAGCTGACGGAATGTTGGGATTAGGTGTACCAAGTAAAGCCTATTTTTCAATGGCAGCTGATAAGCCTCTATTAGCAATAATGGATGAACATTCTGAAGTTGCTTGTATGATTAGAGCCCATCAAATTGGTTGGGTTGTTCCACCTGAAAATCCAGAGCTTTTAGCGCAAGTTATCCTACAAATTACAGAAAGTACATCAAAAGATAATATGATATCTTCTAGAAGTGTTTTAATTAATAATTATTCTGAGCCAGTAGCAATGAAAAAAATAGTAGAGGTTTTACAGCATGTCTCTAATATTAAATAAGAAATTGAGGTTTTATTGTAATGAAAAGACTAGTTGATATCATTATTGCGTCAATAGCATTTTTATTACTGTCGCCAATTTTTCTGATTGTGTCATATAAAGTACGTAAAAATTTAGGTTCACCTATTTTTTTCTATCAAGAGCGTCCAGGAAAAGATTGTAAAAAATTTAGAATGATTAAATTTCGTTCTATGAAAAATGCTTTTGATCAAAATGGTCAGCCCTTACCAGATGATCAGCGGATTACACCCTTCGGACAAAAATTACGCTCAACCAGTTTGGATGAAATGCCGCAATTATTGAATGTCTTAAAAGGCGATATGAGTATTGTTGGGCCTCGCCCACAACTTCCAGAGTTTGTGGAGCATTATACAACTCACCAAATGCGCCGCCATGAAGTTAAGCCAGGTATGACAGGACTTGCACAAGTGAGTGGCCGAAATAATCTTTCTTGGGAAGAGAAGTTTGATCTAGATGTTGAATATGTTGAAAAACAATCAATTCTTCTTGATTTTAAAATTATGTTTAAAACTGTAGAAGTGATGCTGAAAAAAGAAGGTATTGATTCACCAGACCAAGCAGTTGGTGCGAGCCGTTTTTCTGGTACAGAATCTACAGATACCAAATCTACCAATCATTAATATTGTTGTGAAAGTTCGTTATGATTAAAAAAGCCATTCTTCCCGTTGCTGGTCTCGGCACACGTTTTTTACCTGCAAGCAAATCTATTCCTAAAGAAATGGTGACTGTGGTTGATCGCCCTGCCATTGAGTATGTGGTCAAAGAAGCTGTGGCAGCGGGTATTGAACAAATTATTTTGGTGACGCATTCATCAAAAGCATCTATAGAAAATTATTTTGATCGTAATTTTGAGCTCGAAACAACATTAGAAAATAAGAAAAAAATAGATTTACTCAAAGAAATTACTGAAATTTTACCGAGCAATGTCAGCGTGGTTAGTGTAAGACAGCCTCAACCATTGGGTTTAGGTCATGCTGTGTTATGTGCAAAATCAGTGGTGGGTGATGAAGATTTTGCTGTGTTATTACCAGATGTGTTGGTCAAAGAAAATAGCACTGAAAATGATCTTACTCGTATGATTCAACGTTTTAACACATCGAAAGCATCACAAATTATGGTTGAAGCCGTACCTGATCATTTGGTAGATCAATATGGTATTGTAGATGTTGAAGCATCACCTGAAGAAGGTGAAAGTATTGTCATGCAAGGTATCGTAGAGAAGCCTGCTGTTGGTACAGCACCTTCAAACTTATCTGTGGTGGGACGTTATGTACTGCCTGCTAAAATTATGCAGTTACTCGAACAAACGCCGAAAGGTGCAGGGAACGAAATCCAACTCACTGATGCGATTGCAGCCTTACAAAAAATAGAAAGTGTAGAAGCCTATCGGATGAAAGGTCAAACTTTTGATTGTGGTAGTAAAATCGGTTATTTAAAAGCTGTATTGCACTATGGTGTAGGACATCCAAAACTCGGTGAAGAATTCAAACAACTCATCAAAGAACTGAATTTATAAAATATTGGGTATGATATGAATATTTGTGTATTTGGCACAACACTTCAAGCTGGCGTTCTCGCTGGCTTGTTTGCTGAATATGGGCATCATGTGTATTGGTGTCCTCAAGTAGGCGTTGAAAAGCAGTCCTCAGTTCACTATCAAGATGAAGATTTAAATCGGCTGATCCAAAAACAGATTAAGAATCATGCCATTGAATTGGTTGGCGTGAAGCAACTCCAACTACACAGTGAAGTTTTTTTATTTAGTTTTAACCCGTCTGAATTTGATCAAGCCAAAAAATTAGCTGAAGAACTCAAGCGAAGCCCCATCATACATCCGAAGTTAATGATCAATGGCTCAACCTTTGGTTTGGAGGGTACAGACACACTGAAAGAAATTTTGGTTGCCGATCATTGGGCGTATTTGCCAGACACCATTCAAGAAGGTAATGCGATTCAAAGTTTTACTGGACTCAAGCAGGTAATCATTGGTGTCGATCATGTGGCGACCCAAGCAATTGTTAAAGAGTTGTTAAGACCATTTTTCCAATTAAAACATCAATACCTCTTTATGCCATTTTTAGATGCTGAATTTACCAAACTGAGTATTTCAGGCATGTTAGCAACACGTATCAGTTACATGAATGATATGGCACAAGTGGCAGAAAAACTCAATATTGATATTCAAAATGTAAAACAAGGTTTAGCTGCGGATAATCGAATTGGTGCGAGCTATCTCTCTTCTGGTGTAGGTTTTGGTGGTGAAAATTTTTCTCATGATATTTTAACCCTTACAGGTACCGTTGCTGGTTCTGGAATCAAAAGCCAATTACTCGATCAGGTTTGGAATATTAATGAACAGCAAAAAGAAATTTTGTTTCGCAAGCTGTGGAATTATTACCAAGGACAATTGACGGGTAAAATTGTTGCGATTTGGGGGGCATCCTTTAAAGAAAATACCTCGAGTATTGAAAACTCCCCAATTCATGCCATGCTTACTGCACTTTGGGCACAAGGTGCAATTGTTCAACTCCATGACCCACAAGCATTAGAGCGAGTATCTGCTCTGTATGGCGAGCGCAGTGATTTAATCTTATGCCATGATCAATATCAAGCCGTCGAAAATGCGCATGCTTTATGCCTATTAACCGCTTGGAAGCAATATTGGAGTCCAGATTACACTCAACTTGTGCAGAAAATGGCCCATCCATTTATTCTAGATGGACGTAATATCTGGGATCCAAAATTTGTTAAAGGACAAGGTTTTGCTTATCAAGGTGTGGGGCGCGTATGATAACATCGATATTAGAGATGGATCAAAGTCAGCAAAGCGTTCAACAATTACGTTTAACCGATTTGTTTCAGCAAGACCCACAGCGTTTTGAAAAATTTTCGGTTCATTTTGATCAATTGAGTTTTGATTACAGTAAGCATCGTATTGATCAAACGGCATGTGAAGCTTTGTTTAAATTTGCAGATTCAAAGCAACTGAGTGCATGGATTCAACGTTTATTTACAGAAGAGCCGATCAACTACACTGAAGGTCGAGCGGCAATGCATTGGGCGTTGCGTTTACCTAAACAGGATCAAGATTACCCCGAATTGGCTCAAGCTGTGCACCAACAACTCGATCGCATGTTTCAGCTTGTTGAAAAAGTGCATGCAGGGCAATGTCGTGGTTCAACGGGCGAAGTGATTCAAGATGTTGTGAATATTGGTGTAGGTGGATCAGATCTTGGACCTCTTATGGTCAGCCATGCCTTATCCGATTATAAAGTCACCACAGCAAAACCATTAAAAGTTCATTTCGTCTCGACCATGGATGGAAGCCAGCTTTCTGAACTGTTGCATCAATTGCGGCCTGAAACGACTTTATTTATTATTTCCTCAAAATCCTTTGGGACCATTGATACCTTATCCAATGCACAAACCGTGCGCCAATGGTTGGAAAAAGCATTAGGTCATCACAAAAGTATCGTACAACATCACTTTATTGGTGTTTCAACCAAACCTGAAAAAATGACTGAATGGGGAATTGCACCAGACAACCAGTTCCTGCTATGGGATTGGGTGGGTGGACGTTATTCATTGTGGTCCTGTATCGGTTTGCCGATAGCCTTGCAAGTCGGTGTTGAGGGCTTTAAACAGCTTCTGGCTGGTGCTTATGCGATTGACCAACATTTTCAAAAGACACCGTTTGAACACAATATTCCAGTCCTGATGGGATTGCTGGGGGTTTGGAATACTAATTTTCTGGATATCCAAACTCATGCGGTATTGCCCTATGATGGGCGGTTGAAATATTTTGCATCCTATTTACAACAGCTGGAAATGGAATCGAATGGTAAATCCATTCAACGCAACAATCAGAAAGTCGAGCTAAAAACGTGTCCGATTGTATGGGGCGAAGTAGGACCCAATGCACAACATGCATTTTATCAGTTGCTCCATCAAGGAACACATGCGGTGAGTTGTGATTTCATCGCACCTGTACAGCGCTATAATGCCAATCAATTTACCTATGCAGAAAATGCTGAAGCATTGATTGAACAACATCATCTGGCTTTATCCAATTGTTTGGCTCAATCACGTTTATTAGCTTTTGGTAATCAGGCTTTAAATGCGGATGAGTTAGAGAGTTTACCTGAATATAAACAATATGAAGGCAATCAACCCAGCTCTACACTTTTATTACAAGAACTCAGTCCTTATAGTCTTGGAATGTTGATTGCTTTGTATGAACATAAAGTCTTTGTACAGTCGGTCATGTGGAATATTAATCCATTTGATCAGTGGGGCGTTGAAAAGGGTAAAGAAATTGCCAATCAACTGCTTCCTATTCTTAGTGGTAAAGAAAAAGACTTTTCTCAATTAGATGCTTCCACACAAGGTCTAATCAAGATATTGCTAGGTAAAGAATAGAGAAAAAACGTATGGCGAATATTTTAGTCACAGGTGGAGCAGGTTATATTGGCTCACATACGTGCTTGGAACTTCTAGAAGCAGGACATGATGTGGTTGTGCTTGATAATTTGTCCAATAGTTCAGAAGAATCACTCAAGCGTGTACAGGAACTTACAGGGAAAAGTCTGAAGTTTATCCAAGGCGATATTCGTGATCCACATGATTTAGACCAAGCATTTGCGACACATAAAATTGATGCGGTGATTCATTTTGCAGGCTTAAAAGCGGTGGGAGAAAGCCAAAAAATTCCACTGAGTTATTTTGATCATAACATTGCAGGATCAATCCAGCTGACGCAAGCCATGGAAAGGGCAGGGGTTTTTAATCTCGTTTTTAGCTCATCTGCAACAGTTTATGATGAAGCCAATATCTCTCCTTTAGATGAAACTATGCCAACAGGTATGCCTTCAAATAATTATGGCTATACCAAACTGATTGTTGAGCAATTGTTGCAGAAATTAGCCATCGCAGATCCACGTTGGTCGATTGCACTATTACGTTATTTTAATCCAGTTGGCGCACATAAAAGTGGTCGTATTGGTGAAGATCCGCAAGGGATTCCAAACAATCTGATGCCTTATGTCACGCAGGTTGCTGTTGGACGTCGAGAAAAACTATCGATCTATGGTGATGATTATGACACGATCGATGGGACAGGAGTTCGTGACTATATCCACGTGGTTGACTTAGCCAATGCACACTTATGTGCGCTAAATAATCGTTTAAATGCCAAAGGTTGTCGTGCATGGAATATTGGTACAGGCAACGGTTGTTCTGTGCTTGAGGTAAAGAATACTTTCGAAAAAGTGAATGGCGTTGCTGTCGCTTATGAAATTGCACCCCGTCGTTCGGGAGATGTAGCAACATCATTTGCCAACAATGCACGAGCTGTTACAGAACTCGGTTGGACAGCAAAATATACCCTTGAAGATATGTTAGCAGACAGCTGGAACTGGCAAAAACAAAATCCAACAGGCTACCAATCATAAACTTGTAAAAGGAAAATAGGCGCATTGAGCGCCTATTTTTTTATGATGAAAAACTAAGCCTGAATCAACTGGGTTAATTCATCTACATAGTCCTGCATCGGTTTAGGATCACGATCTGCACGGCTTTCGATATTCAAACGTAATAGGGGTTCGGTATTTGAAGCACGCACATTTAAACGCCATGCACCAAAATCAAGACTTACTCCATCTGTTTGATCAATGGCTGGATTCAAATCAGCAAAATGGTCAAAAATCTTTTGAATGGTGTCTTGAGTATCTTTCACTTTAAAGTTGATTTCACCACTGCACGGAAATTTAGCAATCATATCTTCAACAAGGTTTGAAAGTGATTGTTGTGTATCCGATAACACTGAAATCGCCAATAGCCATGGAATCATGCCACTGTCGCAGTAAGCAAAGTCACGGAAATAGTGATGCGCACTCATTTCTCCACCATAGACCGCATTATGTTCACGCATCACATCTTTAATGAATGCATGTCCAGATTTGGATTGGACAGGTGTTCCTTGATACTGATTGACGATATCTAAGGTATTCCAAACCAGACGGGGGTCGTGGACAATTTTCTCGCCTGATTGTTTCAATAAAAATGCTTGAGCCAATAGACCAACGATATAGTAGCCTTCAATAAATTGACCTTTCTCATCAAATAAGAAGCAACGATCAAAGTCGCCATCCCATGCAATTCCCATATCTGCATGGTGAATTAAAACCGCATTGCGTGTACTGTCGCGATTTTCGACTAAAATTGGATTAGGGATACCATTAGGGAATGTACCGTCTGGATGATTATGAATTTTGATAAATTCAACTGGAATATTTAATGCTTTGAATTTTTCTTCGATGGCATCAACCACATGCCCGGCAGCGCCATTGCCTGCATTCATCACCAATTTGAGGGGGCGAATTTTTGCGGGATCAATATAGGTGAGTAAGTGTTCAATAAATTCAGGCAGAATATTGTATTTTTGCGTTGAACCTTTTTTCTCAACTTCAATGAACTCTTCTGATTCGGCCAAGGCTTGAATATCTTTTAAACCAGTATCTGCACTGATCGGACGGGCATTTTCACGAACCAGCTTCATCCCATTATAGTCCATAGGATTGTGACTGGCTGTAACTTCAATTCCGCCCTGTACATCGAGATGAAAAGCACCAAAATAAACTTCTTCGGTTCCCGTCATCCCCAAATCAAGTACGTCTACACCTGCATCATTTAAACCACGAATAGTCGCTTGTTTTAAATCTTCGCTCGTTAAGCGAACATCACAACCCACCACCACAGTTTTTGGTTGATAGATCTGCCCATAAGCACGACCCACTTTATAAGCAATTTCCTCATTGAGTTCTGTACCCAGTTTGCCTCGGATGTCATAGGCTTTAAAACAAGTCAGTTTATTCATGTCCATCTTTCTATTGTATAAGCTTGGGATTTGAGTGAAGGATCATTTTAACCCTAAAGTGTGTAAAAAATGAGATATGAAGATGTAATTTTAGTTTGAAAGCTAAAATATCATCTTTTCTATGCCTTTCTTGTTATTTTTAAACATATTTTAAGTATTGTTATCTATTTTTAATGAATAGTTT
>NZ_JADVOP010000068.1 GCF_016508585.1 Acinetobacter baumannii
AATCGCAAATGAGAGCATTTAGCGAGTGTCTACGAGCGAACTACAGGGATCTAAATTTTTTCACCTGTTTTTCCCTGATTACAGGCTCCCCTGTGTATCAAGAACTCAGAATCAGAGCATCCCGAATGGGTGCGAACTGATTACGATGGCTTTATGTCGAGCGAAGCGAGTGAAAAAGTTCTATGAGCGAAGCGAATTCCTAGTTGCTTTTCTTTTTTAAAAGTCACGAAATTTTAAGCCAAAAATTGCCCCTACGAACTGAGCGAAAGCGAAGTTCAATAGAGTTTGAGCGTAGCGAAAACCAAGGGCAATTTTTCTTATCCTGGGCTTTTAATTATTTTAAAGTTTTTAAATACTTTTAGACACGCTGAAAGCCTTTATTGGCAATACTTTCAAAGGCTATATGACACCGTTTACCTTGCAATATGACACCGTTTACCTTGCAATATGACACCGTTTACCTTGCAATATGACACCGTTTACCTTGCTTATAGCACTAAAATTAATTATTGTGTCATAGCATAATAAATAATACTGGTGCTTCATGAGAGAATTAGTTGTAAAAGACAATGCCTTAATTAATGCAAGCTATAACTTAGATTTAGTAGAACAACGTTTAATTTTATTGGCCATTGTTGAGGCAAGAGAAAGCGGGAAAGGTATTAATGCTAATGATCCCCTTGAAGTACATGCAGAAAGTTATATCAATCAATTTGGCGTACATCGCAATACGGCTTATCAAGCATTAAAAGATGCCTGTAATGATTTATTTGCAAGACAATTTAGCTATCAAAAAATAAATGAACGAGGGAATATTGAGAACTATAGATCCCGTTGGGTTAGTGAAATTGGATATGTAGATAATGAAGCAGTAGTTAAACTTATCTTTGCCCCTGCCATAGTTCCCTTAATTACACGCTTAGAAGAGCATTTCACTAAATACGAATTGCAACAAGTTAGTAATCTCAGCAGTGCTTATGCTGTTCGCTTATATGAATTATTAATTGCTTGGAGAAGTACTGGCTCTACTCCTGTTATAGAGCTAAGTGATTTCCGTCAAAGAATTGGCGTACTCGATACAGAGTACAAGCGTATGGAACGCTTTAAAACTAGTGTACTTGAGCTTGCTATTAAACAAATTAACGAACATACAGATATCACTGTGAAGTATGAGCAACACAAAAGAGGTCGATCAATTTCAGGATTCTCTTTTACTTTTAAACAGAAAAAGAAGGACAACCCACCGATAGAAAGAGATCCGAATACGTTAGATCTCTTTACGAAGATGACTGATGCACAACGCCATATGTTTGCAAATAAACTTTCTGAACTTCCTGAAATGGGTCGTTATTCCCAGGGAACTGAAAGCTATCCGCAATTTGCTGTTCGTATTGCTGAGATGCTGCAAGACCCTGACCGAATAAAAGAACTATACCCATACCTAAAAAAAGTGGGATATATGCCATCAAATAAAAAGGACACCGTAAATGGCTAAGTTATCACTAAGTGAAGTATCTAAAAAATTCCATGTGGATAGATCAACCATTTACAGAGCTGTACGTAACGGACGTTTATCACGCTCCAGTGATGGACAATTCGATCTAGCAGAGGTCATCCGATGCTTTGGAGAACCTGAGCAAACATCTCAAAAAATTGAATCATCTAAGCAAGAAGGTGATGAATCTACAAAAAAACTTATTGCCCATTTAGAAAATGAAGTCAAAAAATACCAAGAACGTGAAGAACGGTTAATGCAACAAATTGACCGTATGCAAACACTCATTGAGCTGAAAAGTGTTGCACCTGCCACAGCAGCACCACAACAAGATGCTACGGCATGCGACACCGATCTACCACAGCATGCGACAACACAACAAGACAATGATAATAAAAAGAATAATGAATTAAATATTGCAGAAAATGTGGCAGTGCCACAGCAAGAAACTACGGCATACCACACCCAAACGCTACAGCATGCCACGTTGCAAAATGTGGCAGTGCCACAACACAAAAAACGTGGATTATTTGGCCGTGTGCTAAATGCTGTTTTTGATCATGACTGAGCAATCTAGGGAGAGAAATCATGCCGAAACTGAAAGACATTGCCCTGGGCATTATTGTGGCTCCGCTGCTGATCCCGATTATGCTAATTGCATCGTACCAGGATAAAAAGGCACTGAAGAAAGAGCTGGATGAACGCCAAAAAGAAAAAGCCCAGGCTTCCTGATTATTCACCTGGGCTTATTAAAGCCGTGGAACATTGCTCAATAAGTAGGCGTGGAACGATAAAAATCACGTAAAAAGCCCAATCGGTGAAGATTGGGCTTGATGCAGTACGATAAGTAACTGAATTATATAAATATAAAAATAGCATTTCGTATAAGGCGTATTATGTTAATTTTAGAAAGTCTTTAAAATAAGAATTTATAAAAAACTCTTTCTCATCATTAATTTTTAAAGATAAGTTATTGCATAATAATTCTTTCTTACTCAAATCAATTATGATCAAAATGATGTGGGTCTAGGATTTTAGACCATGCCTATAGTCGTAAAGCACTGGCTCATCGTGTATCGATCAGTATGGAAACAGACTTTTGCATAGATGCGTTGCAAGAAGCAATTGTGAAATATGGTTGTCCTGAAGTCTTTAATACAGACCAAGGCAGTCAATTCACAAGCGAGGCATTTTTGAATGAGTTAAAATTGCGAAATATCCGTATCAGTATGGATGGAAAAGGACGATGGATGGATAATGTGATGATTGAGCGTTTATGGCGCAGCGTGAAGCATGAGGAAGTCTATTTGAAGGCTTACGATACGGTTAAACAAGCGATACAATCAATTGCTGAATATTTGGATTTTTATAACATGATACGTCCTCATTCAAGTTTGAATAAGGCAACACCGAATGAATTTTATGATCAACATTTACTAAAAGTAATGGCAGCATAATTTAAATATTTAGAGCGGGTTTATCACTTATAAAACTGAATTGAGTTGTCTAATTAACGGAACCACATTAGTCTTCTTCATTTTTAAATCAATTTCTTATCCGCGATTTTGATTAATAGTTGTTTGTTTTTTTCATTTAATGGATGTTATCAAGTGCTACAAAATTTTTTTGAAAAGAGTAGATTTTTAGTTATTATAGTTATTATAAATTGCATAATATCTTCTATTTTTTTATATTTATCAACTATATACCTTCTAATTGATGCAATAATTTTTATTATAAAAAATATATATGCAACTAATTTTGAAGTAAAAATAGTTGTTGTTAAATTTTTAAAAATCCTCGATGTCTCGTTAATTGCTATTACATTTCATTTAATTTCAGCAGGTTTTTATAAATTATTTATTCAACAAGCTATTTTTGACAATAGTTCTTTTCTTAAGACACTATCAATTAATAAGTTTCATGATCTAAAAATTATTATATTACATGTATCTATTATAGTTATAGTCATCTTGTTTTTAGAAGATATTGTTGTTTTTGGTGGAACTTTAGCCAACTTATATGCTGGTATTTCTTCTAGCCTAGTCATATTAGCAATAATTTTTACTTGTAAGCTATTAGATAATGATCATCACAAAGACGATGAATAACTTAAATCGCAAGGACTCATTTAAAATTACTCTTTTCATTAGCCATCGTACTCTGCAAAACTGGGAACAAAGCCGACGCTATCCAACAGGACCAGCAGCAACATTGATTCGAATTTTAAATGCATTAAAAATGGGAGCTTAGCTCCCATTTTTTTGACTTCGTATAACGTGCATTATGTTAATTTTAGGTTTTCTTAATTAATCTAATTTGAAAATATTTTTAGTCGCTCCACCTTTCACTTGATCTATTCTTCACGAATAGAGCCCTAGAATTGACTGGAAGAACTTCATCCCTACGAAGAAATGCTTGATGAATTATTCTATGAATAAAATCAGGGTCAGTGCTCCAATTATATATTTTGGCAAAACCACATTGTTGATTATCATATAGTCTTGGTGGAATCGTATTTCTAGTAAAACATTTAGACTTAAAATCGTCACGACTAGGTAAAAGTAAACCGATTAAACCTGATCTAGAACTATGCTTAGTTTTCCTTATACTTGAAGCTATTTCCCAATCAACATGTTTTCTTTTCCATGTTTCTGTTCCAATTAATACAACAGTTACAGTAGAGTCTCTTAAATAATCATCTCTGATAATGCGTTGCACATTTTCTGGAGATTCATTTTCTGGAATATCGCCATCTTGCACAGATTTTGATATGAGCAAATCGTAAGTTTCATCAAAAAGTACTTCAAATTTGTCTCTGTAATATCGATCATTTTTATCATGATAACTAACAAATACATTATGGCGATTTTTATACATTTAAAACTAACTCTTTACTTTATTTTCTATAAATTTATAGCTGAATTTTTAGAACTAAACATGGGAGCGGACTCCCATTCTATAAATAATTTTTTAGTAGAATCTAGATAGCATGTTGCCTAATAGCAGCAATAATACTCTCAGTATTCCACTTCACATCAACTATTGAACGTGTTAAAACCTCAGAGGATATCCGTTCTTGTCCTCTAGGCACGACACCAATAATAGGTATCCCATTATCTTTAGCAGTATCCATTTCCCATACCATCCATTCACTATGACTGGCATAAATTCCCGCTAAAGCTAAGACAATATTAGAGTCTAAAATTCTTTCTTTTAGAACTCCTTTTATATATGGAGCACTCTCTGAATTAATAGGAACTTTTTTTGATGCTTCTAAGAATTCAACATTGAAATAGCCTCTTTCATTAAGCAATCGTTGAAGACTTTCTAAATCATCTGAATGTGCCCATGAGTGACTAATAAAAATTTTAAATGATTTAGCCATATAAATACCCCTATAAAGTTTCGATAAGCAACTGTAATGATTTATGATATGTATCTAATTGCCATTCCAATGGCTCTAAAGATTTAAATTTCTCACCATAAATTTGATGCAGTTTAGTATCCCCTAAAGCATAATGACAATGAGCTAAAGTAGCGTATATCCAGCTTAAATCACTACGAATTTCAAAGTCTTCATCCTCTTTTAATTTTTCAATAATATCGACAATTTCTTTTCTCGTCTTTTTAGCTTCAATTTTGAAATAAACTTTTTCCTCAGGATCTTCTGAAATTTTCCCTTTCAAATTAAGACATAGTGCATAATTTTCACCTGTATAATAATCCTGATTAATTGTAAAACCTCTCTTATAAAAATCGACCGCTCTATCTAGGTATTCCACATTATCTGGAGTAAGTTCCCATAATCTTTTATAAATAGCTCCAGTTAGCCCTAATGTTTCAGGATCTACAGTGTTTCTATCTGTTGGATTCAACGTATTAATAATTGCTAAAGCATCAGTTAAGGCTACTTGAGGTGATGTAGTTTTATCTTTATATGTACATAAAGCCCACTGCTGGATAAAGTAAGCATCTTTTTCCAATTTTTCACTTGCTCTCTTCCAGAAAGAAGCAGCTTGTTTAAAATTATTGCTTTTCATTTCCTGTTTAGCTTGTTCAACAAGAGCGAAAATTCCTCTCTCTTTATCAGCTAAGTCTTTAATAATTTGTATATAGTCATCTTCAGGGAGAAGATAGGGTTGTACACTTGGGATATGATGAAATAGTGGGCTATCAATTTCTTTTGACCTATCAACTTCTTCAATCAATTTTTGTAAAGATGCTACACAGCGAATAGTTTCATTAAAGCCAATATCTTCGCCCATATGAGAATATGTAAAAGTTTTATTATGATTTAAATCAAATGGAATATTTCCATCTTTTTCTTTCATCACAATTGTCGAAAAAGGCTTCGCCGCATGTCTAATCCCTAGTTCATATATAGCATTAGGATTAAATGTTGTAATATCTGCAATTACTAAATCTGCTCTGATTAAAAGTGCATACATGCTTTTATCAATGATGCCTGATTCTAAGACCTCATCCCCACGAATACATGTATAACCAGCTTGTTCCACTGCTGGTTTTATAATATTTTTATACGTAATGTCTAAATCGTACGTCTTACCTAAGATTGGATCAGTTTTTTTACCGTATCCCATAATTACAAAACAAATTTTATCCAAAGGGATACTCCTAATATTAAAAATATATGTGTGATAAAAGATAAGATATTGATTTATTTTTCAATTTTTCAAGTGTAAATATAAAAATATTTAACATAAAATCTCTTATGCGAAGTCTCTTTGACACTTGTCAAAGATCAATGATTTTTAGATATTTTTTTCACTTTAAGGTAAGCACAGATACAAATTAAAATTCCTGAGAGTACCCAAACATAAGCACCGAATAGAACTGGTTGGCTGTTCTTGCCATCTATAACCAAAATAGTGACAAGACCATAGCACATCATTGCTAAAGTTATACAGCTCCAACGAAATGCCTTGGGATCATTTTCATCTAATAAAAAATATGTAAAAACGAGTGATAAATTTGCCCAAATTGGAAAAACTAAAATAATGGGAAATATTAAAAATTGTAAGAAAAATGAATATACAAAAAGTTCGTATCCTTTCATGCCATCGAATACAGGAAGTAACCAAGAGACAATCAGAATTAAAACAGCCATTAATGAAAAAAAATCGAGGACCTTTTCTTTTGATAAAAATTTCATTCTGAATAATTTATATGTAATTCATCGTAGTTTACTTTAAACCTATCACTGAACATAGAATGTAAAAAAGCCCGACATCCTGTCGGGCTTTTTCGTATTGGTTCGCTTGGTATGACTCCTGTCGTACCGCCGATCCTTGTGCGATTATTTATTTTTATTCTGCGGAACGTCCTGTTCTCTTATGACTTCATGATATTGAATACAAGGGATTGTGAATATCCGCAAAACCCCTAAATTCATGTGCGCTCAGGCGTACAAAATTGGTGGATTTTTATCCCAAGAGTTGTCCGCAGAAATTGGGGATAATTTAAGCCAGCGCTGTCTTGATAACGCAGAGAAAAATGACAATTTGATTAAATATTGATCAATTTTATTGGCAGAATATATCAAAACTGCGCATAAAAAAGCCGACTTGTTTCCAAGTCAGCTTTTTGGGTTTGCGTCCCCGATTTTTTATAGCATAACTTTTTGAAATATAAAACTATTTTTATATGCGTTTCGTATAAGCTCTATTATGTTAAATGGAGAGATTACTCTGTTGAGTTTGCACAGTTTAGTAGCATACATTTTCTATCAACCTTACCAACCAAGTTTATAGTTTAGGCTTTCTTAATTTAGCTCTAATGATGGCTGTAACAACTTTGTCACCTGCTCACGGTTTTGGTTTCCCCATTCACAGAGTGGAATCAGTGCTTGTACAAGTGTTTCGCCAAAAGGTGTAAGAGAGTAATCAACCATTGGCGGTACACACTTATAATCATGTCTATTAAGAACATTGATTGCGACTAAATCGCGTAACTGTTGAATCAGCACTTTTTCACTGATGCTTCCCATACTTCTTTTTATTTCAGAAAATCGTAATGGTCCATTCTGAAGATGATAGAGGATTAAAGGCTTCCATTTCCCCCCCATAATTTTTAAAGAAATATCTAAACCACATGATGTATTCATAATAATTTTCCACTTACCTTTTGGTAGGTTCTACTCTTTAAGTAACCTATTGTCTATACTTCTTTTTGTCCAATAGATCTATGTGATATGGCATTGGTTAGCGGAATCCAGACTTAAAGGAATATATGATGCAGAATGATCTTGAGATAATTAGAGAATTATACAATGCAGCTGAAGGTAAAACCCTTGACCTGAATAGGTTTACTTCATTCTTTTCGGATGAGGGATACATTCTGAATGTTCCAGCTGAAATGGAATTTCGTGGGGAAAATATTGTCATGGTAGCAAGTGGTATGGCTGCAGCATTTCCTGATGTTCATCGTGAAATTTTTAGCACTTACGCTATGAATGGTACTGTTGTCGTTGAACTTGCAATTCGCGGTACTCATACTGGGGAACTCGTTACACCTGAAGGAACGCTTGCGCCAACAGGGAAAACGATAGATGTTCCTTGCTGTGATGTATTTCATATTGAGAATGGAAAAATAATTTCTTTCCATTGCTACAATGCTGCATCGATCATGCAGCAGCAGTTGAACTAACTTAAATAGATGATATAAATATTTGAGTGTTAAATATGTAATCAACTATGCAAAGTCTGGCCTTCAAGCTCAAAAATGAGACTGTTATAGTGTTTTAAATAGATTCTCTATTCAGAAGATCTTGATTCAGTCGGATTGTCTTATCTCGGCAGGTTATTATTTTCTAAAATGAAATCATAGAAATAAAGAAGCCCAGATATGAGATCTGGGCTTCTTTATTTCATTAAGTCAGACAAGCCTTTATTTCAAATGTTTTTGAAGTTCAGATCCTGCTTGAGATAGAGCAGTTTTTACCGTTGGCTCATTGCTGAGTGGATTGAGTAGACCATAATCATGGATCATACCGTTATAACGGGTAACGGTTACAGGTACACCAGCTTTATCCAAATGACGTCCAAATGCTTCACCTTCATCACGTAATACATCTAACTCAGCAGTTTGAATCAGTGTTGGTGGGAAGTCTTTCAGCTGCTCATTGCTGGCGCGAAGTGGAGATGCCAGAATATTGTTGCGGTCAGATGCTTTAGTGGTGTAATTATCCCAGAACCATTTCATCATATTTTTGGTTAAGAAGTGATTATTGGCGTAAGTGTTATATGACTCATTATCAAAGTTTGCATCAGTCACTGGCCAAAGCATTACGTTGTAACGGATTTTTGGACCGCCGAACTGCTTCGCTTGCAGCGCTACAGAAGCAACCATGTTACCGCCTACACTGTTACCTACTAATCCTAAACGCGTACCATCCACCCCGATTTCTTTACCGTGCTCAGCCACCCATTTAGTTGCTTCATAAGCTTGGTCAATCGCGACTGGGAAGTGAGATTCAGGGGAAGGCGTGTAATCCACATAAACCGCTGCAGCGCCTGATTCACGCACCAAATCTCGGATCAAGCGTTCATGAGTAGGGAAGTCACCCAGTACCCAGCCGCCACCATGGAAGAACATGAAGACAGGCAGCGTTCCTTTAGTGTTTTCAGGTTTCACGATTTTCAGCTTGATGCTTTGACCTTTAATCTGAATCGTTTTATCAGAGACTTGAGCAGGAGGAAGAACAACGCCTTGCTGAGCTCCAATAAGGACCTGACGAGCTTCTGCTGGAGACATTTGTTCCATAGGCTTGCCATTACCTGAATTTAAGACATCAAGGAACGCTTTAACACCTGCAGTTGGTGCTGGAGCATTAACAGGTTGTGCTGATGCTGCTGCAGATGCGAATACGGCAGAAGTTAATAAAGCAGATACGATTTTCATGGCGCTAACTCACTATAACGTTCGAGAATTTTTTTAAGTAATGTGTTGGTTTCTATCCAGAAGCTGATTTATTTAAATCGCCCTTCGGATAACCTTGTGTACATAATACTTGCACGCAAGTTTCTTTTGGTCAAGAATTATTTATAATATTTTTTAGATATTATTTGGAATAGGTTGGTAAAGTTATGAATAACAGCATCTTAGGTGGACAGCTTTGTTTCTCTTTATACTCTGTATCGAATGCATTAACCCGACAGTACCGCCCATTCCTGAAAGAATTTGATCTGACTTACCCTCAATTTGTCGTTCTTCTGGCCTTGTATGACCAAGATAATATTTCTTTAAAAGAGCTCGGTGAAAAGACGTTATTCGACTCAGGAACGTTAACGCCACTGGTACAGAAACTTGAAGCTAAAGAGTTCTTAAACCGAGTATCTGTTGCTGAAGATGAGCGGGTAAAAAAGGTCATCCTGACGGATAAGGCTAGAGGTTTGAAAGAGCAAATTCTGGAGATACCGAATCAGATGCGCTGTTCAATGCAGATGAGTGATGAGGAACTAGAGAATTTAAAACAGCTATCCAAGAACTTATTGCAAGATTTATAAGAATTAATTTTTTAGGAGAACGAATGCTGTTTACATTGGAATCTGAGCAATTGATTTTATTCTTAATAAGGATATCTTCAGCAGTATAAAAAAAGATAAAAGTCAAAAATGTCTCTTGTTGCTTTTAAAGCATACACACAGGCACAGCATTAAGTATTTCAAAAATTAACATAATACACGTTATACGGAGCTGAAAAATTGAATCTATCACATTAACTTTTTATGTATTTTTTAAAATTTAAAACCTAGCCATTGGCCTAGGTTTTTTAATTTCGTATAACAGCCATTATGTTAAATGAATCTTTTAATAAGGACTAAATTTATAGCCAAAATGATTTAGACATACCTTAATTCCATTAAGTGAATAGTCCATACATCCGTTATGAATACACTTATTTTCTGAAAAGCCTTCATGAGCTAAAATAACTAAGAATTGTTTAATACTGTTTATTCGGTTTTGGCTTAATACTTGGCTCATATCTGGAATTTTAATTCCAAAAATTGGGCCTGTTGGTGTTTCTGGATAACATTCAAAATACCAAGCTTGCTGACACTCGCTACAAACATAATAAAACTCACCATAATCAAATTCTGGTTTAGCTTCCTCACATGGAGGATCTTCAATGAAGTAGTGAGGAAACTTATACTTCATATTGTAGTTATGACTGAAAACATCTGAAAAACTAGTAGGACATATAAAAAAATTATCTACAGATTGGCATTCACACATATTTTTTGTTCTTTAAAGTTTAGCTAAAATTAACATAATACACGTTATACGAAACTTCAAAAAATAGCCCTCAATCGAGGGCTATTTAACATAAAATCTCTTATATGAAATTTAGAACTTTCCCTTAAAAAGATCATTAAAAAGCTCTTTATCTTTCTGTCTATTTTCTTCTGTCTTACTTTCCGCACTTAAAAACTGCTCAAAATCAGCCCATTGATGTTTAAAAGATTCATCATTCTTAAATTTATTCAAAACCCAAGCGCCAAGCAAAATTTTCCGTCTAGTTTCATTTTTCCGTTCTTGGGCTTTTGCTTCGCTTAAAAGTTTTTGCTGTTTGAGTTTAAGCTCATTCTGTTTCTGTTTTGCCTGTTCTAAGATCTGCTCTTGTTCTTTTTTTAAATACTCAATTTGCTCTTGCAGGGATAATTTTTTCTGCTGTGCTTTGGTGAGTTTCTTTAAAACTGCATCTTTCTTTTCTTGAATATCTGACATAGTATTAAACCGTGATGATCAATAATCAAACATCATCATAGAGTCAAAAAACAAAGCGAGCAATATCAAACGTAGCGAAGCGAAGTTTTCCCGGAGTGAAACGAAGGGCGCACTTACCCACTTTTATCATTTCATTCAAAAGTGGACGTTGCGACAGGGGAAACCCCTGTACCCCATGACCTCGCTTTAGCATGGTCAGCAACTTTTTCAAAGTTGCAAAAATCAAAACCACGGTATGCAGAAATTTAGGTTTTTAAAGTGGCAATTTTTCATTTGAATGAAAGCAACATCTCACGAAGTGACGGACGTTCAGCCGTTGCTTGTGCTGCTTATCGTGCCTGTGAAAAATTAGAGGATCTGACTTTTGGAAAGACTCAGGACTACACTAAAAAAAAGGGACTTGAATACAAAAATATTTATGCACCAGAACATACCAATACAAAACTTTTAGACCGTCAAACACTTTGGAATACAGTAGAAAAAAAAGAATTCAATGCCAATGGCTCAATGAAAGCCAATGCACGACTCGCCAAAGAATATATCTGTGCTTTACCACATGAATTAACAGATGCAGAACGCATAAAAATCGTTGATGACTTTTGCCGAGACTTTGTGAACAAGCACAATGTTATTGTCGATGCCTGCATCCATGCACCACATGAACATAACGATGAAACCAATAATAAAAACTATCACGTACACATGATGTTCACGACAAGACTCATCAATGAAAAAGGCGAATTAGGAAAGAAACAAAGAATCTTCAACGACCATGGTCCCGAGATCCTGAAGGACAGCCGAGCAACTTTTGCCAATGTTGTAAACACAGTATTGGAAAATGCCGGACTAGACGAACGCATCGACCACCGGAGTTACAAGGATCAGGGCTTAGACTTTCTTGAACCCACTCATCATGAAGGGCATGAAGCTACAGCACTTCGCAGACAATATGACGAGGAACAAAAAAGACCGCTTGAAGAACGTAACACTGAAATTGTGCTACCAAGAATTGCACTTGAAAATGATGCAATCAAAGCCAAAAATTTAGATGCTGCACGAGAATACCAACAGATCATCAAGGGCCTTGATCAAGAAATTATTGTTCCAAGTCGATTAGAAGATCAGATTACCCAGCTGGAAAACGAACTTCAGTTAACCGAAGCAGAAGAAAAAGAGCTTTTAGCAGAATTAGTAAATCTCAACCTAGAAGAAGAACGCCTGCAAGAACAACAGGTTCAACAGATCGACAACGCATATGATGACTTCATCCGGTGCCAAGATATTTATGCAGAATTTGCCAATCAGTTTTACACCATTCAAAGCAATGCTGCTGATAATCAAAAGCAGATTGAATCAAATCTCACCAAGACAAAACGATGGTTAGCAGAAAACAAAAGCGATTTTTACCTACATACCAATAATTTGTTTTATGACTCTTACCATCATACTTACAGAGATATAAAAAAACCTGATTTTTATGCGACTGAAAAATCAGTAGAACAGGCAAAAAATGAGAACTGGAGAGAATACGCAACCGAGGTCGAACAACTTGCTAAAGAATACGATATTGAGAATGTCGTCCAACGCTTAGGTCAATGCTCAGAGATACTGGAAAATAATGGGATTGAACGACCAACGATAAAACCCACGTTTTGGCAGAAGCTAAAACGAGAGTACGTTCATTCATTCGATACCCTACATGATTTTAATGATGATATGAGTCCCCTCCTTAAAGCAAAACGGGCAGATGATCTCAAAATTGAACAAGAAAGAATGCAGCAAGTACGCCAAGCGGAAGTAGATCGCCAACGAAGAATTGAAAATGATCGCAGAGAAAGTGAATTTAGAGAGCAATTACGTAAAGAACGAGAGCAAAAAGAACAACGCTATGAACAAGAAAGACACGAACGAGAACATTTGGCATTTTTAAAACGCCAAGAATTGGAAAAACAGCAGAAAAACGAGCCTAAAAAACCAGAAAATGAAAATAACAACGATTACCGACCTTGGTGAATGCTGTTTAAACGCAAAAAAATAGGGTTTTTAGCGATGTTTTGCTAAACCACAGTAGATTTATAGTTGAGTTAAGAAAAAACTCTTAAATCGCAAATGAGAGCATTTAGCGAGTGTCTACGAGCGAACTACAGGGATCTAAATTTTTTCACCTGTTTTTCCCTGATTACAGGCTCCCCTGTGTATCAAGAACTCAGAATCAGAGCATCCCGAAT
>NZ_JADVOP010000069.1 GCF_016508585.1 Acinetobacter baumannii
CACTTATAACTCAATAAAATTGCAAAAGAATTATTTTCAAACTTATATTTTTGTATAAAATAAATACAATTTAAAAAATATCCAGATCACGCCAAATAATCCGTTGTATATTAGATGCTATAACTATTTCCAGCTTTAGTCTGAATAAAAATTGACGCAAAGGTTCTGCACCATGAAACAACACCAACGCTTTACATACACCGTTTTTGTATCGACCATTTTTACTTTATTGTCTTTGACTGCTGCAACCGGTCATGCAAAACAGTATTACAAGTGGGTCGACAGTAACGGTTCTACCCATTACACCACGACGCCACCACCTAAAAATGCACGCAATAAAAGTAAAGTCGACACCTATGGTTATCGTGGTACGTCCTCACCGACCAGCCAACCTACTGCACCACCCGCAACAGCGCCAAACAATCAACCGAATACACAGCAAAATGCTCCTCAACACAGCCAGCCTGCCAATGCTGCTCCTGTGATTAACCCACCAAATACCCAGCCACCCGCTATGATTCCACAGAATGGGCAAGGCAGTGTGAATAACGATTCAGTACCGCGATAATTCAATTCAAAGTAAAATTGCAAGTTTTTCATATTTAAAGGCGCGCAAAATTCACTTTTAGGTGTATTTTGCGCTATGCTGTGCAACACAGTTTTTTAACCATTGTTCTCAAAATACGTTTATGACTACTCACATTGATCCTGAATATCAAGCTAGTGCGATTGAACCTCAAGTCCAGAAAGACTGGGAAAATCGCAAATCGTTTAAAGTTGCTGACACTGTAGAAGGTCCACGTCGTTATATCCTCTCGATGTTCCCTTACCCAAGTGGCAAGCTGCATATGGGTCATGTGCGTAACTATACAATTGGCGATGTGATTAGCCGTTTTCACCGTCTCAAAGGTGAAACCGTCCTGCAACCCATGGGTTGGGATGCTTTTGGCTTACCTGCTGAAAATGCAGCAATCGCACATCAGGTTGCGCCTGCAAAATGGACATTTGAAAACATCGCCTATATGCGTGACCAATTGAAAAAACTTGGTTTGTCTGTTGATTGGGACCGCGAATTTGCAACATGTACACCAGAATATTATCACTGGGAACAATGGTTATTTGTCCAACTGTATAAAAAAGGACTGATTTATCGCAAACTCTCTACAGTGAACTGGGATCCAGTTGATCAGACCGTGCTTGCCAATGAACAAGTTGAAAATGGTCGTGGATGGCGTTCAGGTGCATTGGTTGAAAAGCGTGATATTCCAATGTACTACTTCCGCATCACAGACTATGCGCAAGAATTATTGGATGACCTCGACACACTCAAAGACGGTTGGCCACAACAAGTATTGACCATGCAGCGTAACTGGATTGGTCGTTCAACTGGGATGGACATCACTTTCCCTTCTGCAAATCCAGAAGTTTATGCAGATGGTTTGACGGTTTATACCACACGTGCTGACACTTTAATGGGTGTGACCTACGTTGCGGTTGCTGCTGAACACCCAATGGCGCTGAAAGCTGCTGCGATCCAATCTGAAGCTGGGCATCCTGAACTTGCTGCATTTATTGAAGAGTGCCGTATGGGTTCAGTAGCGGAAGCAGACTTAGCGACAGCTGAAAAGAAAGGCATGGCAACCGGCTTGTCTGTAAAACACCCTGTAACGGGTGAAGAAATTCCAGTGTGGATTGCCAACTATGTATTGATGTCATATGGTTCAGGCGCGGTAATGGCTGTTCCTGCACATGATGAACGTGACTTTGAATTTGCCAATAAATTTAATTTACCAATCAAGCAAGTCATCGATGCCAAAGGTACAGACGATGCTGAATATTCGGCTTCAGAATGGCAAGAATGGTATGGTTCTAAAGAAGGTAAATTGGTCAACTCCGGCGAATTTGATGGCTTAACATTCCAAGCTGCTTTTGACGCTTTTCTAGCAAAATTAGAACCACAATCATTGGCAAGTTCTAAAGTCCAATTCCGTTTACGTGACTGGGGGGTTTCTCGTCAGCGTTACTGGGGTTGTCCAATTCCAATGATCAACTGTGACAAGTGCGGTCAAGTCACTGTGCCTGAAGACCAGCTCCCTGTTGTTCTTCCGACAGATGTTGTACCAGATGGTTCAGGTAATCCTTTAAACAAAATGCCTGAATTCTATCAAACCAAATGTCCAAGCTGTGGCGGTGATGCGCGTCGTGAAACGGATACTCTGGATACGTTCGTTGAATCCTCTTGGTACTATGCGCGTTATGCTTCTCCTGATTTCACCGGTGGTATGGTAAAACCTGAAGCTGCACAGTCATGGTTGCCAGTGAACCAATATATTGGCGGTGTAGAACATGCCATTCTTCATCTTCTTTATGCACGTTTCTTTCATAAGTTAATGCGTGATGAAGGTGTAGTACACGGCAATGAACCATTCACCAACTTACTGACTCAAGGCATGGTATTGGCAGATACGTTCTACCGTGAAGCTGAAAGTGGTAAAAAAACCTGGTTCAACCCTGCCGACATTGCGCTGGAAAAAGACGAAAAAGGTCGCATACTTTCTGCCAAATATAATGGTGATGGACAAGAAGTTGTCATTGGTGGACAAGAAAAAATGTCGAAGTCGAAAAATAACGGCATCGACCCACAAGCGATTATTGACCAATACGGTGCGGATACTGCCCGTGTATTTATGATGTTTGCTGCACCGCCTGATCAATCATTGGAATGGTCTGATGCTGGTGTCGAAGGTGCAAACCGTTTCTTAAAACGTGTTTGGCGCTTGGTTGCTGGGTTCCTTGAAAAAGGCAATCCTGCAACTGCGATTGATACAGCCAAGCTTTCAACAGAAGCGCAGGATTTACGTCGTAAAACTCACGAAACCATTCAAAAAGTAGGTGATGATATTGAACGTCGTCATGCGTTCAATACTGCCATTGCAGCATTAATGGAATTACTCAATGCCAGCAATAAGTTTGAAGCCAAAGATGACAATGATATCGCGGTTGAACGTGAAGCAATTGTTACCTTGTTGACTTTGCTTGCGCCTTTTGCACCGCATTTGAGTCAAACCTTATTGGCTGAGTTTAAAATTGACTTAACTTCAGTATTGTTCCCGACTGTTGATGAATCTGCCCTCACTCGCAATACTCAGACTATCGTAGTACAAGTGAATGGTAAGCTTCGCGGCAAATTAGAAGTGTCAGTAGATGCATCGAAAGATGAATTGTTGACCTTGGCGAAAGCGCTTCCTGAAGTTCAACAGTTCTTGACGGGTCCAACCAAGAAAGAGATTGTTGTACCGAATAAATTAGTGAATTTGGTGGTTTAAAAAGCTTTTAAGCCTCCCTTTCTAAAAGGGAGGCTTGGAGGGATTTTATGAAAAAATCTCCCCTAACCCCTCTTTAAAAAGAGGGGGACTAAATGCAATAAACAAAACCCAAACAAAGCCCGTTGTCATTCAACGGGCTTTGATTCTAAAATGTGGTCAATTTATCAAGATTAAATATTTCATACTTTATGGAATATCATGAGGACAAAGCATGCATTTGGTTCATCGTGTTGCAGCAGTTGTATTAACTTTGGGTCTGAGTGCAGGCTTAGTCGGTTGTGGCTTTCATTTAAAGGGAACCAATACGCAGGCAACGCCTTTGGTCTATACCAAGTTACAATTGGTTCTGCCTGAAAATACTGAGGATCTTGAGAAAAAACTCAGCGTCTATTTGACTGCAACAGGTGTCCAACTGAGCAATGCAAACGATGCCTATGTGTTGCGTGTACTGAGTTACACTCCTGTACGTCATGAGCTCAATGGTAAATTGGTTGAAACCTTACTGCGTCTCACCGTGACTTTCCAGATTGAGGACAAACAAGGCAATCCAATCACTGAACCTCGCACCTTGACGGCCTCTCGTAGCTATCAATACGATGTTGCAACAGTCAATACCGATGACCAACAGTATAAATATTTAAGTCAGATTTTGATTGATGACATTGCTCAACAGATGTCTCGCCAAATTGCAGCCAACCGCTTGCCTAAAGCACGAAATATTTCGACTCAACCGGTAGCACAATAAGCTTATGAAACTTGACTATTTACAAGCCCTTAAACGTGTTGATGAAGCGAGAGGTGTTTGGATTTTACATGGTCAAGAGCCTCTGTTAGAGCAAAATCTGTTAGATGCTTTAAGAAAAAGTTGGGCAAAACATGAGGTTGAACGCCAGCGACATGATTTAAACAGTGTTTCAGACTGGAAAAATGTCTTTAATGCCTTAAACAGTCTGTCTTTGTTTTCACAACATCTTGCACTTGAAGTCCATGGCAACATCAAACCAGATGCCAATGGACTGAAGCAGCTCAAACAGTATATCCAGCATAATGAACATAATCTGCTGGTGATCGTGATGCCGAAACAGGATTCGAGCAGCTTAAAATCTGCTTTCTTCCAAACCGTTGAAGCCAATGGTGTAGTGGTTGCATTGACTGCAAATTACCCTCAAGACCGTCAGCGTATTTTGGCGATTGAAGCGGAACAACTTGGCATTCATCTCAATCAAGATGCCTGGGTATGGCTTGAACAACATCATGAACACAATTTATTGGCTGCTAAAAACAGTCTGATGCGTGTTGCTGATACATTTCCCGATCAAAAACAGATTGAAATCGACCACTTACAGCAATGTCTACAAGATCAGTCCCGTTACAGCACTTTTGATTTAAGCGATGCACTGATTGCTGGAAATTTAGCTTTAGCCATTAAGATTTTCCAATATCTGTTGGAGTCTGGTGAACCTGATAGTCTAATTTTATGGACCATCAGTAAAGAAATGCGTCTTTTGATGCAATTGTATGAACAACCACAAAATGCCTTACAACTCGGCATTTGGAAAACCAAAATTTCATTGTATCAACAAGCACTTAGACGTTTAAATCCGCAATCTTTTTTAACATGGCCTAGCCTTTTATTGCGCATTGATGCGGCCATTAAAGGCCTCAGCCAAGAAAAACCAGAACATATCATCCAACAGTGTATTGCGGAGTTGTGTGGCAAGTCTTTATTTATCAAAGCTTAAATTTCAAGTATCAATTTTAGCTAGAATAATTCTCATTTCTATTTATTATAAAAAATTCACGCTTTATCCTTAATTCATCATTATAATTTGATCAATTTTTCTCTCAGCCTCATTATTGCTATGCCAAAAATAAAACCAGCCAAAGCCATTTTCATAGCGGTCTGTGTAGCGATCGTCGCAGCAATCGCATGGTACACATTAAAACCAAAAAATACACAGCCTCAGTATATTACTGCTGAAGTGACACGTGGAGATATTGAAGATTCTGTACTTGCCACCGGTGACTTGGAAGCAACCAAAATGGTGAGTGTGGGTGCACAGGTTTCTGGTCAGGTCAAAAAAATGTATGTCAAGCTGGGGGATCAAGTCAAACAAGGACAATTGATCGCACAAATTGATTCTGTACGCCAAACCAATGATTTAAAAACAGCAGAAGCCAACATTAAAAATCAACAGGCTCAATTGACCACTAAGCAGGCCACTTTAGCCAAAGCAGAGGCTGAATATAATCGTCAAAAGAATATGTATGCACAGGATGCTACGTCTAAGGCTGATTATGACAGTGCCTTGGCTGCGTTTAAGACAGCACAAGCCGATATTGCATCGATGAATGCGCAAATCGAACAATCCAAACTGACTCTGGCAACATCACAAGAAAACTTAGGCTATACCCGTATTGTTGCACCGATGGATGGTACTGTGGTTGCGATCGTGACTGAAGAAGGTCAAACCGTTAACGCCAACCAAAGCGCTCCAACAATTGTCAAGCTTGCTAAACTTGACACCATGACCATCAAAGCCCAAGTGTCTGAAGCGGATGTCATGAAAGTTCAAGAAGGACAAAAAGTCTATTTCACTACACTCGGTGACAGTGAGAAAAAACGTTATGCCACGCTTCGTCAGGTAGAACCAGCACCAGAATCAATCAATACCGAAACAACCAGCAATTCGTCTTCATCTTCATCAAGTACAGCGATTTATTATAATGCGCTTTTTGATGTACCGAATGATGATGGCAAGCTTCGCATTGATATGACTGCTCAGGTTTATATTATTTTGGCGGAAGCTAAAAATGCGTTGACAGTTCCAGCAGCTGCGCTTCAGGCTTCGAATCGTCCGCAACGTGCCAACAAGTCGAATGGTCAATCTGGTGCCAATTCAAATCGCCCTGCTTCTTCTGCCCAAGGACAAACACGTAAAGATGGTCAAAATCCTGCGGATCGACCTGAGCGCCTTGAATTAACCGCAGATGAAAAAGCATTGGTGGATCAAGGTAAAGCATCGGTTGCAATGGTTCGTGTTTTACAGGCTGATGGCAGTGCCAAACGCAAACAGGTGTTGATTGGTTTAAACAACCGTGTTTCCGCAGAAGTGTTGCGTGGTTTGAATGAAGGCGATCAAGTGATTCTTGCCGATGGTTCAGACACGTCGAATGATTCTGCAAAACGTAGCAACAGAAATGGCCCAATGAGACTCTAAGCATGGATCAGAACAATCATCAGATCAAACCTCTACTGGAGGTCAGCAATCTGATACGTGAGTTCCCTGCGGGTGAATCCACCATTCAGATTTTAAAAAGTATCAATTTAAAGATTTATCCAGGCGAACTGGTTGCCATTGTCGGTCAGTCTGGTTCTGGTAAATCAACATTGATGAATATTCTAGGTTGTCTGGATCAGCCAACTTCGGGAAGTTATCAGGTGAACGGGCGCGAAACCCGTAAACTTGAACCCGATGAGCTTGCTCAGTTACGTCGTGAGTATTTTGGCTTTATTTTTCAGCGCTATCACTTATTGGGTGATTTGAATGCTGCCGGAAACGTCGAAGTTCCTGCAATTTATGCTGGTATGGACCCATCCGTTCGTCAAAAACGCTCGCATGAAATCCTGACTGATCTTGGACTCGGTGAAAAAACTGAAAACCGCCCAAATCAACTTTCAGGCGGTCAACAACAGCGTGTATCGATTGCCCGTGCCTTGATGAACGGTGGTGATGTTATTCTTGCCGATGAGCCTACAGGTGCATTGGATAAAAATAGCGGTATCGAAGTGATGCGCATCTTGCGCGAACTCAATGCCAAAGGCCATACCATCATTTTGGTTACCCATGATATGAATGTCGCAAAAAATGCGACACGTATTATTGAGATCAGTGACGGGAATATTATTGCCGATAAGCCAAATGTTCCCGAACATGATGATGAAATTGAGGTTGTTGCAGATGCAGAACCCAAATCAAGCCGGAAAAAGTCTTCCCGTTGGCGTTCAGCACTAGATCGTTTTGCTGAAGCCTTCCGTATGGCTTTGCTCGCTATGAATGCACATCGCATGCGTACATTCCTGACCATGTTAGGGATCATTATCGGGATTGCCTCCGTGGTATCTGTTGTTGCCCTCGGAAATGGCTCACAGAAGCAAATTCTGGAAAATATCAGCAGTCTGGGTACCAATACCATTACGGTCTTTCAGGGGCGAGGTTTTGGTGACAACTCCAAGACAGCTCAATTTAAAACCCTTGTGCCCGCAGATGCTGATGCTTTATCTGAACAGCCCTACGTAGAAGCAGTCAGCCCAACAGTTAATAGCAGCGTTACAGCTCGCTTTAAGGATACAGAAGCAGCAGCCACCGTAAATGGTGTCAGTGCCGACTTTTTTAATGTTAGAGGTTTAGAATTTGTCTCAGGTCAACCTTTTGACAAACAGAGTGTGACTCAACGTGCGCAGGATGTTGTCATTGACTCGAACACGAAAAAGACTTTCTTTGCTGATGGCACTGACCCGTTAGGACAAGTAATTTTATTGGGAAGTGTTCCAAGTCGAATCATCGGGGTGATTGATGCACAACAAGGCTTTATGAATTCTGACAGCCTGAATGTCTATCTCCCTTACTCAACTGTCATGAGTCGCATGTTAGGACAATCCAATGTACGCAGCATCATTGTCCGAGTCAAAGATACCTATCCTACTGCTGTGGCTGAAAATGCCATTTTAAGCCTGTTAGAACAGCGCCATGGCGCACAAGATGTCTTTACGCAAAACTCTGACAGTATCCGTCAAACCATTGAACAAACCACGCAAACCATGACCCTATTGGTATCTGCGATTGCGGTCATTTCACTTGTGGTTGGGGGAATCGGCGTAATGAATATTATGTTGGTTTCCGTGACTGAGCGTACTCAGGAAATTGGGGTACGTATGGCGGTGGGTGCACGACAAAGCGATATTCTGCAACAGTTTTTGATTGAAGCAATTTTGGTGTGTATTTTAGGCGGAATATTGGGTGTTTTACTGTCTTTAGGTATTGGACAGTTGATCGGACATATTGCCAAAGGCAGTTTCCAAATGGCGTATTCAAGCACGTCGATCATCGCCGCATTTGTATGTTCAACTTTGATTGGTGTGGTGTTTGGATTTATCCCGGCACGAAATGCCGCACAGCTGAATCCTGTCGATGCACTTTCACGTGAATAATCTGAGAATAAGGAAAATATTAATGCAAATGAATTTAAGCAAACTTGCAACAGCCTTGATTCTTGGAAGCTCACTGGTGGGATGCGCTGCTGTGGTGAAAACCCCATATGAAGCACCTGCGGTACAAATCCCCAATGGTTTTGCTTATGACAAAGCAAAATCTCAACAAGTTCAAGCAGACCTTTATGCAGACCAATGGTGGACCCTGTTTGGCGACACGCAACTCAATCAATTGGTCAATCAAGTGATTGAACGTAATGCTGATTTGGCTGTCGCAGGGATTAATCTACAAACTGCACGATTAAGAGCTGGGTTAGCACGAGATCAACAAGGACCTCGTGTCAATTCAAGTGTTTCAACGGGACATAGCTTTGATCTCAACTCGGGGGATGATGCTGCCAAAGGTCTGTCACTGGGTGCAGGGGTAAGTTATGAAGTCGATTTATTTGGTAAATTGGCACGTCAGACTGAAGCCTCTAAGTGGGAGTCTTTAGCCACTGAACAAGACTTGCAAGCGACAGGACAAACCTTAATTGGTACAACCGCAAATTTATACTGGCAATTGGGTTATTTAAATGAACGCTATAGCTCTGCACAACAAAGTTTAGCCTCTACCCAAAAAACCTATGAATTGGTACGCACTCAATACCGCGCAGGTGCTGTTTCAGGGCTGGATCTAACCCAAGCTGAACAGTCGGTGCAAAGTCAGAAAGCAAGCTTAAGTCAGATCGAGCAACAGCGTGTTGAAGCACGTACTGCTTTGGCGGTGTTGTTGCAGATTCCAGTACAGCAGCTGAATATTCAAGAACCCCAACAGTTGCCGCGGATTCGTTTACCTGAAATTGCGGCAGGATTGCCCGCAGATATTTTGTCACGTCGTCCAGATTTGAGAGCTGCTGAGTTACGTTTACGTGAGTCTTTAGCCACCAAAGATGCAACCAAAGCAAGTTATTACCCATCGATCAGCTTGACTGGAAATTTGGGTTCAACCAGTACCTCTCTGACCAATTTACTGAAAAATCCAGCACTTACTTTAGGTGCAAGTCTAAGCTTACCGTTTTTGCAATATAACGACATGCAAAAGAATTTAAAAATCAGTGAATTGGACTATGAAAAAGCCATCGTTCAATACCGCAGTACCTTATATCAAGCTTTTGCAGACACGGAAAATGCTTTATCGAATCGAACTGAATTAGATAAACAGGTTGCTCTACAGCAAAAAAATCTTGAGCTTGCAGAAAAAACTGAACGTCTGACTGATGTTCGTTATCGTAATGGTGCGATTGCCTTAAAAAATCTTTTGGATGCGCAGGAAACAACACGTAGCGCTCGTTTGGCTTTGGTACAGACCAAACAAAGCCAGTACAACGCTTATGTGACGTTGATGCAGGCTTTAGGTGGTAGTCCGATTAAGCAGTTGCCTTAAAAGTTTGTTGAGATAAGAAAGTCCCTCGGGGGCTTTTTTATTTGATTATTTTTCCAAAAGTATCGAGTTGGTATGTTGTCGAAGCGTCAACTACATAGGGGTCTGTAGCATCAACCTGGCATTCATTTTCCACATGTTGAGACCATTTCGGCTGTTTATCAGCACGAATAAATTTATTCCGAGTTGTGCCTAAAATTTTAATCATTACTCTTGAGTAGAATGATCGAATTTCACTTTGATAATCTAATGCAACAATTTCCTGACTGGTTTCTAAAGACTCAGGCTGTGCTTCAATATTTAAACAATAGCTTAATTTCTCAGGTACTAAACGAGGACTCGTTTCTACTGTATGTTTATTAAAATAAAGCTTTTCAGGTCCATTATTCATATACTCTTTGATAAACTCCCATATTTCTAGTGTCTCTTGCTTTTTATGCTTACTCAGTGCAAAGGCAAAGGTGTAAGTAATCAAGCCATTGTTATCCTTGATAAACCCCTTGATCTCCCAAAAAGTGCCCTCGTAGCCTCCCAGTCGATGATTTAAAATAAAATCAATCTTCTCCCAATCTCCTGAAAAGATTTGACCACTGACATCGTAAACATAGACTTTTTGATTTTTTCTATTGAAGCGGATTGGATAATAGTTATAACCTAATTTTTCATACTTTTTAAAATTTTGATAACCTTTATAAAAAACATAAAAAATAAAAGAAAATAAAGCTTAAAAAATCATGATCATATTTGATCAAATTTACATAAAAAGTAAAAATCCATAATGATAATATAATGGGCATACCTAATAGTAATACACCAAGCAAATTAAAATAGGAATTGCCTTTTAAAAAGAAGCTATTATTCACACACTCCATATAGGTGGAATTCATTTTAATAAAATGATAGCCATGAAACACACTTGATTTATAAGCTATTTTCTTAGCAAGAATATTTTGCTTTTCTTTAGGTGTTAGGTGCCTAGCATTCTTATACACTGGATATTGTAATGTACCATTGAGCATATTTGACCTATTCAATATGGTTTAAGATAAAATCACCTTCTCGTACTTTATCTGCTATCTTTAGTTTTTAAACTGAATATGTATAAAGCTTCATTATTCATGTTGCTTCTCCTTTATATAAAAACACCACTCCCCAATAAGATTCATTTATCCTTTATTTCAAATTCTTTAAACTCATAATTATCACGATAAGTGATTTCTTCTTCTCGAATTTTATCCATTTCATTGGCTTTAACTACATCTGAATGCCACACTGGTAGAGGTTTAATTGTTAAGAAAATTCGTCTTGCAATCAAATTACAAAGGTCAAATGGAAATGCAAAATAGCTCGGTAATGGATTATTGAAATACACACATCTAAAAGATCTCCATGTATCTTGAATACTTTCTTTTGAACCCAGCATACGTTGACAGAAAGTTAATTGTTTCAAAGGGTCAATTGTGCCATACATAGGATGTGGATGTGGTTTTAGTTCGTCCATACCATGTTGCATATAATGACAAATAAAGCTCCATAACCCCAGTGACGCACCATTGCCTATTTTTGGGAACCCGATCAAGAATGTATCCTTTAAAATACCATCTTCAATGATATGTGCTCGAAGTTCATAAATTGGCATCCCTCCTAAGCCTTGCGATGTCCCTAAAGCATAAGTTACATCTAACCAATGTTTTTCTAAATATTCTTGTTTATTGATATAGAAATACGCTTTTTGAGTATTGCGATTAAAAATAATCGGTCGACAAATCGGTTTTCCTTTGTCATATTTAAATAATGGTCTTAAAAAACCAAATAGCGCAAGTATTAATCCAGATGAAGCCATTATTAGAAAAAATAAATAAAAACCTACTCCACTATCTGAAAATGGATTAAATATTGTATGAATTAAAAGAATAATCATTGCAAGTAATGCTGGACTAGCCATAAAAAAGGGGCTAAAACCTTTCCCTAATCTTGCATAATACTGGTCAATCAATTCAATATAATCATGATTCATTCTTAAAAAAGACCAGTTATGATTTAAGTCATGTCGATCTTGCAAGGTTAAAACGTTTTCTATATCCACTACATCTATAGGAATATTTTTCTTAAATTCATCATAACCAAAATAGTAATTTTTCTCTTTTATGTTCATTTTTATAGCGTTAGCCTAGACTTAGGCTGTCTCCCAGTTTCCGTTAAAGATTAAATCCACTGTGTATGGAGTCTGATTAATCATGCAGTTTCTCTTTCACACTCAAAAAACTAAACTTTAAATTGTCTTTTGCTGTCACACTATAGGGATCATTTTCATCTACAACATGCTCCTTTTTCAGTGCTTCACTCCAATAAAATGGCTTTGAAAAAACAACTGTGATTCGTCGTCCAAAGAACCGTACAAATTCAGGTACTGCAAAAATAAGCGCATAGAGTGGTGTCTGAAAATGATTGATAAATACGGTTTGCCAACTTTGCTTAATGGATTCTTTTTTCTCTTGAATATCATAGCAATAGGTTAATCTACTTTTATAATCTTGCTCAGGGTCGTCTATCCCTTTTCTGTAGTACAACGGTTCAGGTCCCTGCTCTACATAAGTTTTGATAAATAATAAAAAGCCTTCTATATCGTCTTTATGAATATTCGGTGTACCCAACTGTGTATCATGTTTTATCACTTCTCCATCAAGGATATAGGCATGTAACTCATAGAGTGGCAGTCCAACGACACCTTGCGATTGAACGATATCAAAATACAAATCATCTAATGAAAATTGAGTGATGCTATTCCCATCGGAATATACGGTCATTTTCTTTTTATGTCTATGTATCAAAACTGGTAAATAAAGAGGCTTTAAAAAATCAAGTTTCAAAAAAGGAATTAACATTGTAATAAAAACGTATAATCCACCAAATGCTAGTAATATAGCGCTCGAATAAGTAATAATTTTTTCATCTTCAACACCATCACTTAAAGTAAAAAATAATAGATAAATAATTAATAGAAAAATAGGCAAAGCAAAAACAGATAAAAATATTAATATTTTACCCTTCCACACATAGTTTCTATTTGTGAGTTCAATAAAGTTAGAGTTCATCTGAACAACTGAAAAATTATGATTGAACACTCGTTTCAGTTCAAAAGTATCCAGCTTAAAAAGTTGATACTTCTTTACACGTTCTCCAACTTTGGTACGAGGAACGAAATACCATGGATTTTTCATTTTAAACCTATTTTATTTAGTACAAACCAAATTACTGAACAACGCTAATATCATTAAAATATAAATATTTAAAGACTCAATTCAGTTTTTAATAAGTCTTCTTTATAACATGCCAATTATCAGTTAAGATAAAAACTAAAATATTGATAGTCTTATTTAGAAATGATGAAACACAATATAATTGCTATTTTACTCTCCACTTTAGCCTTATCTGCTTGTGCAAAAACCACCAATGAGACGCATAGCAATTCAACAGCTCAAAAGACC
>NZ_JADVOP010000070.1 GCF_016508585.1 Acinetobacter baumannii
CATTTAAATTATTTTAAACACTCCACTTTATTGAGCATAAATCTCAAATTAAAATAAATTGATACATCACAATATATTTGCTATATCCATAATTTCAGACATAAAAAAAGCAAGTATTTTACTTGCTTTTTAAACTGATTCTTTTTTAGGTCTTAGGTAAAGTGACACCTGTCTGACCTTGGTATTTACCGCCACGATCTTTATAAGATGTCTCACAAACCTCATCCGATTCAAAGAATAACATCTGTGCCACACCTTCACCTGCATAGATACGTGCTGGTAAATTGGTTGTATTGGAAAATTCTAGTGTCACATGACCTTCCCATTCTGGTTCGAGTGGTGTGACATTGACAATAATCCCACAACGAGCGTAAGTCGATTTTCCTAAACAAACAGTGAGAACATTACGGGGAATACGGAAGTATTCAACTGTACGCGCTAAAGCAAATGAGTTTGGTGGAATAATACATACATCAGATTCGATATCGATAAAACTACGATCATCGAAATTTTTTGGATCTACAATTGCTGAGTGAACATTGGTAAACACTTTAAATTCACGCGCACAACGGACATCATAACCATAGCTTGATACGCCATAAGAAATTAGCTTCTCACCCTGTTCGTCATAACGAACTTGGTTTTCTGCATACGGTTCAATCATACCGTGTTTTTCGCTCATTTCGCGAATCCAACGATCAGACTTAATGGCCATTTATTTCTATCCCAAAACTGTGCTGTTTACTGCGCTGTACTTTAACTGAAATTGCTTTTGAAAGGAATGTTTCTCGCGAAATAGCTTTGCCTCAGTCTGTAAGTAATCTCCACAGACTTTAACGAGAAGGACTTTATAAACTTAAAAGAGCAGAATAACTGAGTGGTACTGTGAAGCTGACTAGGACCAAAGAAGCTGTTCTTTGCATATTGCGTTGATTCAACCAGGTCACTTTATTGCTACAAATCACAGAACCGATAAAAGTCCAAAAGAATGCAATCGGAATAATCAACAATAGGAATACCAGCATGTGAGAGGTATAAGCTGAAGCATTTTGCCATACATAGGTTGGAAAAATTGCAGAAGCGAATAACAAAGCTTTTGGATTTAACAGTGTTGCTAAAAATAACTCTCGAGCACGGATGGTGACTTGGTTAAAGCCTTCATCTTGATTTGCTGTACGCCATAATTTTAAAGCCAAAAATAGGATATAACCCGCACTAAATAGTTTAAGTATAACAGGCACACTTGGAAACTGCTTCGACACGGTACCGATGATCAATCCCCAAATCGTGATGGAGACAAAATATCCTAAAGCTTCAGCTGGAATAAGTGCGAGAGATTTTCGAATTCCAACTTGAATTCCAGAAGACGCTAAAAGCGTATTAGTTGGTCCAGGGGTTAAAAGAATCGTCACCACCAGGCCAATAAAAAACCATGAAATCATTAAATGACCTCACCTATCAATTGAGCGCAGATTAAATCTTTTAGTGAGAATTGGCAAAAAAATAATTGTAAGAGAAATCTCAAGGTACACCATAAACCAAACTAAATATATTTTATTTTCAATTAACTACATGTCTAGATAATGCAAAAGACTCCAAAGTCATTTAAACCATGATTGCTGTTTTTAAGTTCATATTTGAGTAATAAAACTTTCAATAATGTCTTTTAAATCAGTATAGTTAAGCAAAAAAAGTGAAACTGATCACACAAATATGGATTGTTTATAGCAAATGAACCTACGCTTTACTGGATATCACTGTTTTTAAGGTAATTTTCAGTTTCTTTGCTTAATATTCACCCAAAACTCTCATTCATTCTTTCAGGTATTTTGTTCGAAAGGTTGTCGTTTTTATCTACATTGATGCACAATAGTCACCTTTCCTTCATTCTTTAGTTTTATGGCAAAGCATTTTTTTCAGTCTTGGCTCCCTTCACCAGAGCGGGTCAATAATTTGAAATTCATGAAGATTTTTGGCGAAAAAGCCTTAAGTCCTCAGCTTTGGTACGTCAATCGAAAGTCTATTTCGAAAGCAATGTTTATAGGTACGTTTTGGGGTATTTTACCCATTCCGTTTCATACCCTGCTCATTATTTTTTCAATATTGATATTTGAAGCAAATCTGCCGATTGGCCTAATTTTAGCCTGGATCATGAATCCAATCACCATTGTCCCAATTTTATTTTTTGCATTTTGGATTGGTTCTAAAATTTATCATGTACATATGATCAATAAAGAGATGCTTCTAGGCATATTTCACCAAATTATCCATTGGATCAAAAACTTCGGGCACGGTCATATCGATTTTAGTCTGGCAAAAATTTTAGCTACCGGACTTTTTATCGAAGCTTTAGTATGTGCATCTTTGCTATTTATCTTGACACGTATATATTGGCGGTGGAGCGTGATTAGAAAATGGAATCACCGTAAAAACCATTCTCTTTAAAAATTTATCTCCAACACCTTTGATTGTTATTTTGAAACCGCCTGTTTAGCTTTCATATATTCAACCACAACATCCAACACATAATGCTGGCATGCCTCGCCAGTGCCTGCATCATAAGCTCCACCATTGGTAATGTTATTTGACAGCACTCGAATACCCAAAAATGGGACTTTAAATTGACTGGCAATTTGTGCAACAGATGCTGCTTCCATTTCTTCCACCGCAGTCCCATAGTTTTTATGTAAGTATGCAATTCGATCTAATTCATTATTCCAAACATCAGCCGAACCGATGGTACCTTCAACCACCTTGCCCTGCACATAATTCTTCTGAGCACGGTGTGCTGCCATTAAAAGATCAGCATCCGCTTCAAATTTACGAATTGCGATCGGCTCTGGATCAGATTCATCATCTGGCAGTACATCAAAGGCTTCGTTCCATTCTAAAGCGTTTGAACCTTCTCCCAATGCTTTTTTAGGGGTTCTAAATGCACCAATGTTGGTTGTGTAGCGACCTAAAACAATATCATAGACCTTTAAATCAGGATCATGCCCACCCGATGTTCCCTGATTGATAATGGCAATAGGCTGATAACGCTCGATTGCGATAGCCGTTGCAGCTGCCGCATTGCTCATTCCCATTCGTGTCTTAGAAATAATCACAGGATAACCTTGATAAGTCCCTTTCCAAAACTTCCATCCACCTACAGTTTCTACGGTCGCATTATTCAATTTTGCTGCCATTTGCTCAGACTCAACAGGTAATGCACCTTGAATCACAATAGGTTGTAAAGCTTTCTGAATAGGGCTATTTTGACTTGTATCATTTGAATCATTGTTGCATGCAGTCAATAGCAGGGCACCACACATGCCAAGAACACGGATCATTTTTTTGAATTGCATTATTTGCTCAACGGCTTAATTAAGAACTGAATACTTAAGCAATGAACATACCAATTCTAGAAATTTTATTTTTTATATCAAAATTAAATAATAAATGATTTTGATACGTTAGATCTGCTTGAAGTTCATTCAGCGCGATTTCAGTCCCTTCAGCATGAACTGAAGATAAATCATCATTCAACCACTACCAATCTTCAATTCATTTAATGACATGATTAACTCACAATTCAATTTTGGTTTTATACTGCCCAATTCCAAGTTCAGCAGTAACCGTTTAAATCTTGGTCACAGATGTGAAATCCCAAAATCTGAAAGCATGCTTCCAACAATCGTGCCAATGTATACCACTCCACTTTTATATTTTGCAGTAGTCACCTGATCATTTTTTAAAATAGTACAATCGGGTAGCACTGTTTCATCACCATTGAACGTATTATGAATACCGGTAAAAACCTTATCATCTGGTCAGTTTAAATATTTGATTGAATTATCCTCACTAGCCTTACTTGAATTAAATGACAAACATCAAGAAGGCTAGCGCATAGCATAAATTTAGAAAATTCTATGTGGATCTTTTTCTAAGCGAGGCAGAGCTTTGGCAATTTTCTCAGCAATCAACATATAGCTTTTCGCAGCTGCATCTCCTGCAATAACAGAAGGATGACCCGCATCGGCATTTTCTCGAATCTGTACATTTAAAGGTAATCGACCAAGCAATGGAATATCATATTGTTCAGACAAATGATCACCGCCACCTGTACCAAAAATTTGCTCTTCATGGCCACAATTTGTACAGATATGTGTCGACATATTCTCAATGACACCCATCACTGGAATCTGGACTTTATTAAAGAGCTCAATGCCTTTTACTGCATCCATTAAAGCCACATTTTGTGGTGTAGTTACAATCACCGCACCAGTTACAGGAATACGCTGTGCAAGGGTCAATTGGATATCACCTGTACCTGGTGGCATATCAATCACCAATACGTCAAGGTCAGGCCATAAGGCCTGATTAAACAGTTGCATCAATGCACCTGTGGCCTTTGCACCACGCCATGCAACTGGGGTATTTTCTTTGCCAATCAAATGTCCGATTGAAAGGACTGCCATTCCATATGCTTCAAGAGGAACAAAGTGTTCCCCTTCAATTTTGGGTGTCTGTCCAGCATTGCCCAACATCGTCGGTATGCTGGGTCCATAAATATCTGCATCTAAAACGCCAACTTTTAAACCTAACGAGTTGAGCGCGAGCGCTATATTTACCGTAGTTGTCGATTTTCCTACCCCGCCTTTACCCGATGAGATCAAAATAACATTTTGTATGCGTGGATGTTTAGGAATATCCCGTTGTAGAGGTGCGGTTTTCTGAATGGGTGGGTTATTGGGATCAACTTCTGCTGGAACAGGCTGCGGTGAAGCATCAACGACTGGTGGTAATTTACTATTTTCTGCTTTAGTCTGACTGGAACAACGATGCCCTGCTTTTCCATGTTGTTCACTAGAGCAACTTGAGTCATGCTGAATTTTTTGCTGAATCACATGCATATTCAACTCTTGGATACCGCATTTTTCTAAACTATCGGCAAGATCATCATGGATTTTCTGTAAGTCTTCTGCTTCAGTGGGATATGTATTGATCGTAAGCTGCAATACCCGTCCAACAACATTCACTTGGGTAATGCGATCCTTTAACGCATTGTTCGAGTTTGGCAACATGTAGTTTTGCAAAACAGATTGGACTTCTTCCTCTCTCACCTCCTGCGCAGGAGAAAAAACTGATTTAAGTGAAGAAAGCCAAGACATAGATTTGCTCCAAGTTTGCAAATACAACAAATACTGAAACTATAGTTTAACTGTAATTTGAGCTGAGGGTAAGCAAACTTCTATTCAGCTTTTTGAATGTCTTTATTGATCCTACTGATTTAGTCAGTTTTGTGCATATGACTGCTGTTTCTTCATCTAGTTATTCTTCATCTAGTTAGTCAGCAATTTTATCATCCTGGATTCTAAATACTGCGGGTTAAATCTATATCGATATTGTCTTTTAAACCTCTCAATTCAGTACAGAACACACTGAAAAAAAGTGATAGTGGGATTTCCAATTTTTATAATCCAATTTTTATAATAAGAAGGTTTACTGTTGTTGAAACTACGCCATGCTTTTACACTTTCTTTCTTTATTTGCGGTTCTATTTTTGCAGGAACATTGACCAATACTGTACGTACATCTTCTGGACAATTGATTTCAATAGGCGACAGTTTTGCAGATATGAATACACGCATTGCTCAATCGCCAATTTTTATTCAGACTTATGAAAAAAAGAAGGCAAAACTACCATGACTGTTTTTAATTATACTTATGAAATTGAACTGATTAATTATACCTTTACGATCATTGACAATCAGATTCGTCAAATTGAATGGACGCCTAAAACGCCATAATTTAAAGCCACTGAAAAATCATTTTTCAGTGGCTTTAAAATTAACTCTTATCAGTCTCATCATCATTTTTGTGTTTCAAATCATTCACTTTTTGCTCACCTTTAAGCAAGGTTTCTTTGGCTTTATGCTTTAAATCATCAGCTACTTTTTCAGCACTTAATTTTGCTTCTTTTGCCTTTAACTTTACATCATCAATTACTTCAGAAGCTTTATTTTTTAAATCGTCTAAGTTTGTCATCTGTCGTTCCTATTTTGATTAAGTTACCTATTATTTATAGCAACAGAATCAAGATAAAACGTCAAAAACTGCATTTCAGAAACAATTCATCTACAGAATGTAGCGATGTATCTTTTTGTTTCAAAATGAATAAAATAGTCAAATTAGAATCAATATCTTCATTCTAATTTATGCAACAAGTGATCAAAGACAAAATTATTCGAATATGCAATGAGAAAATTGCAAAAAAAGGCGATCAAGTGGGATTATCCTTTTATGCATTTTTTGCTAATAAAAATGATGACCCAGAAACATTAATGCAGGTTGCAGAATGGTGGATTAAAACCCATAAACTCGATCATTTTGAAAAGGCAAGTAAAATTAAAAACATGATTGAAAATGAACAATAAACACTTTGAGGTTTTAAAATAATTCATGGTAATGCTGCATATGGGTAAAAATGCCTTTTTGTCTTATGTATTGGTCAATTAGAGGCACCAATCGCTGAAAATGTTCTGATTGAACATGCGCATCTAGTGCAGCGCGGTCAATCCATTCTTCAACAAATACAAAATGACCTGTATTTCGTAAATCATGATATAAATCATAGGCAATGCAACCTGCTTCTTGTTTGGTCTTTTCAACTAATTCTTGATATAGAGGCAAAACCAAATCAATTTTATCCACTTGAATAAAGTCTTCGGCTATCAGTTTAAGCATCAATCAAAACCTGTCTTAAATCATTCATTGAAGATATTACAGAAAATCCGACTAAATAGATCAATCAACACTCATGAATCCTATGTTTTTTAAACAAAATAACGCTCAAAAGGACAACTTCTTATTTAATAGATAGTGATAAACAAATATTTTAGATTTTTAGATCGGATACGTCCTTGACTCATAGTTTTTTTATTAATCATTAGCAATCTAGATATTTTACATAAATACCAAGATCGAATTCCATTCCCCTTGTTCGATCTTGGCTTCAGCGTCTAAAACATCAACATAAAATATTAGATTTCGAGATGAAATTAAGGTGAATTCTTTGATATTTGCTGACTAAGATTTTAATGAACTCATAAAACTTACAGCGCTAAATAACCAAATAAACAATACAAAGCTACGCCCCTGATTAAAATGACTCAGCTCTGTACCATGCAAAATATTATGGCGCGTCATACTCACTGTTGAACTGTTGTCCATTTTGTATGCTGCCAGCTCTAAAAAGTAATGATTCCATTCATTGGCGATTTTGACTTTATGCCATAAGCTCTTAATCTCATGCCCTTTTAATCCCGGTACGATTTTATAAACATCAATAAACTTGGTTTCTTGCTGTTTTAGGTAACCATTTTGAACCAGAACCGCTGTCAATAAACCTTCCAACTGCGCATATAGCAAAGGAATACATCCTGCATAGAATTTTAATTCATAGAGTTTAAAACTTTGTTCTAATACTGCTTTGTATTGAGGTTTTGATGCACCAATATCTAATTGATCAAATGCATCCAGCAAACTCGATTGAAAAAATTCAGTATTGATCACATCCAAAAGATTAAACGCTGAAACCTCTTTTGCCTCATGGATAAGTTGCCAAAAGTACAGAAGATTTAATGCATCGTTAGCCACCTTCGCACCCACAGGCTGGTCGAGTTGATCAGCAAGTACATCGAAATAATTTTCTTCTTGGGCAATATCTCTGAGCGTTCGAATTAAAAACTGATGTTCATCTTCAGAAATGTCCTCCAGATAGTATTCTGCTTCTTTTAAAATATTTTTTTCAAGCTGCACTTTTGTTTTTTGATTTTGTGCAATACGAATTACAGGTTGATCATCATCACAATAATCTTCATCAATCATCACGTTATTACTCTTGGGCATACTTCAATCATTGATTCTATAATAATAAATGGTTTGGTAGATGAATATGGATAAAAATCTACATTTAAAAAGAATTCACCTATTCTGTTGTGCATCTTGATAGCAATTACGTTAAAATCAATACCCTTGCCTTAACTTTGAGAAAGAGAGTTATATCCGTGCGAAATATTTTAGTCACTAACGCCCTTCCATACGCAAATGGTCCTATTCATATGGGTCATCTACTCGGCTACATCCAAGCAGATATCTGGGTTCGTGCCATGCGTGCAATGGGTCATGATGTGACTTATGTATGTGCGGACGATGCTCATGGTACAGCAATCATGCTTCGTGCTGAAGCCAATGGAATTACACCTGAAGCACAAATTGCCAATGTTCAGAAAGAACACATTCGTGATTTTGATGGTTTTGGTGTGCATTTTGATCACTATGATTCAACCAACAGTGATGAAAATAAGGTACGTTCTGAAGAAATTTATATCAAAAACCGTGAAGCAGGAAATATCGCGATTCGTCCTGTAACACAATTATTTGATCCTGAAAAAAACATGTTTCTTTCTGATCGCTTCATTAAAGGGACTTGCCCAAAATGTAAAGCTGAAGATCAGTATGGCGACTCATGTGAAGTCTGTGGAACCACATACAATGCGACAGAACTGTTGAATCCACGCTCAACTTTAAGTGGCTCAACACCAGTTGAAAAATCATCGGATCATTACTTTTTCAAACTGCCGAATTTTGCGGAATATCTCCAAAAATGGACACGTGATCAAGGTCGTTTACCCGTGTCTATCGCAAATAAGTTAGATGAATGGTTTGAGAATGGTTTAAATGATTGGGATATTTCTCGTGATGCCCCATATTTTGGCTTTGAAATTCCAGACGCACCCAACAAATATTTCTATGTATGGGTTGATGCACCTATTGGTTATATGTCGAGTTTTGAAAATTACATCAAAACCAAACGTCCAGAATTGAGCTTTGATGATTATTGGAAAAAAGATTCTAAAAATGAAGTGTATCATTTCATTGGTAAAGACATCGTTTATTTCCACGCCTTGTTCTGGCCTGCGATGCTTGAAGGTGCAAACTACCGTACGCCTACAGGTTTGTTTGTAAATGGATTCTTGACAGTGAACGGTCAAAAGATGTCAAAATCACGAGGCACGTTCATTAAAGCTGAAACCTACTTACAACACTTGAATCCAGAATATTTACGCTATTACTTTGCGTCTAAACTATCTGATAAAGTTGAAGATTCTGATTTAAATCTTGATGATTTTGTACAGAAAGTCAACTCTGACTTAGTAGGTAAAGTCGTCAACATTGCCAGCCGTTGTGCAAAATTCATTAATACCAAGTTTGAGAATAAATTGTCTGTAACTTGTGTAGAGCCTGAATTGGTACAGAGTTTTATTGATGCAGGCGATTCGATTGCTAAGGCTTATGAAGCTCGTGAATTTTCTACAGCAATTCGTGAAATCATGGCACTGGCAGACCGTGCAAATCAATATATTGATGAGAAAAAACCATGGGCATTGGCCAAAGTTGAAGGTGAAGAACAACAGGTTCATGATGTATGTTCTGTGGGTATCAACCTTTTCCGCCAATTGGCCGTTTATTTAGCCCCTGTTTTACCAACACTTGCTCAACAAGTCCAAGATTTCTTAAAACTCGCACATTTTGATTTTGCTTCACGTCAAAACATTTTAATCTCACATGAAATTGCTTTGTTCCAACCGTTAATGCAGCGTGTAGATCCTAAAGCAGTTGCAGCGATGGTTGATGCATCTAAAGAGTCTTTGGGTACACCTGCTGTAGAACCTAAAGCTGAAAAGAAAAAAGAAAAGAAAGCCGAGAAAAAGCCTGAGCCTAAAGTAGGTGAAGCTGAAATTATTGGTATCGAAGACTTTATCAAAATTGATCTACGTGTAGCAGAAGTTTTAGATGCTGCCCATGTTGAAGGATCAGATAAATTACTTCAACTGACCTTAAATGTTGGCGAAACGGAGCCACGCAATGTATTCAGCGGAATTCGTGAATTCTATGCGCCTGAAGATTTAACAGGCAAATTAGTCGTGATGGTTGCAAATCTTGCTCCACGTAAAATGCGTTTTGGTATTTCTAATGGAATGGTGCTCGCTGCTGGAAATGGTGAGGGCGTTTGGGTCATTTCACCCGAGTCTGGCGCAAAGGCTGGTGACAAAGTCTCTTAATCAACAGCAATCAAATGGTTTAAAAAGGCTTCTTCTGAAGCCTTTTTTTATGCTAGTGTTCAAGAAAAAGATCAAAGCTACAACATGACTATTACAAAAACCATCCTTCAGCAAAAGCCCAAATGGCAAAGATCAGCATTTGTCATCTGGGGACCATTTATTGGCACATTGATTATTGCGATCACATTTCATAGCCACATTATGTTCGATGATCCCATACGATTTCTACAAGGTATTCTTACCCCCTCAATCATATTTCCAATGATCGGTGGATTATTTTTAATTATGCCATTTGGTTATCTACTTGGCATTATTCCAGCACTGATTACTCAATGGTTGTTCCAGCACTTCTTCAAACAAAAACTCGTTCAAATATCCTTAATACAATGCATGATCTATGGTGGAATTTTAGGCTTAATGCTTGCCCCTTTTATTGTTATTTTTGCCATACTCAGCTCATCGCCTCTATTCATATTTAGTTATTTGCAGTTTGTTCTCATCCTCCCTACAACCTTAATTTGCACTGTTATTGAATGGAAAAGACTCCAAAACAATCAGCAAATAGATTGAAGTGCTTATATATTTTTTGAAACTCATAAAAAATTCGCTTACAAAAGCAGAGTTTTTTTCATCATTAAAAAGCTCAATCACAGTTCAATCCATGCTAAAAAATAATTCATTAAATTAATTTTGATCATAGCCAATGAAAAATATTGTTCAATCCTTGTCAGTACTCTGCGTTTGTTTATTTTCTCTTGGATCAAAGGCAGATGTTCAGAAAACTTTACCGATTATTGAGCAACAGCAGCAAGTTTCTGGTTTTTACCAACATCAAGTCGGCAATATACAAATTACAGCCTTACTGGATGGCACAAACTTCATGTCGCCAACACTTTTTAAAGGTATTTCATCAGACAAGGTTCAAGAAATTTTAAAAAAATACCACGCTGATCAAGCCAAAGGTGTACAAACTTCAATAAATGCTTTTCTGGTCAATACAGGAAAGTCTCTGGTATTAGTCGATAGTGGTACTGCTGACTGTTTTGGTGCTCACCTAGGTTCTGTGCTGAAGAATCTAAAAGCTTCGGGTTATCAACCAGAGCAAGTCAATACAATTCTACTGACTCATTTACACTCTGATCATTCCTGTGGTATCACTAAAAATGGGATTGCTAACTTTCCGAATGCCACAATTTACGTTTCAGAAAGTGAAGCGAACTATTGGCTAACCCCTAAACAAGTAGAAAAAATTGCACAGGATAAACGCGAGAATTATCTAGCAACTGTAGAGAAAATCAAAACCGCACTTGCACCTTATCAAGTAAAACAGCAATTTAAGACCTTTAAGCTTGGTGATAATATCCATGGTTTTGAAGTAATCAATACCGCTGGTCATACACCAGGTCACATCAGCTACAAACTCAAAACTACAGATGAAGATGTTATCTTCATTGGCGATATTGTGCATTCTCATACTGTTCAATTTGATAAACCTGAAACAGCAATAGAATATGATATCGATCCTAAAATGGCTGTGCAAACACGTTTAAAACAATTTGCAGATTATGCTAAAAATGGACAGACTATTGCCGCCCCCCACTTACCTTTCCCAGGCATTGGTCATATCTACTCAGCAGATGGGAAAAGTTATCAATGGATTCCGATACACTTTAAAGACTGATTATTTGTTCTTTAACCACAATCAATTGAAAGCTTACCCTGAGTTGAGCTTTTTATTTACCTTATATACTCATCTTTCCAATTTTTCTTGTTGTTTCATCTCATCTTTTTATTTTCTTTCATTTACCCATAAAAAAACACCCCGCTCTCTGTAGAGACCGGGGTGTTTTGGAATTAAAAGCTGGCGATGACTTACTCTCACATGGGTAACCCCACACTACCATCAGCGCTAAGAGGTTTCACTTCTGAGTTCGGGAAGGGATCAGGTGGTTCACTCTTGCTATTGTCGCCAGCAAACTGT
>NZ_JADVOP010000071.1 GCF_016508585.1 Acinetobacter baumannii
GCAGGCAGTGGCTTGTTGAGCAATCAGGCAGGTGTTGTATTATCTGGCAAAGCATTAAAGCTGAATGCAGGCCAAGTGGATAACAGCAACAAGGGACAGATCAACAGCCAAGCGGATTTAGCGATCAGTACGATAAAAGACATCAACAACCAAAGTGGTGTGATTGCTTCGAACCAACAACTGAGCTTAAAGAGTCAGGGATTAAATAACAATGCCGGACAGATTGGCAGTGTTCAAGGACAAATTCAACTGGATGCAGGACAATTAGCGCTTGCAAATCAGCAAGGACTGATTCAATCAGCTCAAGATATTTATATTGCTGCGAATGGTGTGAATAACGCTCAGGGGCAAATCAATAGTCAAAACATACTACAACTCAATAGCCAAGGGCAGTTACTGGACAATAATCAGGGAACGCTGAGTTCTGGAAATATTAAAATTGACTCTGGGCAATTAAACAATCAGCAAGGATTGATCCAGGCTCAGCAAACCATCCAGATTGATACCCACAATCAGGATCTTGTAAATACCAACAGTGGTCAACAAGCAGGCATACTGAGTCAAGGTGATATTCAACTGAATAATATAAAAACATTAAATAATACAGGTGGATATCTCGCAAGTGCTAAAGAGTTAGGTATTCAAGTCAACCAAGTACTGAATCAACAAGGCACAATACTCGCAGGGAAACAATTAAATATTTGGGGTATAGGGCAAAACCAGCTATTGAACAATCAATCTGGTCAATTGTTATCTATGGGCGGGATGACGCTTAATATTGATCGGATAAATAACAATGGTAAGTTAAAACCGAGCGATGCGAATAGTCATATTATGGCAGTAGGTGATTTAAATATCACTACTCAACAGTTAGATAATCAAAATACGCTGTCAACTGATGGTTCAATTCAGGGAATTGATGCGAATAATTTAAATATCACGAGCAATATTTTAAATAACCAAACTGGTGCGATACGAAGTAGTGGTAACCAAAATCTGAACATTCGCCAAATATTGAATAACCAGTCAGGTCAAATCAGTAGTGAAAAACAACTGACCATTCTGGGTGATCAACTAGAAGTCAATAATTTGAATGGTCAAATCTTATCAGGTACTGGACTGAATTTCACCGCGAAATCTCTTTCAGGGAACGGCAAAGTTTTAAGTTTGGGTGATGCTCAAATCAACTTAAAAGAGAGTTATATCCATAGCATAGGCGCTCAATTACAGGCCAATCAAAATTTAAGTTTGAATACTCAAGGCAATATAACGAACTATGGCACGATTAATTCAGGAAATCGATTGGATCTCAGTGCTGTCAATATCAACAATATGCTTGATGCTAAAATTGAAAGCCATGAGACCCGATTGACTGCACAAAATGAGTTGAATAATACTGGATTGATCAATGGTGATTATACCCGCCTACAAGCGAATACACTGAATAATCAAGGTACAGGACGTATTTATGGAACAACACTGGCGATCAATGCCAACACGTTAAATAACCGACCGAATAGTGCTGGTGTTGCGCCAGTGATTGCCTCTCGTGGCGATATGTATCTAGGTGTTCAGGTGTTGAATAACTTGGCAAATACAGCTGACTATGCAAGCCAATCACAGATTTTTAGTGCGGGTAATTTATATCTCGGTGGTGGATTAGATGCCAATGATAAAGCTGTTGGGCAAGCTTTAGTGATCAATAATGAAAGTGCGACGATTGAATCATTAGGCAATATGCGTTTGTCCGCGAAGCAAATCAATAATATTAATAAAAACTTTAAGACCCAAATGGTTGAAATTGAGCGTAAGGATAATCTTGAAAAATTTTATAAAGGTGACTGGAAAACATTTGATGGAAAATTAATAGCAAAGAAAATTTACAATGAAGATTGGGCTAAATATAACTATAGTCAAGTAACTTCTGAAACGAGAGTTATGGACTCTGCACCTGGACAAATTAAATCTGGGGGAGCTTTAAATCTTGATGGTGCGCAAGTGCTGAATGATAAAAGCCAAATCTTGGCAGGTGGTGTACTGTCTAATTTAGGCGGAAGTATCACATCGGGTAAGCCTGAGGATAGTCAAGGTATCAGAAAAATAGTCGCAAGTGGAACACAGATACTTTCAGAAATTAATTATGTGAGGATTGGTTTAAGAAAAAAGAAAAAACGTGTAAATAAGGAATCTAAATTTACAAATACCCAAACAGAAACATTTGATTTAGTGGTCAGTCAAGCTTTGGGTAATCAAAAGCTAAACCAAAATCAAATTGTGACAACGTTGGTATCTAACAATCAAAGTGCCGACAAAACTCAATCAAGTCAAACTCCGCAGACCAATGTAAATGGATTAAAAAGTACCAATAATTCAACTCAAGTCGAGAAAGCTCAAAATTCTCAAGGCGAGAGTTTAACTGTAAAACAAGCTGAGAATATTTCGAATAGTACACAGTCGCAAACAGGGCAGCAAAACCAACCAACATTGCAGTCTAAAGATTTGGATGTTCAAGTTGCAGTGACGAACGTCACTGTGTCAAAGGTTGACCAAGCCAATACACAGAACATGACCACTGGTCAGAAAACTGATCTCACGAACAGCATCCAAACCCAGAAAGAGCAAGATGTCCAAGCTTCATTACAATCAAAAGACTTAGATGTAAATGCTTCAGGGGCAAATATCAATGTATCGCAAGCAGAACAAGCCAATGGCAAAAATTTAACAACGGGTCATGCTGCTGATTTAACGAATACAATCCAGACTCAGACTGGTCAGCAGAATCAACCTTCACAACAATCGAAAGATTTAAATGCAAAATTACTTGATGAAAATGTCAATCTGTTCAAAGCTGAGCATGTCGATAATCAAAATCAACAGCTTACCAATACAAAGCAAGTCGATAACAGTAGTCAAGTAAATGATTTACAAAAAAATTCATCTTCATTACAGTCTAAAGATTTAAATGTTTCTGTGGGGCAAGCATCGCAAAAACAAGGTGATACTGCTGGTCAAGCACAAGCCCATAATGTTACTCAACAGGCCAATGCACCTAGTGAAACCGATCAATCAACACAGTATGAGATAAGAACGCTTCAATCCACTGAGATTAAAGTTCCAAATAGTGCTTTATATCGTGTCAATGCAAACAGTAAAGCAGGATATCTCGTTGAAACAGATCCGAGCTTTACCAACTATAAAACATGGTTATCTTCTGACTATATGTTGGATGCACTTGGATTAGACCCTGCATTGCAACAAAAGCGTCTAGCCGACGGTCTATATGAACAACGTTTGGTGCAAGATCAGATTGCAAATCTTACGGGGTATCGCTTCCTAGAGGGTTATTCCAATGATGATGAGCAGTATAAAGTACTCATGAACAATGGAGTAAGTTTTGCTAAGTTGTATGGTTTACGCCCTGGTATTGCATTAACTGCTGCGCAAACAGCGCAGTTGACCAGTGATATTGTATGGTTGGTTGAACAAACGGTGATCTTACCAAATGGCACAAAGGCTCAAGCACTTGTTCCACAAGTATATGTGAAAGCACGAGTCGGTGACTTAAAAGGAGATGGTACCTTACTTTCTGGTGATGCGATTCAGTTTAAGCTAGATGGTGATTTGATCAATGGTGCAACCATTGCAGGTCGCCAAGCAGTACAAATTACTGCTGAGAATGTTCAAAATTTAAATGGACGAATTCATGGTAATCAAGTTGCTATAGACACCAAAAAAGATTTAAACAACATTGGTGGTCAAATCAGTGCCAAAGAATCTATGGCATTGAAAGTTGGTGGAAATCTAAATATTGAATCAACAACGCTTTCAACAGAATCGAAAATTGGTGGTTTTAGTTCATCACAAACCAGTATTGATCGTGTGGCGGGAATTTATGTTGGTTCAGGCAGTCAGCAAAAGCTTGATCCAAGCCAAAACACCTTGCTTATAGATGTTATGGGGAATACCAACTTAAAAGCTGCTCAAATCAACAACAGTAATGGTACGACCATCCTCAATACCTTGGGTAATCTTGATATCGGAGCCGTGACGACAAGTCAGACTGAACAATTAAAAATTAACTCAAAAAATGGTTATCAATATAACAAGCAACAGGATATAGGCAGTCAAATCAGCAGCGAAGGATCGTTACTGATCAACGCTCAAAATATTAGCGGTAAAGCTGTTGATCTGAACAGCAAACAAGGCAGTATTCAGCTTTCTGCGCAAAACAATATTCTACTTGAGAATGGATTAGACCAGAGTTCAATGTCTAGCCAATTCCATTCAAAAGGCTCATTTGGAAGCAAGAAATCATCAACTTATGATGAGAATACAACCACTTCAATCGCCAATCAGTTGAATGCTGGGAAAAATATTATTCTAAATAGCCAACAAGGCAATATCACTGCGACACATCTGCAAGCAAACGCAGGTGAGAGTATCCAGATTCAGGCTTTACAAGGTAATGTCAACCTACTCTCCACAATCAATGAAAAGAGCGTAAGCGAAACATCTTCAAAATCTAACTTTGCAACCTACAATAATCGTCAAAAGGGTTATATTGATCAAGAAGTTGCGCAAACTCAATTGGTTGCTGGGAAAAATATTGATATCAATGCAGGAAAGAATATAGAGCTACAAGCCAACGATATCACGGCTGGGCAAAGTATCTTTGTTGGCAATACTTTGATGCAACGTCAAGCCGATGGAACCTTGAAAGCCGCTGATGGTTCATTGATGCCTGAAAATGTCAAACTGACTACGCTGGAAACTCATGATCAACAGTGGGATGAGCAACAAAAGGGTTATCGTGGTGTTGTTAAAGAGTTGATGAAAGTCACTGAAGTCGGTCTGGCTGGCGTTCAATCTTTATTCCCTGGCGTTAAAGTGGATACCAAACTTACAGTGGGTGAGTCCAACAGTAAACGTGAAGAGCAAATCAAGCAAACGGGTACAAATTTAACAGCGAACAATGTTTATGTTGGATCATCAGGTCAAACGACATTAACTAGTGCCGAGATTACTGCAAAAAATACCATCCTTTCAGGTCAAAAGGTGACATTGAATGCGGCTGAAGAACAAAACATTTCAGTCACTTCACACAGTAAAGAAACCATTGAAGGCTTAGGGGTTAAGCTGAATAAAGACAACGTCCGTTTGGGTGGTTTTGTTTCAGAAGATACCACGCAAAGTACTAAAACGACAGAAACCACCCATAAGGCAGGTTCAATCCAGACTGAAAACCTTAAAATACAAGGTGCAGAAGGTATAGATATACTCGGTCAAAATATCAAAGCGACAGGCGATACGGTTCTTGATCATGGTCGAGGTGATTTAAAGATCGGTGGTTATGAAAATAAAACCACTGTTGAAGATAAGACACATAAAGAAACGATTAGTGCAGAAGTCGGTGTGCGAAATGCATATTTGGATGCCGCACTTGCAGTAGGTACGGTCAAAGATGCAGCCGAGTCCGTCAAACAAGCCAAAGATCAATATAGTCAGGCACAGCGTGACTATGCATCAGGTAAAATCACCAAAGAAGCACTGGACGATACCAAAGCCAATGTTGCAATGGCAACCGCCAATCTTGCCAATGCACAGATTGCGGTAGGTTCAGCAGCAGCAACCGCAGCAGCAAGTTCAGCAACTTACGGCTTTACCATTGGTGCAAACGGAGAACGTATCGAAACCACCACCACCACAAATACTACCCAAGGCAAATGGCAAGGTAGCAATCTTGATCTAAACAACCTCACGCTTAAATCTGAAAATCAGGATGTGAATGTACAAGGCAGTCGCTTAACCGCAACTGGAACGACAACATTCGATGGAACGAAAGATTTTAATATCAGTGCAGGAAAAGAACACGGTCAACAAGAGACCAGCAGTAAAACCAACAACCAAAGTGTGAGTTACACTTATGGCGGTGGTGGCAGTGTATCGGTGGGCAAGCAAACATCGAAATCACATGATGAAAGTCTGACAAATGTAAACAGTACAGTTGATCTCAACACAGTATCTGGATCTTTAAATAAGTTAAATATCCAAGGTGGTGTGGTCAGTATTGCTGATCGTGGCGATATAAAAGTCAATCAAATCCATGTTGAAAGCTTACAAGATACAGCATCCGGCAACAGTAGCAGTAAAGGTGGTTCAATTGGTTTAGGCATTGGTTCAGGTGGTGGCAATATCACGGCAAGTTATAATCAAGCCAAAGGTCAAAACGATAAAGCTTGGGTGAATGAAACCAGTAAATTGCTGATCGGCAATGCACAACATGATGCAGACCTCGATACGATGGGCGTGCAAAAGGTGAGTAATATTGGTGGTGTGATCGCCAATGCATCGAAAAACCCAGATGGAACATTAACCGATCATGGCAAACTGAATTATACAGGGGCACTTGAGCTTAAAGATATCCAAGATCATAGTTCTGAAAGCAACCGTGGTTTCAATGTATCGACCAGTGTGGGTACATCGATCAAAGGGGAGAGCAAGGAGAGTTCATTCCACCCAAGTGGTAGTACAACGGTTGGTTTACAAAGTACAGAGAATGAAAAAGAGCAGTTAACTAAAGCGACAATGGGTCAAGGCACAGTTAAAAATAGCACTGAGCTGGCCAACCGTGATATTAACAATACTCAAGAAATCACCCGAGACCAAGTGACAGGTTTATTGAATGGTTCAGTGACTGTAGACAATCGTTTGTTAACAGAGAGTGGACGTGCTCAGATTATCCAAGAGCAGAAGGATTTACCGCAGAACAGTAAAATTATTGCAGGTTCAACAGCAACAGGCGGATTAATTTTAGGCTCTGGTATTGTTGGGTTGTTGGATGAAAAAGGTTCAGTACAAGATGCAACAACATTAACAAAAAATAATGCACAGATCGCATACGATGCTGAAATGGCAGCACGATTACAACTGATTCAAGATGGAACATCTAGCAATGTTGTTGATAATCAACAATTGATCAATGAATACAATGATCAGTTGACCAAAGGAACATCGATAAAAAATACAGATGTTAGTTTGGTAGAAAGTTTATTCAATGAAAATTATTTAAAAGCGGATGCAACGACAAATATCACGAATAAAACAGATATTTATCTTGATAAGGATGCTCAGAAAAATACAGTAAATTTGGTTACTCATGAAGATGCACATCAAGTAGGTTTTGGAGAGAAATCATCAGAAGCTTTGGGTTGGATGGGAGAAGCTGCATTTAATGTGAATAGCTGGGTGAATTCATCAAATATTAATACGGTGAAAACGCAGGTTCAGAATATACCTAAAGTTGAAATTGCAGGGGTAAATGATGCTCAGGCACAATTGGATTTATTAAAAGCAAATGAACAGAAACACTTAGGACAGGTTGCAAGTGGTGATCAGTTTGAAAATCATTTGTCCTTAAGTGATAAAACTAATTATGCAATATTAAAAGGAAAATATGAGAATCAATGTGCCAATAAGCAATCAATAGATTGTACCAATTTAGCAAAACAAATAGTAAAACTAGTTGAAAAAGGTAGAACGATTGCAAAATCTGAAACTGATTATTTTTCAGAAGATGCCGCATTTGGTGGAGGTAAAAAAATTGTTACTAGTTATAAACCTAATGATTTAGTACATTGTGTTGTATCTAGCTCATCAGTTTGTGTTGTAACTAATAAAATCGCAAGTAATGGTGAGTATATATTGCAACCAGCGAACAAACAGCAAGTTGAATCATATAATAAAAATGAAGAAATGAATGTAGAGAAATTAAAAGCTTTAGGTCAAGAAGCTTATATGGCAGGTTGTAGTTCAGTTGGAGTTAGTTCATTTGTATGTCAAATTTATCATGCAACTGGTAAACCATATCCAATAACAGGTGAAACACCAACTAATACTGAGAGGGTATTATTAGGTGCGGGTGCCGTATTGCAAGCTACAGGAGTTGGTTTAGCTACATCAAGAGTAATTTCTTCATCTAGAAGCGTAGCGGCAGAAAAGGTTGAAAAAATTGCAGAAACTAGCGCTAAAGCTACCGAGGCAGCTGTTACTGGATCTGTAGCTACAAGAATTAATGTAGCAAACGGGAGAACTGCATCGACTCCATTGAGATCGACAGGGGAACCTGTTTCTGCTGGCTTTAATCATGTGCTTGATGGCCATTTTGATGTAGCAATAGCAAAAAATAGATCAGTTTTTTCGATTAAACCAGATGAATTGAAAGTCTTATTACAAGATAAGAAAATTGTATCATCTCGAGTTGTGGAAATACCAGGCGGACAATATGTTAGAATTGTTGATACTGGTAAAGTTATTGGCACTACAAGTCTAAAAGAAGGTGGGCAGCCAACAAGATTCATAAAAGTTTTTACGGATTCAAAGGGTAATTTGATTACCACTTACCCTGTTAAAGGAAATTAAAGGTTATGTTGAAATTTACACAAAATATATTTAATGAATTACGTCTAAACTTAGATTTATTACCATCAGATACTGATCCAAAAGAAATTTTAAGAGTTTTGAAGGTATGGATGATTAAATATAATGAAATTTTGAGTTCCCCACCTTTTAGTGATTATCATTTAATAAGAAAAATCCAATTGAATGAGGAAGATTATCCTGTTATGTATTCTACATTACACGATGAAGAATTTATTCATATTAAAAAAGTTTTAAATCGATATAGCTTTCAGGACACAGAAAGTATTGCCCGTATTTTAAGTGAAATATTAGATAAATTATATTTCTTTGAAATGGATGAAGAATGTCCTAATTGTAGTAATTTTGGATTGCTGGTTTGGAAAGAAGTTAATGATAATCAAATGATTTTTGAATGTAGGCAGTGTGGTTTTATGGGGACGTTGGATGGTAGAACTTTTCAAAATGTTGTTCCAGCTAAAACTATAGATTTAAAAAGAGTTAATTATATTTAAGGATATATTTGATAAATAAAATATCCTTTTGTGGAGGAATAGGGACGTTCTCAGATTATTCAAGAGCAGAAGGATTTACCAGAGAATTTCCGTCAAAGTGCGGAGGATATTGTTAAAGTATTACCAGATGGAGCTTCTAAAGATAAAGCATTACAGTCATTAAATAATATTCAGGCAAAGCTCGTTAAAATGCCACCAGAGTTGCAAGCTTTAGGGGGAGACATGATCCAAGCCTTCCCTGAATTTATAAAACAAGATGGAGAGCCTAAAGATTTTGAAGTTTTAGTGAGCCAACCCGAAATTTTAGCGTCCCTACAAGATGTTTATAAGTTGAGGGACGAGATTGCAAATTATAAGCGTGATTTGATTGCTCAAGGATATAGTTCTGATAAAGTCAAAGAGTTACTCATCGAAAAGATGATAAATTCAAAGCAGCCAAATTTTACGTTAGCAAAGCAAGTTGATGCTCAGGGGCTTGTGGAGTTTACTCAACAACCTCCAACGATAGAACCTGTTTCGACAATCATTCCTTTGGCTGGCGCAGATACAGCTGAGGCTGAATTTGGGAAGGACAAGATCAGTGTTAGTAATGAAAGTAATGTTGGCATTGATATATTTACAAAAGTTGGTCAAGTAAAACAGAAAATCGATAAAACAGTTGAATCGACAGGAATTGATCCTCAAAAAGCATCATTAGCATTGGGCTTAGTTTTAGGTGGTCCTGTTAACTTGGCAAAATCGGTGGTTACTGATTATCTGTATGGCGATAAAGTCGCTGAATTAAATGAAAGAGTTGTAGATGAAATCACAGCATTTATATTTAATACAGATTATGATCAAATTCAGAGTATTAAAAATTCAAAGAACCAATCATCTAATGAAACAGCCAAGCAATTAGTTGGTCAGCAAGAATTAACAGCCGATGGGATAAATTTAACCACAAGTGTTGTGCTGGGTGCTAGTGCGGCTGTTGGTATTGGTAAAGGGATTGCGAAGGGGAAAGATTCTGAGATTACTGTTTCGAAAACAGTTGATTCAGCAGAAAGCTCTATACAATCTCAATCTTTAAATCAACAATTAAGAAAAGAGGAATTGACTTCACAAGGCTTTTATAAAGAAAATTCAGGTTCTGATAGGAGTGCTTACATAAATGACCATAGTTATAATCGACATTCATATACAGAAACATCTAATTCTGACGCTAGTCAAAATAGGACAAGATTTGATAAGGATTTAGATGTAAAAAAATTAAGAGAAGATACTTTATCAAATCCAGATATATCTTATAGTGATTTGAGAAGTGGTGCTACAATCTATAAAAAAGAGTATGATTTTTCAATAAGCACTAATATTAATGATTCAAAAACATCCCCAACTTCACAAAAGTCGAATACTAATGTAGTCATGATTAATCCTGATGCAGAAAAATCCACACAATTTCCTCTAGCCCCTAGACATGAGAGCAAGTAATTATGAATGATTTTGAATGTAAACTAGAGCAATATATTGATGATAATGTTTATCAAAGGAATGGTTTATTTTTTTCAAATTCAGCAATAGTGAATATTGAGATTGATTATGAAAATATATTTAAGTATAAGGGGTTTGACGATGCATTAATTGTTTATAAAGAGTTATTTGAAAGTACAAAGAAAGATGGAAGATTTTTAATTTTTACTGCTTTAAATGGATATGCTGATGAAGGGTGCTGGGATGGTGTAGAAGTAAAACATCTAACGAATGATATTATCTGGGATTTAGAGGTTGGAAATATTAATTATAGATTTATTTTTAATAAGGATAAATATTTTAATGGAATAAATGCAATTGGAAATGAGATTATGAATTTGGATTCTTCGATAGTTTTAGAACCTAAAAATGTTATATATCCATTTGATTGGCCTGAAATTTAATATTTTACTATATTAGATCTGTGCTCAGATTATCCAAGAGCAGAAGGATTTACCGCAGAACAGTAAAATTATTGCAGGTTCAACAGCAACAGGCGGATTAATTTTAGGCTCTGGTATTGTTGGGTTGTTGGATGAAAAAGGTTCAGTACAAGATGCAACAACATTAACAAAAAATAATGCACAGATCGCATACGATGCTGAAATGGCAGCACGATTACAACTGATTCAAGATGGAACATCTAGCAATGTTGTTGATAATCAACAATTGATCAATGAATACAATGATCAGTTGACCAAAGGAACATCGATAAAAAATACAGATGTTAGTTTGGTAGAAAGTTTATTCAATGAAAATTATTTAAAAGCGGATGCAACGACAAATATCACGAATAAAACAGATATTTATCTTGATAAGGATGCTCAGAAAAATACAGTAAATTTGGTTACTCATGAAGATGCACATCAAGTAGGTTTTGGAGAGAAATCATCAGAAGCTTTGGGTTGGATGGGAGAAGCTGCATTTAATGTGAATAGCTGGGTGAATTCATCAAATATTAATACGGTGAAAACGCAGGTTCAGAATATACCTAAAGTTGAAATTGCAGGGGTAAATGATGCTCAGGC
>NZ_JADVOP010000072.1 GCF_016508585.1 Acinetobacter baumannii
CCTACCTTCTAAAACCCAACTTAATCAATTCAACCAAGTCATTGTTTTATCAGAAGTTTTAATCTTCATCACCGCCGATGGATGTGCATTCTACAGCATTTAACAACCAACACAACCCCTTTTTTTATTTATTTTCTTGAATTCACCTTGTTTGCTCATTTAATCCACTAAATATGGCTTTTTTTATTGGAAAAACGCTTTTTTGGCTTAAAATACACCCAGTGAATAGGAATTTAATGCATTATTCTCTTTAAATACTCGTCTTAAACATTCTACCTCTACTCAAATTTTAATCGTGACATTCAGTTATCCCTGTTCTGTAGCAGCCAAGAAGCAAGATTGAAATCATATGCTGAATGCTTATCCTTACTTATACATCAGGGATAGCAACAACCAAATCATCAATTCCTCCAGATATACAGACGTTTTGACATTGATTTTAGTTTTGGCTTTGATATTGCACGATGCCCGTATCTTGCTCCAAATACGCCAAAATCATTAAGGTCAGTTCTTTTTTAAGCTGTTGCTCTGAAATTAGAAAGTTGTTATGACTCACATAGCGCATCATGGTAAAAAGTGTGCTGTTGATAATCACAAAAGATTTATTCTTGAGTACTTCAAAACTCCAATCTTTAAAAAAACGACTAAATACATATAAGCCCACTTCGTAGAAATGTTTTTCTAAAACTTTTGCAGCTTCTGAATTGTTATAGCCATGCCAATGTTTCAAGACTTCTATGAAGAAACCACCATCCGCTTTCATCATGTCAAAACCGAATTGAATACTAAGGGGTATGATTTCATTTAAGCTTAAACCTTCTTGACTGATGGCAATTTGCTTAAGTGAAAGTCCGAGCTGCTCGCTTTTACGGCGTAGCAACTCCTGAAAGATGTCTTCTTTGTTGCCAAAATACTGATATATCGATCCTACACTAACACCTGATTTTTCTGAGATTTTAGGTGTAGTAACATTCACTAAACCCTGCTCAGCAATACACAATTGCGTTGCTTCTAAGATGCTGTCGACAATATTTCGAGCACGCTGTTGTTGGGGTTGTTTCCTCATTGGCATATTCATCCCGAAATGCGAATTGAATGCGAATAATTATTCATATTAGAGTTTGACTAAACAATAACCAGGTCAAATATAAAATGCAAACCTTAGTTAAACCACAAAGGCTCGCACCTTATGAAAAAATGTCACGAACAAATTTCAAGACCAGAATTTTTCATTATTTTACAGACCAATCGCTACAGCCCAGTTATGCCGAGTATTTATCTTTAAACAATGCGCTACAAACGGGTGATGTTGCAATGGATCAAGTTATGGATTGGGTCATGACCAACCCCAGACAAAATCGTAAGCTTTTTGAAACGGCGTTGTATCAAGGTTTAGATAAACTCCCCCATGATATTCCAGTGCTCACTGATTTTTTTAAAATAATCGAGCATGCACCGAGTTGGCTGGATTCAGCCAAAATTGAAACAGCAATCAAATTTACACATCGTTTAGGTACTAATGGAACATTCATCCTACGCGACCTGGCTTTAATGACGGGTTATCAATACCCTGGCTTTAACCAACCGCTCATTCAGACAGGGGCTTTGCATAAGTACGCAGGGAAACGTTTGGCAGAAACACACAAGTGGTGGTTAGATGTGAATCAATTGGATAGCTTCTCACGTTTTAACGATGGCTTTACCTCTACGATCTATGTTCGATTCATTCATTCTCTCGTACGTTATCAGTTAAACAAGTCAAAAGATTGGGATCACGAGATTTGGGGTGCACCCATTAATCAATATGATCAAGCCATGACCAATATTGCCTTTAGTGCAGTACTTCTAATTGGTGTTAGAGCCCTTGGCATTTTTCCAAGCAAAGCCGAATCCGATGCCCTGATGCATTTTTGGAAGTATGCAGGTTGGTTAATGGGGATAGATGAAAAATGGTTGGTCAATAAAGAGTCTGAAGCGTGGAAACTATTACAATGGATGAATTATGCACATCCCAAAGTAGATGAAAGCAGTAAAGCTTTAGCCGTCAGTTTATCTAAAGAACCTTTTGAAAGGCATTATAAATACTTCAATAGCTTCTTACAGAAAAAAGCGTATCAAAACCATTTAGACATCACCCAGTTTTTTATTGGATCACGTAAAATGAAAAATCTGGGACTCAAACCGCGTACTCTGGCATGGTATCCGTTTTATTTAATTGCAAAAAATACTTTGGTTTATCGTGGAGCAAAGCATATCCCTAAACTTGAGCAATATTTGCAACAAAGTGGTCGTGCCGAACAAGAGTATGCCCTAACCCTCTATCAAAATGCTGGAAAACAACTCGCGACTATGCATCGGTAGTAAATTGAAAAGTTAAGGTATTAAACCTTAACTTTGTTCTCCAACCTGTGTTTATAGATATTGAGTACAACATCACTAAACTCATTCAGCACATAGCGTGTCCACAAATTCGCATACCAATTTACTTCTGTTGATAAACGATAATCGATCGTTAATACCATTTTCGTTTGCTGTGGACTAATGGCTTCCAGCTGATAGTCTGTTGTCAACAAATTGAAATATGCTCCGCCAATTTTCAAATGATCATCCAAAGACCCTTTGGGAAATGATTCTCGATTAAAAACATAGGTCCAAGCCAACTTCGTTGGCGCATGAGACTGAGTGATTTTTTCTTGGAAATGAATACCGCGTTGCCAATAAATTTGACGGATCAAACCATTCTCTGTTTGCTCAGTCATTCCAGAAATTGGTTTTGGAAAACCCATTAAAAAAATTGGACTAAATTTTATTTCGTTGGACTGAATCTGCTGGATATTATTAATCGATGCAAAAACATCTTGAATGGGCGCATTCACAATAATTTCTTGGCGAGTTGCACCATTATGATACTGGGAGAAATCAGGTGATAGTAACAAGCCCAGCAAAGGTAAGAGTACAATAGAGTAAACTTTATTATAGGGCTTCCATAAACGTCGACATAAAAAATGCATGCATGTCGCACCTAAAGTCGAACAGAGTAAAAATATCGGCGCTGCCATAATCAGACAAATACTTCCCTCTCTTAAAATGACTACACCAACAACAATGATCCCGAGTAAAATATAGATTTGCTGAAGAAATGTTTGTTTTAAAGAATTTGGAGATTTTAAAGATTTCACATACTCGAGAATCGCACCCAGACTAAAAGGTAAAAATAATAGAAATGCGGCGGTCAACATTTTTTCTGAACTTAAAGCAATCAGTGAGATGATCAAGAAATAACAAAGCACAATACAGAGCAAAGGCAACCAACGAACAAATGCTGATCTTGCAGGGTATTCCTGAAGAATTTTCATACTGGGTTGATGAAATATCCTGCAAATTAATTTTCGATCAGGTTGTACAATGGTCTGATAAACACGAATTTCCTCAATTCCTTCAGCTTTTAGTCGTTCTCTGAATATTTGTTCAAACGCTGTTGTCCACGCTTCATCTGCGATGGAAACCTCCCCATATTGTTTAAGAATATTAAGATAAGCCTCTATTTCTTCATTCATTTTTAATTATCTTTACTGTTTGACCCTATTTTAAATATCTGTAATCAAAAAGGAAGTCCTCAGACCTCCTTTTTATTTTAAGATTTTTTCACATCATCAATGACTATGCATGGGCTCAGAAGCTGAATGCTCCATATTTTGCATATCTTCGTGACTCATCTTCGACATATCATGCTGTTCAGTAGCCTTCTGTTTTTGGCTCGGCATATAGTCAGGTTCATTGGTAATCGCCAAATAGAAAATTCCCATGAAGATACAGCTTAAAATAATTGCGATAACTAGCAATTTCCATCCCCAAAATGATTTTTCTGGAGATAACTTATTACTGTCGTTACTCATATGACATCCTCATATTTCGGTAAAATTAAAATTTCATGCTCACGCGCGCCCAATAGTTACGCCCAGTATTGTTAAATTGCTGTGTACCAACTTGACCATCAGCACCCACACCCAACTTATTCAAATGTTCGGTATAGGTTTTATCGAATACATTATCGACACCAACAGACAAATTCAGATTTTTTTGAATGTTGTAAGATGCATTGAGTGCCAAAGTCGTAAAACCTTTGCTTTCACCTGTGTCATAGCCCACGATATTACCTTGGTTTAGACTAATGCGATCCTGTTTTGCCACGGCACGCCATAACAGCCCAAAAGAATATTGATCTTGCACATAACGCAAGTTTAAACGCCCTTCCAATGGTGCAATCTGTGGTAATGCTTGATGTGTGTCAGTGTTTTCACCCCATGCATACATTGCACTCAGGTCAGCTTGAATCGCATCAGTAAATTGGTAACCTACCCCGGCTTCAGCACCAGCAATAGTTGCATCGACATTTTTTGCGCCCGCACTAAATGAAGAGCCGTGATCATGCCCGCTCATTCCAGCTTTTGGATGGTTATGGTAGCTCAATAAAATAAAGTCATTAATCAACCCTGCATATGCAGATGTCCAGACACTTAATGGTCCCTGTTGATATTGATAACCAAGATCAAGCTGTAATGTCTTTTCCGTTTTGAGATCATTAAATGTCGGCTTAGCCATGCCTGTATTGCCATGTGCTGTACTAAATAATTCCCAATAATCAGGAACACGCTCCACATAACCCAATCCAATATAAGACTTGGCATTATGTTCAGGATATTGGCTTTCTAAACGAATAAATGCGCTTGGTAATGTTTCTTTACGCTGATCATTCAATTTAAGTGCATCAATTTTAACTTGATCCACACGAGCACCTGTCACCAGCTTGTAGGCATCATTAAATTGATAGCCTAACTCACCAAATGCACCGTAAGATTGAAACCGCATATCTTCTCTAAAAGCAACATTCATTGATGGCATCGTTGGCGATGACATACTGCCACCATGCTTGTTTAATTGAGAGTCTATTCCTGTAATTAAGCTCAGCTTATCCCATTCGCTGGTCATGGCTAAACGGCTATTTAGGGTACGGCGTGTGACTTGCATTGCCATTGGATTTGGCATCAACATTTTCATATCGCCATGCTTCATTTCAGCAAGTGGTGGAGTACGTAAAGTATAGTTATCCATCACATGATCGTTATAACTATAATTGACCTGCCCTTCGATTTTTTTAATCACAGGACTCAGATTTTTTTTCTCAAAACGTAAACCCAGACTTTCACGTGCAAACTGCGAGCCATCCATGGTTCGACCGGCATATTCAGCCTCACCATCCGCCTTACCTCCTGTTAACTCAATCCAAGTATCCTCATTGGGTGTCCACCCCAAAGCCAAGTCCGTATTCCAGCGCTCCCAAGAAGATGGAACTTTATTGCCATCACCATCTTCATAGCTATTGGATTCAGAACGATTGGCATTGACACGTAAATATTTTTTGCTGTCCCCAACAGCCGCTTCAATATTGTGGTCCAAACGCCCAAAAGATCCGACCAAAACACTCGCCTGACCTACATAGTTTTTCTCATCAGTCAGTGTTGGTTTTTGACGTTCAAAAATGACGGTTGCTGCCGAACCAGTATTGGCATATTGAACGGTTTGCGGTCCTTTCACGACTGAAATTCGGTCATAGCTTTCAGGTTGAATATAAGATGTGGGCGCATCCATTCGTGCGGGGCATGCACCTAAGTTCTCAGTACCATCTGTCAATATTTTGATGCGTGTACCAAACATGCCACGGAATGTAACATCGCCATTGGTTCCACCACTTTTAATGGAGTTAAAACCGGCAATACTCTGGAGATAATCCGCACCATCAGTCGCAGGTACTGGCTGAATAGGTTGCTTCGGATCTGCATGAATAATCAAACCATTGGCATCATGATTAAGTTGAGCTGTCACCACAATCGGTGTGAGTTGAGCTGTATGCTGCTGATCTTGGGCAAAAGTTGTTGCTGAATAACAAGCGATACAAATCGCAGCCGCTAAAGGCTGTAAAAAAAATTGAGGTTGAACCATTTTCTTTCTCTTAAATCATAAATATGAGCTGCGACAAAGCAGCATCAGGACCTCGACAAAAAGATCCTCAATAAAGTTTTGATTTAAGCGAAAACGGGCGGAGCGCGTCCCTGAGGAAGTAGGAATAAACGCTGCAGAACAAAATAAACATGTCGAAATGCTTTTTGAAATGCAACCAGACGTACTTGTATACGATCTAATATTTCTTTGACTTCAAGTTCTGGAGGTAAAACCAGATTGCCATAGACTGTACAGTATTGGCATTGGTGACCCGCATCATGATGGTGACTTGTTTGTTCTTGTACAACAGGCTCATCTACCATCAAATGCTGATGACCCGGAGCCTCGTGCTTCAAAGAAGCTGAATGATGCTGATGATGAGTGCTTTGTTGATGTTTCTCGTAAAAGTGACTTTGCACCAAAGCTTGAGTAATAGTTTCACAGACCGGCGCAATTTGATATTGCTTCGGCAGCAAAGGCTGTAAAAATACAGCAATCTGTAAAAAAACTGCGGTAAAACCCAGCAGTAAACCTATTCTCAACAAAACGTTCGTCTCAACATTTTTCGAGCCAAAGTATAGCAAAGCCCAAACAAAATTGGGCTTTATATTGAAGAAAAATTCAAGAAACTTTTAACTTTCAATTCTCTATATCAACGTTTTACAGGAACTTTCTGCTTTTCACGTTGACGCACGACTTTTTCAACTTTTTCACGTGCTCGTTGACGCTTCAACGGAGATAAGTAGTCAACAAATAACTTACCGTTTAAGTGATCCATTTCATGTTGAATACACACCGCCAATAATTCATCCGCTTCAAGCTCAAAAGCTTTACCATCAAGGTCAATTGCTTCGATTTTAACTCGTGACGGACGCTCAACTTTATCGTATATTTGAGGAACAGAAAGACAGCCCTCTTCATAAGAGAATGTTTCTTCTGTAAGTGGTGTTATTTTGGGGTTAATGAACACCATAGGTTGGTCTTTATTTTCAGACAAATCCATGACGATAAGTTGAATATGTTGATCGACCTGTGTAGCAGCCAGACCAATACCTGGCGCTTCATACATGGTTTCAAACATGTCAGCTGCTAATTGACGAATTTCATCGGTTACAGCATCGACAGGTTTTGCAATGGTACGTAAACGGGGATCAGGAAAACTTAAAATTGGTAATAAGGCCATACTGTATCCTCTGTTGCTATGCCATTGATCTTAAAACTAAATGAAGAATATGCTTCATTAAAAAAATGTGTGTAATATGCGTATTATAACGCATATAGAGACATAATTTTAGGAATTATGATAATGAAAAAGGTTTTAACTGGCATAACACGTTTTCATGCCAAGGGGTTCAAGAAACAGTTGCTTGCCGTGACACTATGTTTAAGTGCAGGATTCACTTACATGGAAATGACACATGCAAGCCCGAATGTTAATCCACCTGCACTCAAAGCCAGTGCGCCCAATGTTTATGTGGTAAAACGTGGTGATACCCTATGGGATATTGCAGGGAAATTTTTAAGTAAGCCGTGGCGTTGGCCTGAAATCTGGGCGAGCAATAAACATGTTAAAAATCCGCACTGGATTTATCCTGGTGATAAATTACTGCTATGCACTCTAGATGGTCGTCCATTAATCGGCGTAGATGAGGGTGACGGTTGTGATGGTATTATTCGTCGTCATCAAGGTGGAACATCTTTACGCCCACAAGTACGTGTTGAGTCATTAGGCAGCGCAATTTCAGTAATTCCTTTATCTGATATTCAACCGTGGCTAGAACACAGCATTGTCATCAGTCCTGAGTCTTTACAGAATATTCCTTATACCATTGGTGCTGCTGACAATCGTGTGATTACGGGTGCCGGTCAAACCGTCTATGCACGTGGAAATGGCTTAGTCGTCGGTCAGCGTTATGGCATTTACCGCGAAGGTAAACCTTATATATTCCTCAATGCGGAAGGTAAAAAGTTTAATGCAGGACTGGAACTATCTGAAGTTGTTTCAGCAATCGCAACGGCGGGTGAAAATGATGTCACCACACTTGAGTTGACCAAGAGCTACAATGCCGAAGTTCGTAAAGGTGATTATGTTCTTCCTAGCTATGATGCAGAACTACCGAGCTTGTTCTATCCAACCACCACTAATGAAGTGAGTAGTGGTGGTAAAGTGGTGCGTGTCCAAGGTTCGATTGGTACAGCAGCGCAACACAGTGTGGTCACTATTGATCGCGGTAACTTACAAGGTGCGAAACCTGGACAAATATTTAGTATTTATCAACAAGGTGAAGTTGTTCGTGATCCAAAAACCAAGGAATCGGTAAAATTACCAAGTCAGCAAATTGGTACACTGATGATCTTTAAAAGCTTTGATCATCTGAGCTATGCTTATATTTTAGAAAGCAATTTACCAATTAAAATGGGTGCTGAGATCAAACCACCTGCGATTACAGATCAGTGATTTTCAGTAGTGTAATGTAAATATGTTGAATCAAATACCCGATCATCAATTGAATGCCATTCAACTTTGGTATTTGGTTCAACACTCAACCAGCGCCTTCCGTAAGCTAGAGAGTTATTTTGGTTCTATTGCAAAAGCGGTAGCTCCAGAAAGCTTACCCCGTTGGTCTGAACTTAAAATTCATAAAAATCATATCGAAAGAGCCAATGTCTTTGTAACAGCACAAGGACAATCCCAATTTAAAATATGCTTAGATAAAATCCAGCAACATAGTGATTTTATTTTATTAGATACCGATTCAAATTATCCGCAACAACTGCTTCCTTATCAAAATCATCCCCCAATTTTATTTGGTAAAGGGTCTTCACAAAATTTGAGCCAACCTCAAATTGCGATTGTCGGCAGTCGAAAAGCCAGCCCGCATGGCAAACAAGTAGCTTACGATTTTGCCTATTATTTAAGTGAAAAAGGCTTTTTTATTACCAGTGGTTTAGCGCAAGGAATAGATGAAGCTGCGCATATGGGCGGTCTCAAAAATCAGCGAACCATCGCGGTGATTGGAACGGGTTTAGATCTGGTTTATCCCAATCAAAATCGAAATTTACAGGCGCAGATTCTACAAAGCTCTGGAAGCATCATCAGTGAGTATCTTCCTGAAACTCAGCCTATTCCACGTAATTTTCCTTATCGGAATCGTATTGTAAGTGGTCTAAGTCTAGGTGTTCTTGTTGCTGAAGCACAATTGCGGAGTGGTTCATTGATTACCGCACAAACAGCTGCTGAACAAGGTAAAATTATTTTTGCCATTCCTGGGCATATTTATGGAGAACATCACCAAGGTTGCCATCAACTCATTCGTGAGGGTGCAATCCTTGTGGACCATCCTGAACAAATTGTGGAAGATTTAGCCCTGCCCACACAATGGCAATGTACACAGCAAGCTGAAATCAGCGCACAATTACCCGAGATGCCTGAACATTTGTTCCAACTCTACCAATTACTGGATTGGATTGGGCAAGACCTAGATACATTGGCCCAAAAGTCCGAACTCAACACTGCGGAATTAACCAGCTATTTAATGGAACTAGAGCTGTTAGGACGGTGCATTCAACAATCTGGACTATACTTACGTTGCCGAGTCAGCTATTAAGGTTCACAATAGCCTTCTATTTTTCAAACTGACAAGGTGAACATCAATGATTACAACCTCAGTTGCTGAAGCTGCACAAATTCTTCAACAAGGTAAAGTATTGGCTTATCCAACAGAGGCGGTATGGGGTCTAGGTTGTGACCCATTCAATGAACAAGCATTTTTAGAAATTCTTAGGTTAAAACAACGCCCTATTGAAAAAGGGGTAATTTTACTGGCAGGTCAACTTTCACAAGTTGAGCACCTACTGACAAAAATAGACCCAAGTATCCGTGAACAAATCATACAGTCATGGACACAACGCTCTCATACAGAACGGGCGACGACATGGTTGCTTCCCGCAGATGAGCAGATTCCACACTGGATCAAAGGTCAACATACGCAAGTCGCTGTTCGAGTCACCAATCACCCATTATGTACCGCTTTGTGCAATGCATTTAATGGCTTTATTGTTTCAACCAGTGCCAATCCTGCAAGTTTAAAACCCGCTCGCTCACTACAAGAAGCCAGTCATTATTTTGGCTCGGAATTGAATTATTTAAATGGCGACTTGGGTTTAAGCCGAGAGCCAAGCAAAATTATTGATGCATTATCAGGACAAATCATTCGTGATTAATCATAGATGTCCGGATTAACAAACCATCTTTGTAAAAAATCACATTGAAAAAAGCAAAAAAAAACTCAGCCATATATAGGGTTGGCTGAGTATAAAAAAGGATGCGGTTAATCACATCCAGAGGGTATGATGAATTTGATAAATGCAGTGTAAGCCAGTTTCATTAAGAAATTCTTAATTGGCTACGATGAAAAATATTATCCTATAAATATTTTTCGAATACAAACACATTATTCAGCCTATTTTTTAATCATGCTTTATAATCATCAGTCGACCATAAACCCTCAATATATTTAAGTAGTTAAATTTATTTTATTATTTGAGATTTTAAAAGGTAAATTCTTAATTAAAAATAATTTTTGAGTGAAATTAATA
>NZ_JADVOP010000073.1 GCF_016508585.1 Acinetobacter baumannii
TAATATAACACTTTGACCAAAATGATCAATATTTTTATTATTTATTATAATATCAAATGAGAAGCTCAAGAAATTACTTAGAGTAGACAAATACTCTTTAACTTCCATCTTCACACTTTTATTTCTTATTAAACTTACTCTAACCTTATTACAATCAACATGAGCCAATCTAGAATAAATCTCATCAAATAATTTTTCATTTAATGAAATTCTATCTAAATACTCTCCATTATCTATCAATAAATTTTGTACTTTTTTAGTTAAATTACTATTATCTACTATATTATCAATATCCCAACTATTTATAAATTTAATTTGTATATCTTCATCTAAATTTGGATACTTACCCAAGCTACATCGAGTCATAAAACCTTTATCAAAGAACTTTTGCTGTAGTTCAGATGAGAACTTTATTCTCCCATCAAACAATCTATCATCAGCATATAACAGACTATCTTTTTCCATTAATTTATATAATGCTAAGCCCGTCAAATTTCTATTATCTGTTAAACTATATTTAATGGAATCAATCCAACTATCTCCTATTAATTCAACTAATTTTAGCTGTATTTCCTCATCTATAGTCGGATTTGAGGCTAAAGAACCTCTAATGCTTTCATCATAACTATCAATTAAAGCTAACTGTATCTTCTTAGATATCCACCAATTTTCAGCAAGATTTTGTTTATCCCAATCATCTCCTTCCTGAACTATAGAAAAATGTTTACTTTCTTGATCAACTCTAAAATTTGAACTTACAGATAATAATCTATTTTTCACTTGATCATGTAAATTATCATTCAATAATAATTGATTTCTAACTCTCTCACTTTCATCGCTACTTAATATAGTTTGAACCTCTTCTATTTTTGTTAATTTTGCCAAACTAGCCCTAATACTTACATTGTCATTTTTTGTCAGAATAACTTGGGCTTCCATACAAAGATTTTTAACACCTAGTAGTGTTTTTGCCAAATAAAAACTATTTAGAGAATAATATGCTATATTTAATAAATCTTCATCATCTAGTTCTTTATTCTTTAACAACTCATATAAAATAATTTTATCTTCCTCTTTAGAAAGATATTTTTTTACCAATTTACCTATATTTTTACCAACCAATATTAACTTCTCACTAGAAGAGAGCATATTATAATGATTTAATAGATTTTTTTCATTAAAATATATTTCACCATGTGAAAATATGTTTATAATTTTTTCTGTAGACAAGCTTCCCACAGGTTTAGATAAAGCCCTTTCAAGTACTATTTGAGGACAATTTTGATGCTTATATATTATATCTAATATATCATTATCTAAACTTTCAGCATAACTCTGTAATATTTCAGCTGAACAATTTGGATCTTGCAATAGTGTTTCAATATCAATCAACTGTTCCTTATATCCCGTTATTGAATTTGCAAGCTGATTCATTTTCTTAAAAAACTGACTTTGTAGCTCTTCAAGTTTTTTAGCTAAATCACTCCATTCCTTGTTACTATCTTTTTCAATATATTGTAGTTTTTCAGTAATTTTTGTTTGTTCCGTATGATCAGATAAAAATAATAACTTATTTATTTGTTCCAATTTAGTTTTAGCTTGTTGTTGTTTATTCTGTACAAATTGACTATACCCCACAAACTGCCGTTTAAAATTTTGAGCAAAGCTTAAACATTTTTTCTGTTCATTCCATTTCTCCAAAAAACTCACTACAGGCTGAACTGGATAATCATTTTTCTTCCGTGCAGATACAGGAACTACATCCAGCACATTAACTCCTCGTTCTGCTGTCGTCTGCTTCACCAAAGCCACAATTTTAGCAATATCTTCAGGTGTTTTCGCATCAGCACGGCTGACCACAATCAACTTTGGAATATCGGCATTTAAAGTTGTCAAAAACTTTAAATCATCTTCGGAAATCGTCCCTTGTGTCGCAGAAACCACCCAAATAATGAAATTAGACAAATTAAGTTGTGAACGTGCCACAGATTCATCTGTTCGCTCACTCCACTGTTCACTATCAGGTTTGCTATATCCTGGAGTATCAAGCAAGGCGATATTTTTCCAAGCAAAATCTGGATCACTGACAAAAGCTGAACGCAATAGCCCTGCAATCTGACTACCATATTTTATTTTTTCTTCGTGGGTCAGACTGGCAAATTCATCCCGAGATAAAATTACACGACGGCGAAATAAATTAAGTGCCGTAATCTGTTCCTGTTCACCATACAACAAATAAGTCGGTAAAGAAGTTGTTGGATCAATCTCTACCACTAAACGCTTTTTCCCTAAAAGCGTATTAATTAAACTGGATTTTCCCGCACTGAATGCGCCACCAACACCTACCACAACTTTTTGAGCCAAGTCTGGAAATTCACAAAACTCCCTAAAATGTTCTAATTCCAGATTGAGACTTTTTAAAATATCCGCAAAATGATCAGGGCTACCTGAACGAGCCAGTTCAGGCAAATCATGATTAATGATTTTGTCTAATACATCCAGATCGGCTGCCAATTGTAAACGTTTCCCCTCCTGTTCAACATGTGACTGACTGGCACGGCACAATAAATCATAACGCTGTGCGATATCAAAGTCTTCTTGGTATGACATTCTCTTGTCCTGAAATTTTATTATGTGTTGATCATATACAATTGAAATTCAATATAAAACAATCTATGAAAATTACTACGTCAAACTATGACTTAGAGCGATGAAATGACTCTATTTTTTTATAGGAATTCAGGTAGACTCCATGAAATAGTTTATTTCATCATAAAAAAGAGTGTCTTATGACCATTCAGCAACACCTAGAAAAATTGAACCAACTTTCTGAGCAATTACAATCTTGGCAGGGACGTTTTAATGAAATTCAGGATATTCTAAGCCTAAAAAAACCGTTATTAGAACAGGTCGAGCGTTTTAATCAGGAAGAGCAAACACTGAATATTGCGATTATGGGGCAGATCAAGGCAGGTAAAAGTAGCTTTTTAAATGCTCTCCTTTTTAATGGCAAACCCGTTCTGCCTACAGCAGCCACACCTAAAACAGCAAACCTAACACGCATTTCCTACGGTGAAAAACCTGTACTGGAAGTTGAATACTACACAGTAGAGGAATGGCAAGACCTTGAGCAACTGGCACAACAACAAGGCAATTATGACCAAATTAAAGTGGCAAAAGAACTGACCACGATGGTGAAGCAAAGTGGTCTGGATGTTACTCAGGTATTGCAGCAACAAAAACAACTGATTGAAGCCAATTCTTTAGATGAGCTGATGCAGGTTCTAGACAGCTATGCAGGCAACAGTGGTCAATATACGCCTTTGGTCAAAATGACACGCCTCTATTTACCCAATGAAGAACTGAAAGGCTTTGACATTATTGATACGCCAGGAATGAACGATCCTGTACTCAGCCGTACTGAAAAGACCAAAGAAGAAATGAAACGCTGTGATGTTGTGTTTTTTCTTTCTCGTGCCAGTCAGTTTTTAGACCAGTCTGATATTGAATTACTCTCAAGCCAACTTCCTCAAGGTGGCGTACAGAAAATGGTTTTAGTGGCTGCACAATATGACTCTGTGATTATTGATGATGGTTTTAACCGTGATTCGTTAGCAGAATGTGAAACCAATGTTCAAAAACGTGTCAATCGTCGTGCGGAAACTGAACTTGGAAAACTTGCTGAACAACGTGAACAGGCAGGTCGCCCACAAGTTGCCGAATTATTACGCTCACTGACCAAACCTATTCTATCCAGTACCTTTGCCTATGGTTTTTCACATTGGGAACAATCTCAATGGGATAAGGCCATGCAGCATACTTATAAGGAATTACAAAGTTTAGGGGAAAAATGGGGTGATTACCAATTTACTCAAGCAGACTGGGAAAGAATTGGTAACTTTAAAACGCTTAGCCAAGAATATGAACAGGCTCGCCAGAATAAAGTCCAACTTTTAGAACAGAAGAAACAAGAACTTTTGCCCAAAGCTCAGGAAAATTTAACAGATAAAGCACAAGCGTTGACTGCAATGATTGATCAACGTATCCATACCTTGAACACGCAAGATATTCAGCAACTGGAACAGCAGCAAAAGAAATGTGAACAACAGATTCAGCGCATTTCAGGGAAGCTGGAAAATCTGATTAATCAACAAATTAATAAACTGCAAAGCACGACTCAAGATATTACCCATGACTTGCAAAAAGGGATTCAACAATATAGTCAAATCACCACACATACAGGGACAGAGACAGAAGAACGCTCGTATGAAGTCAGTACCTCAAAATGGTATAACCCATTTAGTTGGGGAAGCACTGAAACACGTTATCGTAGCTACACCACAACCTATGAATATCTGAATGCTTCCGATGCAGTAGAGCAAGTCAGTCAATATGCCCGTGATTGCACAGTTGATATTCAATATCACTTTAACGACTTAGTTCGCCCAAGCCAATTAAAACTGGAGTTACGCAAGGCACTGGTGGATGAACTGAATACATCCAGTCAGGATTTTGATCCTAAACAATTTAAAAATACGCTAGATCGTGTCATCAATCAGCTAGATTTACCTGAACTGGATTTAGATATCGGCAATCCAAGTGAGCTGATTAGCCGTAATTTTAGCGGTCAGGTTCGTTCAAGTAGTGATATTCAGCAACTTAAACAACAGCTTAATCAATCATTGCAGAAAATTTTTGAAATGTTATCGCAACGCTTTAAAACATCTTCTCAGGATTTACAGCACAGCTTAGAACAAACTCGTGATTCTTTACTGCAAACCCTAATTGCAGGACTTGAACAAGAGTTGCAACAAGTTCGTCAAGATTTTGCTGAAAAACAAAAAACCTTAGAAGAATATCAACAGCTTAAAAAAATCCTGGCTTAAAACCATATAGGTGTACAGATTTTTGTACACCTTTTCCTTTATACAGATTTGGGGGAATTCGATATGGAAATGATTAAACGTCTGTTCTTTAAACATCTGGTTTTTAACCAAAGTAACATTAAAAAAAGTCATTCTGCTTATTGTGATTAATGGGCTGGGTATTGTCACGATGATTGGTTTACCAGTTGCCTTGATTATTGATGTACTGTTTGTCTTTTATAATCTTCAACGTGTTTATCAGCATCGGGCAACCATTAAAAAGGGCTGGAATTTTATTACCCTGCTCAATCGTTTGGCATTGGGTCTGATTGTTCTAGTCGGACTCGGTATATTCTTTGGCTCATAAGTTGATGATTTCATTACGTCAAACTATGACTTGGTCATAGTTTTAATCACTATCTTTTTATCAAACCTAAACTTACACTCTATGTATAATTTATATTGCGTATAACACCATGAACCAAAAGCAATTATTTGAAAAAATTCAGCGTATTCAACAACAGTTGATGCAAGGCTTAATTGAGCGTGAGCAAACCATTAAACTTGCCTTTCTTGCAACATTATCAGGTGAACACATTTTATTGATTGGCCCGCCTGGCACAGGCAAAAGTATGGTGGCTCGTCGCATCCATCTCATGTTTAAGCAAACACCCTATTTTGAGCGTTTACTGACCCGCTTTTCTGTACCTGAAGAATTGTTTGGTCCTCTTTCCATTAAAGCCTTAGAGCAAGATCAGTATACTCGTTTAACACAAGGCTATTTACCGCAAGCATCGATTGCCTTTTTAGATGAAATTTTTAAAGCCAATAGTGCCATTCTCAATGCTCTGCTCACTTTATTAAATGAACGTGAATTTGATAATGGGATTATTCGGGAAAAAGCGCCTCTACTTTCTGTGGTAGGTGCAAGTAATGAACTTCCTGAAAGTGAAGAATTGAGTGCTTTATTTGACCGCTTCTTGTTTCGTCAATATGTTGCGCCTGTCAGTCGGCAAGGTTTTAAACAACTCCTGACTTTAAAAAATAATGATCAAGATTTAAATATCGAACAGCTTAGTCTTGAAGAAGTACAGTTTATTCAAAACAATGCCAATCACATTGAGCTATCTGCCGAAGTGGTCAATTTTCTGGTTGAGTTAAGAAAATGGTGCCATGAAAATCAGATTCAGGTCTCTGATCGTCGTTGGCGTAAGATTGTTCACATGCTAAAAGTTTCTGCCTTTACCAATGGTCAAAGTACGGTTTCAATTTGGGATTGCTGGTTGGTTCAACATTGTATTTGGGAAAAACCAGAACAGGTTGAATTGGTTGCAGAAATGTATGAGCAGTATTGCGGCAAGGCGGTGATTAATGTTGATAATCTGGTCAAAGTCGTTGAAGTTTTGGAGAAAGAGGTCAGGAAACTGCCTAAACCAAACAATAATGTTCATAAGGCTTCTGATCAGCAGCCTAATCGCCCACAAACACCAACAAGTGATCTTATCGAAATCAATGCTCCTGTCTTTCCAGAAAGTGTAGCCGATGGAACAATTGCCACTTGGCATGTAAAAATCGAAGAAAGAGTAAGTAGAGATCAGGTTATTTGTGATATTGAAACAGACAAGGTTATTTTAGAAGTTGTTGCTCCATGTGATGGAATGATCTATGCCATTATTAAAGATGAAGGTGATATGGTTCTCTCAAACGGAGCTATTGCGGTATTGGCTTCTACTGATAATTTAAAAACAAAATCAAGTTCAACTCAAACATCAGCCAATAATGGTCCAAGAACAATTGGTGAGCTAATCAAGGCACGAATGAAATAATTAATTTTATAGGAGAAATATAATGGGCTTTTGGTCACACGTTACTAATCAAAATATTGATTCTTCTGCCTTTTCATCTTCATCACAAAATTTTAGTGATGAAGCACGACGGTTAGCAAAAGATTTAGCTAAACATTATTTAACGACATCTACTGATCAACAAACTCTACGCTATATTGATACATTTATAGCTAGAGTAGATGTAAAACATCCAAAAACGCTGTATGGAAATCTACTGAGTGCACTAATTTATGCTTACGATAGCCAACAAACAAAATACCCTGCTCATTTCTATATTGATAAAGCAATGGAATTTCTTGATAACCTAAATTCAAAAGTTACAGTACAAAAAAATCAATCCACAATAATCAACAAAAATCATAATCCACAATGGTTTAAGCAGAAATCCGAAGAAGTTGAAAATCATCTCAAGCACATTGCCTTAATGAAATTACAACTCACCAAAAACTTAAAAGATTTACAAAGTCAGAATGGTGGACATTTATGGATTGATACCGATTTTATTGAGCCTGCAACTGAAACTTTACAAGCAAGTCTTACACAGATTCAAGATTTGGAAAATCGCTTGCAAGTTTTGAAATTGACATATCAAGATCATTTATAAGTTTAAGGATTGTGATGATGGCTGAAACCATTGCTGCTGATTATCTAGAAGACCAATATGCATTTTTGGATGACTGTCCACAGGAACTATTGGAGCATGTGATTTGCTCTACCGTAGGTACACTGGAACAGCGTAGCCGTACCATGCAGCAGTGGTATAAATACCTCATGGCTGGAGAACTGCCGCCAAAACCCGATTGGCTACCCTCTTATATTTCAGAGAACGTTGAAAAACAGCTCAAGCAGGCAGATGTTGCCCGTTTTATGAAAGATCAGCATGAATTAACAGTACAGCTTTTACAGGATGTCATGCAAACATGGCATCTAGTTCAATATGAATATCAGCAACAACTTGCAGAATGGCAAACGCAACAACGAGAAAAATTTAAAAACCTGAAACGTATAAATCAACCAATTGATGATACTGATTTTAAAGATCATTTTAATTTTTCAGGTGAGCTTGTAATCAATGAAGCATGGAATGACAAAGTTCAGGCTTGGAAAAAACTGGATGATGTATTTGGTGATTTAAGCAATATGTTGGGTCGAGATGTTAATCTCACCAAAGGCATTTTAAAACATCAAAACTGGCGACATATCGAACGCTTACAGGAATTGCTCAAACGTATCAGTGAATTTAAAAAGATTGTGGATTCATTAGGTCGTTTGCAAGAAAGTATTGCTAATGATGAAGTACTCGAAAGTTTTTTTGAAAGTATTTCTCGTGTTGTTGAAGAGATACAGGAAAAAGTTGTTCATTATATTCCTGAAGAAATGTCTGGAATTGAACGCAGTGGCAATATTGCCCGCATGCTGCCACAGGAGGCTTTATTCCTTGGACATCCACAATTAAAGATGCTATGGCATGCACGTCGCTATGAACAAGCCCTGCTTAGTTATCGGGTGCAAGGCACAGAGATTAGTAAAACTTGGGCAGAAATCAATGAACAAGTTGAAGTCCAAAAACCTCGCCCACGTTTTGATCGAGGACCTATTTTAGTGGTATTGGATACTTCTGGCTCAATGAGCGGCGAACCTGAACTGGTCGCAAAAGCCCTCACCCTACAAGCAGCCAAAACTGCCCATGCTGAAAAAAGACCTTGCTACTTATTTGCATTTAGTGGACGTGGTGACAAGATTGAATATGAACTCAAACTTAACCAATCAGGCATTCAAAGCTTATTGGAGTTTTTAGGTTGTTCATTTAGCGGTGGAACTGACATTGAAACTGTAGAACATGCCATTCAAAGACTTGATCAAGAACAATGGAAAAAAGCAGATGTCATGATTGTCAGTGATGGACAATGGTCAGCTTCTTCCCATATCCGAACGATAGTCGAAAAATCCAAAAAAGATGGAACACGTTATCATGGTATTCAGGTTGGATATGCTGGTGGTGGCTTAGAGCAGCTCTGTAATTCCATCCATCATTTTGCCAGTTGGAGTAAACTACGTTAGACTAAAACAAACTTTAAAATGGGAATAAAAATCATGCTATTACAGGAAATCCAGCACCAATTTAAACAGAGCAAAGAACAGTTTAATGAAGATTTCCGTTTACGCATTCATCGTTCCCTCAGTTGGTTACAACAAGCTGAACAAGCACAACAGGCGCAGGATTTTGATTCTCAATTTATCTTTTTATGGATTGCCTTTAATGCAGCTTATGCCAAGGATTTAGGCGCAGGTATTCGTAGTGTAGATAAAGGACTATTCGTACAATTTATTTATCGAATTTGCCATTTAGATCAACAGCACCATATTTATGATTCGGTGTGGAATACCTTTTCAGGCAGTATCCGTATTATTCTGAACAATAAATTTACGTTTCAGCAATTTTGGGATTATCACAATGGATTAATTACAGAAACTGAATGGCTAGAAAGTTTTGAACGTAATAAACAAAAAGCCCTAAATGCGCTCAGCCAAAAAGATACGCCTGAAATTTTGGTCGCTGTTTTTAATCACCTCTATACTTTGCGTAACCAGATTATTCACGGTGGTGCGACATTCAACAGTACTGTCAATCGTAGTCAACTTAAAGATGCCTGCACCATTCTGTTTACAATTATCCCTGAAATGCTACAGGTCATGCTGAATCATCCCAATGACAAAACTTGGGGTAAACCCTTTTACCCTGTGGTTAAATCCTAAAAAAATATTGATTTAATTGATTAAACACTGCGACAAACTATGACCTAGTCAAAACTTGGCTGGGTTTTTCTGCCCCCAAAATTTGATAAGCTCAATTATGTTCTCTAACCTGAGTTCGATGAAATCCACTTAGCCTTTTAGCATATTTTGGAAAGTTGGCTTATTGGGGTTCAAGCAATATGCCACTACAGCAGCCATGATATTCACCATGAAGTTATTCACCGAACGATGACGTGAATGTTCAAGTTGATGTAAATTTTTTAATTTGTGTGATTCATTCTTCGGTACCCACTATAATTTTCTCAGAGATCAATCAATATGAAACTAAAGATTACTACTGGTAATCCTCCCATAAATAACCGAAGTTAAAAGTAGAGGTTAAGCAGCCATTAGAGGTGGCTTTCCTTTGTTAGCTTGATGTGGTCTTTCATGGTTGTAATGCCACAACCAGTTTGTTGCATAATCT
>NZ_JADVOP010000074.1 GCF_016508585.1 Acinetobacter baumannii
ATTATATATTTGATGTTAATAATTGAATTTTAAATTGTTTTATTTTGAAAACAATGCTAACCACAATTTTCCGATCAAAAAATGATAAAAATGATTGGTTTTTGTGTAGTATGTATCACATTATTATTTATTAAATGTGTATTGAGGCAATTTATTATGGATTGAATTGCTTACATAAATTTCAATTTGTCTGTAAATAAATATGGAAGTTTAGATGATGAATAGGGCTAAATATTTACTTCTTATTGTTTCTATTTTTCTGTCACCTTGGGCACAAGCCAGGCAAAATGTCTGTGTCTTTGATTTACTGGGAAAGGCAGGTGAGTCTTATAAATTGATGGAAGAATGGGCTTTGGCATCAAAAGCATGGGGTGCAGACGTCAATTTAACGGTATATCAGTCAGAAGAAATGGTAGATAAAAATTTTAAGACCAATAAATGTGATGCTGCTGCAATGACCACAATGCGCTCGCGTGAGTATAATAAATTTGGGGGTTCAATTGATGCTTTAGGCGGTGTACCAAATAATGCGATTGCACAAAAAGCCATTACTTTCGCCTTGGATAAGCGAAATGCAAAAAGATTGATCTCTGAAAAAAATGGCGTTAAATACGAACTGGCTGCTATTACACCTATTGGAATAGCCTATATTTTTGTCAGGGATCGTTCTATGAACACCTTGGAAAAAGGCAAAGGCAAAAAGTTTGCTTATCTTCATTATGACGTTGCACAAAAGATAGCAGTTGAACGTGTAGGATCAATCGGTGTGCCCTCAGATATTTTTAATTTTGTTAAAAAATTTAATGATGGCGAGGTAGATGCAATTGCTTCGCCTGCCTATGCCTATAAACCCTTAGAAATTTATAAAGGTTTAGCTACAAATGGAGCGATGTTTACGTACCCTGTAGTCAATGTCACAGCTGATTTAATTATCAAGCCAGATCAGTTTCCAGATGGATTCGGTATGAAGTCACGAGAATGGTCTGTAAAACAATTGACCAGTTCCTTTAAAAAAATAGAAAAGATGGAAGCTGAAATTCCTGCAAAATATAAATTAAATGTAACCAAGGATGATGCACTGCGTTATCAAAAATTGTTGAGAGATGGGCGTATTGAACTCACCAAGAGGGGAATCTACGACCCAATAATGATGTCTGTCCTGAAAAGAGCACGTTGTACCGTTGACCGTACCAATTTTGAATGTTCTCTTGCAGGAGAATAGTATTTAATGATTGTGACAAAAAAAGCCATCAATATTGATGGCTTTTATCGCAAATTTAACAGTGATTAATCAGTCAGTGAAAGTCACTTTGGCAATCGCTTTCTTGCTCGCTTGAATCACTAGCGTAACATTTTCTTTTACCGTAAAGCTGGCATCGACAACTTGCCAATCAACCTTAACGGCTCCACGTGAAACAGCATCTTTAGATTGTGCCGAATTTTTAGTTAAACCAGCAGCGCGCAAGATAGAAACAATCGAAATTTCTCCATTGTATTCTCCACGTGAAATTGTCACTTCAGGCGTACCTTCTGGCAATTCACCTTCGGTGATTAAGTTGCCCGCACCTTTATGTGCGTGTTCAGCAGCTTCAGCACCATGGAATCTTTCGACCAGCTCAAGTGCAAGAATTTTCTTGATCTCCTGAGGATTACGTCCTTCAGCCATTTCTTTGAGAAGAACTTCAATGTCATCCATAGACTTAAAGCTAAGCAATTCAAAATAGCGTTCAATCAAGCTGTCAGGCATAGAGAGCACTTTTTGGTACATTGCGCCTGGAGCATCAAATACACCAATATAATTGCCTAATGATTTAGACATCTTGTTGACACCGTCTAAACCTTCAAGAATAGGAACAGTGATACATACTTGAGCTTCTTGATCATAGCGTCCTTGCAGTGTACGCCCCATCAGCAGGTTAAATGTTTGGTCTGTTCCACCAAGTTCTACATCGGCTTCAAGCGCGATTGAATCATAACCTTGAACCAAAGGATACAAGAACTCATGAATCGCGATAGGCTGATGGCTGTTATAACGTTTTGTAAAGTCATCACGTTCTAACATACGTGCCACAGTCTGTTGCGAAGCCAATTGAATGAGATCAGCAGCAGTTTTTGTTGCAAACCATTCAGAGTTAAAACGAACTTTGGTTTTATTTGGATCAAGAATCTTAAATACTTGTTCTTGATACGTTTTTGAATTTTCAAGAACTTGTTCACGTGAAAGTGGAGGACGAGTTGCACTTTTACCTGTTGGATCACCAATCATGGCGGTATAGTCGCCAATCAAGAATGTGACATCATGTCCGAGATCTTGAAATACTTTTAATTTATTAATTAAAACCGTATGACCCAAATGTAAATCCGGTGCAGTTGGATCAAATCCCGCTTTAATTTTTAAAGGACGATTTTCTTTCAGTTTCTTCAGAAGATCTTCTTCAGAAATAATTTCGTGAGTGCCTCGGCGAATGAGGGCAAGTTGTTCTTCAGCCGGCAGGAAATTTGACATTACAAAAACCCAAATACTTCAGTTAGACTATTTGTGCGATATACTAACATTTTTTCAGCATAATGCAGGCGAAGAATATCTCATGACAACAATCTATATTGGCGTAATGACTGGAACCAGCATGGACGGCGTCGATTTTGTTGCAGCTTCATTTGATCCTTTACATGTTCATGCCACACTAACTGTCTCTTTTGATCCTGATTTAAGGGATGAATTGATGGCATTGACCTTACCCAACGATAATGAAATCGACCGAATGGGTAAGGCAGATGTGGCGCTTGCAACTATGATTGGAAATGGTATTAACCAGCTGATACAAGAAAATAACCTGGATCGAAGCCAAATCAAAGCAATTGGCTCACATGGGCAGACGATTCGACATCGTCCAGAGCATGGCTTTACCTTACAAATTGGTGATCCCAATATCATCACTGAAATTACTCAAATACCTGTAATTTCAGATTTTAGACGTCGAGATATGGCAGCAGGTGGACAAGGTGCACCATTGGTTCCTGCATTTCATCAGGCATTGTTCCAACACGAGAGCATTCATCGAGTGATTCTGAATTTGGGCGGGATTGCCAATGTCAGTATGCTGCCTGCGGGCGACCAACAAGGGGTTTATGGTTTTGATACGGGCCCTGCCAATATCCTGATGGATGCATGGTGCCATCGCTATACAGGGCAGCCTTATGATGAAAATGGTAACTGGGCAGCCTATGGTCAGCCGATCCGTTCTCTATTAGACCGTTTACAGTCACATGAGTATTTCTCTAAAGAACCACCTAAAAGTACGGGTCGTGAAGACTTCAATCTGGAGTGGCTGGATGAACAAATCTCAGATTGGCGTAATGGTTTAGAATATGATGAATTAGAAGATACCCCTGAAAATGTCCAAGCGACATTAATGAAACTGACCACGCGTGCAATTAAAAAAGCCATCTATCGTTCACCTTTAGATACTGGTGAGGTTTATGTTTGTGGGGGGGGTGCCTATAATTCGCATTTGTTAGAACAACTTCGCTGGCGTCTGCGTAAACACAATTGGTCTGTGCAATCGACCTCTGCCTTGGGTTTAGCCCCAACATGGGTGGAAGCAACAGCTTTTGCTTGGTTAGCAATGCGGTTTGATCAGCAGCTGAGTGGAAATTTACCTGCAGTGACGGGTGCAAAAGATTATCGTATTTTGGGAACGATTACTGCTGTTTGAGGTTTATCATCAGTAAGGTGAGCGCTTCGCCTTACTGATATGAGATTCAGAGCAAAAAATTCTGTTCTATGCTAATGTTTTCAAAAATTAACTGTAAGTTTAAGCATCATTTATCTGTAGATGATCGTAAAAAAAGAATTTCTGTCGAACAATGATCGACCTGTTTAGCGTGAAGAATGTCCTTTACTGCTGTTAAAAAATCATGCCCAAACTTTCAAGATCAGTAAAAATAAAATTTGAGATGCCCATGAGTTTAGCAATAGGAAAACAACGTATTGAATCTTTTCAAAGAGTAGGTTTAACCTTTGATGTAATTGATTCAGGTCCTTTAGACGGACAGATTTTTGTTTTATTACATGGTTTTCCTGAAACCAATAAAAGTTGGGCCGAAACTGCTGCAATTTTAAATCAGCAAGGCTATCGAACTTTTGCCATCAATCAACGTGGATACAGTCTTGGCGCACAGCCAGAAAATCGTCGAGATTATCGAAGTTCCGCGTTGGTAGAAGACGTAAATGCTTTATTGGAAATCATCCAACAACCTGTATATCTGGTCGGACATGACTGGGGTGCTGTGGTGGCTTGGGAGGTTGCACAGCACTATCCTGAAAAAATTAAACATCTTATTACGGTTTCTGTTCCACATAAAGCAGCATTTATGCGGGCGATGCTGAGCAGTAATCAACTCTTAAAATCCTATTATATTGGATTATTCCAACTGCCCAAAATTCCAGAATTATTGTTTGAAAAGATCCCTAAATTGGGATTGGGGCTGTTAAAAGATTCAGGAATGACTGCAAAACAGCTTGAAGATTTTCAACAAGACATGGTGGCTGAACAGCGTCTAAGTTATGCATTAAATTGGTATCGAGGACTTCCATTTAGTTCAAATCGTAATCTTACTCAACCTATTCGTGTTCCAACTTTATTTATTTGGGGCAAGCATGATTCGGCAGTAAGTGCAAAAAGTGTCGAATTGAATCATCGTTATATTGCTGCACCTTATAAAGAAATCATTATGGATGCAACCCATTGGATTCCTGTTCAAAATGCCAAAGCATTAAGTCAGTATATTTTAGAAACTATTTAAAGTTGATATCGTTCAAAATCAAACTGCCCTCTAAAAAGAGGGCAGTTTGATTCAATATTGAAGAGCTTCTTCGACTAGATTGAAAAGGATGAACCACAACCACATGTTGTTGTTGCATTTGGATTATCAACAATAAAGCGCGAGCCCTCTAAACCTTCAACATAGTCTACTTTAGAGCCAACAAGATATTGGTAACTCAACGAGTCAACCAACATTTTTACATCGCCGTTGATAAATTCTGCGTCATCTTCGTTCATACTTTCAGCAAAATTGAATCCATAAGAAAAACCAGAACAGCCGCCACCCGTTACATAGACACGTAACATCAAATCTTGATTACCTTCGCTATCACGAAGTTGGCGAACTTTATTTGCAGCATTGTCGGTCAGCTCAAGTGCTTGGGCGGTCATGATATTGTTCCTCATATTTCGAATGGCTTAAACAAAAAGACCATATATTCAGTATAACATACTCAATATATGGTCAGTGAGTGAACTTTAAAGTAAATTCAGACTAAATTTATCGGATTTAATTTGGAATTATTTATAGTTCTCATCTTGTAGTGCACATTCAAAGTTTTTAGGGTCATTTTTACAACGGAACTGCCAAAGAATTTTCATCATCTGCTTGTTGTAAACACCTTGCTTGGTTAGGCTAATACGCGATTCACGCATTAACTTTTGATACCCGGGTTTATCGCCCTCAGGAACCTGCATCCAGTATTTAGCAGGAATATCTGCCTTCATCTTACCAATAATGCTGTTGGCACGAGGAAGCTGGGTTTTAATCCAATCACGAGACTTTTGACCATAACCTGCCGGGAATTTATCAGGGCGAATAATAATATTTCCAGTCACCTGTAAAAGCGGATAATTGACAATGGCACCTTTACTGCCTAAACCTTTATGTAACTCCAATGGTTTAAATACAGCAGCTGGTGCACCGATAATATCTACCTGACCATTGTTAAACTTACTACCAAAATTGGTCACATCAGCACTAACAGCTTGAGCACCAATTTGTTGAACCATGATTTTTTGGGCTTGGTCGTAGTCAAGAACTGCGATTTTTTTACCGGCAGCTTTGGCAACAGTATTGATATTACGGTCATTGACCATCAGAAAAGCATCACCAACAGGAATCACTCCGACCACTTCGTATTTTCCGTTGGTCATGTATTTGGCAAAGTTTGGATTGGCTAAGCCTTGCATGATTTTTACTGCCAGATTGAGGTCGGGAATCGCCCCAATCGCATCCAAAGAACCCGTAAAGTTGTTGAATTGACGACCGCGCATTCCTGTAATACTGACAGCATCACACTTACCCGCTTTAAAATCCTCAGCAATGACAGCTTCATTCGAATTTACTTTTAATTCAAGATCAGCACCCCAGTTCTTCGCTGCAAGTTGATAATCTTTCATTAAGGTAAAAACGTCACCGTTTTTACCAACCAAGTCAAAAACGCACATGACTTGTTTGGCTTGGGTTGTAGACGCGGCAGCCAAAAGACCTGTAGCAACAATGAGGGCATGAGACCATTTCATTATTTTTTTCCTTTCCATGATCAATATTATTCATGTCCAATCAATATGGACTTTTTACATCAAGAATTTAATTCTGGAGATGATTGATGACGCAATCAAATATTCCACTCAAATCATTCATTTCCATGGTTATAATTTGGATTTAATCATCCTGTGATGTCATATAAATCATTGCCTGAAATGAATGAAATCACAATGACTTAAATGACAATTTTTTTGAATAGAGGGAATCGCAGCATGAACCTATAAATGGCGTTGTAAAACCATGCTTTGTATTTTTTGATTTTTAAATCATTTGCTAAAATGACGCTGAAACCAATCAGGGATGAGCCTCTTAATCTCGATCAAAGTCACGACCTCGACGATCATCACGTTTTTTATCGCGTTGATTTTGGCGGTCACGCTGTTGCCATTGTTTTGAATCAGCTCTGTTGTCCCAACGATGTTCATGATTAGACTTATTGTTCCAGTCTTGTCGGCGTTGCTCCCATTGCTGTTTTCTGATTTGATCACGTTTGGCTTGTTCATATTGCCAACGTTGTCGATCATGTTGAGCTTGGCGCCGTTCTTGTTCCATGCGCATTTGCTGTATACGATAAGCACGCTCACGTTCCCAACGCTGACGGTCATATCTTGAATCATAGCGTGGAGCATAGCCATAATCACGATAGATCGGCTGTCCATAACCACGTGCATCATAACCTTCATCAGGAAAAGCAACGCAACCCACTGCAAGAATAGATGTCATGAGTGAAACAAACAATGCTTTGATAGCCATAAGTTGTCTCCGTGTAATAACCAAAATAGCAAAAAAAAACTGAGATATAGCAAAATAGTCAATGACAATTCATTTAAGTCAGATTAGCGTATTTAAAATTTATATTTGTATATCGATGACAAGACTTATATAAGATTATAGTCAGTCAATTCCTGATCATGTAGAAAATATGAAGAATTTGGACATTTAAGGAAGAAACATAATGGTTGCTTTTCAACGTAATATTCATGATTTAGTCGAAAAGGGGCAAGGTTCAGCAGGACGTGCTGTAGATCGTTTGCCAACATTTGCTCAAGAGTCTTTAAGTAAGTTATTAGGATATCCTTATCAATTTCCTCAATTGGACAGTTTTACTAAATGTTTAATGGCTGCTCAACTCAAGCAAGGTAAAGTAGGCTTTATTGGTGAAAATGTAGAACGTTCTAGAAAGCAGTTTGAATCACAAATGCAATCTATTATCAATAAACCTACCCATGTCCAGTTTGTAGAAGATATTCGTTTGCCCTTACAAAGTGGTAGTGTTTATGCCCGCCACTATCATCCAGCACCCAATAAAAAATTACCAATGCTTGTTTTCTATCATGGGGGTGGTTTTGTTGTGGGGAGTGTTGATACACATGATGAAGTGTGTCGATTAATCGCAGCACATGCAAAAGTTCAAGTATTGAGTATTGAATATCCACTTGCTCCAGAAGTTGGACCCCGCGAACTGATCCAGTCATGTGAAGATGCTTTGGCTTGGGTCTATCAAAATCGCCGTCAATTTAAAATTCTAAAAAATCGTATTGCGGTGGGAGGAGACAGTGCTGGAGGCAATATTAGTGCAGTCGTGGCACAACGGACAGTAAATTCAGTCTATGCCCCCCAAGCTCAATTTTTAATTTATCCTGCAGTTGATTTTAAGAGTCGACATCCGTCTTTCTTTGCGTATAAAGATGGCTTGGTTTTAACAGGATCTGATATTGACTATGTGACGGACTATTATGTCACACGTTTTAATGTCGCCTTGGATGATCCAATCATTTCACCAACCAATGGTCCTCTCAAGAAACTTGCCCCAGCCTTTGTGGTCACAGCAGGGCATGATGTATTACATGATGAAGGTAAAATTTATGCCTATAAACTTAGACAAAATGGTGTCAAAGTCCATTATCATGATTATGAAGATCAAACTCACGGTTTTATTAACCTGACACCAGTATCAAGAAAAGCAAAAAAATACGTCATTGAAATGAGTAAAGAGTTTCGTAAATTTTGGGATAAACAATAAAGTTGATTATATATTTATGACCACCAATGATGGTTTCACGTGAAACCATTATTGGTGGTTAAAAAACAATCACAATAGATAAGTGAAGAAAATTACGTAGCAATGGTTAAGCTTAGGTATATAAAAATAGTGAGTTCATTTAAATAATTCAATTTTCAGTTTTCTCAGCACTGACAAATGTAGAGTAATAGTAAATGTGCTGTAATGTCATTTTTCAATCCTATAAAAGCACACTAATATAAGCGCAAATGAATCAAATCAGTTTAAGGGAAAAGCCAATGATGAAAAAAATCGGTATGGGCGTTGCTTTGAGTGTTCTCATGCAACCCGTATTTGCCAACACAGATATGCAAATCAAAACCAACTTAGGCAACATCAATATAGAACTATATGATGATCAAGCTCCCGTTTCCGTCAAAAATTTTAAGAACTATGTGAATAGTCAATTTTACAATGGCACCATTTTCCATCGAGTTATTCCAGGTTTCATGATTCAAGGTGGTGGTTTTGATAGCAGCATGAAAGAGAAGGCAACTCAACCGCCAATTCAAAATGAATCGAGTAATGGCTTAAAGAACCTTCGAGGTACTTTGGCGATGGCAAGAACCAACGCACCGAATTCAGCAACCAGTCAATTCTTTATTAATGTGGCAAATAACGATTTCTTGAATAGATCTGCCGGCAATCCTGGTTATGCTGTATTTGGTAAAGTCACTCAGGGACTCGATATTGTCGATAAAATAGTGCAAACCCCAACAACAACAGTAGGCATGTATCAAGATGTTCCTAAACAAGCTGTAAAAATCATCAGTATTCAAACCATAAAAAGTAATGTCAAAAAATAGTTAAAAAATAAAGCAGAAATATTATGTTCATATTTCTGCTTTAATATTAAAAGCTTACGCCATAATAAGCCTAAAAATGAACCAAAATAGTGCGTAAAAATACAACACTCAATAAAACAATCAGTTAAAAGCACTTGCGTGTGTAAGAAATTGCCCTATAATGAGCTCATCCCGACGCGATACAGCAAACGAACTTAGCTTAGAGGGTTAAGTTGTTAGATGTTTATTGCGTCTTATTTATCACTGACGAGGTGGTAAATTGATCATTAAGAGAATATGAAGAACAACTTGTGTGGATTTTTACTGATTGATTAATCGAAAAATTATCATTGATTGATTGGTTTAAATTACTCGAAGTTTATTTGAGAGAATTTGTCAGTACATTGATGAGCCAGAATTGTGACCTTAAGTCACTAATGATTTTAACTGAAGAGTTTGATCATGGCTCA
>NZ_JADVOP010000075.1 GCF_016508585.1 Acinetobacter baumannii
CGTCAAGAACAGAAGTTGCGGCAGGCACCAACGTTACTGATGTAGTTAAAACCACAGGTACAAATGGTCAAGACATTTATACCGTTAATGCGCAAGGCACTACCGCTTCGGCAGGCTCAAGTGCAGTCACTGTGACTGCAGGCACAACCAATGCAAATAATGTCACTGATTATGCTGTTGATTTAAGCCAAGAAAGCAAAGACAGCTTGGTAAAAGCAGATACAGCATTACAAAGTGTGGTAACTCAGATTGATGGTGTCGATGTGAAGACTGTCAATAAAGATAACAACACCGTCAACTTTGTGACGGGTGACAATGTTGAGTTAACAGCCAATGCAGATGGCAGTATCAAAGTGGGTACAGCAGCAGATGTTAACTTCACCACAGTGAACACGACAAACCTGACAGCAACGGGTGAAACCAAGTTAGGCGATAGCTTCACAGTGAATAATGGTGGCAGTTACTATACAGGACCGATCACTGAAGCAACACATATTGTGAATAAAAACTATGTCGATAATAGTGCAGCGGCAGCTAAAACAGAAGTTGAACAAGGTAAAAATATTCAGGTTGGTACAACTACTGGAGCAGATGGTCAAACAATTTATACCATTGCCACAGCTGATGATGTCGATTTCAATAAAGTAACCGTTGGAGATACTACGATTACATCAAACGGATTAGTCATTACACATGGACCAAGCATTACCAAAAATGGAATCAGTGCTGGGAACCAAAAAATCACTGATGTTGCTGAAGGTCTGATTAGTGCTGATTCCAAAGATGCGATCAATGCTAGCCAGCTTTATGGTTTAGGTAGCAATGTGACCCAGCTGTTTGGTGGCAATGCACTTTATGTGAATAACCAGATTAGTTGGAACAATATAGGTGGTACGGGTCAGAATAACATTGATGATGCGATTAAATATGTCAATGAGCAAGCTGCAAATGCAAATCAAGGCTGGAAAGTCACTACAGATTCTGGATCAAATGCGATAAGTACTGTTAAACCCGATGATACAGTAAATATTAATGGCGATACAGTCAGTGGAGTTACGGTTACCAATACAGGCAACAATATTACAGTGGGTTTAAGTGACAAAATCCAGGTTGGTTCAGGAAACAATACGGTATCTATTGATGGTAATGAAGGAACAATCCAAGTTGGTGATGTTCAGATAGATGGTTCAAAAGGAAATATCACCGCAGGTCAAATTACAGTAAATGGTGAAACTGGCACTGTAAACGGTTTATCGAATACCGCCTGGGATCCAAATAATATTATTTCTGGTCAAGCTGCGACAGAAGATCAATTAAAACAAGTTGCACAAAATGCAATACAGGCAGCAAATACAGCGAAATCAACAGTCTCCGCAGGCGACAATATCACCGTGTCTACCAGTAAAAATGCAGATGGTAGTACGAACTATCAAGTTGCAACACAAAAAGATGTGACTTTTGATACGGTTAAATCGGGTTCAGTGACGAGTGATAAAGTAATAGTTGGAAATGTTGTTATCGATCAAGCAGGTATTAATGCCGGAGCAAATAAAGTAACGAATGTTGCAAATGGTAGCTTAAGTTCAACATCAACAGATGCTATAAACGGCTCACAATTACATGCAAGTAATACCAACATATATAACTACTTAGGTGGTGGTGCTAATTATGAGACCAATACTGGTCCAACCTATAATGTTGGTGGAGGCTCGTACAACAATGTGGGTGATGCACTTAACGCATTGGATCAAAGTGTAACCAATGTAAGCAATCGACTTGAACAAGCCTTTTATACCACAAATAAACGCATCGATGATGTAGAAAATCGTGCCAATGCGGGTAATGCACAAGCATTAGCTACAGCAGGTTTACCACAGGCTTATATCCCAGGGAAAAGCATGATGGCAATCAGTGGCGGCACTTTCCGAGGCGAGAGTGGCTATGCGATAGGAATGTCATCAATATCAGATAATGGTCGATGGGTATTCAAAATAAGTGGAAGCGGTAACTCTCGTGGCGATTTTGGTGGAACAGTCGGCACAGGAATTCAATGGTAATTTTTTAACAAAAGGTCAGATACTTTTAAAGCCTCAAAAGTATCTGACACTATAAAAAACTCCATTCAAATTATCTAAAAACAGAATTAATGCGAGAATTGGGATATGAAAAAATTAATGGCGTTGAGTTTACTTGCTGGACTAATGGGTGGATGCACCACTGGAACAGTCATTACTCAAGAAGGTACAACGGAACAACCTAAATGGCATAAAGCAGAAAAGGTCATCTTTAACAAAAAATCAGGAACCTTTCCAAACTTACAAAGTTTAAATCAGATCAGAGAAGGGATGAGCAAAGATCAGCTCTATGAATTGCTTGGACGTCCTCAATATGATGATGGTTGGAGACCACGTGAATGGAACTATTTATTTCATTTTACAACCCCAGGTCAAGGTGAAAATAATATAACGACATGCCAATTCAAGGTCCTATTTGATCAAAATATGTATGTACGTCGCTTTTATTGGAATCCAATCAATCCTCAAGATGGCGTATGTCCCCCAGCTCTGACACCACAAGTAATAGAACAGATTCCAGAAAAAGTATCTACAAAGCGTTTTACTTTGGGAGCTGATGCATTATTTACATTTGATAAAAGTGATATTCAAAATTTGAATCCGAAAGGACGACTAGACCTAGATAATCTGATTGAAGAATTGGGGCGATTTAAAGTAATTAAATCAATCACAATCACGGGCTACACAGATCGATTAGGGTCTCTGTCCTATAATCAAAAACTTTCTCAGGATCGTGCTGAAAGCATCAAGCAGTATTTAGCAACTCGAGGAATACATCCTGATGTCATGAGTTCACAAGGGCGAGGACCAGCCCATGCAGTGACAGAGTGTGAAAGTAATTTATCGAGAACTGAATTGATTAATTGTTTAGCGCCTAACCGTAGAGTGGTCATTGATGTTGATGGATATATGGAACAGTGATTGAACGAAAATATTTCGATAAATATGTATTATTTTCTGATGTTATTAATCATTGAAAAATAATATAACAATATAAATAAGATTTATTTTATTTAGAAAGCATCAAGAAAATTAAAAAATAAACCAACTTTTTGAGGGGAAGTTGGTTTATTTAAAAATATATCCAAGAGAAAAATATTTATGCCTGAAACGACTTTAATATGTTTATGGTGGTTAAATCGCCAGAATTTTAAAATAATTACAGAGAGTTTAAGCCTTAAGCTTAAAATTGGCGTACTTAAAGTTTTAGTTTTAATGGCCGTTAAATTAAAAAATACAGAAAGGGTATTAAAAATTTCGCCTCATGAACTATCCCTTGATTCTGAAGTTGTACTAGATTCATTGAAATGGTTATCAAAACTCAATATCATTGTGATCGTTAATTCAGTTGATCTGGGAGAAAGGAAAGAGTACCTAATTGAATATATTTATAATGAACAAATGCTGAGCGTTTTCTATCACGATTGTTGGGTAGAGTTGCCCAATCATAAAGTTTTAAATTTTTTAAAAAAAACGCCAAATGATAAATATGTTACATATGAGTCTTTATTCAATTACCTAATGTTAATAAAAGGTCTTAAAAAAAATACGGATAAAACAAAACAGATTTATTTTGATGAAGACTTTCTTAATGGGCATTATAAAGGAACTTGGCGAGAAGTTCTGTTAAAATATAAATTAATTGAATTTTTTAATTTTAATTAAATTTTTTAAGTGAAAAATTAATGTTGTGATAATTTTAAATAGCTGTTGATATATTTTTATAATTTTGCTTAATGGGAGTTATATTTCAAACTAGAGTTTAAATTTTCTGGCTAGAATATAAAATTAAAACCGAAGGGACACAGTTGAATATTTTAATTATAGGTGCAATATATTATTAATTTGGCTGTAGATAAAATAATCAACAGATCGTCGCTTTGAAGCGAATAGAATGTTAAGTTTGCAGATAAAAATGGCTGTTTTAGTCATGAATTTAATAGCAAGCAACAACTTATACATTTTCAAATTTACATGAGCCTGTAGCCTGCCATCATACAAAAAATTACGAGATCGCGATTCAACACTAGATAAATGAATCCATGAATCTAATCCAACAGTTTCAAACATATCTCAACTTCTAACAGAACAAAAGCATGTTGCAGACTGATGAACGATCAAACTACTCATAAAAACCAAAGCTATCTAAAAAGTGCATGTTGACTTTCTGTTAAATCCTGGCAAAAGTGCACGTGAATTCGTAAATTGAATATGAAAATTGTCAGGGGGACTGCTTATAAACAATTTAAATTATCGACTGTCTAGAGTATCAAATTATAGCCATGCAGCTAAATTATGTTTGCAGAACATAACTTACCATCTGTACCCACCAGAATGAGTAATAATCATGTGCGAGGCAAGATTTATTCAGTCATCGAATTATGAGTTAGCAAAATCCTCATCATATAGATCATCGCTTAGTATTTTACGTACTGAACGACACAGTGGCTCATCAGGGGGATTCGAAGCATGTCGAGTAGCCTACTGTTCTTGGTACGGCTGTATCTGGAAGCGAATGGGGTAGGAGGTCATATATTCAATAAAAGAAGTTAACACTGTTTTATTTGGATATATTGAGATTTACTAAAATCGAGTTAGATAAGATTCGGCAAAATAGCTGGTTAAGTTTGGAAGTCTTTGACAGGATTTTTAAAACTTTTTGCAAAGCTTTAGAGAGATAAAAGACTGGGTTTAAGATTCAATTCGATTGCAGCTGCATATGATTGAGAGCTGACTAAAAATTGAGGTATGGAAAAGTCTAGTGTGTTCGTTGTTTGATGAAAAAATGTGTTATTTGAACATATAATTTGCTATTATGCATTTTTTAATTCATGCAGTTAAGTTCCGTTATGTGAAAGCTTATTTAGTTGTCAGCAGCATGTATGCTAAGTTATTTCATATTGTTGATTTAATTAAATATTCTTAATTTTGTGTGTGAGTTAATTTTAAAAAATCTTTTATTATTTTTTAGGTTTTAAACTAAAGTGAGAAAGTAGAAGAAGGTATTATGCGAGCATATTCATTAGATCTGCGCAAAAAAGTATTATCTGCTTATTATAAATCTCAACATAAATCTAATGTTTGTAAACAATTTGGTATTGCAAGATCAACTCTAGATGAATGGATTTTATTAGAAAGTTTGAATGGAAGTCTAAATCCATTGTCTCCAAATATTCTTGGCCGACCCGCTGTAATACAGGATTTATTGTCCTTTGATGAATTTATAAAATCCACACCTTTTAAAAGGGTGAGGGATTTGATTGAACCATTTGAAAAAAAATTTGGTTATAAAACATCATATGCAGTTCTTTGGAGAACGTTAAAAAAACTCGGTTGGACTAAAGCAAAGGGAGGGCATTGGGAAAAAAACAAAACGGAAAGTTAAGTGTTCATTCATCATATTGATAAACACCTACTCTAAACCTTTTATTAGCATTATCGAGTCCCTTATCATTATTAGAGTAATCAATAGCTGCCGATAAGATTGATTTAGACATAATTTCCCAGAGATCGTTCGTTAATTTGTTTAACTTGATAATGGATTCTTGAGAAAGTTCATCAGCAAAAACTGCTTGTTCTAAAAAATTTTTATTATATTTGATATTATTTATACCCGCAGAGAGATGATCTGAAATGTTATGAGTGAATAGCTGACTCGTTTCATCAACATTGAAATTAGGGCTGTAGCTTGAATTTTTTAAGATTACATACTCATCCTCTTGGGCAACAATACCTAGACGTATAAGTTCCAATAAGATTGATTTAGGGTGTTTTTCGGATGAAACTTGTTTTACTAGATTTTCAAAGCTAGGAGAATCCCCATAAAAAGGTATCTTTGAAGGAGATTTCTGGTTGATCCATAAACCAATTACACGAGCTGGTACACTAATCGGTAGTCTTGTATCAGATTGATTTACCAGATTATATTCGCCATACAGGTTGCAAAAATTTCTCACATCTCGACGATTTAATCCTGATAATAAACTTATTGATGAGTCTGTTTTTTTTTGACCAATTGAATCTAGTTCTTTTATCGCCTCATTATAAAATAATGATTTTAAAGCTGTGTTAAATTCATTATAACCAACGCCAGCACTAATGAGCCAATTAATGAGTTGAGGCATAATATTTATAACATGTTCTAATGTAGTTTCACTTGCATGAGTAAGCTTCATTTCATGAAATTGTGTTAGAACGGAAGTGTTATTTGTCATGTAATCACCTCAAAAGTAAAAATATTTTGACTTGAATTTTTATATGTTAAAACCACAACTTATTGTCAACTTGAACAAATAGATTTATAGGTTCTTATTGTAGCCTCTTTTTTTTAAAAAAATAAGCTATAAAATTTATAGATTACATTTATTTATTTATCTTTTTGTTTTTATTTGTATTTTATGAATTTTTTTTTGTCGTTTTTGCATTTAAAACATTTTTTATGAAACAGAACAAGCAATTTAAATTCAAATTTAAGTTGTGATTTTTATAGGTAAAAATTATTAGATGCCATTTTTTATGGCGTTTAGCACAAACTCATCCTGTCTTAGGCTTTGCGGGGTGGGTGCAATATTGGAAAGATGAATGTGTATTCTAGGCATTTTTAGGAATACAAGTTCTGGACTAAACAGTCTGAAGATTTAAAGTTTTTCTAAACAAATAAATTTAAAACGGTTTTGTACATATCCTAATAGGAAAGCAATCTTCAATTTTAAATTTCATCATTTTGCGTATAAGTTTGAGTTAGTGCGGACTAGTGTTTTTTAAATAGATCTTTGTTTTTATTAATAAAATATCTTAAAAAATTATTTTTAAATTTGGATAATTAACGGACTGCAAGATTTTAAAATCACACGTTTAATTTTGAATGATGTAGGGATCTATTTAAAAATTTTATCTAAAACTGTGTGTATGAAAAATTCTAAAAAAAAAATTTAAAAAGTGTTTATTTTGCACATTTTTGTGTAATATTTAAAAATGTTCATTTTGAACATATTTGCTATGACATTACTTCAAAAATTAGGTTCAAATTATTATGTATAAAACTCCATTGATCATTGGTTTTTGCACATTTGGGTTATTAGCATGTGCATCCAACCAACCCAGCAAAGAAAATAGCATTCACTTCCAAAAGAAAGACGGGACGCATAATAAAGAAATTAGTGTTATTCGTGATTCGAAACTTTGTACAAAAGAAAGCCTTGATAAACAAAACTGTCCGATTGAGTTTTATATCGATAGCATAAAATCTGGTGTTTTTTACGTTAATGATAAAAATAATTATTATCTAAAATCAGGTTCTTATAATTTAAAGGTTAAAAATTGCACAGAAAAATCCTGTAAAAGTTGCGATGTGGATTTATCCACGGATGACGTGGGAAATAATCAATTTCTACTTTCTGTAGATAATTTTGGTAAGCCCTTTATTTCAAATAATGGCAATCCGTTAATTTGTAAGACACCAGAGAAAGAGCTGAAATCGAATGAAACAGCCGTAACAACTGTCACTGTGGATTTAGCAGCAGATACATTATTCAAGTTCAATGGATCTTCTTTGAATGATCTCCTTCCTCAAGGACACCGTGAAATTTTAAATTTAGCTTCGCAAATTTCAAACAACTTTGTATCAGTCAGCCATATTAAGTTAACAGGTCATACCGACCGTTTAGGTAGTGATCGTTATAACTTTCAATTGGGACAGAATCGTGCAGATACAGTAGGTAATTTATTAGTTCAAAATGGCATAGCTCAAAATATTATTTCAGCGATAAGTGTTGGCAAACAGAACCCTGTCACAAACGGTTGTTTTGATATTAAACAAGATGAAGAACTAAAAACGTGTTTACAACCGGATCGCCGAGTCAGTGTGGAAATAACAGGTATATCTAAATAATTGAATTAACTACTAGTATTTTGGGTGGGTTATGAATAAATTTACTGTAATAGAAAAAGATTCTTTAAATAAGGCAACGTTTGATACAGCACATTTTAGTTTAAGTGAAGCTTCGATTATACATACTAAAATGAATCGTGATGATGTAGCTGAATTTATCCGTGATGGAAATAATTTGGTACTCAAACTTAAAAATGGTGAAACCATTGTTATTGAGAATTTTTTCATAACATATGATGAAGTTTCTTCAGATTTGGTTTTTGAGGAAGATGGGTGCGTTTTATATTGGTTTGATGAAGTATCTGGTTTTAAAACTATTTCTGGTTTAGAGGTTCTATTGCCCGAAGCGAGTAGCCAGTTAATGGGGCTTTTACCTTGGTTAATTGGTGCTGGTGCAATTGGAGGTGCCATTGCGGCAACAAATAATGATGATCATAAAAATCCAAGTAAGCCAAATGGAACGCTTTCAGTTGAGTTAACAAAAACAGGTATGATCACCGGTGGAACGACGGATGTTGCACCGGGCAGCGAAGTCAAGTTAACCATTACCGGTCAGGACCAGTCAGGCAATCCGATCGAACGAGAAGTCACGGCAACGGTTCAGCCGGATGGTCGCTATACAGCAGAAGTACCGGCAGACTTTGCAGATGGTGAATTAACGGTTAAGGCAGAAACAGTAGACCGTAACGGAACACCGGTAGAAGCAGAAGACAGTCTGGTTAAGACAGATCATGACAATGATCCAAACACTCCAGACCAAGGTGGTTTAGACCGCGAAGCAGGTTCAATAACAGTTGATGTAGACAATAGCGGTAATATCACAGGTGGAACGACGGATGTTGCACCGGGCAGCGAAGTCAAGTTAACCATTACCGGTCAGGACCAGTCAGGCAATCCGATCGAACGAGAATTCACGGCAACGGTTCAGCCGGATGGTCGCTATACAGCAGAAGTACCGGCAGACTTTGCAGATGGTGAATTAACGGTTAAAGCAGAAACAGTAGACCGTAACGGTACACCGGTAGAAGCAGAAGACAACCTTGAGAAGACAGATCATGACAATGATCCAAACACTCCAGACCAAGGTGGTTTAGACCGTGTAGACGGATCAATTACCGTAGACGTGGATAACGCCGGCAATATCAGCGGTGGAACGACGGATGTTGCACCGGGCAGTGAAGTTACGTTAACCATTACCGGTCAGGACCAGTCAGGCAATCCGATCGAACGAGAAGTTACGGCAACGGTTCAGCCGGATGGTCGCTATACAGCAGAAGTACCGGCAGACTTTGCAGATGGTGAATTAACGGTTAAAGCAGAAACAGTAGACCGTAACGGAACACCGGTAGAAGCAGAAGACAGTCTGGTTAAGACAGATCATGACAATGATCCAAACACACCGGACCAAGGTGGTTTAGACCGTGTAGACGGATCAATTACCGTAGACGTGGATAACGCCGGCAATATCAGCGGTGGAACGACGGATGTTGCACCGGGCAGTGAAGTTACGTTAACCATTACCGGTCAGGACCAGTCAGGCAATCCGATCGAACGAGAAGTTACGGCAACGGTTCAGCCGGATGGTCGCTATACAGCAGAAGTACCGGCAGACTTTGC
>NZ_JADVOP010000076.1 GCF_016508585.1 Acinetobacter baumannii
TGGGTTGGATGGGAGAAGCTGCATTTAATGTGAATAGCTGGGTGAATTCATCAAATATTAATACGGTGAAAACGCAGGTTCAGAATATACCTAAAGTTGAAATTGCAGGGGTAAATGATGCTCAGGCGCAGAAAGATTTACTGAATGCCAATCAAATTCAACTCGGTTTACAACAAGCTTTAGGAGATGAATTCAATGATCGTCAGCCATCCTATGCTCGTGCAAATAAAATAGATGAAAGATTAGGTCAAGATGTTAAGACCCATTCGTCAGTTATTTTTGGAGGTGATAAAAGTGTTTTATTGGCGGCACCAACAATAGCAAATGATCTAAAAATCGCAGGAAAATGTAAGACAGATAGTGAATGCAATAATATAGCAGCGCGTTTAAATATGGGAGAGAAAAAATATTTTATTGCATCGGAACAAGATTCAAAAAGAATACAAGCAGAAGTATTAATTACACAGTTAGGTGGTGATTTCAGAAACTATGTAAATAGTAATCCTGAAGTTAGAAATATGGTTATTCAACTACTAAACAATGCACAGAAAGAACCAGCAGTAGATATTAGCCAATTATATAATCTTGCTGAAGGCTTAGCGTATGTAAGAATGTACAAAGATTCAGGAGTGATGCCACCTAAAGGATTTATTTCTGCGTTAGGTGAAAGTCATAACCTAAATAAAGCATCAAAATTTGATGAAGTAATCAGAAAAAATTCGACAGCGTATCCACAGGATTTCGCGATAGATGATTTAAAAGTCCCAGGAAGACAAATTGATACAGCTCTGACTATAGCAGGCAATGTATTAACGGTAGCTGATATTGCTTTTATTGGTGCTAATGGATTAAAAGCTTTTACGGCAATGAAAGCGGCAAAAACAGCAGAAAAGGCTGAATTAGCTGCTGCAAAAGTAAGTAATAATTTTAATGCTGATTTACCGAATGTTTTAGATGGAAATCCTAATGCGCCTGCTGATTTTGCATTAGGAAATAAAAAGGCAGTGGATATAAATGCTGGAGTTAATAATCCACATTATGATAGTAAACATGGCGCTTATACCAGATTAGAGCAGCTGTACGAACGGGCTATGAAAGGTACTAATCCTCAAACTGGAGCTAAAGGAGCACCAGCTGACGCTTCGAAGTTTTTTAATTCTACAGACATGAAAACAGCAATTGATCAAGCTGAAACATTATATAAGCAGAATCCCGCAAAATATACTCAACATAATGGTTCAATTAGTGTAAATATTACATTTAGACGTCCAATAGGAGAGGGTTATATAGGCAATACTAAAGCAAATATTAAGTCTAATCAGCCTATTGGTGAATATCGGTGGAGTAATACAGCAACAGTAAATATTGATAGAAATACAGGGAAAGCTTTTACTGCATTTCCAAATGTAAAATTAGGAGTTACAAAGCCTGATCCATTAAAACTACGTTAAAAGGAATGTTAATATGATTGATGTAAGTCCAGAACATATAGAAAGATTAATAGATGGTAGTTGGAATCCTGATACTTTGGAATATTACCAGCAAGAAGATGATTTTTATAGTCTAGATTTTTCAAATAAAAAAGATGTATTTTACGCTATAAAAAAATGGTTATCTGTAGAATGGCACTCAGATCAGTGTAAGATACAGTTCCAAGAAGATTTAAGGTATTGTATTACCTCGAAAAAATGGGTGATAGGAAATGCTTTTTTGAATAATCTAGAAGGTAATACAAGTTTCTTAGAAAATCCTAATATAAAAAGTATATATTGGGATAATTGGGATAATTGGGATAACGAAGAAAAAAATTATTTTTATTTTTTATTAATGTTATGGAATGAATGGTTTAGTGAACCATTCGTACCTGCTGAACTTCCAATGTATAAAGAAAGAATTGATAGAGAATTTGTTGAATTTCCTCATATGCCTGAACTATGGGGAAAAGCTAAATACAAAGAATAAAATGAAGAATTTTCTTGTTAAGTTTCACCACTAAACTAAAAATGCAATAATAAAAACAGTAAAATTATTGCAGGTTCAACAGTAACAGGAGGATTAATTTTAGGCTCTGGAATTATTGGGTTGTTGGATGAAAAAGGTTCAGTACGAGTGTGGGTACATCGATCAAAGGAGAGAGTAAGGAGAGTTCATTCCACCCAAGTGGTCGTACAACGGTTGGTTTACAAAGTACAGGGAATGAAAAAGAGCAGTTAACTAAAGCGACAATGGGTCAAGGTAGTGAGACCAACACTACAACGACCAGTAACCGTGATATTAACAATACTCAAGAAATCACCCGAGACCAAGTGACAGGTTTATTGAACGGTTCAGTGACTGTAGACAATCGTTTACTGACGGAGAGTGGACGTGCTCAGATTATCCAAGAGCAGAAGGATTTACCGCAGAATGCTGAAATTATCGGAAAAATGACAGCAGCAGGTGTTGCAAGCTTAGGTGTTGCGACGGCTTCTTTAGCAAGTGATGATCAAAATATAGGGAAGGCATTTCAAACATTAATGAACCCTGCAAATACATTTGATTTTATTAAAAAAAATCCAGAAGCGGCTGCGATCTTAAACAAGTTTAAAAATGGTGAATTTAATGATGTAGAATCTGTAAAAAATGCTATGAATCAACTTGCCAGTGCCTTAGGTGTGAACGTTGATGTATTGACCACTACAATTACAGATGTCTACGGATTAAAAGGAACGACCGATAAAAATATTATAGCGATAGATGTTAATGGTGATAATCGTAAAACCAATATCGAAGTACTTGAACATGAAGTGAGCCATAACCAAGGGCTATCAAATGAGTTGTTGAGTCACTTATCAGGTAAAGCAGGAGAACTAGGTTCCACAGCAGGAATCACTTATAACAAAGCAGCTGTAGAATACTATCAAAAGCAAATTGGAGATGGTAATGATGTAAGTACACAATTAAATAATGATGTGATTCTAAACGGAAAACTGCATCGACTCCATTGAGATCGATAGGGGAACCTGTTTCTACTGGTTTTAATCATGTGCTTGATGATCATTTTGATGTAGCAATAGCAAAAAATAGATCAGTAGGTTTTCTGGATTATGGATTTACAATCATGCAGTCCCATAAAGTTTAGACAACAGACATTTAAGACTGTATGAACAGCGCCATTCTGAAACGATACATTACTCAATTTGGATGTTCTTTAGTGTCGAAAATGTTAATGCCCGTTGTTAGGAAAAATTGTATGATCGTAAGGAAAGAATTTAAAAATGCATACATTTGAGCTTTATGACTATAGAAAAAACCAGTGATGCAGGCATCTTTTTATGGATGGTTTATCAAACCATGCAAAAGATGAACATAGATGCTTCCGCTATTTTTGCCAGTGTACATCTCCCGGATCAGCCACCTGATAAATTCGTTCGTCGTGATAATTCTACTCAACAGCGTTTTTGGCAGGCCGCCGAAACCATCAGCCGTGATCAAAATATAGGTTTACATGTTGGTGTTAACATGCCTCCCTTTAGAGGGCAAGTTATAGAATATCTTTTTCTCAGTAGTCCCACATTTGGTGAGGGGTTGGAGAGAACATTAAAATATCAAGCATTGCTCACCAATGCCATGTCTTTCAAGTTGCAGCGTTATGATCAAACGAATACTCTTATTTCTGGTCTAAATCACTGTGTCAGACATTATTTGGAATGCGCATTTGGTATTCTGCTTAATTTTTTTAGATACATTACTGAAAATACATTTACCCCGACCGAAATCTGGTTGCCCTATACTGAGGGCGCAAAGGTTGAAGAATACAAAAAAGCATGGGGATGCGATATTAAACTCGGTCAAAATGATGGAGGTATTTTATTTAATTCAAAACTACTCTCACAACCATCACCGGCATATGAGCCCGAGTTGTTAAAAGTCCATGAATACCACGCGGCGTCACAACTTGAATTGTTAAAAAAGCATCAGATTATCGAACAAATCGAAAAAATCTTGGCAAACGGGTTGCTTGAATCAGGCGAGTTTGATCAAAACACCATTGCTGAACGTCTGAATCGTAGTGCCCGTAGTTTAAGAGCGGATTTACAACTGTTAAATACAAGTTATGAAAAAGTGATTGCACATTATCGAGAACGACTCGCTCGTCGTTTACTTTCACACACAAATGAATCTATTGACCAAATTGTATATCTCACTGGTTTCTCAGAACCCTCTGCTTTTTCTAGAGCATTTAAACGTTGGACTGGAGAATCACCAACTGCTTATCGTCAGCGTAAACAGTTTTAACTTGATTGTATAGGCAAGAGAAAAAGGTCATCTGAGTCAAAACGACTGTATATCTATCGTTTTAAAATCACGACATGATGTTTTATTAAGGTCGTTGATATGCTTGGTTTTCCTGTTGGTGTATTCGTTGCAAATGGTATGGAATGGTATTTTCATAAAGTCTGGTTACATGAATTTCCAATGAAAAATAGAAATAGCCCTTTTTTTACCCATATTGCTCATCATAAACGGGCTCGTTTAAATAGTTTTCATGATGCAGGCTATGCGGAGTCAATGTTTAAAAATTCTGAAATGTATAATGAAAAATCAGCATTAATTGCACTTGGTGTGGTTTCCACAGTTTTTGTGCCTGTTGCACCATTTTTTGCTATGGGGCTTTATTATGGGATCTGGAACTATTGGAAAATTCATGCCAAATCACACTTGGATCCAGAATATGCAAAAAAGCGTATCCCTTGGCATTACGATCATCATATGACAAGTAATCAAAATGCGAATTGGTGTGTAACTCGTCCTTGGTTTGACTACATTATGGGTACTCGTGTGATGACTGATGTTTCTGTAACCGAAACCAATCCACTCGGTATGCAGATGCCGGTATAGTTAGAAAAGCGGGTGAATAAGGTTGCACGAAGATTGTTGACTCAATCTTTTGCAAAAATTGAAACAAACACTCAACTTGATCAAAATAATTTACGTCAAGGCATCGAAGTTGCACTTTAGATCATGATTGTAAAGGGATGAGCGATTATGAATCTAAAAGGTTTTAATCGTTCATTTTTGAAAATATCCGTTTCACTTGGTTTATTTCAAATGGTCAAAGATAGCCTCTAATAGACTAAGATGACTGGATTTAATCAAAATGCTTTAAATCAGATAGCAAGGGTACGCTGATTGAATATTTGATATGAATGTTGATGAGGGTAAAGCATCATGTGACAACTGTGTTAAACACTGCTGCAATGCTTTTATCCGCTAAAAGTTTGAATCGGTTATCCTTTATTTTTGCGAGTGGCTCCAGTAATCCTAATCATAGTAAAAATTACATCTTATCAAGCTCATAAAGCTATAAAAGTGAAATCAACAAGAAAAAGAGAGAAATATAGATAGCAGCTTATAGGAGATCTAAAAGCATTCGGTGAAACGCGTATGAATTTGATTGAACGGACTTTCAACGGTTCATGTACTCAGTCTCATACAGAGTAATTTGATGCAATGAATCTTCATTTCAATTTCTTAGTTGCTCGTCTGACCATCGTTGCATACCAGCCCAGCAAAGAAGCGATACTTCACAAGATTTGTCGTCTGAAACAGCGTATTAAATTATGACGTTCTCTGGTTTCGTATTCTTTCCCTGATGAAAGCACCGCATGGGGCTGCTTAACTGAAATCATCTGCCAACAGTCTTTTGCATCATTCGTAGAGTGAAGTGAAATTTTCCTCATTAAACTGCATTGAATCTCTGTATCTGAATAGATTGTCACGCTCCTTATTTGCCTTTCGATTCGACCGACCATTATGTGTTGGAAACCAACCAAATGCTGATGTTTTGGCGACTTATCAAAGGTGGCTCTAAGAAACCCCATTTGTCCTTTGAGAGATTTTAAAGAGGCGGGTTTATTCATTTGAAAAATTATATTGCTCCAACAGGCTTGCTGAATAGATTTATACAACATGATTAAAAGAAAAATTTTACTTACATTTTAATGTCTTATTTGTGGATAGCGTAAATAATCAAAAAATGTTCTTTTTTAACATATGTGCATATTGCACATAATTTATCTTGATGATAAATTGATCACAGTTCTACATGAATTGTTGTTGCAAGTTGTCACACTCGTATTAAAAGTAATTGTTTGAACTAGAAGTTAATCTGACAAATTTTTAAAAAAAGGAAAATAAAATGAATAAGATATATCGGTTAATTTGGAATGAAGTTCTGGGCGTATGGGTTGCAGCATCAGAATTATCTAAAACAAAAGGGAAGCGTAGTTCAGGTAGTCATCATTCACACGTAGATCTTGGTCATTCATCTGACAAACCTAAACTTGTTCAAGCTATTGGTATTTCACTAAGTGCTATCTTTTCTAGTGTTCTGATATCGAATGGTGCATTTGCTGCCGGTAGTGCCGATATCGGAGCATCAACAGTGAATGGGACTATTGGACCGAGCAATAACTGTGTTAGTCAAGGAGCAACCAATGGTACAAATGTTGTTCCGTGGACATGTCTTGGTCAAACTGCAACAGGTGGTTTTACTCTTATTAACGGGGTGCAAGCCAATGCAACAAATGTTGCTCAGACTAATCTAGATACAAGGGCTTCTGGGCAAAAAGCAGTTGCAATAGGTTTTATTGATACAACTGCTTCGGGTACTAATAGTTTGGCAATTGGTGAAACTGCAAATGCTTTGGGTAAAAATGCCGTTGCTATTGGTAAAAATGTTACGGCAGATAAGTCTGATATAAATGAAGACTTGTCTAACAATGTCGCTATTGGAGCATATAGCATTGCTACTACGAAAAGTAGTGAATCTACAGAAGGTTCTGGGGGGGCGGTATCGATTGGATATAAAGGAATTTCAAATGGTGTTGGAGCTGTAGCGATAGGTTCATCAAATACAGCGGAGGGTGATGGTGCCGTAGCAGTCGGTCGGATAAATAATGCAATTGGAAGCGGCACTATTGCATTAGGGGATAGTGGCACTGCAAATGGATATCGAGCAGTATCCGTAGGTTCAGCAGCTCAAGCTGTTGGGAATTCTACGTTGGCTTTTGGCGATAGCACTACAGCAAGTGGTCAGAGTGCAATCGGTATAGGGCGGGTTGCAAATGCAGGTGCTGATTATTCAATCGCTATGGGCGATTTTGCACAGGCATTGTCTTTTGCTGGTTTAGTTATAGGTCGTGGGGCACTTGTAGATGCCAATTCGGCTAGTTCGATTGCTCAAGGTTCAGAAAGTAAGGTAATTAATGCTCAAAAAGCAATTGCAATAGGGAATCAAAGTATAGTCAATGCACGTTTTGGTGGTATTGCTATTGGTGATAATGCTCAAGTAATCGTTGGTAGTAATGTAAATGATGTGTATGGGCAACAAGGTTCTATAGCAATAGGCCAAAATGCAAAATCATTGGGCGGTAGTGAAGTCATTATTGGAGTTAATGCTGGTCAAAATTCCCAACGTTATGATGATAATACTATTGATAATCGATATGCTTCAGATAGTGTTATGTTAGGTAGCCAAGCTGGACGTAATTCTCAATACCTATATGCGACCTATCTTGGTGATGAAGCTGGTCGTAACAGTATTGGTAAACACAATAGTTATGTTGGACAAAATGCTGCAAGATGGAGGACAGGGAGCTGGAATACTGCTTTAGGTAGTAATGCTCTAGTGGGAATTAATAATACTACAAATTCTACTGGTAATGGCAATACTGCCATTGGTACTGCCTCAGGTGCTGTATTAGAAGGAAATAATAATACCTTAACGGGTATGAATAGCGGTAGAAATCTAATAGGGAATTACAATTCCGTATTTGGTGACTCAGCAGGTTCTGGATTACAGGGAAATAATAATATTACTATTGGTAGCCTTGCGGGTGTGAACTCTAAAGGTAATGATAATGTAATTTTAGGCTCAAATTCTAATATAGGGGTAAATACTAGTAGAACTGTAAGCATTGGAACAAATACGATCGCGAATAAAGAAGATTCAATTGCTTTAGGGGCAAATGCAAATACTTACACTGATGCGACGCAAGAGTCAGAGGCAAATTTAAATGGTTTGACCTATGGGAATTTTGCAGGGCAAGTTACAAATACAGGAATGCAATTATCGGTTGGTTCAGTGGGAGTCGAACGTCAAGTTAAGAATGTGGGTGCAGGAGCGATATCTGCAACGAGTACAGATGCAATTAATGGGAGTCAGTTATATGCAACGAATAATGTATTAGGCAATGTTGCCAATAGTACAATCAATATTTTGGGAGGTGATGCTGGTTTAAATAGTGATGGCACGCTTTCAATGAGCAATATTGGTGGTACTGGACAAAATACAATTGATTCAGCAATAGCAGCGTCAAGAACAGAAGTTGCGGCAGGCACCAACGTTACTGATGTAGTTAAAACCACAGGTACAAATGGTCAAGACATTTATACCGTTAATGCGCAAGGTACCACCGCTTCGGCAGGCTCAAGTGCAGTCACTGTGACAGCTGGCACGACCAATGCAAATAATGTCACTGATTATGCTGTTGATTTAAGCCAAGAAAGCAAAGACAGCTTGGTAAAAGCAGATACAGCCTTACAAAGTGTGGTGACTCAGATTGATGGTGTCGATGTGAAGACCGTCAATAAAGATAACAACACCGTCAACTTTGTGACAGGTGACAATATTGAATTAACAGCCAATGCAGATGGCAGTATCAAAGTGGGTACAGCAGTAGATGTTAACTTCACCACAGTGAACACGACAAACCTGACAGCAACGGGTGAAACCAAGTTAGGCGATAGCTTCACAGTGAACAATGGTGGTAGCTACTATACAGGACCGATCACTGAAGGCGATCACATCACCAATAAAACTTATGTTGATAGCCAAACAGCAGCGTCAAGAACAGAAGTTGCGGCAGGCACCAACGTTACTGATGTAGTTAAAACCACAGGTACAAATGGTCAAGACATTTATACCGTTAATGCGCAAGGTACCACCGCTTCGGCAGGCTCAAGTGCAGT
>NZ_JADVOP010000077.1 GCF_016508585.1 Acinetobacter baumannii
TATCTTATCTTCACAAAAGTTTTTTTTTCTGTAAAATATTTCTTGAGATTTTTAAAAAAATATTAAACATTTGATTTTAATATACTAATTTAAATGCCAACTTGATTGGCTAGAAAATTAAAAACTGACTTTGAGCCAAAGTAAAGTTTTTGAGAGAGACAAAAATGACCGATTTAAAAGTTTTGATTAAAAAGTTATCTGCTTCTTCACGTACAGCTTTAGAACAATCCGCCAATCTATGTGTAAATCATCAAAATTTTGAAATTGAAATTGAACACTTTTTTGTCAAACTACTTGAACAGCATGGCAATGATCTTGAAATATTACTCAACAAATGCAAAATTTCAAAAGATGCATTGTTAAGTGATTTATTAGAATGCATTTCTCAACTTCCGAAAGGCAATACCCGAACCCCAATCTTTTCAAAATCAATTGTTCGACTTTTAGAACAAGCATGGTTGCTCGCTTCAGCTGAACAGGATTCAGTGATCCGCAGCGGACACTTACTCATTGCGTTACTTACTGCATCAGACCTGTATCAAATTGCAGTTCGAGCTTCTAGCTTATTTGATCTTTTTCCGATTGATACGATGAAGCATAAATTCTTGGAAATTTGCGTGAACAGTAACGAAAATGTTCCTGTAAATACCACGGAAAAAGAAGCCAAATCAGAAGCTGTTTCAGGTGATCATTCAGCCTCTCTTAAAAAAACCCCTGCTCTTGATCAGTTCACTATCAACCTTACTGAAAAAGCTCAAAAAGGTGGAATTGACCCTGTCATTGGACGTGAGTACGAAATTCGTTTGATGCTGGATATTCTGATGCGTCGTCGTCAAAATAATCCGATTTTAACGGGTGAGCCTGGTGTAGGTAAAACTGCTGTAGTCGAAGGCTTGGCACTTAAGATTTCACAAAACCAAGTTCCGGACGCACTCAAAAATGTTCAAGTGCATTCTTTAGATATGGGCTTGTTACAAGCAGGTGCAAGCGTCAAAGGTGAGTTTGAAAATCGTCTAAAACAAGTGATTCAAGAAGTACAGCAATCTGCACACCCTATTATTTTGTTTATAGATGAAGCCCACACCATGATTGGTGCAGGTGGTCAAGCGGGGCAAAATGATGCAGCAAACTTATTAAAACCAGCTTTGGCACGTGGTGAATTAAGAACCATTGCTGCCACAACCTGGGCAGAATACAAACAATATTTCGAAAAAGATGCAGCTTTAAGCCGTCGTTTCCAAGTGGTGAAAGTTGAAGAGCCGACAGAAGAAGTCGCCATTGATATGCTACGCGCCATGATTCCAGTAATGGCAAATCACTTTAACTTGCGTATTGATGATGAAGCGATCGTGACTGCCGTACATTCATCGCATCGCTATATCAGTGGACGCCAACTTCCAGATAAAGCCATTAGCGTATTGGATACGGCCGCAGCCCGTGTTGCACTCACGCAAAATGCCCAACCTGTAAAATTGGATCAACTTAAAGCTCAACAACATAATTTAAGCTTAGAATTCAATATCATTGAAAATGAGCATAAACATCAGTCAATCCATGAAGAACGCTTAACGCAACTTAAACACGCTTTAGACACACTTGATCAAGAAATTCAAAAAACTGAACAGCAATGGCAAGCGGAATTGGCATTGATTCATCAAATCAAGGCATTAGAAAGTAATACAGATGCGGATCTGGCGAGCCATAAAGATGAAATCCTAAAACTTCGCAATCAGTTAGCTGAACTACAAGGTCAAGAACCTCTGGTTTTTGAGCGTGTCAATGCACAAATCATCAATGAAATTATTTCAGATTGGACAGGTATTCCTGTTGGGAAAATGGTCAATGATGAAATTAAACAAATTCTCAGCCTGGAAGAAAAACTTGAACAACGTGTAATGGGACAAGATTATGCATTACATCAACTGGTTCAAGGGATTAAAACATCCAAAGCACGTTTAGAAGACCCGAATAAACCACAAGGTGTCTTCATGCTGGTCGGACCAAGTGGTGTAGGTAAAACTGAAACAGCTTTAGCTCTTGCCAATGAACTTTATGGTGGGGAATCGCACTTAATCACCATCAATATGTCTGAATACCAAGAAGCACATACTGTTTCCTCACTCAAAGGTGCTCCTCCAGGTTATGTGGGCTATGGTCAGGGTGGTGTATTAACCGAAGCGGTTAGACGTAATCCTTACAGCGTTGTTTTACTGGACGAGATTGAAAAAGCCCATAGCGATGTTCAAGAATTGTTCTATCAAGTTTTCGACAAAGGAACACTTGAGGATGGTGAAGGTCGGGTCATCGATTTTAAAAATACGACGATCTTGTTGACCTCGAATACAGGTTCAAATGCAATTATGCAGGCTTGTTTAAATCAACCTGTTGAAGAATGGCCAAGCGCAGAAGAACTGACAGAACAGCTTAAGCCAAGTTTATATAAGCAATTTAAACCGGCATTCTTGGGTCGTATGCGAATCGTGCCTTATTTCCCATTGCATGATGATCTCCTAGTCCGAATCATTGAACATAAAATCGGTAAAATCACAGCAAGACTTGAAAAACAATATGAAACCAAAGTGACCTATAGCGATGATTTGATCGAGTTAATTCTCAGTCGCTGCACAGAGGTGGATAGTGGTGCGCGTAATGTTGACAATATTTTAAATGCTTCCGTCTTACCTGCATTAGCGACTGAAATGCTGGTTGCGCTAGCAGAACAAAAAATTCCTAAATTGATTCATATCGACACCAAAGATGATGAAATTATTTACCTTTTAGATCCACAAGCCAAATCTGCAAAGAAGAAATCGAGTAAGAAGCCAAAGGTTGTGGAAGCTTAAACTCACGAGTATAGAGAATGGATATTAATTTAGATACCTTACTAAAACCTATTTCAGAGGATCATCCATGTGGAGAAGATCTATCTTTTTCCAATGAGTTTCATGAAATAAAAAAAGCACGAATACATGATGATCCGCTCTTAGATCAAGGGGATTGGATCTCTGAACCTAAGCAAGCGGATTGGTCATTCGTTGCTGAAAAATCTGTTCAATTATTAACAGATAAAACTAAGGATATCCGTTTACTGACTTGGCTGACCGAGGCTTGGACAAATCTATATGGTTTTGAGGGCTTAATTAAAGGCTTAGAATTAAGCCATCGAATCTTAGAACAATTCTGGTTAAAGCTTCATCCTGAAATTGAAGATGATGATCTAGACCAACGTCTAGGATTACTCCAAGGCTTTACCACACAGTTGCCTGGCTTGATCAAAAATGTGCCTCTAATCAACATTCAACCCTTTTACTCCCTTGCCCAATACGAAAAATTCTTGCATTTACAAAATGTGCGTCGTAAGCAAGCCGAAGATTCTGACAGTGTTGAAGCATCATTAGAGTTAGACCAATTCAATCAGGCTTTATTCAATACTTCCCGTACCTTCCAATATCAAAATTATCAGCAATTTCAGGAAATTTTGCAGCATTGGAATGTCATTAAACAAGTGCTTGATTCACTAATGGAGTTGGAAGCACCAAGTTTTGCTCATGTAGATTCACAACTTGAAAATATTCAAATGAATCTAAAAAAAATCTATAAAGCAGAATCATTTGGTACTAGCACCAATACAGCGCCTATGGAAAATACAGATCACCAAGCTCAGACAGCTGCAGCAAGCGTTACAGAATCCTACGTAGCGCCCGTGGCTCAAGCACAAACCTTCCAGCCACAGCCTCAGAGCCATTTACAAAATCGTGAACAGGCAATGCGTGTTTTACAAGATATTGCTGATTATTTTCAAACCAATGAGCCTCATAGCCCAGTCAGTTATATGCTGCAAAAAACCATTAAATGGAGTCAAATGCCTTTACATGAATGGTTAACTCAAGTCATTAAAAATGACAATCCCCTTGATTCTATTCAAGAATTATTGGGCGTCAACCAAAATAATGAATCTTCTGAGTGGTAATCAAATATGTTTAAAGCCGAAAAAGTTCTTTGGGGTGAAGGTTTATTTTTAAGACCACAGCATTTCCAACTCCAAGATACATATCAAGAACAACGTTTAAATCATACAATTCGTTCTACAGTTCCCTATCCTTATGGCATCAAAAATCTTCGCTTTGATGAAACTCAATTGGGTACTCATGTTCTGGCTCTAGAGCATATTGATATGATTTGGCAAGATGGTGAAATCTATCAAGCACCAGCCAAAGATCTTTTACCACAACCGATTTTATTAGATGAATTGAACTTGCGTGGTGAAATGCTGATTTATTTAGCATTGCCGATTCTACAACCGAATAAGAAAAACATTTCCGATGATCAGGACAAACAACCTGCACGATACCATTCTTATTTGAATGAAACACATGATCTTTTTACAGATGCAACGCCTGCTGAAATTACTTTCTTAAGACGTCGTACTGAATTCAAACTTTTTGATATTCAAGCAGATCCAAATCAGGATTTAGATGGCTTCTTATATTTGGCAATTGGCAAGATCAAACGTCATAGTTCAGGCAATTTTGAAATTGATTCCAAATATATTCCGCCAATTCTGCACATCCAGTCAAATGAAACTTTATTGGCGAATTTAAAACGAACCTTAAATGTCGTTCGTGCAAAAATCAAAATGATTCAAACCAATAATCGGGAAAATGAACAAAAACTGATCGAATTTAGATCGGGTGATATTGTGTCTTTTTGGTTAGTGAATGCGCTCAATACAGCTCATGCAACATTAAACCATCTTCTACAAAATCCTCAAATTCATCCTGAGAAATTATTCTTTGAACTGCTCCGTTTAACTGGTTCATTACTCACGTTCTCTACAGCATATGAAGTTGAGCATTTGCCACAATATCAACACCATAACTTGCAAGATAGCTTTAGCCAGCTGGATAAAATCTTACGCGAATTATTAGATACGATTATTTCAAGCCGTTATATCAGTATTGCGTTGAAAGAAATTCGTCCATCGTATTGGGTAGGCAGCTTAGAAACAGATAAAATCACTAAAGAATCAAGGCTTTATATTGCAGTTTCAAGCAGCATGATGCAAACTCATGAATTGATTCAAATCGTACCTTTACGTTTCAAAGTTGGTAATACAGTGGATGTAGAGCAACGTGTCGTTGCAGCACTTCCAGCAATTCCAATCCATCATTTGGTACAAATCCCAACAGCGATTCCAGTACGTTCAGGCGTGAGCTATTTTGAAATTGAGCCGCACCATGAAATGTACCAGCGCATGCTTGATTCAGAAACCATCTGTATTTATGTACCAGCAGGTTTCCAAGATATCAGTATTGAACTCATCGCAGTGATGAACGGTTAAGAGGATGATCCAATGAGTCAGAATAATAATATCGCCCCTTCACTGTTCGATGATGGACAAATTGGTGCAGGTGCTGTACCTCAACCTTCAAAAAATACACAGGCAACCAATTTGGTTGATCTTCTGCATGATGGTTTTTATATTGTATTTTTAATCAGAAATCAGTATGTTCCTGAGAATGCAGATCGTTTTAAAGAGAAAATATTAGATCTGCTCAATCGTTTTGAACATCAAGCAAAAAAGCTCCAATTTTCTGGAGAAGATATTCAAGATGCAAAATATGCTTATTGTGCATTGCTTGATGAAACCATTGTCACGCAACAAGATCCCTCATTCTTTAATCTACAAAACCACTGGTTGATTAGTCCATTACAATTAACCCTTTTCGGTTCACAATTGGCAGGTTATCGCTTTTTTGAATTTTTAGAACAGATTCGTGCACGTGGTAAAGAAAGATTAGCATCACTCGAAGTTTATCATTATTGCTTACTGCTGGGTTTTCAAGGTAAATATCGCATTGAATCTATTGAAAGTTTAAATCATCTGGTTGCACGAGTAGGTGATGAAATTGATTATTTAAAAGGTAAAAAAGCTGCTTTTTCACCTTTTGCTGCTTTACCAGATCAAATTAAAAATATTATTCATCGAGAATTACCGTTTGTTTGGATTTTAATTTTCCTGTTGTTGTTTGCAGTACTTGCATTTGCAGGACTAAAAATTATGTTGAATAAAAATGAAAATGCGTCACTTGCCAAATTTAACAATGTAATTGCAGCGCCAACAGAACAAGCGCATATCACGATTCTATTGCCTTGACGGTAAAATTATGACACAAGAAAAGCAAACCTCTATTCGTATATTACAAAGTAAGCCGGTTAAAAAAACTTTGGGGAAATCATCAGTTTTTTTGCTTGGCTTATTAACAGGGATCATTGTTTCGGCGATCTTTTTCTTTATTTTTATCAATCTTAATCAGTCTGAAACTGTCACAGACACAACTGAAGCTGCTGCTACCGCTCAAGAAGCAGATATACAAACCCATACAGAAGAAGCAGCAACCAATCCACATGATGAAAGTGCGGGTGTTTATAAACAACATATTAATGACAAAGACTTTAACCAGATTTTTAAACATGAAAATAAACCAGCACCTCAACCTAGCCCTAAGGGCAGCTCCCCTTTTGAACAAATGCTGAAACCAGAAGCCAAGCCTGCCTCTGCAATCGCATCTAAACCACCCGCCGTACCTGCAAAACCTGTAGTACCTGCAGTCAAACCAAAAGTAGAGCCAAAAGCAGCTGAAAAAGAACATCCAGCGAAAAAGGAAGAAGCACCAGAGATTTCGCCTGAAGCAACGGTTAAAATGACCATTGAACGAAAAGAGACTGAAAACAAACCATGATTTTGTTTGTCGTTATTTGTTTTATCTTTTTGGTCCTTGGCCTCACTTTTTTAATGTCTTATGAGCTTAGAAATAAAACTTTAGACTATTTAAGAGCATTACTTCCCCAAGGAAAGAAAAAATTAGCTTCCGCAAAACATTTTGCAGAGCAAATGAATCAAGCAGCTTCTGCAAATCAAACTCAGACCCATTGGCATTTACAGCAATGGTGGATTTTGATTGCGGGTTTTTTTCTGCTGTCCAGTATTTTAGTGTTTGCATTCACTCGACCAATTGATCCTACAAAAGTAGAAGCAGAATACTTAAGACAAACAGATCCACAAATCTATGCATTGCTTAATGGAGAGGTTCTCAGCCCTCCCCCTGCCGTTGATGAAAGTTTAATTGATGCGGCAATTGTACAAGCTCAAATCCTAGAAAGAGAAAATCCACTTCCCAATCATCAATTTCCGAGTGTGAATCCATCAGCAATTGACAATGAAGGGGTCGGAGACCAAAGAAGTAGTTTTGATACGGCAATGGTCGACCGTAAATGGGACAAAATGCACCCAAGTTATAAGCAACGTCTACTGATGGTCTTTAAAATCATGAAAGAGCGTCATGGTTATGAAATGGTTCTTTTAGAAGGTTATCGGAGTCCTGAACGTCAAACGCGCCTATCTGGGAATACAGCAACCACTTTGGCCAAAGCTTATCAGAGTTACCATCAATTTGGTTTAGCTGCCGATGTTGCCTTTAAACGAGATGGTAAGGTTGTAATTTCAGAACGTGATCCGTGGGCTTGGAAAGGATATCAATTGTATGGTGTTGTCGCTGAATCTGTTGGGTTAACGTGGGGCGGTCGCTGGACAAGGATTCATGACTATGGGCATACTGAATTCCGTATGCCGGGGCTTCGTAAAAACCGTGAATCGGCTGAACGCTTAATTGCAGAAGCACAAGGTAAAGGGCTTATGGCCAATAATATTGAGGTGAATTAGTAGTAAAGCAATTTTTGTAGGAAAATGCTTACAACAATCACCGCTATTGTCATCTATACCATCAGCACTTTATTTTATATTCTATAGTCATAGGGAACAGGAAGTTTCCCAGACAAAACAACAATAATAAATTGTCTGAGCATCAGGAACGTGAGATTAGACAGGAGTCAGATCTAAGCAACCAATACGAAGAAAACCCCATCAGGATGATGGGGTTTTCTTTTTATCGCTATATCATTATTTTTAAATTTATAATTTCTTTAGATATTCGACTATTTCTTTATTATTTGCCATTTCCGCCAGTTCCAAGGCTGTATATTTTGACTTATAGTGGGCATCAGCCCCCTGATTGACTAACAATTTCACAATTTCTAAATGATCATTTTCAGCAGCAGCGTGTAATGCACTATAGCCTTCTTCATCTGTTTGATTGGGATCAATGCCCTGTGACAAAAGCTGCTCGACAAGCTCAATCTCTCCCAAAGAAGCAGCATAAATCAGTTCAGGAAGATGAAGTTCTTCATCATTGTTTGGAATCGGAGAAAATGAGTTAAGTTTCATTAAAAAGTCCTAGTTGAATGAGTTATCTAACTCAAAACTTTAAAAAACAATATTGAATTCAAAGAATGTTAGAGAATCACCAAAATTTCTACCCTTTATAGCTATTTAAATTAAAATTTATCCCCTCAGGATACCTAAAACAGCCTTTCCAGGCAGTTAATCTTTCAGTTTTAATACTTAAAACCGTATTTTCAGGAGTAATAAACTGAACATGCTCATTACGTTCCATGTCAGGATCATTCTCTATATATTCTAACCATTGATTTAATGTAATTTTGTTTTCAGACTCTGCCTGAATATGTTCAATACGATCTCTACTGATTTATCATATCTGGTGTCATTCTCAATCATTTTAAGAGAAAGCTGATAAATATGATAGATACATTTTATCACGCATAAAAAAACACCCCGCTCTCTGTAGAGACCGGGGTGTTTTGGAATTAAAAGCTGGCGATGACTTACTCTCACATGGGTAACCCCACACTACCATCAGCGCTAAGAGGTTTCACTTCTGAGTTCGGGAAGGGATCAGGTGGTTCACTCTTGCTATTGTCGCCAGCAAACTGT
>NZ_JADVOP010000078.1 GCF_016508585.1 Acinetobacter baumannii
TCTTTCTACTTACAATTTTTCTAAATAGATTTTTATTTTTATTTTTCATTGCCCTGTGTTTTTTTGAATGATATTTATCGTTTTTATTTAGAAAAACTTCACAATATAAAATGATCATTATTTAAACAGGTAACAACTGTACATAGAACAGTGGTTCTAATTTTCATAAAATACAGCCCAAAAAAGTGACTTTAATCACATTAACAATATTGATCTATACGATGATTAAAATATCATTACGTTTATTCATTAAAAGAACAATCGCGGATTTATGGATGATCGATCCGTTAAAAATCATCAATAAATGGCTTTCTTGCAAAATGATATTTTGAATTTTCACATTTGCAGCAAATCAAATTTTCATTTGAAAATCCCACCGCAGAACCATGTTTGCTATAATTGGTTTTAAAATTTAATCTGAGCACAACCTTTGAAGATCATTTTTGCAGGCACACCCGAATTTGCAGCTTCAGCATTGGCAGCACTTATTCAAACTGACCACGAAATCGTCGCTGTGTATACTCAACCAGACCGTAAGTCAGGTCGTGGACAAAAATTGACAGCTTCAGCCGTGAAACAACTTGCACTAGAAAACAATTTACCTGTTTATCAGCCGCTTCATTTCAAATCCTCTACTGAAGAAGGTTTACTCGCCCAACAAGAACTTGCTGCATTGGGTGCAGATGTTATGGTCGTTGCAGCTTATGGTTTAATCTTGCCTCAAACTGTTTTAGATACGCCTAAATATGGCTGTTTAAATATTCATGGTTCATTATTGCCTCGTTGGCGTGGTGCTGCACCCATTCAGCGTGCAATCGCTACAGGGGATACTGAAACAGGCGTTACGATTATGAAAATGGCGGCGGGTTTAGATACAGGTGATATGCTGTATAAAACCCACTGCCCAATCACGGCAGAAGACACGTCGGCAAGTCTATATAATAAACTTGCCAGCCAAGGTGCAGAAGCAATCTGCACAGTGCTTGAATCAGAACAAAAATTACAACAATACTTAGACACCCGTGAAGTTCAAGATGAGCAGTTTACGGTATATGCCCATAAGCTTACAAAAACTGAAGCACAAATTGATTGGACTCAGTCCGCGATTGAAATTGACCGTAATATTCGCGCATTTAATCCTTGGCCTGTCGCATTTACCCCGATCGATGAAAACAATAACTTGCGTGTGTGGAACTCGCAACTGTCCAATGTCATTGGCAATGGAGAAGCGGTTGGAACTATTATCCAGATGGATAAACAAGGCGTACATGTTGTCTGTGGTGAAGGTGTCGTTTGTTTAACCAGCCTACAGTGGCCCGGTGGTAAGGCTGTTAACCCGATACAAATTATACAAGGTCATAAACTTTCAGTAGGACATCTATTCGCATGAGCAAAATTCAATCTACAGCAAAAAATTTGAATTTGCGTGCGCAAGTCATTAAAACCCTTGTTGCCGTGCAAAATGGTCAGTCTTTGGCTTCAGTATTGAATCAACATATCAATACTGTTTCTGAACGTGATCGTGCGTTGTATCATGAACTCACCTTGGGGTGTTTACGCCAATGGTTTTCATTAAAAGCGGTTACTTTACCCTTACTGACCAAACCATTAGACAATGAAGCGCTCGAAAGTTGCCTGTACCTCGGGTTGTATCAAATCTTATGTACACGTATCCCGGCACATGCAGCCATTTCGGAAACAGTCAATGCTGCTAAACAGCTAGGTTTTGAGCCGATGAGTGGATTGGTTAATGCTATTCTTCGTCGTGTTTCACGTGAAACATCTGAATTTCAAACTGCACTGAATCAAACGCATGGTTTACCAAGCTGGTTGTTTAAACGTCTTAAAAAAGATTGGCCGAGTCAACTGGATGAAATCTGTCAAAATTTAAAACAAGTTGCTCCACTCACCTTGCGTGTCAATGAGCGTCAAATCAGCCGTGATGAATATCTGGAAATCTTAGAGGAAGAACAGATTGATGCCCGACCTTGTGAACTTTCAGATGTCGGTATTGTTCTGGAACAAACTGGTAATATTACTCACTTACCTGGCTTTGAAGAAGGTGGGTTTTCTGTTCAAGATGAACATGCTCAACTCTGTGCAACCTTATTACCAAACTTAGATGACCAAGTTGTTATTGATGCTTGTGCAGCCCCTGGGGGTAAAGCCGCGCATATTTTAGAACGGTTTAATCCTCAAAAATTAATCGCGCTTGATCATGATGCGAAACGTCTATTACGTGTTTCAGAAAATTTGGAACGCCTTGAATTAAATGCTTATGCAGATGTAGACATCGTCACAGCAGATGCCACAACTTGGGTAAGCCCAGTGCCTGCGGACTGTATTGTCCTTGATGCACCTTGTTCTGCGATTGGTGTGATGCGTCGTCATCCAGATATCCGTTTATTGCGTCAATCAACGGATATTCAACAGACCGTAGATCTGCAAAAGCAAATTTTAAATCAAATGTGGCAACAGCTTAAGGTCGGTGGAACACTGCTTTACATTACCTGCTCTATTTTGAAAGCTGAAAATGAACAACAGATGATTGATTTTTTTGCTGAGCATGCAGATGCTAAAGAGATTAAGATTGAAGCTGATTGGGGAATTGAACAAATTCATGGTCGTCAATTGCTTCCAGAAACGAACCATGGCGATGGTTTTTATTACTGCCGAATCAAAAAAGTCGCTTAAAATGTTGAAATAAAAAAAGCAGGTCTAGTGCCTGCTTTTTGATGTTGAAATTTTAAAGTGTGTGATGATCTTTGACTTCTTCCAAAACGTCATCTAAGTCTTCTGGGTTTTTCATCAAATGCAGGATAGAGAGAACTAATCCTCCCCATAAAAACACCATTGAAATAATCATCATGATAATTGCCGATGTATTCATTTTGCCGCTCCTATCGATCTTTCATTTTGCTGAGGACTAAAGCCACCACAGCACAGAAAATGACACTGCCCCAACCAAACAACATCAACATACTTGTACTATACGTATCATAGCCATTCTTAATCAAACTAAAAATGGTCATACACAAGGTGACGAGTAAGATTAAAGAGGTGATGACGGTTAAAGTGAAATCCCAACCTTTACCGAGCTGAACAGTTGAAATACGGTTCACATGATCACGTAACTCAATCAATGCCGAACGTTTAAACCACGCCACTGCAATGATTGACAATAGTGCACCACCAATGATGCCAATATTATTGATAAAGTGGTCGACAATATCTACCAGCTTAATTGCATTCACACTCGAAAATAAGAAAATTGAAACGACAGCGCTACCACCACCAATAATTGTAACGGCCTTTTTACGTCCCCATTTTAACTTGTCCTGCATGGCTGCAATCGGCACTTCAAGGATACTCACCATTGAAGAAATCCCTGCCACAAACAAAGACGAGAAGAACAATAAGCCAAATAAATCAGCACCGGCACCCAGACTTGAAATGATTTTAGGGAAAGCAATAAATGCCAAACCAATACCACCACTCACTACTTGATCAACAGGCTTGCCTGCTGCAAATGCCATGAAACCAAGCGCAGCGAAAATACCAATCCCTGCCAAGATTTCGGTAGAAGCATTGGCAAAGCCAACAATTAGACCAGAACCTGTCAAATTGGTTTTCGGTTTAAGGTACGAAGCATAGGTTACCATGATTCCAAAACCGACCGAGAGTGAAAAGAATGTATGACCAAATGCCGCCAACCAAACTTTATAATCCCACATTGCAGACCAGTTTGGAGTAAAGAATGCATTTAGACCTTGTACCGCACCCGGCAAACGTAATGCCTGAATTACAAGAATAGTAAATAGAATAAACAGCAAGGGCATGAAAATTTTATTGGAGAATTCAACACCCTTTTTTACACCGCCAAAAAGAATGATCAGTGTCAGCGCCCAGATTCCCACGATAGGCCAAAATAGATGCCCCACAAACTGAAAATCAAAACTTGTTGCTTTTGATGTTTGTAAGTAGGTATTGAAGAAGAAGTTTTCAGGATCACTTCCCCATAGTTGACCAATCGAGAAGTACACATAACTGCCGGCCCATGTCAGTACACTGGCATAATATAAGCCAATAATGATACACACACAGACTTGCCACCAGCCTAAAGTTTCACCTCCTTTAAACAAAGCACGGTAAGCTTTAGGCGGTGAATTATTACTTTTATGTCCTGTCGCATAATCTAAAAATAACAACGGTAAACCAGCGGTAATCAATGCAATCAAATAAGGAATTAAAAACGCACCACCACCGTTTTCATAAGCGACGTAAGGAAAACGCCAAATATTTCCTAAACCAACAGCCGATCCAACAGCTGCAATAATAAAACCTGATCGTGATGTCCAGTTTTCACGAGATTCTGTCATAAAACACCTAATTCTGTAGATGTCCTCCAATGCTGCTATTTTTCATTGTCATCTGCGAGCAAAAGAAGTACCAATTTTAAAATTTTGTTGTTCGAATAAAACAGCACCTTTTGAGCACTTTGTTGTTATTCCAAACCAGTTGTTTTGCCAAATTTTCTTGGTTAAAGCCCTTTAACACAACAACTGTTTAATGCAACCACAATACCTGTTTTGCTTGGCTTTTTCTGTAATTTGTGAATATTTTGTTTAGTTTTACATACCGTTTATCACCCATGGCTATTTTTTTATCAGATTTCATAAATGATGGGCTGATTGCACAAAATTTTGTTATGTTTGCAGCGAAGGATCGTTTATCACCTCCGCCAATCAAAATTTATAAATTTAAACCTTACTCAGATATACCAAAACTTCTTTGTGAAAATGATCTACTATGGGCTTAGGTTTTTGGGTAAACGATAATGCCCAATGATTTTATAGCTAAATAAAATATCATTTTCACGTGTTCCATAGCCGATGTTATGAATCACCAAAGGTGTTTTGGATAGCATCGTTGTTTTATCTGAAATGATACCAATATGGGTTAACCCCTTGCCCAAATCCCAAGTAACTATATCTCCAGCCAGATATTTCTGATCACTCACTTGATAGCCCTGTCGCTGAAAATAAGTCATGATATTGGGTACACGCCGATGGTCAATATTTCTATCCGTGGTTTTTAGACCCCATTTTTGCGGATATTTTTTAAAATTGCTGCGCATATCTTCATGAATTTGTTTTTGCAGATCAATTCCTTGATGGCGTAAAGCGCGAATAACCACATCGGTACACACGCCTTTGACCAATGGCACATCACCCATTGGATATTTGAGTTGGGTATAACTTGGATCGTAATATAAGGTTTTCCAGATTTGCGAACGTGCATCATTCACCAGTTTTTCAGCCTGAAATGCCCAAGTTTGTAGACTCAGTAATGAAAGAAAAAACCATAAAATGAACTGATGGAAAACTTTTATTATCATTTTTAACTCTTTTAAAATTAACAAAACAAGGAGCCGAAGCCCCTTTTAATATGGCTTATTGTTTGATCACAAGCAACCGTTCTTCCTGCATATCACGAATTGCATATTGAATACCTTCACGCCCTAAACCTGAATCTTTAACACCGCCATACGGCATATTATCAACTCTAAACGTTGGTATATCATTGATGATCACTCCACCTACTTCCAAATGATCCCATGCGTAAAGCATTTTATTAAGATTTTGGGTATATACCCCTGCCTGTAAACCAAAACGGCTTTTATTGATCATCTCCACACCTTTCTCAAAATTTTTATATTTTTCTAAAATTGCCACAGGACCAAAAGCCTCATTTTGGTAAATCTCAAGTGAATCATCAACATTTTCAAGTAATGTGGGTTCGAATAAAACGCCTGTTAAGGTACCACCAAGTAAAATTTTTGCACCTTTTTTCTCCGCTTTATCAAGCCATTTCTTTAATCGAACTGCTTCTGATTCTTTAATCATTGGTCCAACTATGGTGCTTTCTAAACGTGGATCTGCTGCATGGATCTTTTTCAGTTTGGCTACGAATTTTTTCTTAAACTCTGTATAAATATCAGTATGAACAAGGATACGTTGCACACTGATACAGACTTGACCTGCATGGCTATATGCACCACTGATCACTCGATCAAACAGAGCATCATTTAGCTCTGTATCTGGCTCAATAAGAACAGCAGCATTTCCACCCAACTCTAAGGTGACTTTTTTACGACCTGCCCGCGCTTTCATATCCCAGCCCACTTGATCAGAACCAGTAAAGCTTAATAATTTGAAACGATCATCAGTCACCAATACATCGGCATGTTCCCGTGGACATGGCAAAACTGAAAATGCACCTTTGGGTAAATCCGTTTCTGCCAAAACTTCTGCAATCTTCAAGGCAGAAATTGGTGTCAAACTTGCAGGTTTAAGTACAAATGGACAACCTGCAGCAATCGCAGGAGCAATTTTATGTGCCGTTAAATTCAGCGGAAAATTAAAAGGGCTAATCAAAGATATTGCACCAATTGGAACATGTTGTACCATTCCACGATAATTAGATGCAGCAGGCGTTACAGCCAATGGTATTAAATGTCCATCACTGATACTTGATACAGCATCTGCCGCAATCTGAAAGGTATTTATCAATCTTTCAACTTCCGCTGCGGCAGCCTGCTTCGGCTTTCCACCTTCAATTATTAGAAGTTGCGTTAATTCCTCACGAAGTTGTTTAAATCGGCTGACACAATGTAGGAGAATTTTCTGCTTTTGAAAGGGCTTAAGTGCTGCCATTTCCTTCTCAGCTTTCACTGCAGCACTGATCGCTTTTTCTAAAATTTTTGTATCCGCCAAAGCAACTTTTGCATATGTTTTTCCAGAAAACTTGTCATTAACTTCAAGCCATTGCCCTGATTTAATCGCTTTATTGGCGACATAAAGCGGTAGTTCAATCACTGTATCATCAATAGTCTCACTCATGTTACATCCTCGATTTCATCTTTTTTAATAATGCAAAATTTGATAAACCCCTATATCATGCCCACAGTTTATGTTGTATTGAATCCTATTTAAGTAACAAAAATATCAGATGAAAAATTATTTCATCAAGAAGGAAATATGAAATCTATTCAATTGCCATTATTTATTGCAGCGCTGGGTCTAAGTTCATTGGCCCAAGCTGATTTTATCGGTTTAACAGGTGATGTAAGTTACTGGTCTTACGATGGAAAAATTGAAAACACCAAACCATTAAGCGGTAATAATGATATTGATCGGGATAATGGCATTCAAGCTTCAATCGCATTTGAACATCCTGTTCCACTTTTACCCAATGTAAAAATCAAATATACCAATTTAGACAGTACTACGAACAATAACAATGGCGCATTCAGTTCTGATAAAGTTGAATTCACTAATACTGACTATATTTTATATTATGAAATACTTGATAATATTGTGAGTGCAGATATAGGTTTTGGTCTTGCAAATATTGATAGCGATATTAAACAATATGATGCACTGCAATACGTGAACTATACTATGTCTGGTAATTTACCTATCGCCTATGCATCTATAGGTGGAAAACTGCCCTTTACAGGTTTAAGTACCAAAGGGGAAATGATCCTCGGGAGTAATGGGGATGCTAAATTAACGGACGTACAAGCAGAACTTCAATATAACTTTGTACAAAGTTTGCTTTTAGACGTAGGTGCTAAAGTAGGCTATCGCTATGTGAATATTGATGCTGATAAAGATGATATTAAGTACAAGTTAGATTTTAAAGGTCCATATATAGGCCTCAATGCACACTTTTAATGAACGAGAGCATAACTTTGAATGCTGACTATGTCGGCATTTTCTTACATAATCTGCCGAATTATGCGTATAGGCAGAACAGCTAAATTTTAATACTATAAACACATCAGGAAACAGGAAGTTTCCATTAAAAATAAGAATAAGATAGGACGATAACGCAGGATAGCGAAAGGTACGACAGGAGTTATACCTCAGAACCAATACAAAAAATCTCAGGCATGGATGTCTGAGGTTTTTTATTTTGAACAGACTAAAAGCAATTAAAGTAAAAACTTACCACTTCATAAAAGCCATTCCTTCAATAGCATCAATTTGAATGAGTTCAGTTTGTTTTTGAACCAGTTTAACTGCTTCATGCAAACTTATTGTTTTTGTATAAGATCCTTTTTGATCAGGTATAGGGATATCTGCGTCTAATGAATAGTCAGAGTTCACAATAAACTGCAAGGTTCGATCATTTTTATCAACGATCCCTAAAAAGTTTTCTGGCCGAATTAAAATCGATTGCATAAGTTCGATGATTTCATCTATAGATGCATATTGTGTTTGAGCAGGTAAAACCTCTTCACCGTCATAATCGGTAAAGAAAAATTGGAAAATCAACATATTATTAACTGTTTTTATCATAATAATTTTATTTTTAGCATAAAGAAACGGCTGGTTCAATCGCTCGACTCTTTCTATCTTCCTTATTTTTTCTTATTCTGCTTCTTGATCTTCCAATTTTTCTTGTTGTTTCATCTCATCTTTTTCTTTTCTTTCATTTGCCCATAAAAAAACACCCCGCTCTCTGTAGAGATCGGGGTGTTTTATATTTAAAAGCTGGCGATGACTTACTCTCACATGGGTAACCCCACACTACCATCAGCGCTAAGAGGTTTCACTTCTGAGTTCGGGAAGGGATCAGGTGGTTCACTCTTGCTATTGTCGCCAGCAAACTGT
>NZ_JADVOP010000079.1 GCF_016508585.1 Acinetobacter baumannii
ACAGTTTGCTGGCGACAATAGCAAGAGTGAACCACCTGATCCCTTCCCGAACTCAGAAGTGAAACCTCTTAGCGCTGATGGTAGTGTGGGGTTACCCATGTGAGAGTAAGTCATCGCCAGCTTTTAATTCCAAAACACCCCGGTCTCTACAGAGAACGGGGTGTTTTTTATGCGTGATGGAAAATAAAAATGATGAAATGAAACAACAAGAAAAATTGGAAAGATGAGTATATAAGGTAAATAAAAAGCTCATCTGGGGGTGAGCTTTCAATAAAGTGGAAACTTTTATATCAAGCTTGATTTAATTGCCGTCTTGCGTGTTTTAAAGCTGTTCTTATGCCTTCTTCTAGGGTTGGATGATAGAAGTGTCGTCAAAACAGATCATTTTGATCTTATTATCAGTTGGGCGGGTTGAAATACAGAATTAAATTCAGCATGTTTATAAGTTTGCTAAGATGGAATGATGGCTAAGCTTTTCAGCCTGGTATATTCTGTGTTGTATTTATGCTTATTATGCAACCACAAGTACTCAAATCATCGTTGAACAATGAATAGTACAATTAAAAAATGGATGACCATGGATAGAGATACACCGCTTCATATTTCTTTAACGGCTACAAATAGTCATCAGATTAGAATTCCAGCTGGGCAAGGAAGTTTTTCGATTGGTCGAATCGGTATGGACAGGAAAAAGTTTGATGTCCTTGTTGATGAAGATGCAGAAATTGATTGGAATAGTTTCAACAGCTTCTATACACCTCATGGTCAACAAAATGCCCATCTATATCCCTATGGGAATTGGCCGAGATTTTTTTATTATTGGGGTAATGATATTGGTTTTGTTGAATGGTCAAAGAAAAGAGCAATCGAAGATTTCTTTTGGCAACCCTCCAGGTCACTATGTGTTGATTTAAATGGAGCTCAAATTCATAATTTTTCCGTAAAAAGCAATGAAGAGCCAATAAAATTGATTTTAGATCAGAAGAATGTCGAAAATACTCTTGGTCTACATTCACTTCATCTCTCTGGGGAAATTGAGCTTTTTGAAATAATCATGACACAAGAAATTCCTCACATTCGAATAGAACCCAATACAGAGAAAGATCAAACAGCATCTACTTACCATCTGCCAATTATTCCAGATTTTGAAAAAATTGTCTCACTTGATTTGATTGTTAAACCTTTAGGTCCGGCTCTAGATTGTGAAAGCCTGTTACAGTTTCCTCATTTAAAAAATCTGAACTTAACAGGGAATATAACCAATACAGCCAGTTTAAAACAGCTACACCAACTTGAACGTATCGGAGTACGTTATGCAGCAGATTTGGAGGGATTTCCTGCTTTGGGTACGTGGGAAAATTTAATCTCTTTTATCGGATGGAATATTGATGGAAAAACAGGGAAAAGGTTAAATGCTGAATTAAAACAATTGGCTAAAGTAAAACAATTAGAATATTCTTCAGTCTCCAAATTACGAAGTTTAATTTGGTTTACATCAGAATATGGTATCCCCTTTGAAAACTGGGAAACTAAGAATGCCAAGATCGCGACAAAAGCATATAAAGCTGCTTTAAAAGAAATCATTAAAGCGAAAACAGAGTCAGAAGTAAAACTTTACATTGATCAATTCATAGCGCAGATCAATACACTACCCAACATAGAAACATCAGAAAGAGAAGATACTGGAATCGCTGTTCAGCAACTTGTTGAAGCGTCGAAATTTGATATAGATCAACAAAAAGTAAATGCTTGGTTTGATGAGATTCGAGATTTTTAGATACTTGATTCTAAAAAAAACGGCAAGAGTACCTGCCGTTTTTGTGATTGGTATAGGGTAATGGATTAGAAGTTGTATTCCATACCGAGACCAACAACAGTTTTTTTCTTCTCTGGTGTTGAAGTTGCAGTCCAATCACGCTTTTGTTGACCGACTACACCGTAGAAACGCGCTTGTTTGTTGATGTTGTAATCTGCACCAATACCATATAGGTCTTGTTTACGATCATCACGACCATCTAGTTCAGTTGTCGCAGAAATATATTCAGCTTTCAATTTAATTGGCGTAGATGGAATTACATAAGCAGCAGTGATGCCGTATGCATTTTCTTTTAAGCCTTTAAAAGAGGTAACTGTTGTGCCAGAGGTTGTTGAAACTGTGTCATCTGTAGGTTTAGCTGTTTGCCACAATGCGCCAAGTACTAAACCGTCGATACCTGCTGGTTTCAAGTCGATAGAACCTGTCACACGAATTGCATCAGAATAAATTGTATTGCTACCTAATTCTGAGTTATATGCATTATATTTAGAGGCTACACCAAAGTTACCTGCAACTGCAGCTGCTAAACCGTAATCTTTGTTGTCATAAGTCAATGATGTTGAAATGCCATCACCAAAGCCATCACGACTGCCTTTTTGACCTTTTGCCGAGTTGTTTAACGCAGAAGATTCTTCACCTTGTTGGAACATGATGTTAAATGCTAAACCAGCCAATAATTTCTTATCAGTTTCAAAACCAATCACGTTCTTTAAACGATCTTCACCGACTAGAACTGCAGTCATATCGAGTTCATTGTGATCGTTAAAAATATCCTGGTTGTTTCCTGCAGCATTTTTAAAGTATGAATCAAACTGACCCACTTTTAATGTTGCGATACCATCTGATTTGATCCCCACGAAACGGTTACGGTTACTGAATGCATCACCGTCACCATCAGCACTGATTTGCCATTCTGCTAAGTATACAGCAGATAATTTATCAGTTAATTTTTCTTCGCCTTTTACACCAATACGAGAAGCATTCGAATTTACTTTGGTTACGCTTTCGTCTTTAAAACCATTATTATCGATTTGATCTAAAGTTACGTTGAACTTACCATACAATGTTGGCGCTGCTTGAGCTGCGCTGATGCTAAGGGTGGCGATTGCTGCAGCGAGTAGCACTTTTTTCATTGAGATTTCTCCAAAACATGTTCAATGCGAGTTTGCTGTTACTTTTTTTTACTCAGTAAGTATTGTTTCGAACACGACTTACTAACTTGCATGCAGTATCTGTAAACTTTGTTACATATAAGTGAAGAATAAATGACAATTTGATGACGTAAACTGAATATTGATGTAATTTTTCCAAAAAAAATGAGGCAGTAAATGCCTCATTTATAAAGAATAATCTTTTACAAGAGTGCGGACTTAATTTTTTCAGCCAACGCTTTAATTTTTTCTTGATCGCCCATCTGTACAGCATGACGACCTAATTCGTGTACGGAGCTTGGAATAAGATGAAAGTGTACGTGTGGTACAGTTTGCCCAGCTGATGCGCCAGAGAGCTGCATCAAGACAATACCTTTCGCATCTAGTGCTTTTTCAATAGCTTGAGCAATTTTCTGAACAATTTTAATTGTATAGGCAGCTGCTTCTGGTTCTAAATCCAATAATGTAATGGCTTTAGTTTTTGGAATCACTAAAGTGTGACCATCTGCTTGTGGCATAATATCCATAAATGCAAGCACATGATCATCTTCATAAACTTTTAGTGCTGGAAGTTCGCCACGTAAGATTCGAGCAAAAATATTCTGATCATCATAAGCCATATTCACTTCCTTAAATGTATGAATGTCATTATTTACAATTCAATTCTTTCTGACGTTCCTTGATAGAGTCAAGTTTTTGTTGCTCTTTTTCAGTAAATTTAGGCTTACTTGTATAACAATTGTCATTATTATATTTTGCCTTCGCTTCAGGATCTTTAAAGCAGAAACCTTTTGATGCATAGATTACGTTGTAGTCATCCTGCAATTTTTTGCATTCTTGTGCATTATCCGCGAAAGCTTGCGTACCCACAAAAATGGATAAAGCCGAAAGTGTTGCAATAATAAAAGATTTATTCATGAGTTTGCCTCAAAATTGACATATTCGTGTGTCACTTGATTAGATTATAGGGGCTGCTTGTGATTATTCAATGACGAAAAATTAATCTAATGTAATTTTGCTCCACGATTCATACATTTTTACCGCGGTTGAGAAGTCGCTGTCTGGGAGGGCAATGCTGTTTGCTGCCTGGATTAGACTTTGTGTGAGTCCAAGAATAGGCGTAGAGAGTTTTGCCTCTCGCACTAAATCAATGGCAATTCCTGTATCTTTTGCCAATAAAGGAAGTCCAAAGGTCAGCGGAAAACTTCTGTTGAGAATACGTTGTGGTAGGATCGATTCAGTCACACCACTTTTACCGCTTGAAGCATTAATGCAATCTAATGCCTCATGCAAATTCACGCCATGTGCTTTGAGTGTCGTGAATCCTTCCGCAGCTGCACACAAATGAACGGCCATCATCATGTTGTTGACTGCTTTTACCGCAAATCCAGCGCCAGAATCACCGACATGTTTAATCAGTTTACCCATCGCCTGCATTGCAGGTAAAGCAGCTTGAAATGCATTCGCTGATCCGCCCACCATAAACGTGAGTGTGGCATTTTCAGCACCAATGGTTTGTCCGCTTACAGGGGCATCCAAAAAATCAATATTTAGCTGTTTGAGTTGTGTTGCCTGTAGACGGGCTGCATCAGGCACACCGCTGGTACAGTCTACCCAAATCGCGCCTGATTTGATTTTTAGTCCTTGGATTAAATCATCAACATCCTGACTGGTGGGTAAACATGAAAAAATTATATCAGCCTGAGCTGCCTGTTCTAATGTTACCGCTTGGGTGCCGAACTCAGTTGCATGTTGTCTGGCTTTTTCAAAATTTCGATTCCATACATAAACAGTATCAAAATGTTGAGGTAAATGCGCTGCCATGCGATAGCCCATAGCACCTAAACCGATGAATGCAACTGTAGTCTTCATAACTGTCTCTTAACTTTTAGTCGATCGTTGTTCTAACCATTTGGATAATGTCGGCCAAAATTCTTCTGCACTTTTTTGACTGGACATCAGTCCTAAATGTCCTCCAGGAATTAGAGTAAACGTGACATCACTGCTATTTGTCAATGCGATTAAAGGCTTAACCGCATCGGCAGTGACCATTTGATCACTTTTCCCGGCACCAACCATTAAAGAACAATTAATATTTTTAAGTTCTATTTTATGCCGACTGAGTTGTATGGCGCCATGTTTGAGTGGATTTTGAAGCCATACATTAAACAGCATGTCTTGATTTACACCTCCGGGATAATCCACCATATGATTGAGAAAGTTTCCAAGTGTGGCATGTTCATGTAAAAGCGCTCGATCATCTAAATTGAGTAATAATTGTTTGTGACCTTCATACCAGCCTTTGGGGTCAAGAACTTTAAATCCGATAGCATTGAGCAAACCTGGAGTATGAATCAGTTTTCTGGGTAAGCCACCTTTATAAAGTGTATCTTTAAGTTTTTGGTTTTTGATGATCAGATTATTGATGCGTTGATACAGTTTTCCGATTCCACCAGATGCATAACTGTCAATAGGGCTGGCAAGTACAATAAGATTTTTCACATAATTAGGTTGCTGTAATGCACTGTACAGTAAGACAAAAATTCCAGCCATACTCCACCCATGCAGTGATATCTGATCACTCTGTGAATGCTCTCGAATCTTATCAATACACAAAGGCATAGACTCATCGATAAAGTAAAGAAAGTTTAAATCACGATCTTGATAGCTTAATTTTCCCCAATCCAATAAATAAACATCAAAGCCTTGTTCTGTAAAATATTTAATCAATGAGCGATACGGATAAAGGTCATAAATCGCCATATTAATTGACAGTGGTGCGGTAAAAACCAAAGGTTCTTTAAACTTTTTTTCTGGCGCAGCATAGTAACGTACTTTGGTTTGATGATGCTCTGCAATGACTTCATAAGGGGTACGTTGAGATAAAACCAGTGACTTGCCATTGAAGATCCGTGTCGTTAAATTTTTTAGCTTGGCTTTCCTTACTTGGAACTTGGCTGATACTTGGGTCATAAGCGATGTTTGTCTCATTTTTATACAGATTTATGCGAAGTGTATGTGATAATTTGCGATTTTACCTTGACCTTAAATACATAGGACGCTCAAAATGTTGGCAATATTTTACAAAGGCAGTTTTAGGACTGAGCAGTTGAAATGAGCCAGAACGACGACATTGAATATCAACTTGACACCTTAGCGATTCGTACAGGTCATACACGCAGTTTTGAAGGAGAGCACGGAGAACCAATTTTCCTGACTTCATCATTCGTTTATGAAAATGCAGCTGAAGCGGCAGCAAAATTCTCAGGTGCTGAGCCAGGAAATATTTATTCACGTTTTACCAATCCGACGGTTACGATGTTTGAAAAGCGTTTAGCCGCACTCGAAGGTGGTGAACGTGCTGTGGCAACAAGTTCAGGTATGGCAGCAATTATGGCTGTCGCGATGTCTTTCTTGAAAGCTGGCGATCATGTGATCTGTTCACGTGCTGTTTTTGGTTCAACAGTTGCGTTATTTGAAAAGTATGTTGCCAAATTTAATGTTGCCGTGACTTTTGTTGATTTAACAGATCTAAGTGCATGGCAAGCAGCCGTTCGTCCTGAAACCAAATTACTTTTTGTTGAATCACCATCCAATCCATTGGCAGAAGTGGCTGATATTCAAGCCTTATCTGATTTAGCACATGCAAATGACGCTTTGTTGGCAATTGACAACAGTTTCTGCACACCGATCTTGCAACGTCCATTACAGTTTGGTGCGGACCTCGTGATTTATTCAGCAACTAAATATTTGGACGGGCAAGGTCGAGCATTGGGTGGCGCTGTCGTGGGTAATCACAAACTTCTTGAAGAAGTTTTTGGTTATGTGCGAACTACAGGACCATCTATGAGTCCTTTCAATGCTTGGGTATTTTTAAAAGGTTTGGAAACACTGAGATTGCGTATGAAAGCGCACTCTGAAAGTGCACAGATCATCGCTGAATGGTTGGTTAAACATCCGAAAGTTGAGAAAGTTTATTTTGCGGGATTGCCAGAGCATAGTGGTCATGAATTGGCGGCGAAACAGCAAACTGGCTTTGGTGGGATTGTCTCATTTGAAGTGAAAGGTGAGCGAGAAGGGGCATGGAAAGTCATCGATCATACACAATTCATTTCAATTACAGGCAACTTAGGGGACGCCAAGTCAACCATAACTCATCCTGCCACAACGACACATGGTAAACTTTCGCCTGAAGCAAAAGCTGCAGCGGGTATTCGTGAAGGTTTAATCCGTTTATCTGTTGGTTTAGAAGACGTCAATGATATCATTCGTGACCTTTCTCACGGATTAGATTTAATTTAAGATAAGCTAATTTGTAAATATAGCCTTAGATTCATTTTGTGAACTTACAACCAAGCATTCACGACAGAAAATTAGGTAAAAATTAATTTGTAGACTTTGTTCGGAGTACCTTATGAACATTAATATGTTGATGCAACAAGCACAGCGCATGCAAAAAGACATGGAAAGCAATGTCAAGAAAGCAAAAGAAAAACTGGCTCAAACTGAAGTTCAAGCAGAAGCTGGTGGTGGTTTAGTCAAAGTAACCATGACCTGCCGTAATGTGGTTAAACGTATCGAAATCAGCCCGGATTTATTACAGGACGATCCGGAAATGATTGAGGATCTGATTGCTGCTGCAATGAATGATGCCGCACGTCAAGCTGAGAGCATTTCAGAAGCAACCATGAAAGAAGCCAATTCAGGAATGGGGCTACCTCCTGGTCTTTCAGGTTTGTTCTAAGGAATCTTAGGTGTTTAGTGAACGTTTTGATCAGCTTGTACAAGCATTACGGATATTGCCCAGTGTTGGACCAAAATCGGCTCAACGCATGGCATTGCATCTGATTATGAAAAACAAAGAAGGTGCGATTGGTTTAGCACATGCGTTAAATGAAGCAACTTCTTTTATTCATGAATGTAGTATTTGCCACTCTCTGACAGAAAATGAAGTCTGTGATATTTGTTGTTCAAACGATCGAGATGATCAACTGCTTTGTGTAGTTGAATCTCCTGCTGATGTTATGGCAATAGAGCAAAGCGGAAGCTTTCGTGGAAAATATCATGTACTGGGTGGTCATTTGTCACCTTTAGATGGAATTGGTCCTGAAGAAATTGGTATACCTTACTTGGTGCAACGTTTAAGTGATGGCAAAATTACTGAAGTGATTTTGGCAACCAATGCAACTGTAGAAGGTCAAGCGACAGCACATTATCTTGTAGAAGCAACCAAACATCTTTCTTTACAGATGACAAGAATTGCTCAGGGAGTTCCACAAGGTGGTGAACTGGAATATGTTGATAGCCATACACTGAGTCAAGCAGTACATAATCGGATGAAGATGAAATAATACTTTTTTTGTCTTCATCAAATAACGGGTTTGTTTATTTTCACTCATTTTATGCAGAATGTGTGGTGTTTAAAAGATAGGCAAACTCGATTTTATTTAAAATTATTTACATAACTTCGAGAAAAATGAGGTAAACTCCCTTGGATAGAACGGTCAGTCTATGATTCATTATTTTTTCTAAAGGATCAATTCATTAAGTTCTAAAACCTATATATAAAATG
>NZ_JADVOP010000080.1 GCF_016508585.1 Acinetobacter baumannii
GATGCTTTGTGGGAATTGTCAGGAAAATATCCGGATTACTAATCCTGGCATGTTTGAGGCCAATGATCAGATTGAACAAAAAGCCCAGGATTAACCTGGGCTGCGTATAAGAGATTTTATGTTAAATGTTTTCTATAAGTTCGCTTTATAACCACCCCTAATTTGCTAGCAGGTTCTATATAACTTAGTATTCGCAAGTCTATTTGTTATTACTGTATAAGTAAAATTCAAGGCTCTTTAACAGGAACACCTCACGATTCAGAAAAAACGCTCGATTTTAGTCTATTAGCAAATATTCGTCCTGAAATAGAAACTGTACCGTTAGTAGGTGTTAATGATGCTTTACAACGTTTAAGAGCAGGAGATGTTAAGTTTAGATTTGTCATTCAAATGAATGCTTAAGTCTTTAACTTTTTAAATCTAAAAAACAGGAATTTCATTTATGTCTAAACACTATGATTATATTGCGATTGGCGGAGGCAGTGGCGGTATTGCATCAGTCAATCGTGCTGCCATGTATGGTAAGAAATGTGCACTGATAGAAATGGGTGATATTGGTGGAACCTGTGTCAACGTAGGATGTGTTCCTAAAAAAGTGATGTGGTATTCAGCTCAAATTGCCGATGCGATTCATAAATATGGTCCTGACTATGGCTTTAATACAGAATTGAAATCCTTTAACTGGAAGAAATTAGTTGAAAACAGACAAGCCTATATCAGCCGAATACATACATCGTATGACACAGGACTAGCTAAAAATAATGTTGATGTCATTCGAGGTTTTGCAAAATTTTTAGATGCTCAAACAATTGAAGTAAATGGTGAAACGTACACAGCTGACCATATTTTAATTGCTACGGGGACTCAAGCATTCAAACCTGAAATTGAAGGTGCTGAATATGGTATTGATTCCAATGGTTTCTTCGGATTAGAACACTTACCGAAGCGGACTGCTATTGTTGGTTCTGGCTATATTGCTGTGGAATTGGCAGGTGTTCTTAATGCATTGGGTTCGAATGTACAATTATTTATTCGTAAACATCAGCCTTTGCGTGGATTAGATCATTTCCTTGGTAAAACACTATTAGAGAATATGCGCAGTGAAAATATTAACGTGCATACTCATAGTCAGATTAACAAAGTGACTAAAGTTCAAGATAACTCACTTGTATTACACCTAGAAGATGGTACAGAACATAGTGTAGATTGCTTGATTTGGGCAATTGGTAGAAAACCTGCAACTGAAGCGATCAATCTTAATAAGACTCAAGTTCAATTGAACGAGAATCGCTTTATTCATGTTGATGCATATCAAAATACAACACAGTCTGGCATTTATGCAGTGGGTGATATTACAGGTAAAGTCGAGTTAACACCTGTTGCTGTGGCAGCGGGTCGAAGACTGTCTGAACGTTTATTTAACAATAAGCCAAATGAACATTTAGATTATGAAAATATTCCGACTGTGGTGTTTAGTCACCCACCTATTGGAACAGTTGGATTAACCGAAGATCAAGCCATAGAAAAATTTGGTAAAGATGCCATCAAAATTTATAGTTCTTCCTTTACATCCATGTATACAGCGATAACAGAACATCGACAACTCACAAAAATGAAATTAATTTGTGTAGGAACTGATGAGAAAGTGGTCGGAATTCATGGTATTGGATACGGTATGGATGAAATTCTGCAAGGCTTTGCTGTTGCTTTAAAAATGGGAGCAACTAAAAAAGACTTCGATAACACTTTAGCAATTCATCCGACTTCTGCTGAAGAATTCGTCACAATGCGTTAATCATTGATCATCTAAAAGAGCATTTATTTATATATTTGCTCTTATTTTTAGGCTTGGATGTGCATCTAGAAGGTTCTGTTGCATTAAAAAATCATAGTTAAGGCAAAACCCAATCAGGACGGACTCTGTGGCATGTATATCCAGTGGGGTATCGCTCTAAGTAATCTTGGTGTTCTGGCTCAGCTTCCCAAAAATCACTTGCCGCCTTTACTTCTGTTCGCACCTTACCTGGCCAAATCCCAGAAGAATTTACATCTTGAATGGTCTTTAATGCAATTTGATGTTGTTCTTCAGTAGTGTAGTAAATTCCCGAGCGGTAACTTGTCCCAATATCATTACCTTGACGGTTTAGCGTACTTGGATCATGAATTTGGAAAAAAAATTCAAGTAATTTACGGTAACTAATTATATTTGAATGAAATATGATTTCAATTGCTTCGGCATGTGTACCATGGTTACGGTAAGTTGCATTGGCAATATCACCACTTGTATAACCTACGCGTGTATGTTCAACACCTGGTAATTTACGAATCAAATCTTGCAGCCCCCAAAAGCAACCACCAGCTAATATTGCACGTTCCATTAGGTATTTACCTCCACATATTTTATATAATCAGCATAACCCTGTCTTTCCATTTCTAGCAAAGGAATAAAACGTAAAGCCGCAGAATTAATACAATAACGAAGCCCACCATCAGATTGAGGTCCGTCTGTAAAGACATGACCTAGATGGCTATTTGCGTGTTTTGAGCGAACCTCAACACGACGCATTCCATGTGAAAAGTCAGCATGCTCAGTAACATTTTCTATAGGTTTAGAAAAAGCAGGCCAACCACAACCTGAGTTATATTTTTTTGTTGAGGAAAATAATGGCTCACCAGACACAATATCAACATAAATACCAGGTAAAAAGTGCTTATCATATTCACCTTCAAATGGACGTTCTGTGCCATTATTTTGTGTCACACGATATTGATCTACATTTAATTTATCAATACTCTCAATTGTTTTCTTATACGTCATAAAATAGCCTTTTCATTATTAATTGATTTTGAATATAATTTTATTAACTCATAAAATTAATAAGGATTTCTTCGATTTATTGATGCCTTTAAAATGCACAATGAAGCAGCTAATAAAACTAGATCTTTTAATAAGAATTGCCCTGGAGCACCAGAAAGAGCAGGAAAACCTCCAGCAGACGGTTCTATCACACCTGGTGTTGTAAGCATAAATGTTAGAGTAATTAAAAATGTTATTGCAGACATTAAACCACCTAATGCAGATAAAATTGGCTTAAATGCACCAAGTAATAAAATAAATGCAGTTAGTAACTCCATGCAACCCAAAAAGTAGCTAGCTCCTTGAATACCAAATAGATTATGCAACCAACTAACAATTGGGCTATTTTCAATAAATGGAGCTATTCCAATTGCTTCATAATGTGTAAATTTCATCCCTCCAAACCATATAAATATAATTACAAGAGACCATCTTAATAATGAGATAAAATTAAATTCCCCTTTGTTTTTTTCAGCAATAATAAAGTTTTTTTCCTTTAAATAGTTAAACATATCAAAAATCTCCCACTATTTTAAAATAAAAATTTTATATAACACAGTCTCTATATAATGAAGTTATTAATAACATTGATACCAATTGGTCATGTAAGAAGAGTTTAGTTTCCATTATTTATTCCTTAATTTTGATTAAACTGGGTTTTGTTTAAATCAAATCTACCTATTAATAGGTAGATTGTCAATATTGTAAATTGTCTAAAATTAAATTTATAGACTTGACAATCTACCTTTTGGTAGGTAGATTGCATCTAAAGTCATATAAATTGGTAATTCTAAGTGAAAAGTTCCTACACTAAATCTTACTTTTCTTATTATTATTTTTATCTACATCTCTATTTCAACTACAAAATGAATAGAGATAAAAAATTTAAAAATAGTAATGGCTTAGCTAATTAGGATTATAAAAATGTTGAGTAATAAATATGGGTAAATTGTTAAGTAATTTCATAAATAAGCAAGCAGATATTTTAGTATTAAAATTAAGTGTAATCTTCATTTTTGTTTTATTTGGTACCTATAAATGGTTCGATTTTGAGGTTGTTGCTTTAGAACCAATACTATCAAAATCTTGGTTAAGTATTCTATATACGCTCTTTGGTCATTATGGTGCAAGTTATTTCCTAGGTGTTGTGGAAAATATTACATTTATTGCGTTAATAATTGGTTTTTTTAAACCTAAAATTGGCTTAATTGGTGACCTTTTAGTTATCTTGACTGGTATAACAACGCTTAGTATTATTCCACAATTAGGTCATATAGATAGTTTTATTATTAAAGATGTACTGTTAGTTGGTGCTGGTTTAGTCCTGTTAAAATTTGATTTAAAACTTATTTATCATAATAAATTATTATAATTAAGGAGAATGACTATTTCAACGTATAATCAAATCTTAGAATTGGCGAACAAATATATTCAAAAAGTTGGTTTTAATGCTTTTAGCTATTCTGATTTAGCTAATGAAATTGGGATCAAAAAGGCGAGTATTCATTATCATTTTCCTAGTAAGACGGATTTGGGAATTGCCTATTGTCATTTTAAATTGAATCAGCTTTTAGAACTAGAGACCCGTATAAATTCTCATGCTTCTATAGAAGCCAAGTTGTTTGAATATCGTAATTTTTTTATACAATGTGCTGAAAAAAAAGAAATGTGCGGTATTCATTCAATGCTTACAGAAACTGATAGCTTCTCTGAAACTTTACAGAGCGCAGTCTTTCAATTAGTTGAAAGTGAGTTAAGAATTATTGAACATATTTTTAAAAATGATTTGGATGAAAATATTTCAATGATAACTAAAGTAAGTAATTACGAATTAGCTCTTATGGTAAATTCGACCATTAAAGGGGCTCTTTTAATGAATCGACTTTCAAAAAAAAATATTTATGAACATTCATTAAATGCTTTAATCCAGCTGATTTTATCGAAATAAATTAGATACGGATTTGTGAGTTTGGAAGAAATATCTGTCTATTACTTATTCTTATAGATATTTATAGAATATGTTGGTGTCTATGTCGGATAACAGCCTAGTTCTCAAAAAATAGTTTTAGTAAAGCTAAAATTAACATAATGCACGTTATACGAAATGCGTTATAATTATTTATAGAAATCAATGCTGTAGTTTCTAGTTGATAGCCCATCTTCCCCAAGGTGGGCTTTTTTTGTGATTTTTCATGTTCCACGCTTATTCTTTGATCAATGTTTCACAACTTTGATTAGTACACCTAAATAAGCCTCTTAGCCATTCGGCAAGAAAAACCGGCTTAACCATCCTCTTTTCGGCTGCTCCGGTTCAACCTGCTCTGGCACTGGAATACGCTTATTTTCCGTCTGCTCCGGAGTAGTCAATCCGTCCTGTTTAGCTTCTGCTGTGTCCGGTTCTGGAGCTGTTTTGGCCATGCTTGGTTGCAGCGGTTCTTGATCGGTAAACGTAGTCATATTGGCCGTGGGAGGCTTCATTTCAATGAGCGTTAGAAGCGTATCAATACGAGCATTCGCCTTGGATTCACGATCTTCGGCTTTTTCTAACTGTTTTTTTAGAAAGTCGATTTGGTTTTTCAGCTCTACCACTGTTTTATCAGTGTATTCAGGTGTATTTTGATTTTGTATTGAAGACGTATCAATACGTTTTGCCTGTTTTGCTCCGAAAGGCTCACCATAGACGCGAAGTAATTCTGAAAAATCTATAAAACCGTCATAGTCACGGCTTAATACACCGTTTTTTATATCTTTATAGATTGTCGCTCGGGATTTTTTATACAGAGTTGCAGCATCACTAACACTGTATTTTGTAGCTGTATTCATAGTGTATTGCTGTGTATTTTGAAAACGTATTGGAGAATACAATATGTGTATTCTCTAATACACTCAAGCTTTAAAGCCAAGGTTTTTTAGGTGAGGTAAAAACTGCTTTTGTTGTATTGGATCTCTTAGCATTTCTTTGATTTTTGCTGCTAGGCTCTCATAGCTTTCATTACCATTTGCTAAGTTCGAAAATTCAGGCAATCGTGAAAGCTGATTGCCAAACATATTGATTTGAGCATCTGTCATTTGGTGGAATGCTGTTTGGGATACCTTTGTTAATTCTTGTTGAGATGGCTTATCTTTCGATTTAATTCTAAATTGGATATCTGTGATAACTCGCCCTTTCTTGAATTGGTCATAGTCAACGGTAATATTAGTATGTTTATTAATTTCACTTATTGCTCTGTCTAAGACATTAGATTTAAAGTTCGACATAGTTGAATATTCAGTCGCATCCAGCCCTAATTTTGATCTAAGATCGTTAATACTATATTTCTCAGTTTTTGCTACATTCAACCATTTAATTAATAGCTCATATAGTCTGATGCTATATTTACTCTTAAAGTCAGACACTTGTTCTATATGGTATTTTGTGAATTGTTCGCTTAATCGGCTTATTAAGCTGATAACTTCGTTACTAAGGTATAAAACGATAAGGCCACTAGAATCTACATAGGTCACTTTGTTTACCCAATTTGCTGTAGTAAGAGCTTCTTGGCCCTTATATCTATCTAAATAACTAAACTCCCTTCTTTTTAGAGTTTTCGCTGCTTCTCTAAGCAAGCCATAGGCATTATTACTATCTACTTTAAATTGATGAACGTAGTCACTTACGAATACTTCTATTGGTGTATCAGATGTGAGATTAGAAGACTCTCTAGCTCCAACTATGGCCAAGAGCATAATACGTTGCTCTATGAGTGATAAGTTGAAAGAGGCATCGATAAGAGCATTATCCTTAACAACTAATTTATTGTTATTTGTCATGATATGAAGCTTATTAATTCATTTAACTAGGTTATATGTTATATATTTTAAATAGTCAATAATCTAGCTATTCAAATACCCCTTAAACCTATCTTTATCACCCCTTAAACCTACCTTTATCACCCCTTAAACCTATCTTTATCACCCCTTAAACCTATCTTTATCACCCCTTAAACTATTGCAAATAAAGGCTTACAGCAGATCTAAAAGCATTTAAAAACTTAAAAATAATTAAAAGCCCTGGCAAAGAAAAATTGCCCTTGGTTTTCGCTACGCTCAAACTCTATTGAATCTCGCTTTCGCTCGATTCGTGGGGCAATTTTTTGGATCATTCTGTTGTGACTTTGAGAAAAAGCAAAGGCAAGAGCAAAAGCAACTCGGAATTCGCTTCGCTCATAAAGCTTTTTTACTCGCTACGCTCGATCTAGACCCAATTTTCTGCATGTGATTTACGCTTATTTAGACTTCACAGCCTAAAAAGCTGTTTTTCAGAGAGTCGAGGTGCGAATTTTGGTGCTTCGCTCGTAGACACTCGCTCTATTCATCCCGATTAGAATAAAAATAGTCTCTATTTGGCGCTCATTTGCGTTTTTTGACCTGATTACTCATTTCAATAGTCGATTCTATGTCTTATGTAAAAATGTGGCTGAAATCGCATGTGAGAGCGTTTCAACTTGGGTTTTATTTTTGATCTGTAGGCTAGAGTTTCCGCTTATAGATTTTTTCCCTTAGACACACAATAGTCAGGATCTCTTTTGGCCAAGCACTATCTTTACTGTCAGTTAAGTCAATTAAATGGATTGGGAGCCGGTACATACCGGCAATTTTTGGTTCACACATCACGCATCTAAAGATAAAAGCTCCAAAGCCTTATGCTATAAGGGATACAGCGATTTTTCATCTGCCTGGAAAGCGTTTACGCTTTTATCATGTTTTTTGTTGCATTTCATAGGCTTAGCTGTAAACACTTTTTGTTGCAGATAAAGTGCAATATTTACTTACAAAACAATAAGATAGATTGTAATCACCTTTGTTTACGCTTTTATTTAAATTTCTCTTTTTATATTAGATATTTAACCTGTAATCATTAAAACTTAACACAGTGTTTACTTATATTTGATAGTTACTTTTTAGAAATTAGGTGCTTAGATTGAAAACAAATGATAGGAGTTTTTCATGAACAGTACTCGAACCGTTGCCGTCAGATTAGACAATCAGGTCGCACAAGAATATGAGCGTTTGGCTCAGTTGAAGGGGGATAAATTAGGGACTTATTTGCGGGATCTGCTGACCAGTAATTTACAGATGGCCAGCATTGAGCGACAAGTCAGTCGGATTGAAACACTGGTGAATGATTTTGAAAAAGATATTAATCGGTCATTGGATCAATTTACTCAAGCTAATTCTTTGAATGAAAATTTATTAGGAGATTTGGGGGAAATATACATGTTTCAAATAGGCATTCTTATGAAGCTACAAACAGAGAAATATGAGATTCGAGGAATGCAGGCTAAAGGAAAAATTCATGCCAAGGCTAGCTATCTGAAAGGAAAAAATCATGAGTAATATTATTCAACTTTCTAAACCATGTGCTTTCTGTGATTCAAGGGAAAACGTACAGCTTTTTGCAGGGCTGATGCTTTGTGGGAATTGTCAGGAAAATATCCGGATTACTAATCCTGGCATGTTTGAGGCCAATGATCAGATTGAACAAAAAGCCCAGGATTAACCTGGGCTGCGTATAAGAGATTTTATGTTAAAT
>NZ_JADVOP010000081.1 GCF_016508585.1 Acinetobacter baumannii
ATATGTATTCAGGTGTTCCGTAAATCTCTTGATTGATATCGGTTAATCCATTTTGAAAATTAATAGATTTAGTAAACTCATATTCGCCATAACCTTTATCATAATAATAAAATAAATAAAATTAACAAATGGAATTATTTAAAAAATTGACTTACTTTGAGTTTTCTTAGTGCTATATTTTAATCATCGAAATGAAAAATAAAAATAGAGAGTAATTCACTATTTTTGATGGGTGAATGGTAATATGAAGCAAAAAAATAGAGAGGTCATACATTCCTCCGCTGAAGTTTTTGTCAATGACAACATGATCATGAATTGGAGTAATTATAAAAAGTGTAGTTTGGTCCTATTACTTGGTGCTATAGATGTTTTTTTGTGGGTCATATGGTGGTATGTCAGCCAAGCGAGCACAGATCTACAGCCTTGGATCAACCAAGCTTTTTACCCAACCTATTTTCGAATGTTGACACTTGCTACAATTGGTTTTTTTGTGCTTATTTTTCTGATTCGATCTTTAAAAAAAATTTCTATTTTTGAAAAACTTATTCCTTATATAACAATTGCATATTTTGGCGCTGTTTTTATTTATGGCGCTTATTGTATAGGTATATTCAGTCCAGCATCAATTGCAGGTTTTGTCAGTCTCATTACCGTTGGCTTGGTATTGTTTGAACGGCAGGTGGTGTATTTCACTGTTGTTCCTATTAGCATTTTTATTCTTATCAGTATTGCACTAACCCTGACAGGTAAAATTGCCTATGCTCCGATTTTCAGTGAAAAATTATTGACTACACCCCTGTATAAGAATGAGTTTTGGGTTTATTCGATGCTGTATTTTTATATTCCTATTTTTTTCGCAAGTTTGGTTTTATTTGAAATTCTTCTCACCCAGTGGCGCAAACGGGAGAAAATGATCGAGCATGTGAGTATTATTGATCCTCTGACCGGTATTTTTAACCGCCGTAAAATCAGTGAGAATATTGAAATGCTTAAACAGCAACGGAGCTCTTTTGCGATTGTGTTGTTAGACCTTGATTATTTTAAAGATATTAATGATAAATATGGGCATGACATTGGCGATATCGTTTTACAGCAAGTTGCCGGTATTTTGACTGAAAATATTCATGAAGAAGATATTGTTGGACGGTTTGGCGGTGAGGAGTTTATCATTCTGACCAGAGGAGGTCAGCTTGTTAAGGCCATTGATATCGCAGAGCGATGCCGTAAAGCAATTGAGAAACAAGTCATTTTATTGGATACACATCGCAAAATCAGCATTACTGCAAGTTTTGGTGTTGCTGCCTCAATCAATCCTTTTGTCATTACCAAAGAAGAAATTATCCGTCAGGCAGATCAGGCATTATATTTAGCAAAAAAGAATGGACGCAATCAAGTCCGTCATTTTCTCGAAATTAAAATTATCCCTTCAATTGAATCCAAGCAAGTGATTTAATGTTTTTCAAATTTTTTCCGGTAGATTAAACTTGTCATCAGGGTGATGCAACACAGGACCAAGATATAGTACATTGCGCCAATATTGCTATATAAACTGAGCCATTGTACCAATGGGAGAGTCAATCCACCGGCGATGGCATAAGCAACATTATAGGAAAAAGAAATTCCTGAAAAACGGATTTGAGCAGGAAACATTTTAACCATGCTATAAGACACTATACCTACCGTACCTGAAAAGAAACCTAGTAACAGATAGAGACTAAAAATAGTAGATGGTGTGCCATACCCTAAACTATTATAAAAAATACCTGAAATAACAGCGACGCAGAGTGAACCCCAGAACATAATATGGCCTGCACCAAAGCGATCAGCCAGCGATCCTGCAATGACACACCCTATCATCTGCATTAAGATTGCAGCACTTTGCATTTGAAATGCATCTGCACGTTGAAAAGCAAATGTCGCTGTAAGTAAATTAGGCATTGCTAAAATCACCACCACGACACACCCGGTTAAAAACCAAGTAAAGAGCATTCCAATCAAAACTGCTGACTTATGAAAGCTTAAGACCTGTTTGACTGGGAGGTCTTTGGAGAGCTGTTTACGTACCTGCATTGCTTTAAACACAGGTGTTTCTTTGAGATAGCTTCTCAGATATAAGGCAACTAATCCAAATATTCCACCCAAAATAAAGGGAATACGCCAAGCCCAACCATGGATTTCTGTTTCACTAAACTTGATGGAAATCAATAAAGACGTCAGTGATCCCAGTAAAATGCCTAAAGATAAGCCTGCTGTCAGTAGACCGTTGGCAAAGCCAATTTTCTTTTCAGAAACGTGTTCTGAAACAAAAGTCCACGCTGCTGGAATTTCTCCACCAATGGCAATACCTTGTACCACGCGCATAAGCAGTAATAATAATGGTGCAGCGAGACCTATTTCAGCATAGGTTGGCATAAGACCAATGACTAAGGTCGGAAGTGCCATCAATAGAATAGAGAGACTAAATAGACGCTTACGACCTACTAGATCACCAAAATGTGCCATGATTATACCGCCCAAAGGACGGAAGAAATATCCAGCTGCAAAAATTCCATAAGTGTTGAGCATGGCCCAAAAAGGACTCAGTGAGTCAGGAAAAAACAGTTCAGCAATGATTTTTGCGTAGAATACATAAATCACAAAATCATAAAATTCGAGTGCACCTCCTAAAGAAGAGAGAGCAAGGGTACGTTTGTCTTCCGGATCAAGATTTATTTTTTCATCCATGTTGTAATATCTAAAAAATAGTCATAACTAAAGGTTTATAATTTTAAAAAACAATTTTTTCCTTGAATAATCAATCTTTATTTTGATCGTGAGAACAAATTGTTATGGGTTATTTAGCATGTATGCTTTAGGTTAAATGAGGATGTATCAAGATGAATCCTCGAGTATTTAGCTGTTGGAGGTTATTCATAAAGCTGACTCTATAATTTATGCATATCATCATGTTAACTACACAGTTCGGAATCAACCATAAACCCGTATGAAAACTCAAAAGAGTAATAAGCTGTTATATACGAAAAAACCATGGAATAAGACAAAGAAGGATTCCCATCGCACTGATCAGCAGATTATTCTCAAAGAAATAGGGAAAAATCATTAAAGCGATGCCACAGATAAATGGCATGGTCATTTTTTGTTTTTTTCCATAAATAAAATAACCTAGTCCAATCGAACTAAAAATCAAACCGAGAAATAAGGCGGTACTATTCATTGATATGATCTCATGATTGAGTGACTGTTATTTACAAGAGTAAGATTAAAAATGAATTAAAAGCCAGTCTAAAACTTCATATATGATGAATGAAAGTTTAGCGAAGCAGATGCATTGCTTGTATGAAATAATGCAATTGTGATTACATGACTGAATGCTAAAATTAAACCACCACAAGGTATGCTAAAAAATCAGAAGAGACTATGAGTATTATTTTACCAATCGCTCAGCGTGGCGAAGATGTTTTAAAATTAATCGCAGCTCCAGTCGCTGATACTGAGTTTTCAACGGCATGGTTGCAAGAGCTTGCCAAAGCACTAGAGGCAACGATGTTGGAACGAAATGGTGTGGGGATTGCAGCACCGCAAGTTTATGTTTCTAAGCGAGTGATTATTGTGGCTTCACGACCAAATCCCCGTTATCCAGATGCGCCCGAAATGGAAGCCATTACGATGGTAAATCCTGAGATTATATCGCAGTCGTCACAAACAGTGTTGGGTGAAGAGGGGTGCTTGAGCGTACCTGATGAACGAGGTCAAGTGTCTCGTGCAGAACAGATTACCGTGCAGTTTTTTAGTTTAAAGGGCGAGAAAGTAATTCAGAGCTTCCACGGTTTTCCTGCTCGAATTGTTCAGCATGAAATTGATCATTTAAATGGTGTGCTTTTCGTCGAACGAATTTAATTTAAAAACTGGACAAAAGTTTACTTTGGGTAAACCGATAGCCCAGTTTTTTTAGGGCGTGTGATTTAATTCGACTTTGCTCTTTGTAAAGCATCATTCCATAAACTTAAATGATACTCACGTTGGTCATTGCTCATTTTCGGTTCAAAAGCTCGATCTAACTGCCAAGATTCTGAAATTTCATTGAGATTATTAAATATATTGCTTTTGAGACCTGCCATAGCTGCTGCACCCCATGCAGTCGATTCCAAAAGCTTTGGACGCAATACTGGTACATTTAAAATATCAGCTTGAAATTGCATCAGCATATCATTTTGACTCGCTCCACCATCCACACGCAGTTCTTTTAAAGGCTGTGAAATATCCGACTGCATTGCGGTTAATGCATCTGAAACTTGAAATGCGATGGATTCCAACGCTGCTCTGGCAATATGTGACTTATTGGTGCCACGTGACATGCCACAGAGTAATGCACGTGCATCACTGTCCCAATGCGGCGCACCCAATCCTGTAAATGCCGGTACAAGTACCACACCATCCGTGGTGTTGACTTGGCACGCTAACTGTTCAACTTCAGCACTGTTTTTGATAATGCCTAAACCGTCTCTTAACCATTGCACGATTGCGCCTGCCATAAATACACTGCCTTCCAATGCATAGCTAGACTGGTTTTGACAGTTCCATGCCAAGGTCGTGAGCAGTTTGTTTTGACTATATTGGATCTCATGTCCTGTATTGAATAGCATAAAACAGCCAGTGCCATAGGTATTTTTTGCCGTACCTGTTTCAAAACAGGATTGCCCAAATAACGCAGATTGCTGATCGCCCAGTACACCACAAATTGGAATTTCGGCACCCAACAAGCCTGTTGCTGTACTGGCAATATAGCAGTCTGATTGAATAATTTGAGGCAGGATACTTTTAGGAATATTGAATAATGCCAAGAGTTCCTCGTCCCATTGCTGAGTTTTTAAATCCATCAACATGGTACGAGACGCATTACTGGCTTCAATTACATGTTCCGAGCCTTGTGTTAGATTCCAGATGAGCCAACTGTCAATCGTTCCAAAGGCAACATGATTTTGCTCAGCCAATTGTCTTAATCCCTCAACATTGTCTAAAAGCCAAACCAGCTTTCCAGCACTGAAATAAGGATCAATTCTTAGTCCTGTCTTTAAATGAATTTTTTCAGATAAATTGTGTTGGCTCAGTTGATTACACCAATCTGTTGCACGTCGATCTTGCCAAACAATGGCTGGGGCAAGTGGCTTTCCATTTCTTTTGTCCCAAACAACAGTGGTTTCACGTTGATTGGTTAAACCAAGGGCTTTGATGTCTTTGGCAAGTAATCGTGCTGAGGCAATTGCTTGTTGAACCACTGCAATCTGCGTGGTCCAAATTTCCATCGCATCTTGTTCAACCCACCCAGATTGAGGCGTTTTGATTTGGATTTCACGTTGTGCTGACGCATATACTTTTCCATGCTCATTAAAGATAATTGCACGGCTAGAGGTCGTTCCTTGATCAAGTGAGAGTAAATAGCTCATCTTTTTTATATTTGTCCCTTGAAAAAAACTGATATTAACGCAATTATAGGACTAGGCACATCATTTAGAATAAATGTCGCGAATTATCTGCTTAATTTACAACATTTATGTTATGATGAGCTTGTTATCTGGGGATGTTATTGGCTTCGACGCCGATGATGAAGCTCATAGATGCATGCCGAGAGCGCATTTTCTCTCGTAAATCAAATTTGCATATTTTAGTCGCAAACGACGAATCTTACGCTCTAGCTGCCTAAGGGCAGTTTGTCCGCTTCACTGAATACTTGTGGTCAGTGAACCCGACCGAAGCGCACGCACACAAGTCCGTATAAAGTCAAGCCTCGGGGCTTTGTACTAAATTTAGAGGATCGCGTTTTGTACCCTGTTCGTCGGGTCACTTAGCGTTAAAATAATTGACGATATCTAAGCATGTAGTATTCTCGAGTGTAGTGTTGGCGGACGCGGGTTCAACTCCCGCCATCTCCACCAAATACCTTCCAAAACATGGCAAAATATGCCAAGTTTTAAAGACAAAAGGCTTGAATCTTAAAGGTTTAAGCCTTTTTTCTTGCCGAAATATAACCAAACATAAAAGCATATAGTATTGCGCTTCATGTATCCCAACGTGTAAACGAGAAGATTTACTGCTATTTCATGCCGTATTTGCTTGTATTTCTGCCATTTCAAAGGATATTGGTAAACTCCCATTGGAGTTGCGAAAAAAAGAAAATGGGATTTGGGTTAAAACTAAAGATAAGAAATTACCTTTTTTTGAAAAGCCGAACCCATTTCAAACTATGCAGCAATTTATTGAATATTGGATAATTTCAAAGGTTACACGTGGCAATACTTATGTGTTTAAGCGTCGTGATGCATTTGGGAATGTCATTCATTTGGTGGTGTTAAATCCTGATAATGTCAGACCATTGGTCGATGAACAAGGTAATGTATTTTACAGTATTGGTATAGATCGCCTAGCAGGTCAATTGGAAACAGTGATTTTACCTGCTTCAGAAATTATTCACGATCGTGAAAATTGTCTTTACCATCCATTGGTGGGAATTAGTCGAATACAAGCGGCAAGTATGGCTGCGGTTCAAGGTTCTGAAATCCAAAAATATGGTTCTAGTTTCTTTCACAATATGGGGCGTCCGAGTGGGATTTTGGTCGCACCTGGTAAGATCGATCCAGATGAAGCTAAAGATATTCAAGACCGCTGGAACGAAAATTACTCTGGGAATAATGTAGGAAAAACCGCTGTTGTAGGTGGAGATATGAAGTATATCGCCATGTCTATTCCTGCCTCTGATGCTCAGATGATTGAGCAGCATAAGTGGTCTGCTGAAATCTGTTGTTCTGTAATGGGCGTGCCACCATTTAAAGTCCACATTGGGTCTCTGCCTGCAGGAACAAACCCTGAAGATATGGAAAGAATCTATCTTAATAGTTGCCTACAGTCTTTGATTGAATCTGTTGAAAACTGTTTGGATGATAGCTTTGATTTAAAAGCAAAAGGTTATGAAGTTTTTATTGAAGTTTCAGGTTTATTGCGAATGGATTCAATGTCACAAATGAATTTTTATTCTGTTGGCGTTAAGGGTGGCATTATTTCCCCAAATGAGGCTCGTAATCAGTTTAATTATAGTCCTGTTGCTGGTGGTGATTCTGTTTATATGCAACAGCAAAACTTTTCACTCGAAGCATTGTCTAAACGTGATGCTAAGGATGATCCATTTGCTGGAAATTCTGGAAAATCTACGGGGGAAAATAACAATGCTGACAGTTAATGATGTTGCTCGACATTTAAGGTATGACGAAGGTTTTGATCAAGAAGATTTACAAATGCTACTTGATACATCAGAGCAGGCTGTAAAGGATCATGTGAAAACCAAGTTTGATGCTGAAAATAAAGTACAACAGAGAGCAATTCTTTTGTTGTGTGGTTATTACGACAATTACCGTGGTATTGAAAAAGAAATGCCATCCAATGGCAATTTCTTACCTGAGCCAGTATTGGCTTTGCTTAATCCGTATTACACACCTTTGGTGTTGTAATTTACTTATGAGGCATATCAAAAATGACCTGTTTAGGATGTGAGAAAAGACGTGAATGGATCAGCGAACAACTCGAAGCAGCAAAAAAATCTTGGCGAATGCTCGTGCAACGAAACAGTCCT
>NZ_JADVOP010000082.1 GCF_016508585.1 Acinetobacter baumannii
CACCGGGCAGTGAAGTTACGTTAACCATTACCGGTCAGGACCAGTCAGGCAATCCGATCGAACGAGAAGTTACGGCAACGGTTCAGCCGGATGGTCGCTATACAGCAGAAGTACCGGCAGACTTTGCGGATGGTGAATTAACGGTTAAAGCAGAAACAGTAGACCGTAACGGAACACCGGTAGAAGCAGAAGACAGTCTGGTTAAGACAGATCATGACAATGATCCAAACACTCCAGACCAAGGTGGTTTAGACCGCGAAGCAGGTTCAATAACAGTTGATATTAATGACGCAGATAGCACCAAAATTACTGGTTCAACAGAAGATGTAGCGCCAAACAGTAAAGTCACTTTAGAAATTACTAGTATTGATGAAAATGGTGAAACATTAACATTTACTGAAGAAGTATTTACGAATGCTGATGGTGAATATAGTTACACTTTAACTACTGCACAAGGAAATGCTACTGAGGTTACTGCAAAAGTTCAAGATCGTAATGGTACTGAGCTTCAAGATAATGATCAGTTAGAGGCTGTAATTAAAGCAGAGCCAACAGCAGATGTTAATAATGGTGATAATAATGTAGTTGGTTCCTCTGGTAATGATGTGCTTGCCGGGGATACTGGAGGTTTAAAGACCAACTTTGTTGCTGGGCAAGATTATAATGTTTCTGTTGTATTAGATTTGTCTGGCAGTATGCTGTGGGCAATGAATGGTACAAGTAATCCACCTGCTGGCGAATCACGACTTGCAATTGCTATCAAGGGGCTTAAAGCATTTATCCAACAGATGACCGATCATGATGGTGTAATTAATTTACAAATTGCATCATTCTCAGCAAATGGTAGTGTTGGAAATGGTTATAACCAAGTCTTCTTAAATGTAAGTAGTGACAATATAAATCAAATATTCACTTATCTTGATAACTTACAGGCGGGTGGTGGTACTTATCCAGAACAAGGATTTAATAAAGCCGTAGATTGGTTTGATGATATCTCTACTGCTGATTTTGAAAATCAGACCTATTATCTTACAGATGGAGAACCGAACAGTTCTCAATCAACTTTGGACAATGCATTTGCTCCATTAGCAGAGCACAGTAAAGTGTTTGCAGTAGGTGTGAGTAGTTCAATTAGCGATAGTACGGTTTCTCGTTATGACAATACTGATGTTAATGGAAATAAACTTTCAGGTGATTGGAGTGGCTCTAATCATGGTGAAGCAAAAGCGATTGCTGATGCTGATAAGTTAATTGCATATCTCATTGGTGGTTCTGAGAACTTTATACCAGCAGATGTTGGTAATGATACTGTCAAAGGTGGTGCTGGTGATGATGTCTTGTTTGGTGATGCGATAAATACGGATCACTTGACATGGACTGGATATGATCCTCTTCAGTATCCTAAATATTCGGGTTATTCAAAATTAATTGCCTATTTAAAAGCTGAAGTTACAAATGGATCTGAACCTACGCAACAGGAAATATATGATTTTGTTAAAGAAAATTTCCAAAAATTTGTAGATGCAGATGCCTCGGATAGTGCAACAAAAGGTGGTAATGACACGATTTATGGTGGTTCCGGTAATGACATCATCATTGCAGGGGCAGGAGATGATCGAATCTATGGTGGTTCAGGAGATGACATTATTTCTACTGGTCGTGGTGCTGATACTATTGTGTATGATGTGTTAAATGCTGCTGATGACATGGGGGGCAATGGAACTGATACATGGGTAGATTATGCAGTTAATGACAAAATTGAGTTTGGTGCAGATTTCTTCGAAGGTCTACTCGCGGATAAGTCGAATATTTCCGAATACATTAAAGTTGAAGATGTAAACGGCAAAGCAGTACTGAAAGTCGATCGTGATGGTGATGCTGGAAATGGTGGTACAACCCATGATTGGGCTGACTTATTAATTATTGAAGGTAAGACTGCATCGGAACTGCAGGATTTAATTAATAACCAAATCATTATCGGCTAATCCTTTATAAAGAGCGTTATGTCATACATAGCGCTCTTTTCATTGGTTTTAAATTTGAACTTATTTTTAGTTAATTTTAGACAAAGATAGATTTAAATTTGCAATGAAAATGGCTGTTATTACAGCACTCATTTAATGCGATGACACAGCATTTAAAAAACTCCCACGGTATGAATTCTCCAAGATACTTAAATCATGATTTTTATAAAAGCAAAGAGATGGCTTGCGCTGTTTCTTCCATTGTGTGCACTAGAAACGACTATTTATGCGGCAAAACCAAAAAATTATTTAGACTCAGCAAAAGAAAACATTGAACAATTCTTTTCTTCACGAACTACTGATTTGAATCAAGTGAGCCTTGAGGAACTAAGCAGATTCTTATGGAGAGAACAGGCAGCTCCAGATAGTTTAGCTGTTATCAAATCTAGTGGTGTTCAACCACAATTTAATGGGATGACAAAAAACAATATTAATCCTGAACCTGAGCTAACACTTTTTGATGCGATTCATCAAGCACTGCAGCGCCGACCTGAAATCAGGCAGAGTATTGCTAGTATTGCAGGTCAAGGTGCAAATATTGATGCTGCCAAGGCACAATATTTTCCTCAAATTTCAGGTGGTATGAGTACAGCGGATTTAACAACAGGTGAAAGGGGAAGACAACTTTACAGTTTATCAGCGACACAAGTGGTATATGATTTTGGAAAAATCAAAAGTGATATAAATATAGAAAAAGCGAAGTTACTACAAGAGCAAGCCAATACATTAGATAGCATTGATGATATTGCATATCAAACAGCAAATGCGATGATCAATATTAACCGTTATCAAGAAATCGTTCATATAGCTAATCAACAAATCAAAGGGATTGCCCGAATTGCAGAAATTGCTAATTTACGTGCTAATGCGGGTATTAGTAGTCAGGCAGATCCGATTCAGGCAAAGTCAAATTTAGAAGCTGCCCAATCCAATTTACTCATCCAAGAAACACAATTAAAACAATATCAGCAAAAGTTAAAAATGCTACTAGGTTATGACGTCTCTAACATGAAGATGCATATTCCAGAGACTATTATTCGTAATTCTGGTTTATACAAGGACCCAGACTTTACTCAAATTCCTAAGATGATTGCAGCTCAAGCATCAGTACAAGTGGCTAAACTACAAAAAGAGCAAACAAAACTGACTGCTTATCCAACAATTAATATTAAAGGTAGTTTAAATCAGGGTGTGAATGGGAAAAATCCTAATAATAATGAAGATGATGGTTTTTATAGCTCTGTAATGCTGGAAGCCAATAGTAACTTTTTTCAAGGGGGCGCAAATCGATCAAAAATCCGTTCTGCAAATTATGCAGAAGAAGCAGCAAAAGCTGCGGTAAATACAGTTTATTTGGATGTCTTGGATCAAATAGAACTCATCCGTGTACAGGTCGAAAATAAGCAAAAGCAAATGGATGTTCTGGCTTTAAGTAAAGAAACCACTGCACGTACAAAAGAGTTGTATCAAGAACAATATAAATTGGGTTCGCGCACAGTGGTTGATTTACTCAATTCGGAACAGGCCATTCATATTGCTGCACAGGAAATCGAAAATGCGAGGTACGATATCTATTCGGGTTTAATTCAGTATATCTATGTTACGGGTGGTTCTAGGGAGCTTTATCAACTAAATAACACATCTATACAGGGATTAGAAATTCAGCCATGAATAAAACTCTCAATTATCAGCCATGGCTTACCGCCATTTTAGCGATTGCAAAACATTATCGAATCGAATCATCTGAAGAACGTGTACGACTGCATTTAGATTGGAATCAGAATCAATCGATAGAAGATATTTTAAGTGTTATTTGTCGTCAAATAGGATTAAGCATAAAAAAAATTGACGTTACTGATGATGTTTTGAATTCTTGGCGTTTACCCTTACTTTTAGAAATGCAAGATGGACAAGTGGGGATACTCGATAAACTGGATATAAATGGCAATGCAAATATCCAGTTTAGTGGTGACCACGGTTTGGCACAATTACTTAATGTAGAACTCGTCAAAGAAAATGTGAGCAATGCTTTTATTTTAAGACCTGAAAAATCCATTCAAGATATCCGTGTTGATGAATATATTAAACCCTATGAACAGAACTGGTTTTGGGCGATTGTACTGAAGGATTGGAAGCGCTATTTAGATGTGATGTTTGCTTCATTAATGGCCAATATACTTGCATTGGCGACAATTTTATTTTCAATGAACGTTTATGATCGAGTCATTCCAGCACAGTCTGTTCCAACTTTATGGGTCTTAGCTGGTGGTGTACTACTTGCTGCAATATTTGAATTTTGTTTAAGAGTTGCCCGTATTTATTTATCCGACATCATTGGAAAACGTGCAGATCTAAAAATTTCAGATAAGGTGTTTGGTCATGCATTACGAATTAAAAATAAAGAGCGATCCAAATCGACAGGTACATTTATTTCCCAAATACGCGAGTTGGAGGGCGTACGTGAATTAGTAACTTCTACGACTATTTCAGCAATTGCTGATCTGCCTTTTTTCTTTTTATTTTTGGTAATTTTTTGGCTCATTGGTGGGCAGCTTTTTTGGGTAATGGTTTTAGTTGTGCCATTGATGCTTATTCCTGGCTTTTTGATACAGAAACCGTTGGCAAAATTAGCAGCAGAAGGAATGCGTGAAGGTGCTATTCGCAATGCAACGCTTGTGGAAGCTGTTCAAGGCATTGAGGATATTAAGCTACTGCGTGCAGAGTCACGCTTTCAGAATCAATGGAATCACATGAATGAAGCTGCTGCTGACATTTCTATGCAACAGCGTAAGTTGGTTGGGATTGTTGGCGCTTGGACACAGAAAGTCCAGGGTTTGACATTTGCAATAGTGGTACTGGTTGGGTGCTTTGCTGTAATGAAAGGGGAAATGACCACAGGTGCGCTTGTCGCGTGTTCAATTTTATCATCACGCATGCTAGGACCAATTGCACAGATTTCAGGAGTTCTAGGTCGTTTTCAGCAAGCTAAAGTTGCAAAGACGAGCTTAGATCAGCTTATGAAAAAACCTGTTGACCAAGCGCCGAATACACATTTAATTCACAGACCAGCTTTGAATGGACATTATGAACTTAATAATACGGTCTTTAAATATAGCGAAGATAATGCAAAACCTACACTGATTATCTCAGAACTGGAAATCAAGTCTGGTGAAAAAATTGCAATTCTAGGGCGTAATGGTGCAGGTAAATCTACGCTATTACAGCTGTTATCAGGAATGCAGGAGCCTGTTCAAGGGAAAATCAAATTAGATGGGGTCGACTTGAGGTTGATTGATCCTATGGATGTACGTCGAGACATGGGCTTACTCAATCAAAATGCACATTTATTTTTTGGCTCTGTACGTGAAAATTTAACATTAGGCTCACCTTTAGCGACTGACCAAGAGCTTTTAAATGTGCTGAAGCTCACAGGAGCATTAAGCTTTGTACTCGATAAGAAAGAAGGTTTAGATCACCAAATTCTAGAAGGCGGGATAGGTTTTTCTGGTGGTCAGCGTCAGGCTTTACTTTTGTCACGATTATTACTTCGCCAACCCAATATTTTATTACTTGATGAACCTACAGCTGCCATAGATGACGTTTCTGAAAAACAGCTGATTGAGAACCTTAAAGGCTGGTTAGTACATAAAACTTTGGTCATTGCCACACATCGCCGGGCAGTGTTGGAACTGGTGGACCGTATCATTGTGATCCATGATGGAAAAATTGTTATGGATGGTCCAAAGGAACAAGTATTAGCTAATACCGTCTCTAATGGAGTACGTAGCGCATCATGATGAGAAAATCTACAAAAATGCAAGAGACTGTAAAGGTGAAACAACTAGAACCAGCTTTACCAAGAGCTAGCTTATTTATTTTGATTATTTGTGTTGGTCTTCTGGCTTTATTGATCTGGGCATGGCTTTTTAAACTTGAAGAAGTCTCAACTGGAGTGGGTAAAGTGATTCCATCTTCTAAAGAGCAAGTTATTCAGTCACTTGAAGGGGGAATTTTAACGAAGCTTTATGTGCATGAAGGCGAAATTATCCAAAAAGATCAAATACTGGCCCAGCTTGATCCGACTCGTTTTGCATCCAATGTGGGTGAATCAGCATCTTTACTTCTTGCGTCTCAAGCAACAGCCGCGCGATTACGCGCCGAAGTAAATGGGACTGCTTTAGTCTTTCCAAGTGAATTATCAAAAGAACATCGTTTAGTTGAGGAAGAAACCGCTCTGTATTACTCGCGGCGATCTAATTTGGAAGAATCCTTGGCTGGATTAAAGCAGGCACTTACTTTAGTGGAACAAGAACTAAAAATGACAGAACCTTTAGTTGCAAAAGGTGCAGCAAGTGAAGTCGAAGTTTTAAGGCTTCAACGTCAGGCGACGGATTTGCGTAATCAGATGAGTGACGTGAGGAATCAATATTCAGTGAAAGCGCGTGAAGAACTGGCAAAAGCGAATACAGACATTGAAACTCAATCTCAGGTCGTAAAAGGGAAGTCGGATGCATTGAGTCGAACCCTATTTAAATCACCGGTGAGAGGGATCGTAAAAGAGATTGATGTCATGACTATTGGTGGAGTGATTTCTCAAAATGGCAAATTAATGACGATTGTTCCACTCGATGAAAAACTTTTGGTTGAAGCACGTATTTCACCAAGAGATATTGCCTTTATTCATCCTGGACAAGAAGCGCTCGTAAAAATTACTGCATATGACTATTCTATCTATGGGGGATTGAAAGGAAAAGTTTCCATTATTTCACCAGATACCTTGAAAGATGAGGTTAAGCAGGATCAATTTTATTATCGAGTTTATATACGGACTGATTCAGACAAATTGGTCAATAAAGAAGGGAAAAAATTTAGTATTACTCCAGGTATGGTTGCCACAGTGGATATAAAAACTGGTGAAAAAACAGTTATTGATTATTTGATTAAACCATTTAATAAAGCACGAGAGGCTTTAAGAGAAAGATAATATAAATTAAAAAAGTGTTAGTTCTATTTCTATCTAGCACTTTTTTATTAAAGTATAAAAATAATGATCATTAAAAA
>NZ_JADVOP010000083.1 GCF_016508585.1 Acinetobacter baumannii
AAATGTAATAAGAAATCATGATTAAAAATCAATAATAAGTAAGTGTGATATATATAACATTATGATGAGTGTGTTGTATTATTTCTCACGATGTGAAGTTTCGTGTCTATCCTCTAAACTATGATTGTTATTTTTAATAAGAAAGTAGTTTTATTTGGATGGTAACTAGATTCAAACATATGGAATTATTTATTTAAGTGAACCTTGCTATGAATAAACATAGGTGATCAAAAAAATAATTCAGTACTATTTTTATTAAAACATATGAGGTTTATTGAATGAAAATTCTAACTTTATCGGCATTAAGTACATTGGTTTTGGGACTTGCTTGTACTCAAACTTATGCTGTTGATGGAACCATTACTGTAAATGGTGTAGTGACTGACAGTACTTGTACAGTTGCAGGTGGTGGCACAGGCGGTGCTGGTAATAAAGATATTATCGTGACTCTAGATACAGTACCTTCTTCTACTTTTACTACAGCAAATCAATTTGCAAGTCCAAAAAGCTTTGACTTAGAGCTTAAAAATGCTGCAGGTGGCAGTTGTGGTGCTGCAACAAATAAAGCATTGAAAGGCGTTCTATTAGAAACGGCTGTTGCTGGAGACTATGATTCAGCTAACAAAACAGCTTTAGTCAACAAAGCAGCGGGTGCATCAACAACGAATCCTGTTTTTATTCAGATTGTAACAGATTCAGATGTGGCTGTTGATTACTCAGCGGCGTGGGGAACTCAAGCAAAAAGCCCAGTTGTTCTGAATCCCGCAGATGGAACAGGTACAGCAAAAATGACTTATAAAGCACGCTACTTTACTAAGTCAGGCACTGTTGATGCACAGAATGTGACAGCGACTGTAAATTATACATTGCAATATAACTAATTTATTGTTGTTTGAATCATTCAGGGGGAGTTATGCGTTTTCTAAAAGTTGTTTTATGTGTGTTATTGAGCATGCCGCTTGCCCATGCCGGTGTATCAATAGATGGAACACGTATAATTTTCCCCTCCAATTCTAAAAGCGTAAATGCTCAGCTCAGAAATGTTTATGACACGCCTGCGCTTGTTCAGGCATGGATCGATACAGGGGATGCTAAAAAGACGCCAAAAGCTGAAGATGTTCCTTTTGTCCTTAATCCACCTTTGGTCAGAATTGAACCCCATAAAGGACAGATCATCCGGATTATTCCTTTAGATACAAGCAAGTTGGCAAAAGACCGTGAATCTATTTATTGGTTTAATATTTTAGATATTCCACCAGATGATCCGAATTTAAGCGATAAAAATCATTTGTCCTTTACTGTACGTACTCGTATTAAATTATTTTATCGACCACATCAGTTGGCGATGAAACCTACTGTTGCCCAACAGAGTATTCAATTCAAATTAGATTCGTCCTCAAAAGTCTTAACAATGAGCAATCCAACTCCGTATTACATTACTGTTTTACAGGTTGAAAGCGGAAAAGCACAAGCATTTAGTTCGGGTGAAGACGCCATGATGTTGGAGCCATTTAGCAGTCATATATTGAAGAATTTTAAAGTAGATTCAACAACAAAGAAAATATCTTATGAAATAGTCAACGATTTAGGCGCAGTACAGAAATTTGATGCCTTAATGCAGTGATAACACAGTAATAATGGATTGTTTAGCATGCTAAATTTTAAGAAAAGCGAACTTTGCTTAATGCTGCTGTCTGCGATTGCTGTGCAGGTTTCGGCTGAGGAAACTCAACAATCATTGATCGCCCAAGACAATAGCCATTTGATTGCACAGGATAATAGTCAGCTGATTGCACAAAATAATCAGATTGTGACGTTTAATGCTGCCTCATTATTTGGTAACGACCGTAATGTTTCATTGACCAATTTTGAGGTTAAAAACTTTGTTGCTCCTGGGAAGTATCTTGTACAACTATCGGTAAATAAACAAGTCATCGATAATGTTGAAGTGAATTTTGACCATTTGGATGGTCAACGTTCTGCTGTACTTTGTGTGAATGCAGCATTATTGGACAAATTTGATTTAACACCTGAATTTCGTCAAAGTTTGGCAGCAAAAGACTGTCGTACGATCAAAGATGTCAATGCAGATGCATATTATGATTTTGACTTGTCTCAATTAAAACTGGATGTGTCTATTCCACAAGCGTTACGGGTTGAACGACCTGAAGGTTATATCGATCCGACATTATTCAATAAAGGTGTGACATCAGGTTTCGTGGGTTATGCTTTTAACTACAACCGAGATGAAGACCGGGAAAACAAATACTTAGGTTTGAATGGTGGATTAAATCTTGCCGGTTGGTATTACCGTCATTCAGGGGCATTTGAATCTGAAAACTCAGGTTTGGGACATTATTATTCCGATCAAAATGTTTTATATCGAGATATGACTCGCTTAAATTCACGTTTAAGTCTGGGTCAGTTTAATACCACGACCTATCGCTTAGATAATTTACCGATTGTCGGTGCACAATTGGCATCTGATCAAGAAATGTTGCCTTGGTCTTCCCGTCAATATGCACCAGTCATTCAAAACTTTGCCAATACCAATGCTTTAGTGCGTATTTATCAAAGTGGTCAGAAGATTTATGAACGTACTGTACCGGCTGGCGCTTTTGTTATTCGTGATTTAAATGTGGCATCTTCTGGTGATTTGACGGTTGAAATCACGGAAACGGGTGGTGAAAAAAGAACATTTAATGTTGCAATGCAAAGCAACTACGACTTAGTGCGCCAAGGTCGTTATAACTATAGTGTAGCTGGTGGACGTTATCGAACACGGCATGAAACCACGGATGACAAACTATTTCAAGGAAGCTTTAATTACGGGATTAACAATGCGCTAACCATAGGTGCAGGTACAAATGTGAGTGATGACTATGCCAGTGGGTTGTTTGCATTATCTGCCAATACAATTTTGGGTGGTGTGACCGCATTTGTAGAACATACTGAATCTGAACTGTATAAAAAAGACTATCATGGACAAAAATATAGCTTGAACTACCGATATGATTGGCTACCGCAAAATCTGAATTTCTATGCAGATTATGCTAAGTATGATCATGGATATATGAGCATTTCATCGCATTTATATCAGCGAAATATCAATGATTTAACGGATAGAGAATATGATGATTTTCTATATAACTATAATTTAAAACAAAGTATGGGGTTGAGTGTTGCCAAGTCTTTTCCAAATACACGCTTGGGTAATTTTAATTTAACTGTACGTCAGAATAAATATTGGGATGATGGTCAAGATTATTATCAATACAATTTCAGCTATGGTAATAGTTGGAACAGAATCAGTTATAACATCGGTCTTTCGAGAACGGATTACTCTGATCGCACAAGAGATCGCGGTGATTCAGCTTACTTCTCTGTGACAATTCCTTTGGATTGGCGTAACAAGAATCTGTCAGTGAATGCCAGTGTACAACATGATCAAAACTCTCAGACTACTTCAAATGTAAATTTATCCGGTGTATTAGGTGCGCACAATGAGTTGAATTTTGGTGCAGGGGTGGTCAATAATCAGCACGACACGATGTTTAATGGCAACGTCAATTATTTATTGCCTGCAGTGAATTTGGGTGCAACGCTTTCAACCAACGAAAATAACACACAATATTCTTTATCGGCTCAAGGTGCTGTGGTTGGACATCGTTATGGTCTGACGCCAGTCAACACCTTACCTGATACGTATACGATTGTTCACGTTGATCAAGGGAAAGGTGCAGTTGTTTCAAGCGCTTGGGGCGTAAAAGTCGATCGCTTTGGCAATGCAATATTTCCATATAATACGCCATACAGTAAGAATGTGATCAGTCTGGATCCAGCAGATTTACCTGTGAATGTGACATTAGAGTCGAATCAAACTGAAGTAATTCCACGCAAATACAGTGCACAACTTGCAGAATTTAAAGCCAATACATCCAGTAATATTCTACTTAGACTTCGCCATTCATCTAACCAGACTATAGCCATGGGAAGTCAATTAAAAGATGAACAGGGGAATATACTAGGAATTGTTGGCGCATCAAGCCAAGTGATTGTCGATCAACAGGAAGCTTTACTGAAACCTACACGAATAGTTTGGGGAACGGGAAACCAAGAAAGTTGTTCAATTGCGGCAATTCCAGAACAGCAATTAACAAGAAAGCATACAGAAAATTTCAATATTATTGATGTGGAGTGTAAATAAGTCATGAATAAATTGTTATGGTTATCAGCTCCATTTATTTTTATCTGTTCAGAGTCGGTTTTTGCGACGTGCAGTAGTCGTCCAGCACAAGCAATATATAGCAATAGCAGTAATACAATTACTAGCTTTAGTTACAACCAATCTTTTCCCAGCGCAGTTAAACAGATGATCGGAGGGTGTAATCCTGCGATAAAAGCGAATGCGATTTTTAATGCATCCTCTGGTAATACAGACTTAACTGGGAGTAGTCCATTTGGTGTGGCGTCCAGCATCACAATTTCGGGTTCATCCGCAGATGCTGCGATATTGGCACTGGCAAAAGCGTGGCTAGTCAGTAATTTAAAAATAGCATTCAATATGTACGATAACAGTAATAATGGTTCAAAAGCAAAAAATATTACAGCATTAAATACCAACTATACTATTTTACCAGATACAGGAACTGGTCAAGCAGTTAATTTTGCAGGTGACCAATACTATATTGGGTCAGGGTCTGGAACACCCAATGTAGATACCCGTATTACAATCCAAAATATGAGCCTAGTGAATACAACTAAACCTTCCGCCGAAATTATTAATGCATTAAATGGTGCAACGATCCGGATACGATTGGGGACTTATTCTTATAAATATGCAGATTATAATGCATCTAGTAGTGCAGCGGTTACAACGGGTTCTATACAAATATATGAGGATATGACTTTAAACTTTAGTTTTCCAACCTGTACGATGGCAAACCAAAATGTGACTTTAGCACCTGTACCTACCGCAATTTTGAATAGCAATCAGACGGCGAATGAACAACCCTTTAATATCAACATAACCTGTACTGCCGCGATGCCGAATAAGCTTTTACTCGCAACCATTACCGACAGTTACACGCCAAGTAATGTAAATAATAATGGAATTTTAAAAAATCAACCGAGTTTGGCTAATGCGAGTAATGTAGATGTTCAACTCAGAGATAGCACAGACACTCCACTTGCAATCGGAACCCAAAGTTCTTTTTACGCGATTCCAGCTGGCTCTTCAGCAACAACATTTACCAAAGGATTAAAAGCGAGATATTATCGTTCAGCAGCCACAGCAACACCAGGTTATGTAAAAACACAAGCGACAGTGTCATTAGATTATCAATAGTTAAACAGTGTTAATTGTTGAAATAATTATTTATTTTAAAAAGTCGCATATCTATAATGTTATTGTCAATTTTAAGCATGCGACTCTTATTTTTAAAGAACTCAATTTTATAGAGTTTAAAAATTACATGATTTATAAACATTATTGGTCATGAGCGACATAACCAAATTTATTCAGTAAGTTTTGTTGCGTTTGTTGCATTTCTTTGATCAGCCAATCTCTAAAAATTACTTTTCTGGTGTCTTCTTCAATTGAGGAGGATGCCAATAAATAATAGGCTGAATCATCGAAGTGGAGATATTTTTCAACCTGAAAAAAATCGTGGTCAAGTTCATGCTCAATCATAAAACCAGAAACAATGGTTTGCCCTAAACCAGATAAACACGCTTCGATACATAAATAAAAGTGATCAAGCTCAATCGTGTTTAATTTTGAGATTTCAGGATATTCTTTCGCCAAATAAGTTTTAAATTTTGGGCGCGAGGTACTCAATAACAAATTTGAAGCGCTTTGTTGATTGGAGTTAACCATAAACATAAATTCATCAATGATTTTGCTACTAAAAATATGATCACCCCAAGCAAAATCATTCCTTCGAATAGCAAGATCAATATCTTGGTTTTGAAAGTCTAAAGGACCTCCACCCGTTAAAAGGGTGATTCCAAAACCGAAATCCAATTCATTAAACTTAACCATTCTCGGAATTAACCATTTCATGGAAATAGTAGGTTCACATGAGATGATTAAATTATTATTTTTATATTTTTGTTGTTTAATGCTGATTATACAATGATCGAGTTGATTAAAAACATGCTGGCAGCAATCCAGAAGGACTCTTCCTTCAGCAGTTAAAATCAATGATTTATTTTTTCTTTCAAATAAGGCAACATTTAATAGATCTTCTAAATTTTTGATTTGTCGACTTACTGCACTTTGGGTAACATAAAGGCGTTCCGCTGCAATAGTTACACTTCCCTCAATAGCCACATAATAAAAAAACTTTAATGAATTAAGTGATAATCTTTCTATCATGTTAAAGGCTCTTGTAATCAATATATTGAATTAGTTGATTTACATATTCATGTAAATCAAGTATTAGTACTTTATTTTAATAGATATTATAATTTTTTGTAATATATCGCAATGCATTTAGTCGTAAAGATTCGTAAAAATCATCTATTTTATTTATTTTTTATCATGTTTACAGGCACATTTTCCATACATATTATATAAAAACAAGGCAGGAGAATCTGTCAAATTAACCTCATTTTGGTCAATAAAGTATGTTTGATTGCTGTTTTGATCTAATACGGTTAAAAATTTATTTTGTCGGTCAATCACAATGCCATGAATTGTACTTTTAATATATTCAAAATTTTTATCAAGATAACCAGTATTAAAAAAAACTGCATCACCAATTTTAATTCGCCACTTGGATGTTTCTTTAAGTAGACCACAATGTTTACAGGTCCACTTTTTGGTTTTAAATGAAATATTGGGTTTGAGCATTAATTTTCTCCTTTTGATTATTTTCTCATATAATTAAATATTATAT
>NZ_JADVOP010000084.1 GCF_016508585.1 Acinetobacter baumannii
GACTGTCAGTAAATTTAGATGTTTTCATGCAGAATCTCCTGCTCGTATCTTAAGAGAAAATTCTACTTTTAGATCCTTTTATTTTTAGGGGGGATTACCACCCAAATAGAAGAATTACTGCCACACCGCTGGAAATCCGACCAAAATTAAAAAATAGGCATGGGATTCAGCGGACGCTTACTTTTAAGCCTTATTTTCTGCTTATAGATCATCGTTATTTGTGAACGATGATCTATAAGCTAATTAAAGGGTAAATTAATTACACATAATTAAGCAGTGGCAGTCATCAGGATAATGGAATGGCTAATTTTTTGATCGCTAATTAGAGCCTGTAAATCACATCCCTATTGGGTTACAACTTTTCCATACCTTTGCCAATGTTATCCATGCCTTACTTTCTTTTGTCCAAATGCGACGACATAACTCCGTTAGATCATCAAACTGTTGATCGACCTCCAGAGATACGCCATATTCCCAATGTCCTTCATAAACCCGTGCTTTGGCTAACTCGAATATTCGATCTGCCAAAGCAACATGTTCTTCCACAAATTGTTGTTCTATGATTTCATCATGTGCAAATTTTTGCAAACACGCTTCAGATTGTATGATTAAATCTTCTGTTTCCCCAATCCATAAGGCAAAGCATCGATCTGCGCTTAAACAATCAATAAATTGTTTAAAGTTTTCAAGTTTCGTCTTAAATGCAAGATTCGCTTTTATTAATTTTTCGATAGGTATGAAACGCTCTTCAAAATAATGAGGGTCGATGTTTAAAGTATCTAAGTAATCTTTAGATTTACGGTCTAAGCCAATTGGTCTCATTTTCCCTCTCATTTTCTGTATATACGACACAGTTAATTGAAATTATTTATTTCACATCTATGGAAATGCTATTCAATTTAAATAGCCAATCTAAAGTAATAAAACATCACTTGTATTTTTAATCGTAAACTTTTCACACATTATTATATTGAAACAGCTACAACTAAATCACCCTCTCTCTTTTTGACATAAATGTTCGTTGGATTCTGCTCACCATTTTTAACAACTAAAAACTTCTGTAAATCTGTAAGTCCATTCGCAACACTTATGAAGTCCTTTTGGGCATTAAAATAGACATTTCGTTGTGACAATTTATGACTCTCAAATAATCTCCAATAGCCAAGCCCCTGATCGAGCTGAATATCAAATATAGTCCCCGACTCAAAAGTTATAGTTAAATTTCGCTTGTGATACAGAGCCTTACCATTATCATAGGTCATTAAATCTATTTCTTTTTGGGATATATCTAAATTATCAGTTAATAGTTTTTCAAAAACCTTCTCAAATTGTTTCACACTATGGTAATCATGATGAAGGATCGTTGGTAAATCTTTTGTCTCATCATCAGAAATAACTGTCTTAATCTTCAACTGACCAATATTTCCAACTTGATCCTCAAGCCCCTTTAACCAACTAACAATTAACAACATATTGCTAGCTGACTTGATATAACGATCTGAATACTCAATACTTTTTATAGTTTCATTCCGGCAAATTTCTCCGAACCCACTAGTACTTTCAGCAACCAAATTCCAGAACTTACGACCAAAGCTACATAAATCAACATTCAATTGATCAAGAAGATCTAATCCCACAATCGAGCTTTGATTTTTTTCCACTAAAGTTGGTAATGTTATGACTTTCTCACTCAGTAACTTATAAGTTTCACTAACTCCAACTATGGCATTTGTATTCAACCACTCTTCATTTGGTATACGACTATTCATATCAGGACTAACAACTGTAACAATACGATCTGTCAAATATAGTTGTGCCACAATAGATTGATGAATATTGTCACCTTCGACAAATTGTACATTAAAGTGTGTTTGTAAAAATTTCAGCTCAGCCAAATATGCTTTAGAATCTATGATAGTTTGTGGTAGAGAAATATCGATTTCTAAACTTGTATCCTCTGCCCATCTAGCAATTGTTTTTTTAACACTAGGAGATAACAACTCCCAACTATCAGATTCTCCACCCCAATTCAAAATTAGTTTCTTAGCACCTAATGATACATGGTGTTCAATGCATTCTTTCAAGCTATATGGCCAATATTGTGCACCAGAGAAGAATGACAATTCTTCAGTAGAAATAAAGTTTTTATAGTTTGCACCTAACCACTTTTTAGCATCATGACGATTTAACAAACTGTAATGATGTCGTGACTGTGAATCCAAAAGACAATGAGCACATACAGACTCACAATATTTCGGACATTCAAGCTCATCGACCATACTAGATAATAACGACTCAATGTGACGAGGAGCTGAACTCGCAAATCCTGCTCCACCACTAATGACGTCATACACCTGAATAGCTGTAATCTGATGATTACCATCTAATAATATTGGACGCTTACCATATCCCAATTCATTAGCTGATATACCTAACTTTTTCGCTAATGCTTTTCTGAAAGCCACAGCCAAAGTAAATGCTATACTTTCATTTTCTTTACTATCTGTAAGATATTCATTACGTTCAGGGTGATGTAACACCAATTCAAAGATATCTGTAGTCATATAGCTACCTAGATGTAAATCTTTGATTAAACGCTCACTGCCTTCACAGAACTTTCTTTGCCCATTTTCTCGATCATGTTTAGATGGTTTTAATGGATAATGTTTCTGCTCTGGTGAAAGAGACAATGGAAATTTTTCCTTTTCCTTTTGGGATTCTGCTCGACCACATTCAAGGCACACAGCATAACCATGCCCATATAAACCTGAACTATAATTAAATACATGCCCCGATGTATCGGCAACCATAAATCCTAAGGCACTATTCGGCAAGCTTAATCTTGCCCCCTTTCCAGCGATCCAAGGGGTTTGGACAGGTATGAAAGTTTGTGTTGTTACATCGTTACTAGGTTCTTCATAAAAATCATGAACGAAACCAGTTGGCTGCAGAACTTTACGTTGCTCATTTATGCGAATTTTTTCACCGCAACTTGGATTATCACAGTAAACATTATTAATATCGACTGCACTATCTGTATTAAATCCATTTTGACCGCAATGTACACAGCGCCATGCCAAATCAAATTTCTGTGCTTCTTGTGCATCAGAACTATGAATATTATGCCAAGCTAATGATATCCCTTTGGATTTAAAAACCCTTCCATCCAATACAATTTCTGAACCCGGCGCATATTCTCGAATAGCGACAGCTAAATTTCGACTTGGCATATCACGTAATAAAGACACATTATCTTCTCTAGACTTTCGTTGCTTTTCAGCATCTCTATCTTGCTTTTGACGTATGTAGTCAATGACATTGGTCGTTTCAAATGATGCAATATCAGTTGGGAAGCCATACCCTGGTAGAAAGCATTTAGCAGCAAGTTCTCTTAATAAATATTCATCACTGAGTCTACGCATTTCAATACTTAATCTATAAGCGTAAGCACTACCTTTCACTGCCTCACTCATCTGTGTTTCTAGTCGCAGGTATTCTCTTAACCATTGATCACGCATTTCAGTGATTTTTTGGATAGTGTTCCCTAAAATACTTTCAACGGAATCAAAAGATAAATCGGTACCTTTGATTAATTTTTCTAGCGCATAAGAATATGTATAAATATTGGCTTTTAACCAATTAATAAATCGATTGCAAACAGAAATATCTTCGTCACCATTTGCTAAATAAAACCACTTCAAATTTAATTTAGTTTTCTCAGCATCTGTATTTCCAATCTCATTTTTTAAAAAGAAAGAGAGATACATGGAATTGACATGCCTTTGGATCAATCTCTTAGAGTTTAAAGCGACATAAGGTGCCGGAATACTGGTCTCAAAAGCCCATTTAGGGTTATGAAATACTTGTTGATCATGTGGATTTGACTTACAGATTGTGTAAGAAAGTGCTCTAGATTCTTTACTACGACCCGCACGACCCGCACGTTGCAGATAGTTTGCAGGATGTGGTGGTACGTTATTCATCACCACTGCTGAAATACCACCGATATCAACCCCCATTTCCATAGTGGTTGAACAGTTCATTACATTAACTTCGCCTGTTTTAAATCGCTTTTCGTAGTCTTGTAATCGCTCACTTGCTTGCTGTGCTGAATGTTCTGCAACTCGATAGTACATACCACCTTCAACAATTCGATCACAAAGATCATTCCACAAATTTAAAGAGCGCAGCTCCTTAATTGTCTCATCATTAGCAATTAAGTCACGGATGTATTGAATGTTGTCATGATGGTCTTTATTGGAACTAAACACCTTCAAATTCGGCATTTTAATCTTTTGACAAATGAAAGCCTCTTTACTTTTTGGAATACCCGTCGGTAGATACGGAGTAATACCTTTGAAGGTAGTATCAATTAATCTATGCGTGACGGGACAAATAAATACTTGTTCATTCAATGAAAATTTGAACTTTTGTGGTCTAATAAAAAATTGACCATTATCACTTTCTAAAATAGCTATATCTTGAGTCAAAACTTTCCAAGCACATTTCAGCCATTCATCAGCAATATCTATATCAATAGTAGCACTTAGATCTAGTTGCCCACCTAAAGCTAATAACTTAACCAAACGATTATTCTTTCGCTTACATGATCGAGGTATCGACGCAATACTTGATGATCAACAAAAGAGGATACTCTGCGTGTACTCTCATCTTGACTAAAATCATATTCACGTTTTTTTATATCTTCATTTTCATCATCATCCTTTGCACGAGCATCCGAATAATCCGAGAAGCCTTCTGTGATCAAAGGTGGGGCAATGAAACTTAAAATAGAAACCTCTGTTTCCTCAAGTGAGGGTTGAGCTTTTTTTCTATTCACCTGTACTTTTTCATCATAGTAGAGATTTTCAACAGCCACCCTATATTCATCTAAATAGCGATTTAATGATTTTTCAATCTGATTATTTTTCTGTGCATTGAAAACTAGACAAGTAGCAATTGTTCGGTCTTTGTGATGTTTAGCATAATTACTAAATTCTTTTTTCGAAAGCTTTAATGGATCAACATCTATAATTGCTCTAAAATAGAAAACAAGATTGGTTAATACATCATCTACACATTTATCAAAGTTTTTACCCACCACTCTAAGTAATAAGTACAATGTATAGTTTATTCTTTGGACTTTTAATTCTGAGTCATCAAGCTTCAAAAGCAATCCAGACAAAAACATTACATAATTTAAAATTTCAAAAGTTTTATTATTTATCTCAATTCTAGTACCATTATTTAATTTTCTAGAATTATTGCATAGTATCGAGATACTCAAAAACCCCAATATATGCTTATATTTAGTTCTTTGCTGATATTTGCAAATATTAAAATACAACATTTCACAGCGATCTATTAGAATTTCAAAACTATCTTTATCTATAAAATTCAAATGAAAATCTTGAACATATTCAAAATTTAAAACCGCAAGTCTTTCACCATATCCAGAAATTTTTTTCTCAAAATCATTACAATGATTTTCAAGATCTTCCTTATTCAAAATTTCACTCATTTTAATTAACTCCAAAATAACTCTTAATACTCATTAAAATTCTTAGGCAATTTAAAAAATTTCACAAAATCACTTTTATATAATTTTTCATGATTAGAATATCCACGTTTTTTAAACACCTCCTTATTAATATAAAACCTTATTTCCGTCTTATCTTTTTGGTTTAAATATTCAAAAATCCTGTTAAACAAATAATTTCTTGATTCCTTCTTAATTGAAGCACTTTTTAAATAATGAAAAAGCTCGAACCAAAAAACATAACTTGTTTGAGCCTCAACCCAAACCTTCTGATCTTGCTTGATCGAATCCGGTAAATAAGCACATGCTGTTTTAAAACATTCAAGATCGTCACTGATTCGTTTAGCAATTGAAGTAAGTATTTGGCCTTGGACCTTCTTTTGCAGGGTTACACTAGAGCCAGTTTGATTAAGTACAGTCTTAAGTATGTCCAATTGAGTTTTTTCAACCACAATCTTCGAGTGACTCGTACTACGATGTTTGACTTTTTGCTTTGATTTTGAATATTTTTTGGACATTATTAACTCCAAATCCTACCCTATAAAAATTTCATTAAGACTTTTTTTGAGCATGACTAAGCCTAGAGCCTAAATCTAAATCCAATTTAAACTGATGATATTTCTTAAAAAATAGGTATATAAATTTTATGGATGAGATAGTATTTCTTGTTATTGCGTGCTTTTTACCTCTAAATAGAGTGAACGCCAATAGCATGAAAAACTATCTCAATTTTTCTAGACTTCTTCTTTGACACAAGCAAATTTATAGACTTCTGCTTTACTCCATCGAAGACTGCGACCATGCCTAATAGGACTTATTGGTCCGTTTTCATACAATGCCCATTTACGTAATGTTTGTTCTGCATACCCTAATAAACGAGCAGCCTCACTAGTAGATAGCAATAATCTATCTTGAGTAATTTGTTTAACTTTATGTTTCATGTTGATTAAGATATCTGGTTTAATACATTTACATAAAACTAAATTTTTTAATTAATTTATATATATATCTGATTTTTTTATGATCCTATACCACTAAATAAAATTTTAAAAATTAACAAAAAAATTATAATATTGATTTATATAAGATATTTTTAAAAAAAGTATGAAATCACAAAAGTAAAACGAGTACCTTCTTAAGGACAGTCAATCACATCTATCTTCAACACCACTCAATTCAGAAGAATTACCATACATAACCACCTTATAAATCTCACTTCATTATCCACTTTCTTATTAAATTTAAAATATCAATCAATAAAATACATAAATTTATAATTTTTAAACAACTAATAAAAAATATTCACAATC
>NZ_JADVOP010000085.1 GCF_016508585.1 Acinetobacter baumannii
TAAAAATACTTTTTAGAAATACTAAATAGTGAGAATTTATAAAAATACGCTTATCTATGAATTAATCTATATTAATAAATAGGATTTAGAATCACCCCTAGATAGCTGGGATTTACAGTGGTTTAGCTTTGAATTGAAACAGTATCAAAGGAAGTACAAACAAATAAATAATTGCAACGACTAACCAAATTGCGCTAGGCCATTGCGTGTGAACGTGAAAATAGAGACTTGAAAAGAATAGGGGGGCAATGATAGACGCTAAACTTACTGTAGATGCAATCAAGCCCTGAAATTGTCCCTGTTGTTCCACAGAAACTTTATCTGAAGCCAGTGCTTGTAAAGACGGTGTTCCAATACTGCCTAAGGCAAAAATTGGCATAATGACAAAGATGATCCATCCCTGTTGCGTAAAAGCCATAATAATTAAAGCAGTGCATAAGCAGATGATACCTAGAAGTACGGTATTTCTTTCACCAAAACGTTTAACAGCATGTTGAGGGATAAAAGATTGAACCAAAACTTGGCATAGTCCAAAAGCCCCTAAAGAGAGTCCGACCCAAAACTGTTCCAATGGAAAGAGTCATGCCCCCAAAGTGCCCAGCATACTCCATAAGCCTCACCACAGGCGCTAAAAATAAAAAATATTATCATCAAGGGAAGCAGGTTTGGTTGATTAAGTGCAAATTTAAAAGTGTTAAATGGATTTAAACTGGCATGCTTTTGAATGATGGCATGTTGGGGGCGAGATTCAGCTAAAGCAAAGAGAGCAATTAAAAAATTCAAGCCCGTCAACAATGCGGCGATCAGAAAGGGGAGTTTTAGTCCGTATTGTCCTAATAGTCCACCGAGTACAGGACCAATAATGAAGCCCAAACCAAACATGGCATTGAATCTACCAAAGTACTTGGCGCGATTTTCTGTTGATGAAATATCAACGATATAAGCTGAAGCAACAGCCATATTGGCACTGGTCATTCCAGCAATGATTCTTCCGATGAACAACCAACTTAAATGCGAAGAGAAAGCCAGTAATAGATAGCTGATCGTTGAGCCAGCTAAAGAAATTAACAGTACAGGTCTTCTTCCTATTTTATCGCTTAAACTGCCTAAAATCGGAGAGAAAATGAATTGCATCATTGCATAACAGCTGATGAAAAAACCCATCAAGAGTGCTACGTTTTGTTGTTGGCTTAGCGTTTTAAGTAATGAGGGGAGTAATGGGAATACAATTCCGATTCCAATCGAATCTAAAACAATCGTTGAAAAAATAATGAATAAAGGTCGATTCATGGTGCGTCCTATCGAAAAGCCAGGCACAGAAAAACTGTAGAAACCTGTTAACGATGCTTGAAAGATTCAAGCCCTTGAGAACGCTGACCAAAATGATGATTGGCTATGTGTCGCTTACAGCATTTTCAATGATTGAAAATGAGACTAAGTAAGTCGATTTTTCGCGATTTTTTTATCGTAACAAACCATACAAAGCTAGAAGACTAACAGTGTACTCGATAAATATTAGCACCTTTGAATGAAAAAAACACCATACTTAAAATTAAGGATTAAAAAAGGAGCCATATTCGGCTCCTTTTTAGAAATTTTCAGATCAATGTAGATTGGCGGTGATTTTCTGAAGAATTTGCACCAACACGTCAAATTCACTTTGCAGTGGTGTGCTTTTACGCGTTACTAGAGCTAAAGTACGAGAAGGTGCATTTTCAATTGGTTTTACCACAATTTGATCATTGTTCTTCAGCATGTGAGCATGAATCGCGATCTCTGGAAGTAGGGTATAACCTAAGTTCGAACTCACCATTTCAACCAAAGTTGGTAAAGAGCTCGCCTTTAAACGATGATCATTTTTACGTTCACCAATTGGGCAAACACTTAGTGTATGGTCACGTAAGCAATGACCTTCCTCAAGTAACATTAGATGGGACAGATCTAGGTCATCTAAGCTTCTTGCAGTCATGGCATTTTGATCTGCTTTATTGCAGACCAAGAATAAATCTTCTTTTGCAATTTCAGCAACTTTTAAACCACGTGTGTCAAAAGGCAATGCCAACATGATTACATCTAAATTACCATGCTCAAGTTTTTCAACGATTTTTTCACTTTGTGCTTCGTGTAAATGTAGTTGAATCTTAGGAAGTTGTTTATGCACTTCTTCCAAAAGTTGAGACAAAATAAATGGCGCAATGGTGGGAATGATCCCTAAATGTAAATCTCCAGTCAAAGGTTCGCTCATTTCACGACTTAAACGCATTAAGTCTTGTGCATCTGCGAGTAGAACACGGGCTCGGGCAACAACTTGTTCACCTAAGGGAGTTAAACGTACGTTTTGGCGATCACGTTCTACGAGTACGCCACCCAATAAACGCTCTAACTCCATAATTCCACCCGATAATGTGGATTGAGTTACAAACGAACGGCGCGCTGCTTCAGTAAAGTGCAACGTCTCAGACAATGTCACCAAATATGACAACTGTCTTAGGGATGGTAATGCAGCCATAGTGTCCTAATGCTTATGATTTAAAATGATGTGCAAATAAGCCGCTAAGTTGAGGAACAAAATGCGGTGGGATATCATGCCCCATTCCTTCAATTAATTCAAATTTAGCGCCCGAAATTGCTTTCGCAACTGCCTTACCGTGACTTGGAGGTAGTAAACGATCTTTAGAACCATGTAATACTAACGTTGGTTTGTTGATCTGTTTGTCCAATTTAAGTAAGGAACCTGTACATAATATTGCTAAAAACTGTTGAAGTACACCCGCTGGGTGATAACTACGACGATATAATTTACGCGCGGTCTGAATTGCCTCGACTTGGTTGATATAACCCGGTGAACCAATCATTTGAAAAACCTTTAATGAATGATTCACAATCCCTTCTTCATCACGGGATTCAGGCTTACCGATCAGACTAAAAAGTTGCTTTGGAAAAGGGGGGGGCAAGAAAGGTTGATTATTGCTGGTAAACAGAAGACCCAGTTTATCAATTTTTTCTGGATATTTTGCCGCTAGGATCTGCGAAATCATTCCACCCATTGAAGCACCGAGAATATGTGGTTTTTCAATTCCCATGCGATCAATCAATAAAGCAACATCGTCTGCCATATCGAATAGATTGTAGGGTGCACCATCATTGGGTAGACCCAAAGCGAAACGTCCCATTAATTTATAGGAGTTTAAGCGCGGACCCTTGTGGCGGATTTTTGAAGATAAACCAATGTCACGATTATCAAAACGAATGACATGAAAGCCTTGATCAATGAGCGATTTACAAAAAAAATCCGGCCAAAATAACATTTGTGCACCCAACCCCATAATCAAGAGAACAGAAGGATGTTCAGGATTTCCGCCTGTTTCGACATGTAGTTGAATACCATTGCCTAAATCGACTTTAGTTTCATTCATGAATGAAGCATAAGGTGAAATTTGGAATTGAAGTGCGCTATTCATTGTTATTTTCCCAAGCAAGGATACGCATTGATTAAAAAGTATCCTTGCTATTAAACCCTTAAACTGATGCAGGAATCAAGTCTGGAACAAGTTTTGTTAAAGTGAGACGCTGTTTACCTGCAGTTGCACCCAGTAACACGAAACCACGCAAGGTTCCATCAGCATCAGTGGCTTTAGATAGCATTCCATCGTCAAACTCTTCATTTTCCCAAGTGACTTCAACACCAATCGGTGCAGGTAAGACCGTTAATGGTGCAGCTGGTGTTTTAACTGCGACTGGCATTGCTGGGTAATGAACTGTTGTGGTTTGACCACTTAACGTTTTGGCTAAAGCACGTGCTTGTTGCATGATTGGCATCACATAAGGCAGCAGCGTCCCATTCACTTCCGCGCAGTCACCTATAGCAAAAATATCCGCTTGATTGGTCTCAAGTAAAGTATTGGTAATTACACCGCGGCTGGTGTTGATTTCGGCTGTTTTTGCTAAAGCAATATTCGGCTGTAGACCAATCGCGGAAAGGACTACATCTGCAACCAATGATTGACCACTTGCCAATGAAACGATGTAACCGCGCTCAGTTTTTGATACTTTTTCCACGGTTGTACCTAAAACAAAGTTGATGCCCGATTCTTCAAGATTTTCTTTAAATGCTTGTGCAACATGTTCTGGAAGCAGGCGTCCTAATGGTTGCGGTGCTAAATCAATAACCGTAACCTGATGACCTGTATTTTGTAGGTCATTGGCAAATTCGCAGCCAATTAGACCTGCACCCAAGATAACTACGCGTTTATTACCGCAATCACCTGTCGTGCAATTTTCCAGTGTTTCACGAAATGCTCGATAGTCAATCAATGAGTTGACGACATGGATGTCATCACTACCATCACCTGCGATGGCTAGGCGAATTGGGTTTGCACCTACTGCAAGAATTAATTTCGAATATCCTTGCGTAGAAGTCGTGCCTTCTTTTTCAAGAATCAATTCATGTTTTTCTGCATCTATACTTTTTACCCAAGTTTCTTTTTCGATCCGCATATTTAATTGCGTACTCATTTTTTCGGCATCACCTAGCCCAATTTGTTCAGGTGCTTTTTTACCAACCAAGGCATTTGACAATGTAGGTTTTGCATAATTGACCGCATCATCTGCGCAAATCATCACTAATTCTTGTTCAGTGTTTAACTTACGAAATTCTCTTGCAAGCGTATAACCTGCCATACCAGAACCGATGATGATGATTGGTTGCATATCTTTCTCCATACATGCCTAAAAGAGTGGGGGATTGAATAATTTTTATGACAAATATACGTAAAAAAGACCATGTAAACATGGTCTTTACGCGAAATTTTAGATTTCTACCATTTCAAAGTCTGCTTTAGAAACACCGCAGTCTGGGCAAGTCCAGTCGTCTGGGATATCTTCCCATTTGGTACCTGCTGCGATGCCGTCTTGTGGCCAACCCTCTGCTTCGTCATAAATCCAACCACAAACGATGCATTGATATTTCTTCATCTGATTCTCCGATAACTGATAGGTGAATTACATTATCTATCAGTAAAATTCCATCCGCTGCTTGACTCAAATAATATGCAAAAAAAAGTGTGTACATATTCCTCTAAATTTTTACGCAGTTCTGTGTCTAAAGTAAAGTAAATATCGGAGTTTATCTCACTCTTGTAAAAGCTGAATGGCAGGTCAGGACAAAAGCAATGTTTATTATGCCAACTGGTTGGAAAAGATTTCTAAGGCCACTCATTTTTAGTGAACGTCATAATGAAGTGCTAAATTATTCAAATCATTGAACTTAGACTAAGGTCTGAATGAAAAATTTTAAAAGTATAGCTAAAATAGAATAAGGTTAAACTATAGCCAATATTTTATATAAAAATGGCTGCAATAAAATCAATAACTTAAAGTGATATAGGTTTTTCCAGGTTTGAATGTAGCTGTCAATTTTCCTTAAAAAACGTTAAAATTCACGCATTAATTTTCTTTTAAATATCTCCCTAATGATGAACATGTCTACTGCTTTGTGGTCAAGTATTCGTACTGTCCAGGATTTTCCAAAACCAGGTATCTGTTTTTATGATTTAACCCCGTTGTTTATGAACAATCTGAGCGAATTGGCTGATGCATTGATTGCAAGTATTCCTGTTGAACAATTGGCAGAGGTGGAGAGTTTTGTTGCGGTAGAAGCGCGTGGTTTTGTGTTGGCGAGCTTATTGGCACAACGTACAGGCAAAGGGTTATTGTTGGTTCGTAAAGCAGGAAAATTACCACCTCCAGTTGTTGGCGTGGGCTATAGTCTGGAATATGGTTTGGATCGTTTGGAAATGTCAGCCAACATTACCCCACAGAAAGTGATTATTGTGGACGATGTATTGGCAACAGGTGGGACACTCAAAGCAGTTAATCAATTGATGCATAAATGCCACCATACGGTATTGGGTGCGAGTATTTTTCTTGATTTGCCTGACTCACATCAAGACTTGGGGTTAAAAATTTGGTCTGTTTTAGATGAACACTCAAAACCTGTAGAAAAAGCAGTTGCTTAATCTGTTTGAAAGCCTTGTTTAAACAAGGCTTTTTTTACAAATATTGAAAAGTTTAGCCCATTCATTAAAAATTAATAAATGAAAGTTTGTTCCATATAGCTAATCAAACGATTTAAGTTTTCAGGTTGAGCCAGGCGGTGATGACCCCCTTCAACAGTTTCAATCTGCATGTATGGATCTAATTGTTCAAAAACTTTGTACATGTCCAGAATTTCATCACCCAATTCAATATATGCGATTTGAGGAATATCATGCTCAAGATCAGCTTCATTGATCTCAGGATAATCGTCACGAAAATCTGGTTTTAAACTGGGATTGGCAATCACAGTTGGAATACGATGTTTCTGGGACATTTTTAATGACCAGTAGCCACCTAAACTATGTCCCACCAATAAATCAGGCTTAATTTTTTCAATAATATCGTGATAAAAATTTTCAACTGTTTGATAGTTTAAATTGCGATAATCCACATTAATACAATATTTTTTTATTGCATTGATGACATGGAACTTGGTTGATTCTTTAGATGAATCCAAGCCATGTAAAAATAAAATTTTAGTCTTGCTATTGCTCATTGTTATCACTTGCATATTGTCTTTATATCTGTAGACACAAACCATAATTCATGGATTTAAAAACTTTCCATTTCAACTATTTTTGGTATGCACTTAGTGTACTGAGCAAGATATTTTTTATAACTTAGCTATTGGTCTAAGAACTTTATTTTTTTACATCAAATAAATCAGATTTTTTTATAATACAT
>NZ_JADVOP010000086.1 GCF_016508585.1 Acinetobacter baumannii
ACAGTCAGATCGAACGCTTTAACCAAAACCTCAGCAACTACTACGATGCCCAAGCCAAACAATTCACGGCAATATCGACAGTACGAGATGCACAGGTCGGCTACTGGTTTGAATTCAACGAACACCCAGAAATAGACCGGCACAGTGGGGCAGATCGCCAATTTCTAATCATTGAAAAGCGCTACTACAACCAAAACAACCTTCCCAAAGACTTAAACGAACAAATCAATCGTTTACTTCAACAGAGTCAGTGGGCAAACCGAACACACACTACATATGACAACAGTGACGAACGCCAAGCCAACCAACTGACGTTACAACGCAGAAACATCAGTACAGCAGCGGAATACAACCCACTCAAACACCGTCCAGTGGCATATCCACAACGCGCCAAAGTGGTTGGTCCAAGTGGAGAAGAAATCCATGTGGATGAATGGGGACGCATCAAAGTACGCTTCCTGTTTACCCGCAATGAAGACCACAGTCACGATGGTGGTGCAGGCTCGAATGACAATGATACTGACTCAGCTTGGGTTGATGTCTTGACACCCTGGGCAGGCGAAGGTTATGGAGCTCGCTTCCTACCGAGGATCGGGGAGATTGTTGTTATTGACTTCTTTGATGGCAATATTGACAGACCGTTTGTGGTGGGACGAATCCATGAAGCACAACGCAGCCCGAGCAAGTTTGATAACAAAGGCAAGCTGCCTGATACCAAGAAGTTGGCAGGGATTAAAAGCAAGGAATATCAGGGCAGTGGCTATAACCAACTGCGTTTTGACGATACCACCAACCAGATCAGCAGCCAGTTGCACAGCAGTCATGGCGCAACTCAACTCAATCTTGGTAACCTCAGTCATCCAAAAGAGACAGATAGCAGTGACGGGCGAGGAGAAGGCTTTGAGCTGAGGACGGACCAATGGGGTGCGGTACGTGCAGGGCAAGGTTTACTGGTCAGCACCCATGCACAAGATGGCGCATCAGGCAATCATCTGGATACAACCGCAGCCAAAAGCCAGTTAGAAAGTAGCCTGAACAATGCCAAAGCCTTAAGTGAAGTTGCCAAGAACCAACAGACGGATCCTTTGGAAGTCTTAGAGCGAATCCAAGGGTTTATCAATACACTGGCTCAACAAGATCCGAAAAAAGCGGATGCATTTAAGTCCGCAGTAATGATGTTGGCTTCACCAAATTCAATTGCACTATCAAGCAATGAAGACATCCATGTCTCTGCTGATGGGCAAATCAGCCATAATGCAGGCGAGAGCATCAATCTAAGCACACAAAAATCCTTGGTGGGGCATGCCAGTTCTAAAATCAGCCTGTTTGCAGCGCAGGAAGGCGCAAGGCTTTATGCAGGAAAAGGAAAAGTAGAGATTCAAGCGCAGGGTGACAGTGCGGATTTGATTGCTCGCAAAGGCATTCAAATCATTTCCACAGAAGATACAGTTTATATTACTAGCCCGAAAGAGATTAAGTTGATTAGTGACGGTTCTGAGTTAAAGATCAATGGTTCAGGTGTATTTGCAACCACTGGTGGATTATTTGAAGTGAAATCTGGGCAACAGAAGTTTACAGGTGGCGCTAAGGTTGAAATGAAATCTCGTGAATTCAAAGAAACGCCTTGTTATTTAACCTATGAAGCTAAAGACTTACTTGGAAATCCATTAGCGAATAAAAAGTATTTAATGATACTGCAGAATGGTGATGTTATTCAGGGTGTTACGGATAGTCAGGGTAAAACAAAAAAAGTAACAACACCATCTCCTGAAAATATCTCTATTTATATAGAAGATGAAAATATTAATAGCTATAATTTAAAAATAAAGGAATAGATTGTGGAAAATTTTTTATTAAAAAATAATCAAAATGGCGATATTTTTAAAGCAAATATACAGCCAAAAAATAATAAACTCATTTTGGTTGTAAAAGATAATGTAGGTAATGTGCTTTCTGGAATAAACTATAAATTAATAGTTAAAAATTTAAGTACAATTGGTCCAAATGTACTACTACAGGACTCCTTTTCAACCAATAGCAAAGGAGAAACAAGAGCAGTATATTTTGATGCTTATTTGACTGCAGAAGTTACTATTTGGCTTGATAGTAAAAAGCCCTTAACTAAAGATGATAAAAATGGTGTTTATAGAATAAAATCGGAAAGTTATAGTTATATCAGTACAAGACCAGTTTTTAATAAATCTGGTGATTTAAAAGTAAACAAGAAAGAGACGATTGTTGTAGAAAAACGAATTGATGTTTTACAGAAAGCTTTTATTTTGTATCAGGTTTTTATGAGAGTAGGAGGGCAAATAAAGTATTTTCCTAAAGGTGGTTATCGAATATTTAATGAAAAAAATGAAAGATTGGATGCCTCATCAAAACAAATTAAATCCAGTGTATTGAATGAAAAATCAATATCAAATCTGTTGTATACGGATCATAAAACTTATATTGAATTTGATTTGAATGGAATTAAATTTAAATCTCCATTAATGGCGCCACTAGTGACTTCTACCAAAGGAAATTTTCATCCTTTTGAAATTAAGCTAAGTAGCACCACTACAAATCCTAAAGAAACTTATACAGCGAGTTTAGGTGCTAAAACAACTTTACCAATAATTATTGTGCCAAAAACCAATGAAATTTATATTTTACCGATGGATGTTTTTAAGCCGTTCGATAAGTTAACTAAAGATTTTGAGAAATCTATATCTTCAATTTATAAAAATAAAAAAGATTTAGAGTTACAACTTGAAGCAAGAAATCCAACTGACATAAAAAAAATCGAAGAAAGACTGGGTATCGCAAAAAAGGATGCCCTAGATAAAATTAATGGAGAGTTTAAAAACAGTGCAGAAATCCAAGAAGTACTTGTGATCGAAGCAAGTGGAAACTCAAATGGTAATCCAAATATTTTAAGAAGATATGCCAATAAACGTAGAATCGAAGAATTAAGAACTCAACGAATAAATAAAAGCACAACTAAAATCAAGATAACCAGTGATACAGGGGCAAATGCTAGAGAAGGGACAGAGGAAATAAATACATCGAATCCTCGAGAATTTAATGATAGTTTAAAAAAATTTATAAATGGTGTAGGTGTTGAATTAGCGAGCTACAAATCAAAATCAGCGGATGAAAAAAGCATTCGAGATTTGTATTTACCAGTGTTGGGACGTGTGGGTGGAGAGTACTCTAACCAATACAATATGATGAGTGAAAATGATGAACTCACAGTAGATGCACAGTGGATGAGATTTGTAGGTACAAATGGTACAGAGGCTACGCTTAACTTGTCTAAGGAACATTTACATGGTAAAGCTGAAGCAAAGGCGGCTGCAAAATTTGTATTATTTGAGGGACGAGCAAATTGGGACTTTTTTTGGCCATCTAAATACGGTTGGAGTATTGTTTTTGATGATGGCGATCCCATTGCGACAATTCGGGTTGTTGCTGGTGCAGCATTACAAGGATTTGCAGGTGCAAATCTAGCAATTGCAGGTCAAACGAGTGTCGCGATTGGTAACGTTGCAGGCTATCAAAAACTACAAGCAATTTCACATGATCCTAAAAAATCGATGAAAGATGCAGTGGATGCAGTAAAAGGCTTAAAAGTAGAAGTCAAAAGTAATGAAGATATACCTCCTGATGTGCTAAATAAAGCTCAAGTAGAAGTAAAAGCCTTTGCTGGCGCCCAATTAGCGCTTACTCCAAAAGTTGAATTGCAGTGGTTTAATGCGAATGGAAACCCTCGTGAATCAAGTGGAGAGCCTAAGTTTGAAACATTAGCAAAAGCAGCCGTTACTGCTGGCGTGAGTGGTGGTGCAGGAGCAGAATTTAATTTTTATATGTACATTCATCCGAATGGTTCGATCAGGATCAAGTTGGCTGCCCATTTGTGTTATGGGATTGGGGCAAAAGGCGCGGTTGATTTGGAAGTGAATCCTAAAGATTTAGTATCTTTAATGCTATTTATCAAAAAGAATTTACTGAAAATGGGCTTTATGCATTTGGCTTATATTGCTGATAATTTATTTGAGCAATTGTCGCAACTTTTTGCAATGCTTGCCGCAAATAATGATTATACAATTTTAAAAAAATATTCTACTCAATTAAATAATATGTCAAAATTCTTTCTGAATGTGTCAGTACAGTTTGAAAAATGGCTTTCGTCTATAAAGGAAGATGAAGCAAAACTAGCATGTGCTCAAAATATAAATAATAATTTACAATCATTGATTGGTTTAACACCCAACTCCAAAGGGATCTTGGTATATTCTCTATGTCATTGGAATACTCGCTGGGCACATTATGATGATTTTCCAAGTGTAGATTGGGATGGGATTCATTATTTGGATCAACGAAAAACAGCTATTGTTAATATTTTTAAATCAACACTACATGTCAATGAATGGCGAAATATTATAGAAAGAGTCAATCAGCAAGGAAAAAAGAATACTGGAAATATAAAAAACTTAGAAAGGCATATTATTAACTTTTTAGCCAGTGGTTTAAACTTGGTGCGGTTTCAAATAGATAATATTGTTTTGGCTTTAAATAATAATACCAAATATACAGGACCTACCAATAAATGGATTAAGGACTTTATAGAAGCAAGAACGAGTTTGGAAGGAATTAAGACATGGCCTTTACCACAAATTGCCTATAATCAAGATGACAGTATTTTTAAACAAGTCAAACTTATGCAGGGATATGATGAAAATAATGAAATTTTATATTTGGCGAGTGCTAACGATAAACCATTATTCTCAGAATCTGATAATGATACATACTTGACTTAAAAATATAAGGATTTTAAGTTATAAGACATATTTCCTAAAATCCTTTTATAGTTGAAAAATAGGAGTTATGCATTTAGATCAATGAAACTATATTTAATCTTATTTTTTTATTGGACTGGGGCTATTAGCGGCGCATCTAACAGAGGTATTATAATAGGATAATTCATCATTTTGTTTTTTAGGTTCCATGAACATTCTTGAAAAAGTAAAGCCAAAAGCAGTTCGAATCATATATTCATCATTAATATTGGTACTTCTAAGGACTTTTGCTGTACCTGTTTCAGGCCCCTTAGGGTTTTTTTCAGGTGATTTTGAATAATAGTCAGGTGCATACCAGTCAGCTACCCATTCTAAGTTTTCATTGATTAAGTCGTAAAAACCTAATGGAGTAGGCTGATGAGCGCCAAGTTGAGTGATGAGTATTATCGAGTTCTCTGCAACAGTTTCTGTGAATGCTTGTTGTTGTTCATAACTATTGAAGTTTTTACCATATTCTACTTTACCATTATCGGTGGGATAAACCACTTGTTGGCCGCGGTTACGAGCAGCATATTCCCATTGCGCTTCGGTTGGTAAGTCCATTGGAACATTTAATTGTTTGCCTAACCATTGGCAGTAATCACGGGCTTGATACCAATTGAGTCCAGCAGCAGCATCTTTATATCTTTTGCCAATAATATCTGGATCATTCATAACTTTGGGCTGCCCTGTTGCTGCACTATAAGTATCTAAGTCTTCATAACTGGACTTATAGGCATTTAGGCTATAACTATCTAAAGTGACTTTATGTAAAGGTTTACTATGAGCATCGCCATCAAAAGGTAATTTTCCTTTATTGACGAGTTCACCGAAGTCACCCATCATAAACGTACCACCTTGTACAAAAATCATATTCTTTTTGGTTTTCTCCACCAATGTTTTAATTCTTTGTTGTAACTCAAGATCGTTTTTTTCATTGGTCTTTTGAGCTGTTGAATTGCTATGCGTCTCATTGGTGGTTTTTGCACAAGCAGATAAGGCTAAAGTGGAGAGTAAAATAGCAATTATATTGTGTTTCATCATTTTTAAATAAGACTATCAATATTTTAGTTTTTATCCTAACTGATAATCTGTACAATATAAAGTTTGATTCTGTTAAAAAAATATAAAGGTTAAAGGGATTTGGCGTTTGTATAATAATAATTAATTAAAATAAAGGTTTAGTATTGTTGGCAGCACATCGGACTGAAGTAGTGTAATAGCGAGAAAAATCCTTTCCTTTTAAATCGGGCTCTTTAAACATTCTTGAAAAAGTAAAGCCAAAAGCAGTTCGAATCATATATTCATCATTAATATTGGTACTTCTAAGGACTTTAGCTGTACCTGTTTCAGGCCCCTTAGGATTTTTTTCTGATGATTTAGAATAATAATCAGGTGCATACCAGTCAGCAACCCATTCTAAGTTTTCATTGATTAAGTCGTAAAAACCTAATGGAGTAGGTTGGTACGCACCTAATTGAGAAACTAAAATGATGGCATCCCCTGAAACCTTACGCGAGAAATCTTTTTGTTGTTGATAACTATTAAAGTTTTTCCCATATTCTAGTTTACCATTATCGGTGGGATAGACCACTTGTTGTCCACGATTACGAGCAGCATATTCCCATTGTGCTTCAGTTGGTAAGTCCATAGGAACATTTAATTGTTTGCCTAACCATTGGCAGTAATCACGCGCTTGATACCAATTGAGTCCAGCGGCAGCATCTTTATATCTCTTATCAATGATATCTGGATCATCCATAACTTTAGGCTGTCCTGTTGCTGCACTATAAGTGTCTAAGTCTTCATAACTGGACTTATAGGCATTTAGGCTATAACTATCTAAAGTGACTTTATGTAAAGGTTTACTATGAGCATCGCCATCAAAAGGTAATTTTCCTTTATTGACGAGTTCACCGAAGT
>NZ_JADVOP010000087.1 GCF_016508585.1 Acinetobacter baumannii
GATGCTTTGTGGGAATTGTCAGGAAAATATCCGGATTACTAATCCTGGCATGTTTGAGGCCAATGATCAGATTGAACAAAAAGCCCAGGATTAACCTGGGCTGCGTATAAGAGATTTTATGTTAAATCATAAAAAAGACACCTTATTAGCTATCTTTAGCTCAATATTATTTGTTAATAAAGTCTTCGAGATCTTTTATTGATTCCTTGTAATTTTTACAAGCCTCGGATTCTTTTGATTTACCGCAAGATTTTTTCAATTCTTTCTCAATTATTTTTTCAAAATCCTTCATAGAGTTCATAACAGCATTTTTACAGGTAGGGGAATATATATTTTTAGAGCAAGATTCATTAAAAATATTATCAGGAACAGCTTTAGACAGTATTGATGAAAATGAAGAAATTCCTTTATTTGCTCGTATTTCTGATAAGTTAACTTCTGATGCTTTTTCCCAAATTGAGCTTGGATAATTAATACATTGAGTTGCTGAATTGGCAGTTATATTAAAGCAATACATATCTACTTTTTGATTAGGCTGAAGGCTTGCAGCAAATTCAGAATTGGAAATATAAGCCTTAAAATTTACATAATTTTGTGTTAGATCGGCATACATTTTTCCATCTTTATCTAATTTTACATTTTTGACAGTACCTGTTAGACGAACCCATTGATTAGCATAGTCTCTATTTGCAGCTACCTCATTTCCAGAAAAATCACTCTTTATTTTATTTATCGTTACTGGTTTCTTAGGAGTTGTTTTTACTATTTTACTCCAGTCGAATAAGGCCTTTCCACTATCAAGCCAAGTACTAAAATCATCATAAATGAAGATGTCTTTTATAGAATCTTCTTTACTTGCAAAAGCAAGTGATGAGGTTGTTAATAATATTGTTGAAATTAGAAGGTACTTCATAAAAATAAAATCTAAAAGCTATTTTGAGTTAGAATCTTATAAAACAATGACTTAATTAAAAGCAAATTTTTTATTTTGAGGGAGCAGATATGCCTTTAATAAATTGCCCTGAATGTAGCCATTCAGTGAGTGATAAAGCTTTAGATTGTCCTTCTTGTGGGGCAAGATTAAGAAAACCTAAAAGAGGTTTCTTTGGTAAGATTTTTAAATGGCTTTTTATTCTATTTAACCTTTTCATGCTTGTTATGACATTCAAATCTTGTGGAAGTGCTTCAGAAATTATTGCTTCGAGTCAAAATGAATATGAACAAGCAGGAGCTACATTAGGTTCTACATTAGGTTTAGGTATGGTGATAATTTTCTGGGCATTAGTAGATGTAATACTTGGATTATTTGTACTATTCACACGACCAAAGCGATAAAAAAGGGAGATATTCTCCCTTTTTTAAATAGCTAAACGTAAATTAAGGGCTTTAACAACTTTTATAACAGTGTCAAAGCTAGGATTAACATCCCCAGACAGAGCTTTGTAAAGGCTTTCTCTTCCTAAGCCAGTTTCCTTAGAGAGTTGAGTCATACCTTTAGCTTTAGCAATGTTTCCTAATGCTTTGGCGATAAAGGCTGCATCACCGTTAGATTCATCAATACATGCTTGTAAGTAAGCTTGCATATCCTCTTCTGTTTTGAGGTGCTCTGCACTATCCCACTTACGAAGTTTAATAGCCATTTATAGTTCCTCCTCTAGGTCTTTTGCTAACTTTAAGGCGAGTTTTATATCTTTACTTTGAGTAGTTTTATCACCACCAGCTAATAAAATAATGACTCTTTGCCCTTGTTGGCAGTAATAAACTCTATAACCAGGACCGAAGAAGAAACGTAGCTCAGACACACCTTCACCAACTGGCTCAGTATCTCCAAAATTGCCATCTTCAACCCGATCAATACGAACTTGTATACGCCTTTTTGCTTGTTGGTCTTTAAGCTTATCAAACCAATCATCAAAGACTTCAGTGGTATATATTGAATACATATAAATATTGTATCCTATGGGATACACAGATATCAAGGTCTTAAAGGGGTAATTACCATTCCCCTCGTTTGCATAATTTATAAGCACGTTCTGCAAATGTTTTTATCTGAGTTTTCACTCCATCTTGCAGCTCAGGGATATGCCCTAAATATTGTCTCGTATAGGCAATACTTCTAATTCATTACATATAGTAAGCCCTTCATCCGTTGTTAGTACTATTTTTATAGAAATCTCTGAACGATGATTAAATAGAGCCTCAAGTAAAGGAGTATCTTTTAATTTAATAGTTAGTGTTGAGTAAGGGCTTATCACTTCATATTGGGAAGATGTTTTAAGTTTTTCTTGATCTTTGCTTGATAGCTCTAAATATTTATCTTTCTCAATTAATAAACTGATAGAGTTAAAAACTAAAGGCTTATCTTTCTTGTTTGCCAAAATAAGAGTTTTTTCACCCAGTTCTATGCCTAAGATAGCATCAACCTGATTACCGTGCTTCCTCAAGTAGTTAGCTAAAGTAAAATATAATCCGACTAAAGCTATTCCTGATGATGCAAGAGTTATTGATGAAATAGTTAATAAGATTTCCAGAAAAATTTCTAAAAAATTAAAATTTTTTTTATTTAATTCAATGATCTGTAATACAATTTGATTTATAAATTTAAAGAAAATAAGAAGAAAAAATATACATATGAAAACTAATATGATTCTTTGTATAAAAAATAATTTTCTATGCTTATCTTTAAATAAAGCTTTTATCAAAAGTTCACTCCTTAAGAAAAAATCAAAGTATTAAGTCAAGTTTTCCTAAAATTAACATAATACGCCTTATACGAAATGCGTTATAATTACCCTTTAAATTCATGCACTTATTTCAAAGTTTATAGCCCATCTTCCCCAAGTTGGGCTTTTTTTATGATTTTTCACGTTCCACGCCTATTATTTGATCAATGTTCCACAACTTTGTTCATATCAGTTAAACAATCGTGGTTAATCATAGGGTCTAAAAAAACGGCTCCAAAAGCCTCTTTTCGGCTGCTCCGGTTCAACGTGATCCGGCACCAGAATCCGCTTATTTTTTGTTTCGACCGGAATAGTCAATCCGTCATGTTTAGCTTCTACTGTGTCCGGTTCTGGAGCTGTTTTGGACATGCTTGGTTGCAGCGGTTCTTGATCGGTAAACGTAGTCATATTGGTTTTTGGGGCTTCTAATAGACGTTGCATTGCCTCAATTTGTTCGTCCTTAACATGTAACTGATCATTCTTAGCTTTTAATTCATCTCGTTGAAATTTCTCACGGTCATGAGCCTGTTCTAGCTGTTTTTGAAGCATGTGAACCTGTTGTTCAAGCAGGTGAACCTCTGACAACTTTCGTGTTTCGGTTGTCTGTGAACTGTTCACATGTTTAGATGGTTCACCAAAGACTCGAATAGCTTCAGAAAGATCAATTTTACCATCGCTATTCTTACTTAAATTACCTTTATTTATTTGTTTATAAACGGCTTGACGAGTCATTCCATAGAGGTTTGAAAGTTCGATAACAGATAGTGATTTCATGTTGTAATTTAGGTTGTCTATTATGTGAACTAAGATACATTAAGAAACAGTCAACCGCTACATACACAATCAAACCTCACCCTTTAAAACCTAAATTCCTAAGATGAGGAATAAATTGCTTTTGTTGTATTGGATCTCTAAGCATTTCTTTTATTCTTGATGCCAGTACATCATAGCTTTCTCCTTGAGCTGCTAAATGCGATAGCTCATGTAAGCGAGAAAGCTGATTGCCAAACATATTGATTTGAGCGTCTGTTAGTTTATAAACCTTATCTTGTTCGTTATTTTGATTAATGCTTTTTGATTTTTCTTTAAATGAAAAAAGAATATGGGTGACTTTACGACCAGTTTTTTTCTGCTCATAGGAAACGCTTAATGGGCTGCATTCATTTATTTGGTCTACAGCAGTATCAATTACCCGTTTTTTGAAATCTGCAAATAGTGGGTATTTTTTGCCAAGCTCCAACATGCTTCGTAAGCTCTCAACAGAGATTTCACGCTTACCTATTTGTCTGTATTGCACCAATAATTCATAAATACGAATACCATATCCACTATTGATCCCAGCAATATCTGATAGAGCATACTTAGTAAATTCTCTACTTAAATTAGATATGAAGGGCAAGATAGGTTTTGAAAAACGAATACCAATGATACTTTGACTATCCAAAAACTGGATCTCTTGTACCCACCTCATTTTTATAGATTTATCATCAATACTAAGATTAATAGATCTTTCATAAAGTCTATTAATACCTTCTTTTAAGTCTCTATATGCGGTTTTTTCATGTACTCCTAATAGCTGTAGTTCATTAACGCTTACAGGGTATAACTCATCATCAGTAATAGGCTGGCTCTTCGGAATACGTGAAATAGCTGCCAAGACGATACGCTGTTCTACAGCACTTAATTGATAGGAAGCTTCTATAACTTGATTTGATTTAACAATTTGATTCTTATCCAAAATAAAACCATTGATTTTCTTTTATATATGACAACTATATACTTGTCATATTTGGTAGTCAATCCGTCATAGTTAAGTAGTCAATCCGTCATAGTTAGTAGTCAATCCGTCATAGTTAGTAGTCAATCCGTCATAGTTAAACGTTGAAAGGCTTGCTCCATAAGGGATACAGCTCAATGAAAAGATTTAAAAGATATAAAAATAATTAAAAATACGTTTGAAAAAATTGCCCTTGGTTTTCGCTTCGCTCAAACTCTATTGAATCTCGCTTTCGCTCGATTCGCCGGGGCAATTTTTAGGTTAATATTCCCGTGACTTTGAGAAAAAGCAAAAACAAGAGCAAAAGAAACTCGGAATTCGCTTCGCTCATAAATTTTTTACTCGCTACGCTCGATCTAGGCTCAATTTTCTGCATGTGATTTACGCTTATTTAGGCTTCACAGCCTAAAAAGCTGTTTTTCAGAGAGTCGAGGTGCGAATTTTGGTGCTTCGCTCGTAGACACTCGCTCTATTCATCCCGATTAGAATAAAAATAGTCTCTATTTGGCGCTCATTTGCGTTTTTTGACCTGATTACTCATTTCAATAGTCGAATCTATGTCTTATGTAAAAATGTGGCTGAAATCGCATGTGAGAGCGTTTTAACTTAGGTTTAATTTTTGATTTGTAGGCTAGAGTTTTCGCTTATAGATTTTTCTCTTAAAAATACAATAGTCAGGATCTCTTTTGGCCAAGCACTATCTTTACTGTCAGTTAAGTCAATTAAGTGGATTGGGAGCCGGTACATACCGGTAATTTTTGGTTCACACACCACGCATCTAAAGATAAAGGCTCCAAAGCCTTATCCTATAAGGGATACAGCGATTTTTCATCTATCTGGAAAGCGTTTACGCTTTTAGCATGATTTTTATTATTTTTCATAGGTTTAGCTGTAAACACTTTTTGTTGCGAATAAAGTGCAATATTTGCTTACAAAACAATAAGATAGCTTGTAATCACCTTTGTTTACGCTTTTATATGAATTTCTCTTTTTATATTAGATATTTAACCTGTAATCATTAAAACTTAACACAGTGTTTACTTATATTTGATAGTTACTTTTTAGAAATTAGGTGCTTAGATTGAAAACAAATTGTAGGAGTTTTTCATGAACAGTACTCGAACCGTTGCCGTCAGATTAGACAATCAGGTCGCACAAGAATATGAGCGTTTGGCTCAGTTGAAGGGCGATAAACTCGGAACTTATTTACGGGATCTACTGACCAGTAATTTACAAATGGCCAGTATTGAACGGCAGGTCAGTCGGATTGAAACATTGGTGAATGATTTTGAAAAGCAAATTAATTATTCCCTAGATAAGTTTACTGAAGCCAATTATTTAAATGAAAAATTCTTTGAAGACTTTGGACATATGTACATGTTTCAAATGGGGATGTTGATGCATCTAAAAGTCGATCGAGAAGACATCCGAGGAATGCAAATAAAGGGAAATGCATATGCCCAAAAGAACTATTTTGCGGGGAAAAAGCCGTGAGCAATATTATTCAACTTTCTAAACAGTGTGCTTTCTGTGATTCAAGGGAAAACGTACAGCTTTTTGCAGGGCTGATGCTTTGTGGGAATTGTCAGGAAAATATCCGGATTACTAATCCTGGCATGTTTGAGGCCAATGATCAGATTGAACAAAAAGCCCAGGATTAACCTGGGCTGCGTATAAGAGATTTTATGTTAAAT
>NZ_JADVOP010000088.1 GCF_016508585.1 Acinetobacter baumannii
TAAATAATCTGTTTGATTAAAAAATAGAATAATTTTAAATTTTATTGGTTGATTTTTGCGCATTTTGATAATTTGATGTTTTTATTATATTGCTGTACTTGCAGAAACTGACAATTTCGTGTGCTTGAGAAATTAGGATATTCAGCACCACCAAAAGAATTTTTTTGCTGATTTTACCTAAAAAATCTAGCAGAACACCTACACAAATTGATCAAAGCTTCTCTCAAAATATATGCCACAGCGAGGACACCAGACCTATATGAGATGTTTTTCCAAAAAAGCTATTTTGAATAGCTTTACAATATTCAAAGCCCATCCTAGAGCAAAAGCACAACTATTCTGGTCCTATGTTTTGTGTCTGTTGAGTGTTTACAGGTGTTTGTAACAGTAGAGATCTTTTAGATGCAATTAAGCAGATTTAGTAAAATTCAGTCATGCTAAGTCAGCAAAATCGAAAGCAGTAGTGAAAAATGTTCATTCACCACAAGCTTAGGATTAAAAACTCTGGAAACTGTTTTATAAAACAGTATCAGGGGGAGGAAGTCAGCATTTCATGCCTGTTTATGTCATTTTAACTGATAGCACAATGCATGTTTAAAATGTCAGCAGACTTTAATAATCAGCAGGCTCTAATAAATTGCCTGATAAATGTTGAGTGCATCTGCGTAGTTTAAAACTTTAGGATTGTTTTGTAATAGACGTGTTTGAAGCATTGCATCTTGTGCAAGCACTTCAAGCTGTTGAGGTTGTACATTTAAATCTCTGAGTTTTAGTGTCAAGCGACTATTGTTGAGATGATTTTGCATGTGATCGATAAATAAATCACAGAGACCTTCAGTACTGCCTTTACTGTAGGGATCTAACCATTGCATGAGTTCTGCATAATGAGCTTTGGCTTCAGAGGCATTAAATTTTAAGACTTCTAATAAAACCAGAGCATTGGTGTGCCCATGGGACAGGTGAAAATGCCCACCCAATGGATATGCAAGGGCATGAACGGCACCAACAGGTGCATTGGCGAATGCTTGACCAGCAAGCATTGAACCTAAAAGCATATTTTGACGAGCTTCCATGTTCATCCCATCTGCCAAGACAAGTTTTAAGTTCTTATTGAGAAGTTTAAGTGCTTGCTTTGCCAACATGTCAGCATAAAAGTTTTTCTTTATTTTAGAAGTATAGGCTTCAATGGCATGTACCATTGCATCGATACCAGTTGCAGCTGTGATCTGTGGCGGTAGACCTGTGGTAAATGTGGCGTCAAGAATGGCGACATCAGCATATAAGATGGGTGAGACAATTCCTGTTTTTGTCGTTTCACCAGTCGTGACAATAGAAATGGGCGTAACTTCAGAACCGGTACCTGCAGTGGTGGGAATCAGAATGAGCGGAAGTCTGGGGCCATGAACATTGTTGACACCGTAGATATCTTGAATGCTTTGAGTTTGTTGAGTATGAGCCAGGACTGCAATCAGTTTGGCCACATCCATTGAGCTGCCACCCCCAAAGCCAATAACAACATCTACTTGATTTTTTTTAGCAAACTCTACTGCGGATAAGACAATGTGCTCAGCAGGATCAGCTTGTACGTCGGAGTAAATCTCATAAGCTAAATGAGCATCTTCTAGAATTTTCAGTACAGGTAAATGCAGCGCATGTTGGATCATCCCGGCATCCGTTACCAATAAGGCTTTTTTGTATTTTTGGGCCAATACCAGATTTAATTCTTGGATTGAACCTAGTCCAGAAATGATGTTTGCCACAGTTTGAAATTGGAAATGCTGCATTGTGTATTATCCTTAATCTGTCATCACAAAATTAACATTATTGTTTTAAGGTTCTATAGGATTCACTTGCTAAATAACTTAACATAAGCAGTTATAAAAGAAATGATCATTTGAGGCGGTTTATGTTATCCAAAATGCCATACAAGATTTTATGTGTGTGCTTAGGAAATATTTGTCGTTCACCTACAGCAGAAGTTGTCTTGCGACATTATTGTGATGAACAACAATTGAACGTGATTGTTGATTCGGCTGGAACGAGCAATTATCATCCGAATAAATCACCCGATCACCGCAGTCAAAAACATGCAATAAAAAGGGGCTATGATCTTTCAGATTTGCGTGCTAGACAGTTAAAAATACAAGATTTTTTAGATTTTGATTTGATTCTTGCAATGGATCATGAAAATTTAGCGGATATAAAGTCATTACTTCAACGAGCGATTCAACAATTTGGTGTACAGTCTGTTAAAGCGCACATTGCACTGATGAGTGAACATGATGCTGATTTCCCTAAACAAGACATTCCTGACCCTTATTATGGTGAAGCAGATGGATTTGAGCGTGTTCTTGATCAATGTGAGTCAAGTAGTTTAGCCTGGGTGCAGGTTTTTCAGCAGAAAATTCAGTATAAGTAATTGATATACATTAGGAATAAAATTTAAGTTATGAATATTGAATCTCAGGTTCAACTTAAACCATTTAATACACTCCGTTTAGATTCAGTTGCATCACATTTTGTAAAAGTGCAATCAGTTGCTGATCTTAAAAGTGCGCTGCAATTTTCCAAACAAAATAATTTAAACGTGCTTCTTCTTTCAGGTGGAAGCAATATGATTCTTCCTGAACATATTCACGCTTTGGTTATTGCGATCGATATACAAGGAATTGAGTTTATCGGTGAGGACGCGCATAGCAAAACAATTAAAGTAGGTGCAGGACAAGTTTGGCATGACTTTGTATTGTGGACAACTGCACAGCACTTGTATGGTCTGCAAAACCTTGCATTGATTCCAGGTTTGGTGGGGGCTTCTCCTGTACAAAATATAGGAGCTTATGGTGTAGAAGCAGGTGAGTTTATTGAATCAGTTGAAGTATATGATCGTAAATTAGATCAAATACGCTCGATTAGTGCTCTGGATTGCCAATTTTCTTATCGTCACAGTATTTTCAAAGATGATCCAAGTCGCTATGTAATTACTCATGTGGTTTTTAGATTACTGAAACAGACTGATTTAAAAATCAGCTATGGAGATCTGAAAGCAGCAATGGCGGATGATTTGAGTGCTGAAAATTTACAAAAACAGGTGATACAAATCCGACAAAGTAAACTTCCTGATCCCAAGGAATATCCAAATGTTGGAAGTTTCTTTAAAAATCCGATTATTGGGCAAGATGTATTTTCACAATTAATTGCAAAATTCCCTAATATTCCACATTATCCTCAAACAGAGGATCGCGTTAAAATTGCAGCTGGTTGGCTGATTGATCAAGCCGGATGGAAAGGTAGGCAACTTAATCAAGTGGGTATGTTCCATAAACAAGCTTTAGTTCTGGTCAATTATGCAGATGCGACACTGACAGATGTTCAAGCGACTTATCGAGCTGTTCAGAAGGATGTGTTCGATAAGTTTGCAGTACATTTGGAGCCTGAACCTGTGCTTTTTAACGAAATGGGATTAATTCAGAACCATTAACATTGAGTCTATATATGGTTAAACAACATTGGATAGTCAGATTTTTACGGATGGTTGCAATACTATTTGTACTTTTTGGCTGTCTGATTGTATTTTGGTATACGCCATTCTATTCGAATCTAATGGTGAAGATTCTGAATACTTTTGTACCTGTGGAAGTCAATCAGGTCGCAGCAAAAAGTCAACAAAATGCGGCATTATCTGAAACAGAAAACCTGGAACCAGGTTCGGATTTGTGGATTGCTCGACAAGCTTATCTGAAGCTGATGGAAGAGCAGTTAAAAAGTAACGATGCCAAGGATTTGCTTGCACTTCAATTGCGTTATCGAGCTTTACAGGAAAAAATTGCCAAAGAGCAAAAAGAAGATGATGAAGAGCAGATCAAGCCAGTGATTCCATTGGTGTCTGAACATGCTGCTTCTGCAACGGTAGAAGAACCGCCGAATGATGTTGTTAAAAATTTATTGGATTTAAATAGTGAAGACAATAAAGCACTAATGGATGAGTATTTAACTTTCCTGAAAAAGTATAAAGTTGATGATAAGATTTTACATGAAAATTCCTCTGCTTCATCGGTTGAATTATCAAGTTCACAAGTGCAGCAGGATTTAGAAAGTCTGCCGAATAAGAGTAGCGAGGTTCCAAAACCAATCAGCCAACCTTATGCCATTGTCGTTTTGGGTGGGGGGTTGACTTTAGATAAAAATCAGAAAGATATTATTGTCAATGATTACACTAAATTAAGGTTGGAAACGACCATTGCACTCGAGAAAAAAATGAAACTGCCGATTGTATTGAGTGGTGTTGAAGCACCTTATATGCAAAAGTGGTTGTCTGAGCGTGGAGTGCAGGCAAAATTATTGGAAAATCGCAGTATGAATACCTGTGAAAATACACGTTTTAGCTCCTTACTATTACAAAAAAAGGGCGGAGCACCTACCGTCATGCTGATTACAGACCGTTATCACATGCCTAGAACACGTCGTTTATTTGCACTGAATGGTATTGAAACAATTCCAGTGGATGCGCCAATGCCTACTCAATTGACACAATGGCAACCAAGCAAACAAAATTATGATCATAGCCGCAGAGCTAACTACGAAACTTTAGCAACAATTCGAGATATGTTGTTTGGTTCGAGTGGCTGTAGAGAGGTGCCTTAATGGCGGATATCCCATTTTTAAATCCTACAATTTTAAAACAACTTGATTTGCCAGTACCAAGTCGGGATACCACACCACAATTATTAGAAGCTTTAAATTTAAACCGTGAATATGTGCCTAACCAAGAAATCAAGGCTTATCAGCGACTTTATGGTTTTGATCAATTGGATTGTGTCCAATGGCAAGGCTTTATTGATATGCCCTTGTTTAAGTTGCATGTTCAGGTATTTAAGCCAAAAATTGAAAAAGTAAAAGGAACAGTCTGTTTATTACATGGTTATTTAGAACATAGTGGTATCTATCAACCGATTGTCAAAGAAATCCTTGAACAAGGCTTCAGTGTAATTACTTACGACTTGCCAGGTCATGGTTTAAGTAACGGTTCACCAGCCAATATTAAAAATTTTGACCACTATCAGCACGTGCTGCATGCCGTTTACCAATATGTTAAAAACTCACAGCATCTTCCTAAACCCTGGTTAGGCGTTGGTCAGAGTACAGGTGGTGCAATTTGGATGCATCATTTACTTGAATATGCACAAAAACGAGAAAATCCAATCGTCGACCGAGTTTTACTCTTATCACCTTTGGTTCGACCGGCTAAAACAGCGTGGTGGCACAATTCTATTGGTTTAGGCATTATTCGTAGAATTAAAAGAGAAGTTCCGCGTCATTTTAAACGTAACAACCATAATCCGGAGTTTTTAAGATTTGTACGACTAAAAGATCCTTTACAACCCCGTATGATGGGAATGGACTGGATTCTAGCAATGTCGAAGTGGATGCAGGAAATGGAAGAATTTCCAAAATGCCGTATACCTGTATGGTTGGCGCAAGGGGCTCAAGATCAAACCGTAGATTGGAAATATAATATTGATTTTGTGCGCCGCCAGTTCAGACTGCAAACGTTATTAATTCTTGAAGAAGGATCCCATCAACTCATTAATGAACGTGCTGATATTCGGGCGGCATTAACGGGTTTAATCCCGGCTTTTTTGCATGCGCATTCTTCGGGTGACTATTTTTAATAAGTCGCTAATAAATAATATCGCTTGAATCGCTCTTTTTTATGCTTTTAAAAGGACATGGCTTATAAGAATTGTTGAAAAAATGAGTGAAAAATACAGTTTTTTATACAATTTGTTTAAAAATTAAGCATATGATTGATGTTTTTTAAAATAGGGGTTGCGTGTCTAGAGAAAATATATAGAATACGCAGCATCCCGACGCGATACAGCAAACGAACTTAGCTTAGAGGGTTAAGTTGTTGGATGTTTATTGCGTCTTATTTATCACTGACGAGGTGGTAAATTGATCATTAAGAGAATATGAAGAACAACTTGTGTGGATTTTTACTGATTGATTAATCGAAAAATTATCATTGATTGATTGGTTTAAATTACTCGAAGTTTATTTGAGAGAATTTGTCAGTACATTGATGAGCCAGAATTGTGACCTTAAGTCACTAATGATTTTAACTGAAGAGTTTGATCATGGCTCA
>NZ_JADVOP010000089.1 GCF_016508585.1 Acinetobacter baumannii
AAAAGATAAAGGAGATAAAAATGTATAAAAACAAAATAAATATAGATTGGTTAGATGTAATTATTGATATAAAGCATGACCCAACTAAGTTATCTAAAGGTTTAACAATTTATTTAGATGAGAATCATGACTTTAGTAAAGCACAAAAATCTTATAGTCCAAAGTGTATAGAGTCTAAAAATAAACATGTTTTAAAAGTCAAATCTGTAAATGATAAGTTAAGGATTAGTGGTAATTTTTATAAATGGTTATATGGTCAAAACATTACAGGATGTGCCAATATTGACGATTTAGTCTTAGATGTAGTCAAAAAGTTTATTGAGATGGACTTAGTTGAGTCTACAGATGAGCAACTAGGTATCCTTAAAAAAGGTCAGTATCGTGTCTATCAAGTCCATGTTAAACAGGACATTACTTTTGATAATAAACAACTGGCTTTAGATTACTTGGATCAATTAAAAATAGGTGGTCATTATCCTTATAAACCTAAAACAATCTATCAAAATGGGGTTTATTTTGGTCAGTCATCTAAACGATGGGTACTAGGTTATTATCATAAAGGTAAAGAGATTGATCAACAAAGGACTAAAAAAGACATCGTGAATCCTGAATTAAAAGCACTTGCTGATGTAATGATTAGGGCTGAGATTAAGATTTATCCAGAACAATTAAAAGATTGGGATTTGATGTTTGCTTGGCAATGGCGTGATGTAGATCATTTAGATATGTTTTTTAAAAGATATTTAAAAAAGCTAAAACTACCAAACTTTAACAATGTGATCAAATTATCAAAGATAACAAATAGTGCAGATAAAAAATTTTATAATTGCTTACTTAATGGGGATATTGATCTTTTATATGGACGGTCAACCATCCACCGTAAAAGATTAAAATTTATGCAAGATTATAATATCAATATAGACAACATTAATAATAAAAAACCAAAGGGGGATATATGCAAAAACTAAGACTAACAAAAAATGAAGTGTGCCATATTTTATCAATCAAAGCGGATAAGTTGACTAAGCTGATACAAACAGATGTATCTTTCCCACGACCTATCAAAGAGGGTGTGACTAGACAAGCAGCCGTTTACTTTGATCGTCAGGACGTGGAGAATTGGTGGAGTAATAAAAAAGCATCTAATGACCCTAACGCCGTGTTAAGTGCTTAATAGATTGGATAAATTTAGATACTGCATATTTAGCTAAGTAAAAAATGACAAAAACGATGACATATCTTTTGACATAATTACAATTAAAAATTGACTAAGATAATGATTTATAATAATAATGCTTTGACATTTTATTTGACAAAATTTTTGACAAAATGCCTGATCAAAGTAAAGCTTGGCTAGATGACACCACTTTAAGGGTAATGACCTATAAGTCAGGCTCTTTTACCTTTCAACTTGGGTTTGACCTACAACAGGTTAAACCTATGCTTGATCGTGTAAATGATGCACAAAATAGATTTAATAAGATGCCAAGCTTGCCCCAAATCATCGACCAAGTACAAGAAAAGGTTTTGGCAAGCAGTATTTATAGTACAAATACCATTGAGGGCGGTCAATTTACTGAGCAAGAGACTGAGGAAATTTTAAGACTAGACCCTAAGACCATACAAAAGACTGAGGAACGCCGTTTAACCAATCTTAAAGAGGCAATTGATTGGATTAAGCAGTTTAGCCAAAAAAGATTACAACCTGTAGATGGGCAAAGCATATCTTTAGCATCCGTCATTAAGTTGCATAGCTTGGTATCGCAAAACTTAGAAGAACAACATAATCCAGCAGGGCAGTTTAGAAACAATCAACCTAGTCAAAAAACAGTGGTGGGCAATAACGCACATGGTGGGACATATCGTCCACCCAAATGTATTGAGGACATTGAGTATCTTATACAAGCGTGGGTGGAATGGTTAAATAGTCCAAATGTGATGAATCAACCTGCTATTGTCCGTGCATGTTTAGCGCACTATTACTTTGAGTTGATCCATCCATTTTGGGATGGCAATGGACGGACAGGGCGTTTAATTGAGATGCTATTGCTTGAACAGTCGGGCTATAGATTTACATCGTCAGCGATATGGGCATATTACCAAATCAACATCCATGAGTATTTTGCATTGTTTAATGCATGTCGTAAGGCTGCTGATAAAAAAGAACCTTTGCCTAACCAAGCTTTTATTGAGTTTGTATTAAAGGGGATGTTTGAGACTATTAATAACTTGCATGATCAAAGTAACGGTTTGATTAGCTTTTTGCTGTATCAAACCGCTTTGAATGATGCTAAATTTAGTAAGCGTATATCGGATAGACAATTTAATTTGATCCAAACCATTATGCTTGTGACAGGACAAACGAAGAAGTTTTTAACCCAAGCAGAATTGTATCGGATACCACAAATCCAAGTTTTGTATACGGGTAAAACGGAACGTACTTTTTACCGTGATGTTGCTAGATTAGTTGAGCTTAACTTTTTAGATGATCAAGATGGTTTGATTGTTGTAGGCGACTAAATTTAGATGGTAATAAGCCTATTAAAATGTGAGTAATAAACTAATTAACATGTTTTATTTTGTATCATGGTGTGTATCATACGAAGATATTTTGTTTATAAATTATTTTAAATCAATTGCTTAATATATTGTTTGGTATTGGATATACCTACCAAGATTTTTAAAGGGTTTACAAGTATTTTCAAAGACTTGTAAACCTTTTTTTATGTCAAAAAGTTTAGCTTTGGCTATTCAAAATATGAGAAAGAACTCAAGAATCTCAATAAACCCCAAATCAAATTGGAAGAAATAATTATTGCGTATTACAAAAAATGGTCCAATTCACTAAACCTAAAACCTATATTAAAATCACATAACGTGGCTCAATCGTTATTATGAAAACTTAACTCAAATACCAATTCGTGATCTAACACCATAAACTGATTATTGAAAACAGTGACAGGCTTTTGAAGTATGTTAAGCCAGGAAGATTATATAAAGAAATGAGCCTAGATATTTCAGTAAGTGAACTATTTTAAATTTAGTCTATCTGTTTTATTTAGTTAAGAAGCCAACCAGAACCAAGCTCGGCAAAACAATATAAGTCAGGATCAGATAGATCAGATCTTATATGGATTAGATGAATATAATAAAAATATGATTCCAAAGACACCAGCCCACTTTATAGAAAGGTCTTTTTTATTTACTTTGCCTAGCTGACTTAGAGCACTAAAATCAGCTTTAAACAGGAATATAAATTTCATCAAAACTTAAGTCGCGTACAGATTTTCACATTATTGCCAGAAAGATTTGGTGGAGGTTGAAAGTGGTTGTGGTGATTGATGCTATCCCTGAACTAAGGCGGGATATCGAGGGGGGAGATATGGAGAAGTATAATACTGTATAGTTATCCTTGGTCAGAGCGGGTGACAGCAGAACGAACTCAAAATGATGCACGTTCTGATGTGAAGTCTGGTTAAGGAGCTTTGTATTGCCGTTATAGTTTTATAAGCTTTTAATTGCTGAATAAGCACTATTATTCAACCAAACAGGTTGGCTAGTTAAACATCCTGATTTAAGACTGCTAGATGGCAGACTATAGTAATATAAATTTTTTATCTCTTGACCTTCGGGTAAAAAATAGCTAATAAAATATGCATTTGTATCCTTTTTATCCAATAAATTATTCATAGACTGTAATTGATTAGTTTTTACGGCAAAGTGTGTTTCATCTTTTACATTATTCATAATTTTAGGTGATGACGATACTATGTGCAACAGACAGTCTAAATTTGTTTTATCAGTTTTTGATTTTAAATCCATATTAATCTGTACTGTTACTAATTTCCCATGAAGAGTTTTGGTTTCATGCAGCTTATAAGCTTTAAAGTCAACTTTATTATTTACTGCTGATTTAATATCTATACTTTCCAGAGTTTTAGCATTAATTTCATCCTTTTTCGTATTATAGAAATTCTTAAAATCTTTTGTTGCATAAACACATCTTTCTTTTCCACATAAAATTAGAAAAAATTTTTTCTCCGAGTTCTCTACATATGTAACACCCTCTAATACATCTGAAACAGCATTTTTTTGTCCATCATTAGATTTGGAAATCCATATGAGTAAAACCCAGTAAATGAAAAGTGAAGCCGCTACAAAAAATATATACGAAAAAGATGCGTGTTTTAAAAGTTCATCCAGCAAACTAAAATTTCTAGCCTTGCTATATTCACTTCTTTTAACTTCATAGTATTGTTCTTTATCTATATTATTATGTTTACCACTAACCCAATTTTTAAATTTAATATTGATATATGAAATTCGAATCTTTAATTCAAGACGATGTAAAAAACAATGATAAAAAATATAAGATAATGAAATTAATAGATTTATGATAAGCAAATAATGATAACAATATAGAAATCCATAAAAAGCATAATCAGTAAACTCAAATCCGAGCAGTTGATAGTTGATACCTGTTTTTAAAACGGCTCCCTCAATAATAGATCTCCCTGTGACAAATAAGAAACCAAGTGCCAATGAAGTAAGAAAAGTAGCGCTAAAAGAAATTCTCACTATGAATTACTCTTTAAACGTCTCATTTAAAGCCTGTTGAACCGCATCTACACGTGATTTGCAGGCCTTATAAGCTGACATAGACTCTTCAACAATTTTCATTAAATTATCGATATCAGGCTCTTCTTGAGATTCTAATAATTCTGCATTTTTCTTAAGAACGTCATAACCTTCTTTGAAAGTTAATTCTTTTTTAGTCATTACTTTGTACCTGTATTACTTTCGCATCGATAGTACCATCCTGTAATTCTACCTGGATGCTTTCATTTGAAATGTGTTGAATAGATCGAATGGCATGGTTATTACTTCTTACAATACCATAGCCCTTAGCCATAATATTTTTGGGATTCTGCAATAAAGTTTCTCGAAGCAAGCCGTCAATTTGTGTTGAAGCTAATTTAAGTTGCTGTTGAGCTAAATATTGAATTGTATCTTTCATCAAATCTAAGCGCTTATTTACCTCATTGATCTGACCATGGGAGAGCGTTTTAATCACTTTCATATATTGATCATTTCGACTTTGATAAGCGGAAATTTGATGTTGAGATAAAAGTTTGATCTTGTTTAAGGACTCTAATACATCTTGAACACGATCTGCAATCAGGTTTCGAATTCCACCGATCACCTTACTGGGTGTATCAAATGAGCGATGAGCAATTTCATCTAAGATTGTTCTATCTTTCTCATGCCCGATACCCACCCATACAGGAACTGAACGTTTACAGAGGAGAGCAGCTAAATCATAGTCATTAAGATAAGCCAAATCATTCACAGCGCCACCACCACGAATGATTACAATCAGATCTGGCACCTTGTCATATTCCTTAGCCCACTTACGTAAAGCACTTGATAAAGATTCAGCAATACTGAGTGCTGCTGTGTTACCTTGAAACGTCGCTGTGTGATAAACAAAATGACAAACTCCCGCTTTATCAAGGGTATCAGCATCTTTCTTAAAGTCCCCTAAACCTGCAGCATTTTCAGGAGCTATGACTAAAACATTCTGGATATCAAAGGGTATTGGAATGGATTTATTTTTATGAATTAATCCTTCAGCAGTCAATCTCTCTAAAATTTGTTGATACCGCCGTGCAATATCACCAAGTGTGTAACTGGAATCAATTGCTTCAATATTCACAGAAAAGCCGTATTGGGGACTAAATACAGCTTTGACTTTAATTAATACGTTTAAATCTCGAGATAACTCTATACCGCTTTCACGTTCGAATTTCAGAACCATTTTTGCAGCACTGAATTTCCAAATAGTTGCTTTACAGCTGGCTATAACTTTATCTGTATCTTCTTCTTTTTCAGCGAGTTCTAGATAGTAATGACCACCTTTAATACTGAGGTTTCTAATTTCAGCTTTTACCCAGACCGGTTCATCAAAAGCGACTCGTATAACTTCTTGAACTGTAGATAAATATTCACTCAGGGTGAGTTGTGATTCAGACATTGAAAAAATAATGTTATAAATTATGATAATCATACCGTAAATTTTAGTTAAAACTCAATTTCACGATAAATACAGAAATATTTTTTATAAA
>NZ_JADVOP010000090.1 GCF_016508585.1 Acinetobacter baumannii
TACGTATGATGAATAATTAATTCATAAAAATTTATAATTATTAATATTTTAAAAAACCATAACATTAAATAATAATTACAATGGATATGTATTCGAGTGTATGACTATAATTAATCTAAAAATTCTGAATTTTAAAAATATAAACCACACTTTAAAATGAAGTTTATACTCGTTTAACAAAATTTAGTGCTTTGATAACTCAATTGATCTATCAAAAGCAGCTTGCAATGCTTCAACTATTAACATTCTAAGAGCGGAATTATTCTCAAGTTTTAGTATAGCAGCATACGTCGTTCCATTAGGTGATGTTACATTTTCTCTAAGTTTTACTAAATCAATATCTGATTGTATCTGTAATAGAGCTGCACCTAAGGCCGTTTGCTTTGCGAGAATTTCTGCAATTTCTCTTTTTAAACCTAATTTTTCACCTGCATTGCTGAGGCATTCAGTAAATAAATGAAAATATGCTGGTCCACTACCACTTAAAGCAGTAATTGCATGTAAATCATCTTCATTATCAATCCAAAGTGTATATCCAACAGTTGCAAATAATCTTTCAATATTATTTTTTAAATCAATATATAGATTAGAATCTGTATAAATTGCAGAGCACCCAGCATTCGCTAAAACAGCTGTATTTGGCATAACTCTAATTATTGGAATATTTTTATTCTTAATGATTTTTTTTAATATGTTGGTTTCTATCCCAGCCATAATTGAAATAATACAAGCTTTTTTATAAAATTCCTTATTTAAGTTTTCAAGAATTTCTTTTGCCAGATTTGGTTTTATTGCTAAAACAACAATATCAAAAGTCTGTGATGGAACATCAGTTTGTTGATTAAAAAAGCAGATATTATCAGCATCTATCATTGGGTCAACCGCAACAAGCTTTGATACTAATTTCTTTTCTATCCAGGCATTACCTAATGCCTGCCCCATTTTTCCATAACCTAAAAATAGAATATTCATCTAATATTCTCCTTTATTTAATAAACAATAGACAACAATTATTCTGTTCATCATGATAGAATTCCTAAAATATTTGCCGTAATAATTAATTAGCTAGCTAGGGACATATATGCCTTCTGCCAATACACCTATTTCAGGAAATCAAAAAGCTTACCTAGCTATAAAGAAACTCATTACAGATGGTGATCTGCCTGAAGGATCACCAATCAGACAAGAAGAAATTGCTACCAGTTTAGGTTTAAGCAAGATTCCTGTACGTGAAGCTTTAATCAGACTTGAAAGTGATGGATTTATTAAATTCACTCCGAATGTAGGAGCAACAGTTGCTGTTTTTACTGTAAATGATCATTTAGAACTGCTCGATATACGTCTTGCTTTAGAATGTAAAGCATTAGAACTCGCTATTCCAAATATGGTTCAAAAAGATATTGAAAACGCACAACAAATTTTGCACCAATACGCACAAGCAAAAACAGAGCAAGAGCGCAGTGATTTAAATATGGAATTTCATCATTGTATTTATGCTCCTTCCATGCGACCGCGTTTATTACAAATGATTTCTTCAGCCCAAGACCAGATGGGGAAAATTTTACGAAAGCGAATTTCTCAAGCTGCTGGCTCTAAACGATCACATGTACAGCACCAAGAAATTTTAGATGCTTGCGCAAATGCAGACCTGAACAAAGCGGTTAAACTTTTAAAGAAACACATAGAACAAACAAAAAAAGAAGTTCTAGCTTATTTCAGACATATCGATTAATTTTCTATACAGTCTTGAAACCTCTTAATAAATGTTGCTGCTGCTACTCCTAAATACCTGAATTCATGAAAAGCTATTGGTTTTATATCAGTAACAGGAATGGGCAAAGAAGCCGCTGACTCGCCTAGTACACGTTTTGCTAATTCGATGCCTAAGCTTGTAGAAATTGCAATTCCCCTCCCATTACAGCCGACTGATATATACATATTCTTATGCGGTTCGTGGATGTGAGGAAGATGATCTGTAGTGACAGCAAAATACCCACTCCAAGCATATTCCCATTCCAGTTTAATTTTTGTACCAAAAAGCTTATGACCTGATTGATGTAAATAACTCACAATTTTTGAATGATTTAGACCCGCTGTTGCTCCTGATCCTCCCATTACCAACCTACCTTCAGGAGATAATCTAAATGAAGTGAGTAATTCACGTGTATCGCTAGAAACATGTCCTTGAGGCAGGATCGATTTACGCAAAAAATCAGGAATTATTTTTGTTGCAACTTGGGCAGTACGAACAGGTACAATCGATCTATTTAATTTCTTCACTAAATCTTCAGCATATGCACCTGTTGCCACAATAATGCTCTTTGCTTTAACAGAACCATTTTGTGTTTTAACAATCCAAACATCACCATTATTTATTAAATGAATAACTTTTGAGTGACAAAAGATATGTACTCCAAGTAAATGTGCAGCATTTGCTAATCCTCTTACAAAGCTAAATGGTTGAATACATCCACCACGAGGATCAATCCAACCTATATGATACTTGGAAGTTCCTAGCAGATCATGTAACTTTCTTCCTTCAATTACCTCCGTATTGATTCCCCGTACTTCCCATACTTTTGCTCTATGTAAAACGGCTTTTTCTCCTTTTTTTGTAAAGGCGGGTTGAATCCATCCTTTATTAACTGGACTACAATTGATATTGTATTTTTTTATGAGATTAAAAACTATCGATGGAGCTTTACTACTAAAATCAACTAGTTTTCTTCCTAATTCTCCAGGAAAAATAGACTCTATAATATCAGGGTCCTGTTTTAATCCGGCTATAATTTGCCCATTATTTCTCCCCGAGGCTCCCCAACCAGGTTCTGATGCATCGAGTACTATAGCTTTAACACCTTGCTCAGCAAGGTGAATTGCAGCAGAAAGTCCGGTAAAACCACCTCCAATTATTAAGACATCAGACTCTAAATTTTTAACAAGCTCTTTTGTTTCAAACAATTCAATGGCTGTTTCTGCCCAAAGGGAATTAGGTAGAATTAGAGATTCTTTCAATAAATCTGTAGTACTGGTTGTCATTTTTTATTTCTCAGCAAAATCTAAATAAAGACCACATGCATTTTCAGGAGAAACACGGATTAAAGAACCATGCTGTACAAAAGGCACATTATTTTGTTCTAAAATATGCTTTAAGACAGTCCTATCTCTAATAGAGATTCCACAGCTACTCAAGTATGGAGTTACTACATTTGGGAGTATTAATCCTTCTTTTTCTGCGCGCGTATTTACCAGTACACGATGAGTTCCACCATCAGGTAACGTTACTTTAATCTGGTCAGTTTCTTGCTCAACGGCTTCTTCTGCAAACAATTTCTTAAGTTGTTCACTAATACCATCTAATGTTTCTACGACTGATGTCATCTCAAAAATATCATATGCCGTATTTGGGTGTACAAGATATTCAGGTTTTCTCAATAATTCAGGTGTGAGGTGTTCACATACTAAAGAAGCCATTAATGCTGGGATATCATCTTTATTAAAAAACACCAATCGAAATGAAACGGGAACTTTTCCAGTTTTCAACTCAAAATTTCGAGTGAGTTCTTGTGGTTCTGTGGGATTTAGACCTGCTGCAACTGCATTTTTATAAAGATCACGATTATCCAAATCCGAACGAAATGCTGTACCCAACAAACCTTCACGTTCTGCTAAAAAATTTTCTAATCCATGTGTGTAGCGATCAGCATCTATAATTCCACGATGTTCAAGATAGTTTTTCTGAAACATGATGCACCAGTTACCTGTACCCCATTCGATATGACTTCCACGTGGTGGAATTGTAAAGCCTAGATTGCTATAAACTGCATGAGACTCTGATAAGTTTTTGACAGCAATAACTGGATGATCAAAACCTTTAATACCAATATCCATAATAACTAATCTCTTTTCAATTGAGAGGAAATTGTTCAAAAAACAATGTTTAAAAGGTATACTTTTATTTAAAAAAGTATACTATTTATCCGGTTCAGAGTAGAACTCTCCTGCATGAGCCCAGTTGTAACCAGGGATCTCTTTAAAAACTACATCTATTGTTTCAATTGGGCATTGAAGTACTTCTGATGTAAGTTTGGTTACTTTTTTGACAAATTCTTTTTTTTGCGCATGAGTACGGCCTGGTGAAAGCTCTATATTAATTAAAGGCATGTGTTTGTCCTCTTTATAAATTGAAATTACTGAGCGATTTGTTTTGCTTTTTCAGACTGATCTATGATACATACAGCAACAATATTCCCTATTAGATTTGTAAATGTCCTCATTGAATCCATAAATCGATCTATTCCTAGCAACAAAACTACAGCTGCGACTGGGATATATGGAAAAATTGATAATGTAGCGATCAAAGTTACGAATCCAGATCCAGCTACACCTGCAATCCCTTTTGAAGTGACCATAAAAATTAGAATGAGCGTTATTTCTTGCATGAGTGTTAATGGGATATTGCAAGCTTGAGCAAGAAAAATAATCGCCATGACGAAATACATAGACGATCCATCTAAATTAAAGGAAAATCCGGCTGGTATAACAAATCCGACAACATGCTTTTTATAACCATGCTGTTCTAATTTTCTTATTACATTTGGTAGAGCAGCCTCTGACGATGCTGTTGAAAAAGCTAAAATTAATTCTTCTTTAAAGTAGCGGATGAGTTTTAAAATATTTATTTTAAAATAAAAGCTTACACTACTTAATATACAAAATACAAAGATAAGACAACAAGTATAAAAGAGTAATAAGAATTTTATTAAAGGGATAAATGATTGGAGACCATATTTACCAATTGTGTAAGAAATTGCACCAAATATTGCCAAAGGGGCTAATTTCATAATCATCCCAACAACGATAAATATTGCTTCAGATAATTTCTCAATTAAATTAATTATAGGTTCAGCTGCTGATCCCATTTTTAAGAAAGCTATTCCTAAAAATATGGCGACGAAAAGTATCGGTAAAATATTTCCTTGAGTAAAAGCAGATACAAATGTGTCGGGAATAATAGTCATCAACCATCCAATGATGGTGTGTGATTCAGCTGTGTGACTAAAATTTGATAAACCTGAAGGATCCAATTGAGCTGGATCTATGTTCATATTTTTACCAGGCTCAAAAATTTTCGCTACGATTAGACCAATAATCATCGCTAATGTGGTCATTATTTCAAAATATAAAATTGATTTTATAGCTATTCTACCGACACTAGCTTGGCTCCCAATTTTTGCAATACCAACCGCAATTGTACAAAATATAATTAAACCAACTACCGCTTTGATTAATTTCATAAATGCTGTAGAAAGTGGACTTAATTCTGTAGCAAAAGAAGGAAAATAATGTCCGACGACTAAACCTAAACTTAAACCTATAATCATTTGAAAAATAGAAGTTTTCCAAAATGATTTCTTCACAATTAATTGACTATCTAATTGTAAGGTAGGTGTTGACGTTTTTTTACTATAATCCATTTCATGATTCTTATTCATTGTGAACATCCTTTGTTCATAATCTTATAAAAATAGTATACTAT
>NZ_JADVOP010000091.1 GCF_016508585.1 Acinetobacter baumannii
ATTATCATTGATTGATTGGTTTAAATTACTCGAAGTTTATTTGAGAGAATTTGTCAGTACATTGATGAGCCAGAATTGTGACCTTAAGTCACTAATGATTTTAACTGAAGAGTTTGATCATGGCTCAGATTGAACGCTGGCGGCAGGCTTAACACATGCAAGTCGAGCGGGGGAGATTGCTTCGGTAATTGACCTAGCGGCGGACGGGTGAGTAATACTTAGGAATCTGCCTATTAATGGGGGACAACATCTCGAAAGGGATGCTAATACCGCATACGCCCTACGGGGGAAAGCAGGGGATCACTTGTGACCTTGCGTTAATAGATGAGCCTAAGTCGGATTAGCTAGTTGGTGGGGTAAAGGCCTACCAAGGCGACGATCTGTAGCGGGTCTGAGAGGATGATCCGCCACACTGGGACTGAGACACGGCCCAGACTCCTACGGGAGGCAGCAGTGGGGAATATTGGACAATGGGGGGAACCCTGATCCAGCCATGCCGCGTGTGTGAAGAAGGCCTTATGGTTGTAAAGCACTTTAAGCGAGGAGGAGGCTCCTATAGATAATACCTATAGAGAGTGGACGTTACTCGCAGAATAAGCACCGGCTAACTCTGTGCCAGCAGCCGCGGTAATACAGAGGGTGCGAGCGTTAATCGGATTTACTGGGCGTAAAGCGTGCGTAGGCGGCTTTTTAAGTCGGATGTGAAATCCCCGAGCTTAACTTGGGAATTGCATTCGATACTGGGAAGCTAGAGTATGGGAGAGGATGGTAGAATTCCAGGTGTAGCGGTGAAATGCGTAGAGATCTGGAGGAATACCGATGGCGAAGGCAGCCATCTGGCCTAATACTGACGCTGAGGTACGAAAGCATGGGGAGCAAACAGGATTAGATACCCTGGTAGTCCATGCCGTAAACGATGTCTACTAGCCGTTGGGGCCTTTGAGGCTTTAGTGGCGCAGCTAACGCGATAAGTAGACCGCCTGGGGAGTACGGTCGCAAGACTAAAACTCAAATGAATTGACGGGGGCCCGCACAAGCGGTGGAGCATGTGGTTTAATTCGATGCAACGCGAAGAACCTTACCTGGTCTTGACATAGTAAGAACTTTCCAGAGATGGATTGGTGCCTTCGGGAACTTACATACAGGTGCTGCATGGCTGTCGTCAGCTCGTGTCGTGAGATGTTGGGTTAAGTCCCGCAACGAGCGCAACCCTTTTCCTTACTTGCCAGCATTTCGGATGGGAACTTTAAGGATACTGCCAGTGACAAACTGGAGGAAGGCGGGGACGACGTCAAGTCATCATGGCCCTTACGACCAGGGCTACACACGTGCTACAATGGTCGGTACAAAGGGTTGCTACCTAGCGATAGGATGCTAATCTCAAAAAGCCGATCGTAGTCCGGATTGGAGTCTGCAACTCGACTCCATGAAGTCGGAATCGCTAGTAATCGCGGATCAGAATGCCGCGGTGAATACGTTCCCGGGCCTTGTACACACCGCCCGTCACACCATGGGAGTTTGTTGCACCAGAAGTAGGTAGTCTAACCGTAAGGAGGACGCTTACCACGGTGTGGCCGATGACTGGGGTGAAGTCGTAACAAGGTAGCCGTAGGGGAACCTGCGGCTGGATCACCTCCTTAACGAAAGATTGACGATTGGTAAGAATCCACAACAAGTTGTTCTTCATTGATGTATCTGAGGGTCTGTAGCTCAGTTGGTTAGAGCACACGCTTGATAAGCGTGGGGTCACAAGTTCAAGTCTTGTCAGACCCACCAAGTCTACTGAACACAGAAGAGCAGATATATTAAGATCTTAAGCTGGGGACTTAGCTTAGTTGGTAGAGCGCCTGCTTTGCACGCAGGAGGTCAGGAGTTCGACTCTCCTAGTCTCCACCACTACTACGCAGTCACTGAATTAAAAAAAAGATTGATTATAGAAATTAATGAACTGAATTTTATTGAGTTTATTAACTTCTGTGATTTATCACAGTGAACTACTCGCTGACGAGGCGGTAGTTAATCATTAACAGAATATATTTGAGTTGAAATAATTGTTTAACTCGTTTTATGAAACTTAACAAGCAATTGTTAATGTTGAATGAAATGAGAACTAGCGATAAAACTGAATCAAGCGTTTTGGTATATGAATCTAATTGAAGCTGTACAGTGATTAAGTTCACAGACAACAAGCGGAAGTGGTTAAATCCACATTGTTAATCTATCTTGTAGGGATTAGCGACTGTTTGGGGTTGTATAGTCAAGTAATTAAGTGCATGTGGTGGATGCCTTGGCAGTCAGAGGCGAAGAAAGACGTAATAGCCTGCGATAAGCTTCGGGGAGGCGGCAAATATCCTGTGATCCGGAGATTTCTGAATGGGGAAACCCACTTACCATAAGGTAGGTATCGCATGATGAATACATAGTCATGCGAGGCGAACGAGGGGAAGTGAAACATCTCAGTACCCTTAGGAAAAGAAATCAATTGAGATTCCCTCAGTAGCGGCGAGCGAACGGGGATCAGCCCATTAAGTTATATGTGTATTAGCGGAAAGCTCTGGGAAGTGCTACCGTAGAGGGTGATAGTCCCGTACACGAAAGTGCACATATAATGATGACGAGTAGGGCGAGGCACGTGAAACCTTGTCTGAATATGGGGGGACCATCCTCCAAGGCTAAATACTCCTGACTGACCGATAGTGAACCAGTACCGTGAGGGAAAGGCGAAAAGAACCCCTGTGAGGGGAGTGAAATAGATCCTGAAACCGCATGCATACAAGCAGTGGGAGCCAACTTGTTTGGTGACTGCGTACCTTTTGTATAATGGGTCAGCGACTTATATTCAGTAGCAAGGTTAACCGTATAGGGGAGCCGTAGAGAAATCGAGTCTTAATAGGGCGTATAGTTGCTGGGTATAGACCCGAAACCGGGTGATCTATCCATGAGCAGGTTGAAGGTTGGGTAACACTAACTGGAGGACCGAACCCACTGTCGTTGAAAAGCCAGGGGATGACTTGTGGATAGGGGTGAAAGGCTAATCAAACTCGGTGATAGCTGGTTCTCCCCGAAAGCTATTTAGGTAGCGCCTCGGACGAATACCATAGGGGGTAGAGCACTGTTTCGGCTAGGGGGTCATCCCGACTTACCAAACCGATGCAAACTCCGAATACCTATGAGTACTATCCGGGAGACAGACTGCGGGTGCTAACGTCCGTAGTCAAGAGGAAAACAATCCAGACCGCCAGCTAAGGCCCCAAAATTATAGTTAAGTGGGAAACGATGTGGGAAGGCATAGACAGCTAGGAGGTTGGCTTAGAAGCAGCCACCCTTTAAAGAAAGCGTAATAGCTCACTAGTCGAGTCGGCCTGCGCGGAAGATGTAACGGGGCTAAAACTATATGCCGAAGCTGCGGATGTATACGTAAGTATACGTGGTAGGGGAGCGTTCTGTAAGCCGATGAAGGTGTATTGAGAAGTATGCTGGAGGTATCAGAAGTGCGAATGCTGACGTGAGTAACGACAAAACGGGTGAAAAACCCGTTCGCTGAAAGACCAAGGGTTCCAGTCCAACGTTAATCGGGGCTGGGTGAGTCGACCCCTAAGGCGAGGCCGAGAGGCGTAGTCGATGGGAAATTGGTTAATATTCCAATACTTCTGTGTAATGCGATGAGAGGACGGAGAAAGTTAAGTCAGCCTGGCGTTGGTTGTCCAGGTGGAAGGTTGTAGGCATGCATCTTAGGCAAATCCGGGGTGCTCTATGCTGAGAACTGATAGCAAGCGAGTTTACTCGTGAAGTGGCTGATACTATGCTTCCAGGAAAAGTCTCTAAGCTTCAGTTACACAGGAATCGTACCCGAAACCGACACAGGTGGTCAGGTCGAGTAGACCAAAGCGCTTGAGAGAACTCTGCTGAAGGAACTAGGCAAAATGGTACCGTAACTTCGGGAGAAGGTACGCTGCTGACGGTGATAGGACTTGCTCCTTGAGCTATTGGCAGCCACAGAAACCAGGCCCCTGCAACTGTTTATTAAAAACATAGCACTCTGCAAACACGAAAGTGGACGTATAGGGTGTGATGCCTGCCCGGTGCTGGAAGGTTAATTGATGGGGTTAGCGTAAGCGAAGCTCTTGATCGAAGCCCCAGTAAACGGCGGCCGTAACTATAACGGTCCTAAGGTAGCGAAATTCCTTGTCGGGTAAGTTCCGACCTGCACGAATGGCATAATGATGGGGGCGCTGTCTCCAGCAGAGGCTCAGTGAAATCGAAATCGCCGTGAAGATGCGGTGTACCCGCGGCTAGACGGAAAGACCCCGTGAACCTTTACTGCAGCTTGACATTGAACTTTGATCTTACTTGTGTAGGATAGGTGGGAGGCTTTGAAGTAGTGACGCCAGTTACTATGGAGCCATCCTTGAAATACCACCCTGGTAATATTGAGGTTCTAACTCTGTCCCGTTATCCGGGACGAGGACCATGTCTGGTGGGTAGTTTGACTGGGGCGGTCTCCTCCTAAAGAGTAACGGAGGAGTACGAAGGTGCGCTCAGCGTGGTCGGAAATCACGCGTAGAGTATAAAGGCAAAAGCGCGCTTAACTGCGAGACCCACAAGTCGAGCAGGTACGAAAGTAGGTCTTAGTGATCCGGTGGTTCTGTATGGAAGGGCCATCGCTCAACGGATAAAAGGTACTCTGGGGATAACAGGCTGATACCGCCCAAGAGTTCATATCGACGGCGGTGTTTGGCACCTCGATGTCGGCTCATCTCATCCTGGGGCTGAAGCAGGTCCCAAGGGTATGGCTGTTCGCCATTTAAAGAGGTACGCGAGCTGGGTTTAGAACGTCGTGAGACAGTTCGGTCCCTATCTACCGTGGGCGTTGGAAATTTGAGAGGATCTGCTCCTAGTACGAGAGGACCAGAGTGGACGAACCTCTGGTGTACCGGTTGTGACGCCAGTCGCATCGCCGGGTAGCTATGTTCGGAAGGGATAACCGCTGAAAGCATCTAAGCGGGAAGCCTACCTCAAGATTAGATTTCCCTTGGAGTTTATCTCCACTAAAGAGCCGTTGAAGACTACGACGTTGATAGGTTGGATGTGGAAGTGCGGTGACGCATGAAGCTGACCAATACTAATTGCTCGTGAGGCTTGACTATACAACACCCAAGCAGTTGTATATGCAGCATCAATCGATTCATAAAAGATCAAAGATACTTGATTTAGTTGAAAAGCCAGTTACATGAGCGAGGAATAAACAAACATTAATTATGTTTGTCCGAGCGCAAGACATAAAGCTATGCTTTATGTTAAAATCAACTCAAATGTTCTGTTAAACGTATTTGGAACAAAGTAAGGCACAGCAATAAGACCCGAACAAGTCCATAACAGTTTGCTGGCGACAATAGCAAGAGTGAACCACCTGATCCCTTCCCGAACTCAGAAGTGAAACCTCTTAGCGCTGATGGTAGTGTGGGGTTACCCATGTGAGAGTAAGTCATCGCCAGCTTTTAA
>NZ_JADVOP010000092.1 GCF_016508585.1 Acinetobacter baumannii
GTATATATGTTATTTTGTGTGATTGTCTAGATAAAAAATTGTTATTGAAAATCTTTCAAATATTATTACAATTCTATTTCGAAGAAATTTAAGGAAATGGGGTATGGAAAATAAAACGGCAAGGTTAACAATTTTGATCGATCCAAATAAAAAAGAAGCCTTTGAAGAATTATGTAATCGTCAAGACTTAAAACCATCTCAAGTCGTTCGCCAATTAATTCGTGAATATTTAGAAAAACATGGTGTTGAATATTCCACTAAATCCTCAATTGTAAAAAAATAATAAATTATATGTTTTATGAGACGGTAGATGAGGATTGAGCAGTATAGTCTTGGTAACAGGTCTGCTTAATCTTTATTGGCTTATAAAAATATGAAAATTCAAAATATGAGAACTTATAAGATATTGATCATTTTTTTGATTTTGATTGTATTCGGCGGCGCAGGGTTGATGCTTAAGGGGGAATTTCCTTTATCGCATACGGGACATATTGAATCTGAATGTTTCGGTATAAATGTCCCAGAAAAAGTAAAATATACCCAGTCGAGAGCTTATTGTCTGTGTTTTAAACAGCACTTAAATTTCAGTAATGTAAAAGACACGGAACATAACTGCATTATCGACGTAGTTCATCACTAATTTTAGACCACTTGTAAAGAAGTTCAATAAAATGATTACAATCAGTGGTGCTATCCGTAACTTAGCTTTATCGATTAAAAAGAGTTCACTGAGTGGATGATTATCCCGGCATTTTTTCTGTTTTTGAGAGCTAAGTTTGATGTATGGGGGGATGTCTTATATTGAATAATTTCTTAACCAAGGTCTGAAAAAAATAATTTTTTTAAATGCTGTTAAAATTCAAATTGATTTTTGTCCTCTAATCTTAATTTTTAAAAGACTGAAAATTGATCATTAATTTGACTGATCTATTATCTGCGAATTTCAAAATAATTCAATTTTAAAATCGCTGTAATCATGTTGAATAATGTTACTACGTCTTGAACATGATCAAAGTTCTGCCTATATTATAACTACAGTAGATCGATAAGATGCTACGAAGTAGTTGGACAGATCAATGACAGCTTATTGAATTTGTGACTCCAGTTCAAATAAAAAATAAGCACTAGCTTTCCAACATTGAAAAGCTCACAGAAATGTGGGCTTTTTCATTTTGAAATCTAATGAAATAATTAAGATAAATAAAAATTACACAAAATATTCAAAGTAATGTATTGTTTTAAAATAAAAAAATAGACAAATGTTGCAATTCTTTAACATTGCCATAAAATCTAACAACTTCATCAGAAATTTTATTCAATGTCATGCTATAAGAAAAACAGTATATAAAAAGAGGATTGAAAAATGTCTGAAATGATTACAGTCAGGGTGAAGGATCAATATAGTAATGAATTGAATGCGATGGCATGTTTAAACAAATTACAAGCAGGTGAAGATGCTGAAAATTTATCCTTGTTTCAAAAAATTGATCATATAGTGGTAGATGGTGAAAAAATATTGCCAAGTATCGAATTACTGTTTGAGAGCAAAGAAAGCGATAGTATTTATCGTATCATTGAACAAGTAAGTTAATTTTGAGTCAGCCTAAATATGTGACAAATAAGAGATGTGTTGGATGAATTCATCCAACACATTTTTATTCAATCCAAGCGGAAAAGTTCTAAAACTGAAAGCAAATACTCGATCGCTATTAAACGAAATTAAGCTTTTGTAAAATGATCAAGAACAACAGCAACCAAATGATAAAGGGCTAAGCGGTCTCGATTGGCTTGGACAACAGCACGTCTTTCAATTCTTAAATGGTCTTTAAGTGATCCAGATTGGTAACTTTCTACCAATACATGTTGTGAGGACATTGGATCATCTTTGATACGTAAATCTCTTTTATGTTTGATGTTAGATACTGCCGTCAAGCACTGTTCAAAAGTGGAATGGAAATTTGAAAGTGCTAATGCTGTCTGATTGGTCGATTTGGTAATATAAGTCGTCATAATTGTGTAATTATTTGAACAAGTTAGCTGAGTGTTTATTGTACATTCTGGTGGGGGAATAGACAATTTGATTTTGTAAAAAATAATAAGGCATTATTGATTTTAATTAAATTAATAAATAATATCAGTAGGATAAGTTTGAGATGTGTGAATATGCATGATATTTGATTTTAGCCATGAAAATATTTTATTTCGACATCGTAACGTCGAAGTTCATTCTGTAATTGTTGAATAAATTGGGTCAGTAAAGCAGATTCTAACTCTAAATTCAGCGTTTGCATCGAAGAATGATCATCATATTCAATCGCGATGACACGCCAGATCTGATCATTATCCGTATTCTGAATAACAAATCTACGAACCTGTTGATGATTATGATGCTGTGTTGGAATAACAAAGCTTATGGCAAGTTGTGTGCATGAAACAAGCGCTGGAGTTAAAAATGTAATCACCCAGTTTCCAACTTTACTCAGATATCGTGGGTTATCATCAATATCAAATTCAATGTAATGGCTCATCGGCATCTCAATATTCCAAAAAAGTAGCGTTATATCGTTAAATCGAAATTGAGTAGATTCGGCAAAAGTCTTAGTAATTTAAATAATTTAATTTTAATTTTCATAAGTATTTATTATTTAATATTATTTTGAAAAAAAGATAAATCTATTTAGATTAAAAAAGACTTAGAATGACCTTAAAAACACTTAATTTTGCCATTCTAAGGGGGTAAATCTTGATACTCATCTAATACATGTAAAGTTTTGAAAATTAAGATGATTGTAAGTGGTGCAAGGCATGATTAATTTGTTGCATGGCTTGATTTAACTCAAGAGGCGAAATTCTGGACTCCTGTAATGCGGTAATCCATTGCATTTGGCAAAGCTTAATATCGCGGATGGATTTAGCCTGCTGAATCTGTATCACCAATTGTTTAGTCATGAGGCCACAATGGGTTTGTAGTAGATGAGCCATTTTGTATTTAATTTCATCAAAACTGATAGGGATCAGGTCGGATTTATTTTCCTTAAGGTCTTCTTGCTGTGGTTTTTGATCTTTGGCTGGCTCATTGTCGTGAATCGGGGGTTTTGGAAATGTTTCTGTTATTTTTTCACTGATGCTAATTGAGGAAATAATATTTTCTTTTGTGGATTGAGTTATTGTTGTTTGAGCCAAAATTGGTTTTTGCTCGCTGTCTGTTGAAACTGAAGTGTTTCCTACTGTCAGGGAATTATTATTTGTTTTGCCCTCAGATTGTGCATTGTCCTGAAAAATCAACCCAAGTTCTTCTAATTGTTGAATCAGTTCAGGGGTAGCCAAGCGTTGTTTTAAACTATTATTCAAGATTTTAAAATCATCCGTACCAATCAGGAGTAATAACTGTCTTTGACGAGCATTAAGTTGAAATGACCGCTGTTTTAATGCCTGAATTCCCAAGTCAGTTTTAAAATATTGATCCATGAGTCAAGTTATTCCCCAATAAATTGACCCAAGGATAAAGAATGAAAATTACACTAATATGACTTTCTTGTTACAAATCACAAGGTTAAATTGTGATCAGATTTGCGTTTTCTAGGGCTTTGCGCAAATAAGGGTCTAAATCCTCTTGACGCAATAACCATTGCACATAGTCTGAAGGTAATTCTGTAATTGCAGTACCACGGTGTTTACCAAAGTTGATTGTTCTTGGTATACGTGCATCTTCAGAGGTTTCATAGAGTTCTTCTAGTGTCTGAATTTTTAAATGATGAATAATGTGCATTAAAATATTGGCTGTTAAAATAATATCTGCATCTGCGCGATGGGCACTTTTCAGCATTTCACGTGCTTTTTCACTGCCTTTACTGATCATATAAATCAATGCAGAAATATTATGGGCTTCAGCATCTGGCCACACTAACCGAGCTAGCGCCAGCGTACAAATCGCTTTGATTTTTGAGGTATCTACACCACATTGCTCAATTGTACGGATATCATAATCAATATTATGACCAATGACATATGTGGTTTCATGTGGAAGTTCGAAGTCAGAAAAGTTGGGTTGTCCTGCAATATCTGCTTCTAAAATATGGTGCACCGCCATAGATGCAAAAGAAATTTTTTCATTGCCTATGCTATAAAGCTGATCAAATATTTGACTGCGATCTAAACTGAGTTTTCCTGCTTCAATCTGAATGGGTGCATAAGCAATTTCAATAGGTAAACCATTGAGTGTATGCGTTTCTGTATCTAAAATAATGGCTTGCATCTTTGTTCCTTCACCGATTTGAACAGGAGATTTTAGTACCCTAGCTTTTTTAAGCATTGAATACAATTTAAAGTTATTGAAAAGTATGTTTTGACTGGATTTTGATTGGATCTCAACCAGGCGTGTTTTTCTATAGAGGATTGGGCTATTAAAATATAAATGACAGCCCTGATTTGCGAACACCATCATCATTTATTTAAATATTTGTAAAGAAATTTTTAAATTCAATCTATTGATCGCTTTATTTTAGAATCATGATATTTTTTTAATATATTGATA
>NZ_JADVOP010000093.1 GCF_016508585.1 Acinetobacter baumannii
ATATTATGCTTTTCATCATAAAATGGTATTTTACCACTCACCTTATAAAATATATTATATTGCACATACATCGCAAAGAAAAACAATTGAATTTCAAATATCTCAAAAAATAAAAATAATCTTTGTTAGAAATTTTAGATTTAATAAATTCATTTCTATTCATAAAACTTACAGAGTAAATATAACTAAAAATATAAATAACAAGACTAATAATTAAAAAAATAAAGTTTAAATTCATTATTTAAACAACCCCACACTTAAATAATACAATTTAACTACTCATCAAAAAACCTAAGTCAAGGCTCAGTTCTTCACTAGACTCTCCAAAGACAAAATTAATAGCAAGATTTTATTCATTAAAAATATCTTTCACATATTTATTTATCGTCTATGAGGGTGAAATATATGATGCTGCCAAACTAGATTTTAGTGTGATTATCAAAATCCAAACAATTATCAGCATATTTATATTATAAAAATAACTTAATTTTATTTACTTCAAGACTACCAAATCGTATTTTTTTCTAAAATTAATATTTCCACCATATGCATTTCTTGTTTGCCCTTCTATTATAATTTCATATTTCCCCATTTTAACAGGAACACCTTTAACTTCTATTCTATTATCACTATAAGGGGGATCTCCAATTCCAGTATTTAAAACCAATCCAGACTCTTTTGTTATATTACTATCAACAAATAATTCATCTACCAATATTACTTTTTCAATTTCAATTTTAACATTATAAGGCTCTCCTACTGAAGCTTTTGGTAATTTATCAGGTGTGATACTTGGAGTATTAGTGCAGCCTAATATAATAAAAGCTGACAATAAAATTAAAAATATATTTTTCATACTGATCCTAATTCAATTTCTTTTCGACGACGATAAACCAATACAAATTACTAGAAAAAAAACTCAGTTCTTGATCTTTAATTTTTTGATTACTTCCCCAAGTCGCACAATAAGCTGATACTATTTCATTATGTTGAGTTGAGGAAGTAACTAATTGTCCGTTTTTTGTTTTAATATTATCTGTAAATACAACCCAATGCGAAGGACCTCTAGCTTTAAGTTTAGTAAATCGAGGAATTTCTGGCTGTCCTTCTACAATAGCCCCCATTGTTAATGCTATCAAATAATGATTTTGCATTGAAAATGCATTTGCTTTTATTAAGCTTTCAACACGACTACTATAATTTCTTTCAGTATAGACTATTTTATAACCAATATTCTTTAACCAGCGCTCCATATCTGATGGTAGAGTAAATGCTGTAAAACCATTAAAACTATCACCAATAATACTTTGACTTTCAGCTGTATTATAATCAAATACTGAGTTTTCTGAATCTCTCAAACTTCCCATTGTTATCCAATCTACTGGTGAAATTCTTGGATTTAAAGTTACCTTATTATTAACACCTTTATTTTCCTTATAAAAACCTTGCACTTTTCTAGCACCGTCTAAAGAAGGTTTAATATTTAGATTATTAACCTTTACCTCTCCCTTCTCCCACAACTCTTTTACTATTTTAGCATATATTTTCTTATCGCTATTTAAAACACAATAAAAAAATGCAGCTGGACCACATAAATATGTACTACGTTGGTTTGGATACGGATCTTTTATCCTACTGTATAAACTTGTCTCAACACGTTCTTTAGTAAAAGGATCATTTGGATTCCCAGGAGGATATTTTTCTTCAATAAAAATTCTATTTGATGGTAGTTTCACTTCCACAACATTTGGATTGTTAGGTTGTGTCTGTTTCGTAATATTGTTTGTCTCTTTATATTTAACAATATCCAACTTAACATTGTATCTATCTTGAGAGCTAAACTCTTCAATTCTATTCGCACTCAAATATCTTTTAATAACATGAACTTAAGCACCATTTTTAGAAATTCTAAATAAATCAAAAATTAATATACATTCTTTTAATTTAGCAGGATCATTAACAACTATTTTTAAGATATGTGTTCTAAAATTTTTAGTTGACTTAATCAATAAGTTTTTTGCATATGGTAATATTTTATTATTGCTCTGATCTAAATAGTTAACATTTTTAACAGGATCATAGACCCGTAATGAATACCTCAAATCATTAATATCAACATTAGAATCCAAAGAAACATATGGATAAAAATCAAAATTAGCCATTATCTATCTCATCAATATTTATAAACTCATCATTTATTAAATGTAAATCCACTTTTTCAGGTTGAATTGTTGTTACTGTTTTAGTATAACCATTCTCATCTGTCATACCCTCCACCCTACTTCCATTCTCTAAGAAAAAATAATATTTCATATTTCTTTTAATATTTCCGTCATCATCTTTCACCAACATTTTCAAATCATATGAATTTCTATCACCTATTTTAGGTAAACTAATATTAGAACTAGTAACTTTCGCACCACCTAAAAACTTATGTTGTCCAGCTTTGACTTCAAACTTACCTGGCGTGGTTGGTAAAACACCTGCTCCACTTATCTCAATTTTTGTACCATCAGCAATTAGCACAATTTTCTTACTGGCGATAAATTCAATACGATCTTCTGTCGAAATGATTTGAATGCCTTTTCGGGCGATCAAATCTGCGCTATCCCCTTGGGCTTGGATCTCGACTTTTCCCTTTCCTGCATAAAGCCTTGCGCCTTCCTGTGCCGCAAACATACTGATCTTGTTTTGTGCATGCACCAACAAATTCTTTTGTGTGCTCAGATTGATGCTATCCCCTGCACTAAGACTGATTTGTTTATCAGCAGAAAGATGAATGTCTTCATTGCTTGATAATGCAATTGAGTTTGGAGATGCTAAAACCATCAAGGCTTGCTTAAATGCATCGGCTTGATCTTTGGATTCATCAGACTGTTCTTTTTCCAAATCTGAAATAAATGACTTCAAATAATCTAGATTTTCCAAAGGATCCGTCTGTTGGTTCTTGGCAACTTCACTTAAGGCTTTGGCATTATTCAGGTTATTTTCTAGCTGACTTTTGGCTTCTGTCGCATCCAGATGATTGCCTGATGCGCCATCTTGTGCATAGGTGCTGACCAGTAAACCTTGCCCTGCGCGTACAGCACCCCATTGATCCGTTCTTAGCTCAAAGCCTTCTCCTCGCCCGTCACTGCTCTCGGTTTCTTTAGGATGGCTGAGATTGCCAAGGTTGAGTTGACTCGCGCCATGACTGCTGTGCAACTGGCTGCTGATCTGGTTGGTGGTATCGTCAAAACGCAGTTGGTTATAGCCACTGCCTTGATATTCCTTGCTTTTAATCCCTGCCAACTTCTTGGTATCAGGCAGCTTGCCTTTGTTATCAAACTTGCTCGGGCTGCGTTGCGCTTCATGGATTCGACCCACCACAAACGGTCTGTCAATGTTGCCATCAAAGAAGTCGATAACAACAATCTCCCCAATCCTCGGTAGGAAGCGTGCCCCATAACCTTCGCCTGCCCAGGGTGTCAATACATCAAC
>NZ_JADVOP010000094.1 GCF_016508585.1 Acinetobacter baumannii
ACAGTCAGATCGAACGCTTTAACCAAAACCTCAGCAACTACTACGATGCCCAAGCCAAACAATTCACGGCAATATCGACAGTACGAGATGCACAGGTCGGCTACTGGTTTGAATTCAACGAACACCCTGAAATAGACCGGCACAGTGGGGCAGATCGCCAATTTCTAATCATTGAAAAGCGCTATTACAACCAAAACAACCTTCCCAAAGACCTCAACGAACAAATCAATCGTTTAGTTGAACAAAGCCATTGGCAGCTTACCAATATCACCACAAACAACAGTGAAGAACGCCAAGCCAACCAACTGACGTTACAACGCAGAAACATCAGCACAGCAGCAGAATACAACCCACTCAAACACCGTCCAGTGGCATATCCACAACGCGCCAAAGTGGTTGGTCCAAGTGGAGAAGAAATCCATGTGGATGAATGGGGGCGCATCAAAGTACGATTCCTGTTTACCCGCAATGAAGACCACAGTCACGATGGTGGTGCAGGCTCGAATGACAATGATACCGACTCGGCTTGGGTCGATGTCTTGACACCCTGGGCAGGCGAAGGTTATGGGGCACGTTTCTTACCAAGGATCGGAGAGATTGTTGTTATTGACTTCTTTGATGGCGATATCGACAGACCGTTTGTGGTAGGGCGAATCCATGAAGCGCAACGCAGCCCGAGCAAGTTTGATGACCAAGGCAAGCTGCCTGATACCAAGAAATTGGCAGGGATTAAAAGTAAGGAATATCAGGGCAGTGGCTATAACCAACTGCGTTTTGACGATACCACCAATCAGATCAGCAGCCAGTTGCACAGCAGTCATGGCGCAAGCCAACTCAATCTCGGCAATCTCAGTCATCCCAAAGAAACCGAGAGCAGTGACGGGCGAGGAGAAGGCTTTGAGCTAAGAACAGATCAATGGGGTGCGTTACGCGCAGGGCAAGGCTTACTGGTCAGCACCCATGCACAAGATGGCGCATCAGGCAATCATCTCGATGCAACAGAAGCCAAAAGTCAGCTAGAAAGTAGCCTGAACAATGCCAAAGCCTTAAGTGAAGTTGCCAAGAACCAACAGACGGATCCGTTAGAAGTCTTGGATGAATTAAAACAATTCCTGAATCAAATCGAAAAAGGTGAAAAAGATAAAGCCGATGCATTTAAACAAGCACTGATGATTTTGGCCTCGCCGAATTCAATTGGCTTGTCGAGCAATGAAGACATCCATCTTTCTGCGGACAAGCAAATCAGCCAAAGTGCAGGCGATAGCATCAATCTGAGTACACAAAAGAATTTTTTGGCACATGCACAAAACAAGATCAGTTTGTTTGCAGCACAGGAAGGTGCAAGGCTTTATGCAGGAAAGGGGAAAGTAGAGATTCAAGCCCAAGGAGATGGTGCGGATTTGATTGCCCGTAAAGGTATTCAGATTATTTCGACTGAAGATGTGGTTGAAGTTAAAAGCTTAAAAGAAATTGTTCTTACATCTGGCACTTCACAATTAAAAATTAATGGCTCAGGTGTATTCGTGACGACTGGCGCTATGTTTGAGGTTAAGGCTGGGCAACACAGTTTTATTGGTGGAGCAAAAGTAGATTATTCATTGCCTACTTTCTATGAAAATATCTGTAAGCCATGCCTTTTAAATGCCGCAAAGTTTGGAATGGCATTTGTAGATAAATAAAATGAAAAGAGAAATTATTCCATTTAAACCTATACAGCGCTGCATCGAAGATTATCAACATGACTTGAAGATGTATTTAATCTTGGATGCAGCACAAGTTTCAGATCAAGCCCTGTCATTTATTCATGAGTTTCAAAATGACTCGAGAATAGAATTCTATTCGTTATTTTCAGGGACCACAGAGGGGAATGCACCTTTTGAAGTCGCACCTGTTCTTATACTCATCCATGAGTTAGATCTATTCAACGATCAGAGATTTAACTTTATTCATCAAACGTGGAAAGATGAACAGGCGCTCAGTATGGTATTGAGCTCATTGGATCTGACTCAATTTGTTAAGAAAATGAAAAGTTATTTAACGGTTGAGTTTCCTGATGGAACCCAAAAATTATTTAGATGGTTTGACCCAAGAATTATCAAGAAAATTCATAAAATACTGCAAGATGAACAGCTTGATGAATTTTTTCAAGGCATTGAGCGTTGGGTGATCACAATTCGAAATTATCAGGATGTGTACACGAATCAATTAATGATATTGGAGCATGCTTGATGTTTGTATTGAGCCAAGAAAAACTATTTGAACTCGATGTTGAACAAAACAAAGAGTTTTTATATGACTTAGTTTATGAAATTATTAAGGAAAATCCAGTACTAAAGCTGAATGGTCAATTCGATCAGCTATTGGGACCTGTTCAGATCCTTGTTGATCAATATCTTGAAAAAGGAATCAACCAAATCAACACACTCAAATATATGGTGAAAAGCCATGTGTATTTGGGAATGGATTATCCGACTGATCCTCAATTTGCTTGGATAGAAAATGAAATGCAGCATCATGATATTGGAGAACAAGTCACTTATGTCGAGGCTTTCGATAAACTTTTGGAAGACTATAGGAAACGTGTTTTAGGGCAAGATTTTAACTTTTTTTTAACAGCAATAGTTCAATTAAAACAGAATCTTAGTCAAATAGATCATCGAGAAAAATTTTCAATTCTTTATCCAGAAAAAACTGAGTTTTTAAAAGAAAAAGGTGTATTTGATTCGCTTCAAGATCATTATTCAAATGATCTTCAATCTTATAGCGCATATGTGCTAGGAAGTGAGTTTAATCAAAATGTCTTTATAAAAAATATAACGCATTGGGAGGTGTAAGATGGGTGTGGGTGGCGCAAGTCCGACAGTAGGTACTTCATGTGCAACGTGTTTGAGGAAGTTTACGGTGCATATTCGAAATGATCATACGAAATTCCAAGGAAAATATGGATTTGATTGGCTAAGAAATGAATACGTAAATAGCTTTTATAAAGTTGATGGTATTAATTTTAAACCATTATTTAAGGGTAAAAGCTTATCTGATTTAAGGGAAATTTATACAAGTGGTCAGCAAACAGCTATTGCACCATTCGGATTTTCATATTCACCAGCTTGGTTGGCTATTTTTGCAAATACAAATAATAATCAGAGTCCAGTTGGGTCTAGTGAAATTAATATTAACGGTGTTGATTTAGACCTGGAGGTAATACCTTTAGAACCTGATAATCATATACCATTAATAGATGACGGAACTCTAATTGAATTAATTTCAACCAATAAATACTTAGAAATTACTCCAAATAAATTTTCAATTAAGGATCTCATAGGAAATAGACGAGATAGAATATTGGATATGAAAAATAATACAAAACAATATTATTA
>NZ_JADVOP010000095.1 GCF_016508585.1 Acinetobacter baumannii
GTATTACATATTATATAGTGTTCATTTTTTAAACAAAATTTGACAGGTAAAAAAACTGCCTATATTATGCGCACATGTTTTATTAGCTTACTTTTTTAATTTTGTAGTTTTTCTGCAAAATCTTTCAATCCCACATGTCATTTTTTGAATGACGTTCATGACTGCCCACCCTTATTGAATTTACCAACTGTAAGAAGTTTTTAGGTACTTTTGTGCTTATTACTTTTTAGGGCAATAAATTACTTGTAGCGGAGACAACATGCACAGTAGTTCAACCTCTGGGTCGAGGCTTTGCCTTAACTCATTATTTCGTGCTCTTCCAATTAAATGTTTAGTTTTATCCACGGCGTTAATTCCTTTCAGTATTAATGCCAGTAAGAACAATCAATACAATGCTGTAGTCAATTCAAGTAAGTTGACTGTAGTTGCGGTTTCCAATCCGAGTATAGTATTTAAGGATGGACAATATAAGCATGGCTTCGGCTATGACTTAGCCCACAATTATGCTGAAAGCTTAAACGTAAAGCTTGAGTTTAAAACTGTTGCAGATAATGCAGCTGCATTAAAGATGGTGAATCAGGGCAAAGCGAATTTTGCGATTACCACTGCAACGATGCAAAGTATAGAAGCTCAAAATCTCACTTCTTTTTCAGCAACATGCGGTGATTTCAACAGTTTAAAAAACAATGGCTTAAATACTGATATTAATTGGGTCTTTAAGCAAGCTGACGATCCGCTCACAGCAACGGCAAGTGGTTTCATCTGTCAAAGTAAACAAAATGGTGCAACACAGCAATTGGCATCATTTTATAATCGTAATGTTGTAAAGAAAGACGATTGGAACACCATTCAACGTGATCTCAGTGTTCGTTTACCGATTTACAAAGCCAGTTTTAAACGTTCTGCACAACAGTATGGTTTAGATTGGCATCTACTTGCTGCGATTGGTTATCAGGAATCATATTTAAAACCAGACTCTGTTTCTCCCACAGGTGTCCGTGGTTTAATGATGTTAACCAACAATACTGCTAAAGCAATGGGTGTGAGTAACCGTAATGATCCAGCACAGAGCATTCAAGGTGGCGCAAAGTATTTTGATATGATGTTGAATCGCTATTCTTACATTCGTACACCTGACCGCCATTGGTATGCATTGGTTGCCTACAATATGGGACCAGGTGCTGTTGAAGGTATCCAAAAGCGTATTAAAGCTCAAGGTAAAGATCCCAATGACTGGATGAATCTTTATGATTATTTAACACGCCATCAAAGCAGTAATGGTCGCTATAAGCAAGCAGTACAATATGTTACACGTATTCGTGCGTATTTAGAGCACATCAAAACGACACCGCGTTTACTGGAAATCTAACTAACTCCGTCGATGAATATGGTTGGATATTCAAGTCTCTTGGTCATCTGTCTTTGCCTACCCGCTCAAGACAGGATGAGTTTTCAAACGACTTAAATCATCAGGCAAAAAAAAGCTTACTCTAAGAGTAAGCTTTTTTTTAGTTTCAAGAAAATTAAGCCGTTTGCTCTAATACTTTCTTAAACAAATCTTTTTGTTCTTGGCTAGGCTTCGCCGTTTGTAATGCCATTAATTGCGACATATCGCCTTGAACTTTGATTTTACCTGTCATGAACGCTTGCATCGCAGCTGCCATGTCAAACTCTAGGAACACTTTACGAAGGGTCTCTGCATCCATATTGAGCGTCGTTTTGGCATTTGCAGAACTACCTTTAATGATTTTGCCACCATCCAAAGCAAGCTCCGTGTTGCCATCAGCATCTGCAACAACCAAATTAATCGCTAAACCAGAAAGCGCTGGTGGCAAGTTTAAATCACCTGCTTCCGCAGTTAATTTTTCAACATTTGCAAACCAATCATCAGTTAAAAATGCAGGCATGTTCATTCCTCAAATTATTTATTCAATTTATTGTGCTATCTATCCAGACAACATCAGGGTGAAGCAGTTTTGCTTGCTCAATGTTATAGCATGATAATTTCAATTTGGGCTAAAGTTTTTTGTACGGACTGTTCATGTTTTATTGGTTTTATCGTTTTATTTTTTAAAATCAGGCACTCATTTCAATATGAGTACCCGATTCATTCAGAAAATTGGCAAAAAAGATCAGTCTGCCGCAAAACTCAGATTGACCACATCCAAGCGTTTTTTCATTTCTTCAGTGTCACATTTCATATCAAATTCACGCTCTTCATCCAATTTTTCAAAATCGAACAGATCACGGTCTGCTAATTGCGAAGGTGAAACATTTTGTAATGCACCAAAAATACTGTGTAAACGTTTTGGATATTGTTTATCCCATTCACGCAGCATGTCATTCAGCATTGCGCGTTGTAAATTTTCCTGAGAACCACACAAGTTACATGGAATAATCGGAAATTTGCGGATTTCAGCATATTTGATGATGTCTTTTTCTTCAACATATGCCAACGGGCGAATCAGAATATTTTTTTTGTCTGAAGACAGTAATTTTGGAGGCATGGCTTTTAAACTGCCGCCATGGAATAAATTCAAAAAGAACGTCGCAATAATGTCGTCACGGTGATGTCCAAGTGCCACTTTAGTTGCACCAATTTCTTGTGCAAAGCCGTACAGTGAACCACGACGTAAACGAGAGCATACAGCACAATAGGTTTTGCCTTCCGGCGTCAAACGTTTGGTGATGCTATAAGTATCTTTTTCCAAAATATAGTAAGGAATATTGTTTTCTTCCAAGTACTTTGGTAATACGTCTTCCGGGAAACCTGGTTGTTTCTGATCTAAATTGACCGCAACCACATCAAAGTTGATTGGAGCGATGCGTTTAAATTGCAACAAAATATCCAGCAAGGTATAACTGTCTTTCCCACCAGAAACACAGACCATCACCTTATCGCCTTCCTCAATCATTTTATAGTCACGAATGGCATGACCCACCTGACGGCGGAGTTTTTTCAAGAGACGATAATAAGCTGAACTTGTTGGAAGTTCTGGTTTGAAATTAAATCCTTGCTCGGACTCAACTGGCGAGAACATAGACGAGATAGACCCATAAAAAAATACTGGGCAATTTTATCTGATTTGAACGTTAACCGCATCTAAAGATTTTTTTATTTTGCATCAATTTTTATTTGGTCATCTTTCTGACTCATTCATCGATTTAAAATAGACGGCAAAGTTCATTTTTTATGCAAAGTGCTTATCTTTTGGACTTTTCCACAGTTTTCCACAAAACCTGTGGATAAAATTGTGGATTCTTTGGGGCTTGACATAGATTTCTATCGCAATGATGGGCATTTTCCTTAAATTGATCATTTTTTAACCACTATATTTTTAATATAAATTTCAATGTCTTATCTTAGTCAAT
>NZ_JADVOP010000096.1 GCF_016508585.1 Acinetobacter baumannii
TATTTATCCAATCTTTATACTTAAATGATAAATCGATCATAAATTATTGTGATTATTATCAAATATTCTAATTTAAAAACTAAAATTAACACAAAAGGCTATCACAACAACGCGAAGCAATAGCCAAGTCTCTATTTTTAAGAGAAATCTAGTTCTTTTTCAAAAATTCTAAGTTCATGCCTTGCCATCGCTAAATTAGATTTTTGACGATCCAATACTAAATATAAAAATAAATCACTGTTTTTCTCTAGCGGTCTAAGTAAATGATACTGTTTACCTAGGGTAATCAAAATATCATCGATCGTATCTTTTAAGTTCAGTGCATCAGCAGTTTTCATTTTCGCACGTAGAACCTCAGTATTTCCCGCCGCTGCAAGCTCTAAATCAATTCCCGTTCCTTGAGCCGCCAGTGAAAGACCACTTGTACAATCAACAAGCGCTGAAGCCGTAAATCCGTCAATATCTGCTAATGGTGTTAAGTCAATTTTAGCCATTTATATATACCTTTTATTAAGTAAGAAACATATGAGCCATCTAAGCAGTGTGGCTCACGTTTAAAAGTATCATAAAATTATAATAAAATATTATTTTATGATAATTTTATGTGATTTTTTTTACTCTAACTAAAAACAAGCAATATTGCTTTTTAAGTTGTGATTGTTGATTTACTTTAAAATTCACATGTAAATCCACACAATTCAAATAAATAAAGGTGAACTAGAGAATAAGTTTAATTTTTTTCGCATAGAACCATTTAAAAAAATTGACCAAAATTAAAAAATAATCTAGATATATAAACTTATGTGTTTATCATTTTTTCAGAATGTATAGATAGATATTTTATGTATAACTTGCTCCAAATTTATACTTTATGTATTACTATCTTTTTCATTAAAATCTTTGCGCCATCATCAAATGAAGTTTATTTCCATAATAAAAATATGGCTTTTAAATATAAAAGAGATGCACAATGGGTAAATGTAGATACAAAGCTAAAATAAGATTTACATGTCCTGCCAGCAAGCCAAGTATGCACTAAAGATCCAGGAAATTTTCCTGTCTTTTAGATACTTGGCAACATTTTTATCCCCTGAAACTTAAACCAAGATTGTTTGCATAGACCTTTTGTGTTTTACCATTATATGTATGGGTCATACTATAATTTATTGGGGTGAAATACAGATTAGAGAATAATCTCTTATCTCACTGATATCGATTGTTTGTTTTTAGCAATTAATATTATAGTGCCTCGTTTATGGCTGATCAGCGCATAGGATAATTCTAAATCAATCACCACTAAAAAATGATTGTGATAACTATCACAATATAAGTTTTTTATCTAACGCCGATAAATGTGCGATATGATAAAGCTTATATTATTAAAATTAAAAATAATCATCTCAATATAATCAGAAGATTCGATCTGCTAGATAAAGCAGATTAAAATTAAAATTATGCAAAATTGAAAATGATCAAATTATATCAACTAACCATCAAAGAAGAATGTGATCAAACTAAATAAATATAGACAAAAATATATTTTCATAACGATTTCTAAATAAAGTCGTCATCACACTAATCTATGATATCTCATTGTTTATGTATACATATGAACAGGGCTTCCCCCCCCTGCACAAGTCTAATGAATAGTATCGTGATCGCTTGATCTAAGAAAATAAACAGAGTTTAAAATGATAAGATTTAGACCGGAGCCAATCTGGAACAGCCTCGAATGATTGACAACCTTTCCGTAAAAAACCCCACCAAAAGGTGGGGCAATTTATAGCAAACTTTATTTAACTTCCTTCACAGATAGAGACTTGTCTTTTGCAAGCTCTATGGTTGCTTCATCACCCTTGGAATGAATTGACACACCATTTTCACCCTCTAAACGCATTCCACTGCCAGCAGGAACTTCTTTAAGTGAATAATTATGCCCTTCACTATCTGTCAAAGTTGCAGTAGCAAAATTATCCGTTGTTTGAAGCGTAAATTGCTTTTTATCTTCAGTTTCATATTTCACTGTTTTTTGATTTGACTCATTGCTGTCTACCTGAGCAACAGCACTACTTGCTTCTCCTGTTGACATATTCGTATTTTCTTTGTCTTTTGCATTACATCCCACTAAAAAAACTGCAGTTAAAATAGAGGAAATTAATAATATTTTTTTCATGATTAATCTCAATAGAAATAAGAAGATTAAGTTCTACCATAGGACTTGGAGCTCATCCAACCAAGATTGCGAATTCGCTACTTGTTCCCTACAGAAATCATAAAGATTATTTATAATATTATACATTTGATATTTTATTTGATTGCGATAATTCGACTAGCCATAGAATTCAAACTAAGATTTGTTTGCATAATAAATTAGTCCAATGATTGCAATGGTCACAATGCTGATTTGAATAATCAAAGAATGCATCAATTTTCCTACGGGGAACAAAAAGTTTAATTGGATTTATAGATGAAATTTCGTCACTTGACATCAATACTGCTAATTTTCCCACATTTCCTACATTCTTTTATGCGACTTATATCGGGATATTCAAAAGCATGAATGCAGATCAATTGTCTAATACGTAACATCATAAAAATATGCCCTAAAAAAAACCCACATGATTGGATAATGTGGGCAATTACATGAAAAGCTTCTATTAGGTAAAGCTTGAAACTACAAAGTAATTTCTGGTTCAAATTTTAAGTCAAAGCAAATCAAGTACATTGGCATTAAATGACAATTTTTAAAATTTTCTTTTAAATCAATAAAAAATATTAGAAATACTAAATAATAATTAAATACTATGAATGCTCAATAATCAATGAACGACACTAAAAAATGAAGAGTACTGAGAAGCATACGAGATTAAAAAAACAAAGAGATAAGAAATTTTTATTAAAAGTTTAAAACTCATATAACAAAATTATTTATATTTGCCAACAAGCCTCTGTAAATCAGAGGCTTGTTGGAATAGATGGTTAGGTCTGAGGTTGAGTTTGCTTCTCATCATTCTTATCGTTTTTGCTTGTCTTCGTTAGATTTTTTGGTTTGGTCTTATCAGCGCCATTTTTATGGGACTGATAATAACAACCAATTGCGATCCCAGTGCCTAATAATGCTGCAGTCTTAAACATGACATTCCTCGTACTGAATTAAAAAAGGTGTAATAGAAATAACATCAAAATAAAATCGATGTATTTCAATATGTTAGTTATGAA
>NZ_JADVOP010000097.1 GCF_016508585.1 Acinetobacter baumannii
CCCAACTTCTTGTTAACGGTACTGCCATCTGCTGCTTTTAATCCAAAGCCCAAGTTGGTTAATGCCGTACCCGCATCATCTACATACTTTTTATTGGCAGCATCTGTGCTATTTGTAGGTCCCGCTACATTGGTAATCGCTTTACCACCTGCATTGACACCGGTACTGGTCACACTTGGACCGCCAGTAATGGTCAATCCACTGTTATCTAGCTTAGAGTTGCCCGCAGTGACACTACCTGTGGTGCCCAAGTCGATGTTTGGATTTAACTTAACCTGCACCCCATCTGTGGTCGCAACTGTACTGATATTGCTGTCACCCGTAATCGAAACAGTATCGCCTAGCTTCTTGGTACTGCTTGTGGTTGCTGTATCGCCTTTAAATTTTAAACCTGCGTTATCTACAGCTGTTTTTGCATCCACACCTTTTTGAATATCGGTTTTCGTTGCTGCTGACAGGTCGACTTTATAGTCAGTGACGTTGTTTGCATCTTTAGTGCCTGGCGTTACTGTCACTGCCGAAGAACCTGCCGATGCAGTAGTACCGTTGGCATTTACTGTATAAATATCTTGACCGTTGCCACCTGAAGTTTTAACTACACTGGATACATTGCTTCCGGCTGCAACTTCTGTCTTAGACGCTGCTGCTTTTGAATCAACATAGGTTTTATTGGTCGCATCTGTACCTGCTGTCGGTGCATTGTTTACTGTGACTTTGTTTGCAGTCACTTGAGTTGCTGTAATTCCCGCATTGTTAATTACAGTTGCACCTGTCGTCACACTACCTGTAGTGCCCAAGTCCAATGCGTTTGATAATGCAACTTCTACTTTACCTGCATTCACTTTCGTGGTGATGTTGCTATTCGAACCAATGATATCAACTGTTTCGCCCAACTTCTTGTTAACGGTACTGCCATCTGCTGCTTTTAATCCAAAGCCCAAGTTGGTTAATGCCGTACCCGCATCATCTACATACTTTTTATTGGCAGCATCTGTGCTATTTGTAGGTCCCGCTACATTGGTAATCGCTTTACCACCTGCATTGACACCGGTACTGGTCACACTTGGACCGCCAGTAATGGTCAATCCACTGTTATCTAGCTTAGAGTTGCCCGCAGTGACACTACCTGTGGTGCCCAAGTCGATGTTTGGATTTAACTTAACCTGCACCCCATCTGTGGTCGCAACTGTACTGATATTGCTGTCACCCGTAATCGAAACAGTATCGCCTAGCTTCTTGGTACTGCTTGTGGTTGCTGTATCGCCTTTAAATTTTAAACCTGCGTTATCTACAGCTGTTTTTGCATCCACACCTTTTTGAATATCGGTTTTCGTTGCTGCTGACAGGTCGACTTTATAGTCAGTGACGTTGTTTGCATCTTTAGTGCCTGGCGTTACTGTCACTGCCGAAGAACCTGCCGATGCAGTAGTACCGTTGGCATTTACTGTATAAATATCTTGACCGTTGCCACCCGAAGTTTTAACTACACTGGATACATTGCTTCCGGCTGCAACTTCTGTCTTAGACGCTGCTGCTTTTGAATCAACATAGGTTTTATTGGTTGCATCTGTACCTGCTGTCGGTGCATTGTTTACTGTTACACTTGAAAACGTTGGTGTTGCACTTGTAGCAACTGAATATGATATCGACCCATCAGCAGCTGTCGTAGGTGTAACGACAATATTGGAACCAGCTGTAACACTTCGTTGACTTGCTTTAATCGCATCATCAATTGTCGTTTTACCTGTTCCGCCGATATTTGTCGGAGCTGTGTAAGTGTTAGTAGTGGCATTATAAGCTGCGTTTCCACCTAGAACATTTTTTAGATTTGTATGTACATCATCGTATGCTTTATCTAACTGTGCGACTGTTACAGCATCTGAAGCTGCCGAACCATCCGCAACATTTTGAATACGGCGGTTTCCTGTTGCTGTACCATTACCAACAGATACAGCTCCAACAGTAGGAGCAGCTTGTGATGTTAAGAATCCTGTGCCAGTCACAGCAGAAGTAGTAGATCCACTTCCCAGGGCAACACTGTTATTAGTTGATGCCTTCGCACTTGCTCCAATAGCAATCGATTTACTACCAGATGCCTGAGTGTTCGTTACACCATCATATGTGGTTGTTGCTGATGCTGAATTAACAGCATCCGAGCTGCCAATTGCTATTGATTGATCTCCAGAAGCATTGGTTGAGTGCCCCATAGCAATCGAACCAACTCCTTTTGAAACTGAGGTAGTACCTATAGCTATTGAATAGTTATTCGTTGCGGCCGCTTGTCGTGATATTGCTAAACTGTTAAAACCACTTGATAAGGCTGCAGTACCTAAAGCAAAACTTCCCACGTTTGTTGCCTGAGCATATCCGCCTATAGCAACAGATAAACCGCCAGTAGCTTTAGAGTTTCCACCTATCGCTATTCCTGAAGATCCTCCAGCTCCAGAAGTACCGCCTTGTGCATTTTCACCAATAGCAATCGAACAAACACTTGGGTTTCCTGCATTATAATTGCCAGTGGCTCCAGATCCAGAGTTTTCAGGATTTTGATAATTATATAAATCTGCGCAATTCGTAGAAGCTGTAGCTGTTGTTCCTGTATTAGTCCCCCCCCCAACTTGGACAGTAGCTGCAATTAAAGAGACAGGTGTTGTCAATATCAAACTACCAACCATTACACAAGATGCTATAGACTTTGCTTTAGATTTCGATGTTGTAGATTTGGTTTTCCCTTTTGCCAATTCAGATACTGCAACCCATGCCAACAAAGTCGCATTCCAAATCACTTTGTAGATTTTATTCATATCACTTTTCCTTAGGAGATGCATTTTTAGCAGTAGGTTCTGCTTTAGCAATGCATATAAAATGTACAATTTTTTTTATTTAACAATTTACATACAATTAAAGCAATCAAAAAAATGAGATATATTTCACTTTTTTTAACTTTTAAACCAATTGGTTTAATTTTTTTAAAATTAAGCTATATTATTTTGCATTTTAAATATTTTACACTTAAAAAACATATAGTTATATTTATCTTCAGTATTATAA
>NZ_JADVOP010000098.1 GCF_016508585.1 Acinetobacter baumannii
CTATTTTAATAGATGAATTCATGTTAATTTTCATATTTTAAAATATTATGAATAATTGTGATGGTAATATCATAAAAGTAGTGAAATTTTGTGATTAAGAGCAATAAACTGCAATCAAAGCTCAGTAAATAGACTTGAGCTTTGATTGAAAAAATAAACGGCTAACTAAGATGGACTTTCTTCAGGAAGTTGTGCTTCTGCTTTTTCAAGCAAACGGGTCACCAAAAGTTGGTCAATCTTAAAATGGTCGACATCCACCACTTCAAATTTATAACCGCCATAAATAACGGTATCTGCAGGTTTCGGAATTTTTCTTAACTGGTACATCATAAAACCTGCCAGGGTTTCATAATTATCTTCATCAGGCATTTCATCAATTTCAAGAGCATGTTTCATGTCTTCAATCGGTGTACTGCCATCAATCAGCCAGGAATTATTATCGCGTTTGATAATCTGCTGATCTTCTTCCATAGGTGTTACCCAATCTCCCATGACCGTAATCATAATGTCAGAAAGGGTTATGACACCAACCACCAGGGCATATTCGTTGAACACCACAGCAAATTTTTCTTTACTTGATCTAAAACGATCAAGTAATTCAGACAGTGTCAAGGTGTCCGGGATGCTCAATACAGTACGGATGGTGGATTCGTTCAATTGATTGATTTTTTGATTGTTGAGAATACGTACCAATATATCTTTGGCATCGACATAGCCAATGACTTGGTCAATCGTTTCATTACAAACTAAAAACTTTGAATAGGGATATTCAGCTAATTTTTGGCGAATGCTTTCTTCTGGTTCTTTTAATGTAAAAAACACCACATTTTCACGTGGTGTCATACTTGAGGGTACATTACGCTCTTCAAGTTCAAATACATTCTCAATAAAATGATGTTCTTGTTTTTGCAATACACCTGCCTGTGCACCTGCATCCATTACTGCTGAAATATCATCGAAAGTAATGTTGTCTTCGCGGGTGGTATTCACTTTAAACAGACGGAACAGTAAGTTTGCAACAGCATTAATAAACCAAGCCAAAGGTTTACAGACTATAATAAAAACTTGAATCGGATTGATGACTGCAACTGCAATTTTTTCAGGTGCGATCATTGCCATGCGTTTTGGCATTAAGTCTGCAAAAAGAATAAATAGCGAGGTCACTAAAGTAAAGGACAGTGCAAAACTGATGGTTTCAGCCCAAGGACCCACATAAAAACGAGCAACGAATTCGAAAAAATAAGGGCGAAATGCGCCTTCACCTAAAATACCACCTAGAATAGCGACCGCATTTAACCCAATTTGGGAGGCAGCAAAGAAATCGGCTGAGTTTTGCTGCAAGTCTAGGACTTTTTGTGCACGTTCATCGCCAGATTCGGCAAGAATTTTGAGTTTAACTTTACGCGCACCTGCAAGTGCGATTTCAGTTAAAGATAAAAAACCAGCTCCTGCAATGAGTACGACAATAACTAGGATATTCTGGAAGAGGCTCACGAATCCACCTGTGGATCATCATTATTATGAGAGGTTATGAATACATAATAAGTTAACACAAAAAAGGGCGGTAGTGATTAATCACTACCGATTTAAAATGAGTATAAGCTTGAAATGATAAGAATTTAAGAAAAATTATCTTAATATTGAGAAAAATGTGAATTATTCTGCATGAATTCACGATTTTCTTCTTCAATCATTTGACGTGCAACATAGAGAATCAGTTGACGTAACCAACGGTGGGCAGGATGATGGTGCAGTAAAGGACACCACGCCATTTTTAATTCAAACTCTGGAATATAAAATGGAGGATCTTTGATTAATAAGTTCTGGCTTTTCGCCTGTAAGCGCGCAATGCGTGTAGGTAAGGTTGCAATCAAATCGACATTGGATGCCAATAATGCAGGCATTTGATAATGACGGGTAAAGACTGAAATTTTACGTTTTTGACCAATACGTTCTAAAGCTTGATCAATCCAACCTAATCCGGCTTGTTTTTCAGGGTTTACACCAAATCCAACCCCCATCCCTGTTTTTGAAACCCAAATGTGCTGTGCATCTAAATAGCTTTTAAGATTTAGGTTGCTTGACGCTGGATGTTTGTTGTTAAGTAGGCAAGAAAAGCTGTCGCGCCACACCAGAACTTGGTGAAAGCTTTGTGGAATCTCATTGAAGCGGTTGATTGCCAAATCGACTTTGCCTTGTTCCATATCTCGATAAGACACGTCACTTGGGGTAAGAAAGTCGAGAACAACGTTCGGGGCTTCTGAGCGTAGTGCTTTGACCAGACGAGGAACTAAAGTTGCTTCGGCATAGTCTGAAGTCATGATACGGAAGACCCGATTACTGGTATATGGTCTAAACTCAGTACGTGGCTCCAAAATCATCGACAAGTCCGAGAGTGCATCACGGATACGCGGTTGTAATTCAAGCGCACGTTCTGTTGGTGTCATACCCTCGGATGAGCGAATCAAAAGTGGATCATTAAATAAGTTACGGAGACGACGTAAAATATTACTCATTGCTGGTTGCGTTACACCCAGCTGTTCTGCTGCACGAGTCACATTTTTTTCACGTAAAAGAACGTCAAGGTAAATTAAGAGGTTTAGATCGACCCGCTCCAGATTCATAAAAAAAATACCGAAAATAAAATTTAGAAATCACATGTGATTATGCCATAAGGAAATGCATTTGTGTAAAAAGTAGATGAAAAAACACCAACAGATGGTACTTATTATGGAATTTGTAAGTGTATTTCTGTTTAATGGGTCAAACACTTTTAAAAACACAAAGAATCTTTTTTGAGATTATACAATATAGCGTATTGGGGAATGAGAGATGTGCTTTTCAAGCAGCAGACCTGGTACTCATTTAAGCCATGATAAGTTCAATGTTTTGTCTATTTTTACATCAAAAAAAATAAGATCAAGTGTATTTTTAACTCGTTGAGACTTAAGTCTAATAAATATAAAACAACCATTTTGACGGATTATTAGTCAAAAAAGTTTAATTAATATAATTTAAAACTAATTTAAAA
>NZ_JADVOP010000099.1 GCF_016508585.1 Acinetobacter baumannii
ATATAAATTATAACACTCATTAAAATCTATAACCTATTTATTTTATTTGTTTTTTTCAAATTCTATTTTATAATTAGATCAATAATTAAACGAGTGCACTATCATGCAGCCAACTACACAGTCAACAGTAAATGTTAATAGCATCAAGCAACCAGCTTTAAATAGTGTCGTGTTACAACGACTAATTAAAGAGGTAAAAATGGAAAAAGAACAAATGTCATGCGTTGGCGGTAACTATGACCGAGTTCATAACCGACATAATCGCTAATAATGTTCAATAATTTAGATACTCTGTTAATCAAGGTTGCTAGCAGATGTAACCTTGATTGCAGTTATTGTTATGTATATCAAGGTCAAGATCAAAATTGGGTTAACCAACCTAAAAGAATTAGTAACGAAACAATTGATTCTATTTGCAAAAGTATAGATCAAGTCACCTCATTTCAAAATAATGGTTTCGCGGTTGTACTACATGGTGGTGAGCCATTACTATTAGGTTCTGTAAAATTAAAAGAATTACTTTCAAAATTACGCAGAGTTTTGCCTAATTATGATAAGTATCCAATAGCTATCCAAACAAATGGGATACTATTAAGCGATGAAATAATCGAAATCTGTAGTCATTATAAAACTAGCATTTCTGTAAGTTTAGATGGTGTAAAGAAATCAAATGATATTGCTCGATTCACACATGATGGGCAAAGTTCATTTCAAAAAGTTATAAATGGCATAGATAAGTTAATTGCCCATCCTGAAAATGATTTTTTATTTTCAGGAACATTATCTGTGATTCAGCCAACTACATCACCTGTCGAAAATTATGAATACTTAAAAAGTATAGGTAGTAAAAGTATTGATGTACTTTTACAGGATGGCAACCATACGTACTTACCAAAAGGCAAAGAAAATTTTGAAAGTTTAGAATATGGTAGATGGTTGGGAGAACTATTAGAGCATTATCTGAATGACCCTAATCCAGTTCCAATTCGCTTTTTTGATGATTTAATAAAAATAATTCTTGGAGGAAATCCTGACAAAGAGGGAAAAGGAGAAAACTCTTATGGAATTTTAGTAATTGAGACTAATGGAGACATCCGTAAAAATGACACATTAAGGGCAACTTTTAATGGTGCTGATTACTTTGAGAATAATCCTAATATTAATGTGGCGAATGCCTTATTAAATGTTCTAAGATCTAATGAGTATAAAGAAAGTTCTAAAATTCAAAAGCCTACATGTAAAGATTGTATCAACTGTGAAATAAATTTCATTTGTGGTGGCGGGATGCCTTTATCAAGGTGGAGTAAAGAAAATGAATTCGACAATCCATCTATTTACTGTGAAGATCATAAACACTATATTTATAAACTATTAAGTTTAATGGGGATTAAATGATTAATATTTCAAAAGATATACCTCTAGAGATATATCCTTATAAACATTTTTTTTCTAATTATTCTATAGATGAATGTTTAAAAGAAAGCATACAAAATTGGCTATTAAATGATGCCCAATGGAACTTAGTAGAAGCCAGTTTTTATACACAATATGAGTTTAGTTTAAAAGATACTGAATTACCGAACTTCCTAAAATTTATAATATCAACTGAATATCTTTCAGACTTAAAGGCAAGGATAGAAAAGATTTATGCAGTTGATTTACTTGACAACATTGATGTAGTAGCTCATAAATTAACGAAAGGTCATGTCATAAAAATACATAATGATTTTCTAAATGAAGACTCAATAAAAGAAAGTCACAGACTACTTATGCATTTCAACTCGAACTGGAATGTTGAGAACGGTGGATTATGTATGATCTTCACTAACAATGATGCATCATCGATACATAATATAATAGTTCCTACAGGAAATTTACTACAAAGCTTTGAAATATCAGAAAATTCTCATCATGCTGTAAGTGAGATATATTCAGGAGATCGACTCACTATTATTTTTACTTTTTATTCGAGATAATTTTCATGCATAAATTTTTATATCCGTCTAAAGAGAATATTTTAGATTTATTAGATAGTGATATTCACTATAGAAACTACAATACTTTTGACTATATAAATGACTTAAATAACTTAAATGAAAATTTATGCATATTACAAAAGTTACCAGACTACATGTCTAATATTTGGTCAGATATTGGCATTAATCTTGATCAAACATATGATCTTAAAAATTCAATGCTACAAATTAAAGATACTTTTGAATATATTACCAAATATGATAATGATCATATGGGTTTTTATACAAAGTCATTAATTAAGTCGATTCATTTATTAAAAACAGAAAATGATTATAATGATATTAGTTTTAGCGACCCGAATTTACCTTATACAGTTTTCATAAATTTACCTGATATTAATCTAAAAAATTGGCTTGAAAGGACTGTAGAAAATTTGATTCATGAAACTATGCATTTACTACTATCTTTATTAGAAAAAAAATATGATTTCTATCTTTCGACAAATAAAAAAATATATTCTCCTTGGAAACATGAACCTCGAAATAATAAAGGAATACTGCACGCTGTTTATGTATTTTCGCATCTAAAAAAATTCTGGGAAAAAGTCTATATTTCAGAGAAAACTTCCTTCTCAAAAAAACGCATAGAAGAAATTCAGAAACAATTAAGTCTTCTAAAAGTTGAAAAACTAACAGATTTTTATTCCAAAGATGGCTTAAAACTTTTAAACCTCTGTTTTATTT
>NZ_JADVOP010000100.1 GCF_016508585.1 Acinetobacter baumannii
CGATTGCAGGTAATTTTTCTACAGCTGTAGGTGCTGTAAACAGAATTGATCAGGATCAGACTGTGGTACTGGGCAATTTTGTCACCACCACGCAAGCCAACAGTGTTGTATTGGGTAACGCATCGACAGATCGTACTGCAACAGCTGTCAACAAAATGACCATCAATGGTCAAGATTATGCGGTTGCAGGTACAGGTTCTGCTGCCAATGGTGTGGTCAGTGTCGGTAAAGCAGGTGCTGAGCGTCAAATCATCAATGTGGCTGCGGGTGAAGTCAGTGCAAGTAGCACAGATGCAATCAACGGTTCACAACTCTATGCAACAAATCAAGCGATTACTGAAGTAGGTAAATCGGCAGCGACAGCAAAAACCGAAGTGGTTCAAGGTGACAACATGATTGTGACCGAAAGCAAAGGTGCCAACGGTCAAAGCATTTATAACATTGCAACAGCCAAAGAAGTCAACTTTAACAAGACCACAGTGGGCACGGTGATCACCGACAGTGCAACCGGTAAAATAACAGGGTTGACTGCAGGTGAGGTCAGTAAGACCAGTACAGATGCGGTGAATGGTTCACAACTTTATGCAACCAATAAAGCCATTGCAGACAGCAAAACCCACTATGTCAGTGTCAATGATGGTGGAACACAAGCTGGTAACTACAACAATGATGGAGCCACAGGTAAAAATGCTGTAGCCATGGGTGTAGGCGCGAGTGCAGCAGGTGAAAATGCAATTGCGATTGGCAATAACAATAAGGTGGTTCAAAACAATACGTCTGTATTCGGTAGTAATATCACCACAACTCAAGCCAACAGTGTTGCGTTAGGTCATGAATCTACTGATCGAGCAGCGACTTCAGAGTCTAAAGTGACGATTCTTGGTCAAGATTATGCCTTTGCAGGCGTAGGGTCAGCAGCCAATGGTGTCGTGAGTGTGGGGAAAGTCGGTGGTGAACGACAAATCATCAATGTTGCAGCAGGGCAACTCAGTGCAAGCAGTACAGATGCAGTCAACGGTTCACAATTGTATGCGACCAACCAAGCCATATCTTCTTTACAGGGACAAGTGGCGGGTTCAAAAAGTACAATTTCTCAAGGTAAAAATACCACAGTGACCAAAACCACCAATGCAGATGGTTCAACAGACTATCAAGTGGCGACCAAAGCGGATGTGAGTTTTGATTCTGTGACAGTCGGTGGGATTAAAGCAGATGCACAAACCAATAAAATTACTGGTTTGGCAGATGGTGAAGTCAGTGCAACTTCAAGTGAAGCAGTCAATGGTAGCCAGTTGCATGGTACTGCTGAAAGTGTCGCAACAGCCTTAGGTGGAAATGCTAAAGTCAATGCTGATGGTACGATCAGCACCAGCAACATTGGTAACACGGGTAAGGACAATGTACATGATGCGATTGCTTCAATACAGGGGCAGGTTGCAGGTTCTAAAACCAGTGTATCTGCAGGTAAAAATACTGTAGTGAGCAGTACTACCAATGCAAATGGTTCAAATAACTATCAAGTGGCTTTGGCGGATGATATTAAACTGAACTCTGTAACAGCCAATCAAGTAACCGCAAACCAAGTCACAGCCAATCAGGTGATGGCGAATCAGGTCAATGTGGGTAAAGTTGCTATTGATGGTACCACCAATAAAGTCAGTGGTTTGGCCAATGGGACAATCAGTAAAGATTCTACGGATGCAGTCAATGGCTCACAACTGCACCAAACCAACAGCCATGTATCGCAATATTTAGGTGGAGGTTCAGCGCTAAATCCAGATGGTACAATTGCTGCACCTACTTATAATGTTGCTGGTGGAACTTATCACAATGTAGGAGATGCTTTAGGTGCTGTTGATGCTCGAGTAACGAATCTAGAACAAGCGTTCTATAACACCAATAAAAATATGGAAGATTTACGTAATGATACTTATGCAGGAATTGCAGGTGCAATGGCTGTAGGGAATTTACCGCAACCGACTGAAGCAGGTATGAGCATGATGAGTGCGGGTCTTTCTGGTTATCGTGGTGAAACTGCAGTTGCCGTAGGCATCAGTGCGATTACTGATAGCAATAAAATTGTCTGGAAAATGGGCGCTTCCGCAGATAGTCGTAGCAATATTGGTGGTGCTGTATCTGTGGGATATCAGTGGAAATAAACTAAACGAGAAATTTAGATTTTATTATTTCTTAAATAAGTTTTCAAAAGCTCAGTCCCTTCGAGGGCTGAGTTTTTTATTTTTTGAATCACTTTAGAGAGTGTAAATTGCTAAATATGGAGCAATAAATAGTGGCTATTTGTTTACAAATTCTTTGAAATTTAGAATTTATTGAATAGATTTTTGAATGTTTAGTTCAATCCCATATAGAATTGTTAGAAAATTTATCAAGCTATAAAATGAAATCAATATTCAATAACTTAAATAGATATAAAAC
>NZ_JADVOP010000101.1 GCF_016508585.1 Acinetobacter baumannii
CGTTGTTGACTGGGGTTGCAGGTAAGCTTGCTGCATCATTGCCTGCCAGATCCTGAATCGCATTGAGATCATTGTCCGCAGTTGGATCGGTATAGCCTACTGTCACCGCTTGACCTGCTGTCACTGGTGTACCCAAGCTCAACACCACCGTTGAACCCACCACCGTAACACCGGTTACAGTCACCACCTGACCACCAACCGTCACCGTAAAGTCACCTACAGCCGGTGGATGGTTGCCATCCAACGCTTCACTATAGGTCAAGATCAACGATGTACCTGTGGTATCGACTAGTGACTTTCACTGTCTCCCCGTCAGTCAACGGACGTGTAAGCTGGATATTATCAATGGTGTTATTTCCTGTGATTGTTCCACTACCAATCACATTACCACTACTGTCTTTGATGGTGACTTGACCAGCTTCATTTGATATTACTTCAATATGTGTGGCATCCAGAACTCTACTGGTAATCATTGGTGGTGTTACATCTCCCACTGTAATTACTTTTTCTGTCTGGTTACCGGAAGCATCAATTACATCAACAATAATTTTACTACCATCAGTTAATGGTGAAGTTAAATCAACTGTTGATTGACCATTTTGTCCAATTACCCCCTGACCAAGTATTTGACCAGCGTCATTCTTAATAATAACTTTGCTACCTGGTTCATTTGAAACAATATGAATAGTGTCGTTATCGACAATATTTACTTCAACGGTAGGTTTGGTAACATCTCCAACATTTATAGTTTCAGTTGTTTTATTTCCAGCATTATCAGTTGCAGTTATTGTTATTTTCTCATTATCAACCAATGGTCTTGTTAAAGTAATATCGAGTGAACCTGCCTGATTTAATTGTCCTGAACCAATTATTTTACCATTCGCATCAACAATTGTAATTTTACTGGCTTCATCTGCTGTTATTTTAATTTTTTCATTATCTAAAATCTGATGTGTTATTTTAGGACCAGTCTTATCACCATTTCCTGAATGATTTGAACTTCCATCGCTGCTTCCTGCAGCTGCGGCTATACCAATAATCCCCGCTGCACCTGCAACCCAAGCCCAAGCTGGTACAGCGCTATGTTCACCTAATAAATATTCATGAAAATCATTGATACCCAGATAATCAATTTTAGTCACTGTGCCATTTGCATCAAATTCAAGAAATTCAAGTAAATAATGTTTTCCATCTGAAGTTTCTATAGTAAATTCTTTTGGTTTTTCTCCAATGAAAAAGTCTTCAATAACAACTTTTTCTCCATTTTGTAAATAAACCTCCAGATTATTATTAACTTTAACGATTTTGGCTATTTCAGCACTATCTAGATTCACTTTATAAACAGTGTGATGTTTATTCACTAAATCTTGAGTAAGAATTTTAGCCGTTCCTTTTTCATAAATTGTGATGTTTTTCATAATAGTTCTTCCGTCTTATAATTCACTCTTATGCAAAAAAGATAAATAAGTGAGACAAAATTCACAAGTGTATAGTTTTAATAATAAAAACGTATAACATTATAAAAAATATCAGTTGTCTATATTAACTAATGTATTTAAAAGCATTTCGTGATGCGCTTATCATTTATTTATTTTGATTGAACTGTTTTAGACTAGCTGTACCCAATTAAATTTAATTATCGCTTTATATTCATCATTCCAAGTGATGTTCATCATTTTTATAAATTTATTAATTTTTTATTCATAATCCTATGTTTTTTTAAATAACAGCTATGGCATATACTGATTAATCATCATTTTTATAATCAAGTTATTTCCATTTAAAATTTACGGGTATTATTGAAACTTAAGAATTATTCATAGATTAATTTTTATACAAAAAATGTAAAAAAAATCATTAATGCGAAGAGC
>NZ_JADVOP010000102.1 GCF_016508585.1 Acinetobacter baumannii
ATAATATTGAAAGTATAGCATTGTTTAATAATCGATTGAGTGATTTTAAATGGCTGGATTATTTTAAAAATGTTAAATATTTGAATATTGGTATGAATCCAATATCAGAATTCCCAAAAGAGATTCTTGGATTAAAGGATTTGGAATATTTGAATGTGGCTGTTACTGATATTAATCGTTTGCCAGAAGGTTTATTGCAATTAAGTAATCTAAAAAAAATAGATATTAAGCATTGTGTTAACTTAAATCTTGAAGGCTTTATTTTAAATAAATTAAGTAGTAATGGTGTTGAAATAATATGTTAACTGAAAAGGATATATCTGTCTTAATAGATTTTCTGAATAGTAATGAAGTTGTGAAATTTCAATTTGATGAAAACTATCAATCTATATATAGTTTAGAGAAAATGAATGATGATCTTAATTATCAAAATTTAGTATATCCCTATGTAAGATTAAATAATTATAAAAATACAACTTCTAGGTTGGATATTATTGAAAAAACAAACAATAAGCATTTAAATAATTTGGAAACTAAATTATCCCTTAAAAGTATACTATATAGACTTGCTAAAGGGGATACTTTAATAATGGATAAAGTTGACTTATTTAATCAAAATGTCAGATCGTTCTGTTATGATTTATCTTATGGCTTAAATGCTAAAGTTACTGCCAATTTATATTATACATATCGTAATAATAAAGGTATTAACTTGCATTTTGATCAGCATGATGTATTGGTAATTCAAATTCATGGACAAAAAAAATGGCATATTATTAAAAATTTTAAAGAAGATAATGTTGAAAAAATAAATTACTCTACCAAGCCTAACTTAGATTCGGATGGTGTTATTATCGAAACAATTCTTCTTGAGGAAGGTGACTTTTTAATTGTTCCAAAAGGATTTTGGCATTATACCCAAACAACAGAGGATCAAAGTTCATTGCATATTGCTTTTGGTTTGACACCACCCAATATTCATAATTTTTTAAATGAATATATAAACCAAAAAATGGGGAGTTATATGCAAAAAAATATTTATAACTTAGATGAAAATAAATATAAATCAGTCATTGAGGAATTAATAATTGAATTGAATAAATTATTTGGTGAAAAGAATACTTCTGTAAATTATTCTAATTTTATTAAAATGTATAGAAATCAATATAGTAAAATTGAATTGATTTGATAGATTAGGAAAATTTAATGAAGCAAATATATTTAATTGTGACCAAGAAATGCAATTTATCTTGTTCTTTTTGTATAAGAGATTATGGTTATAATTTAGGTAATAGCCTTTCAATCGATGATTATGATCTTGTTATTGATAGATTGAAACAATATTGGAGTACATCTAATTTTATTATTTCAGGCGGTGAACCAACCGTTCATAAAAACTTTAGTTATTTCTTACAGAAGGCATGTGAAAAATTTAAAAAGGTAACTATTAATACAAATGGTACTAATAAATATTTTTCTACTAAAAAATTTACAGATATCATTGAAAATAATAAAATTAGAATACAGTTTTCAATTGATGGGGCTGAATCTGTTCATAATGAAATACGTGGTAAAGGCAATTATCAAAAAACTTTAAAAATGTATCTAAAACACTTATCCAAGCACAGTAAACGGAATCATTAAGCGAATTCGGTATAATGCTTTAAAAAAAAA
>NZ_JADVOP010000103.1 GCF_016508585.1 Acinetobacter baumannii
AGTTATAAGTACTTAATAGATGATAATTATTTAAATGAAAAAATATTTTAATAGCTTAGGAAAATGTAATACGGAGCGATGATATGGGAATTGGATCAAGCCCTACAGTTGGAGAAACATGTGATAGTTGCTTACAGAAGTTCACAATTCACTTTCGAAGATGTGAAGATAATATCTATGATGGAAGTTATGGTTTTGATTGGTACAGACCCGAATATTTTAAAAAGTTAACCTATTTTAGAGCCAATACCGCAGCAGAATTTGGAAAAAAAGTCGCTTTAGTCAGTGGTTCTATAGCCTCATTAAAAGCGACTTATACCAGTGATCAAATCAGTAAAATTAGCCCATTTGGTACTGAATATATTCCTGCGTGGTTGGCGATCTACCCATTTTCACAGGAAAATATGGACCATTCTAATTCTTTGAATCGTGAGGTGAGGTTAAATTTAGAGTTAAAGTTATTAAATTCAGAAAATAATTTTTCCTTAAATAATGATGGTTCCAAGATTAAATTTGAGGTTTCGAATCCTCATATTGTTATTGAGCCAACAGAGTTCAGTATCGAAGATTTTATTTACGCAAATAAAATGACCCGAGATTTAGGTGAAGAGAATAAAAGAGAAGAAGAGACTTATTATCTAGCATCCGAGATCGTTAAGATTAAGTGTGTAGGTCCTTTACAAAAACATGGAGAAATCATCGTTACAGCAATAAAAGGTGAGGCGCAAGAGAAAGTAGGGAAGCTGATGATTTACCATAATGCGGTAATTCCAACTTTAAAAGTTGTTTTTGTAGATGTAGTGACTGATGGCCTAAGCCAAAAACGTACGCATGATTATGAGGATTTTTTAAAAAATAGATCATTTAACCAAGCCTTAATTAATGTAGAAATGACAAATGCTTCAGAGTTTGATTTTAGAAAATATCGTAAAAATGATGTCGATGTAAATATTTCTTTAAATAAACTTAATATCAATGATACC
>NZ_JADVOP010000104.1 GCF_016508585.1 Acinetobacter baumannii
ATCTTCTGTTATTGGTGCATTTTTTAAGCTTACAATTGTTAAAAAATTTGAATTTGTAAAAATATTTTGATCTTGATTTATTTTAGATATCATTTCTTTATTCGTTATTTCAGTTTCTTTTTGTCCAATGTTAGACTCTGGTAAAGTTAAATTATTTTTTTCCTTTATATGTTTATCTTGGTTAGATGAGTTTTCCCCTATAAAAAAGATATACTTTATTCCTATCAAAAAAGAGACCATCCCAATGATGAGTATACCAAGAAGTAGTTTTATATTTCTCATTACCAAGGCCACCCTTGAGTAGCATTGCAGTCAGTTGCTAAAGTTTCTCGATATCCAATATTTCCACCAAGAGAGAATTCATAAGTATGTTTTCCTTTAACAGACCAGTTTCTATTTGGTTTAAAAAAACTATCAACATATCCAGCATAGGCTCTGTAACCATATTCCATATCTGGGTTTGGAAAATCAGTAACAGTTGAGGATGCTTTTGATCTTGTTGCTCCATTTGCAGCTGTTTGCAGAGTTTCTACAATCATGGCTTTTGGAAAACCTAAAGTCCAACTAAATGATTCATTATGATATCCAACCCCTTCTGGAGTAATAGCCTTACAATTTGCTCTGCTCGCCATAATTGGAATTCCATCATCAGCATAAACAAAGGAGTGAGTTCCTGAAAATATCAAACAACAATAAATTATTTTAAATAATGATTTACTCATAATATTCCTATTTTTTAAAATAATGAATCGTGAATGTAAGTATTAATAATATTTTTGTCAATTGATTTGGTATTTCTTAATTTGTAACTATAAATTACCCATAGGGAAACCATGAAACATCCATTGAATAACCAATAGAAGTGTGAGAATA
>NZ_JADVOP010000105.1 GCF_016508585.1 Acinetobacter baumannii
GTTCCATCGTTCACGGTAATGCCAGTTAAGTTGTTCAGGTTTTTATTCAGCTCAATCGCAATCTGTCCACCCGCAACTTTCGTCGTGATGTTGCTGTCCGCGCCTACAACTTCAACCGCTTCGCCCAAGTTCTTCTGAACTTTGGCACCATCCGCAGCCTGTAATGCAAAGCCTTTGCTCGTCGCTGCATTGGTCGCATCCACAACCGCATTGTTCAAGTCGCCTGCATTAACACCTTTGCTTGCATTGGCAACGTCTTTGTAGTCGCCTGCACTTGCAACGTTGTTCAAGCTTGTACCACCTGTTGTGGTGATCTTGCCTGTTGCTGCATCTTTACTGCTGCTCGCTGTCGTACCTGCCAAGGTAATGTTGTTGTAGTTTGCACTGCCATCAGCATTCTTGTCGTACTTCACTGCAAACTTGTCAGTTTCACCCTGTGCTGCATTCAAGGTATTGATCGCTTGGTTAATGCTGGTTTGAGTGTTGCCACTTCCATCTTTAACTGTTAACGCAGTGTTGTCTACAGCAGCAATGGTATTGCCTGAACCGTCTTTAACCGAAACACCATCTTTACCAATCACCGTTGAACCGTTGCTTCCATTGGTTCCATCGTTCACGGTAATGCCAGTTAAGTTGTTCAGGTTTTTATTTAGCTCAATCGCAACCTGTCCACCTGCAACTTTCGTCGTGATGTTGCTGTCCGCGCCTACAACGTCTACTGCTTCACCCAACTTCTTGTTAACGGTACTGCCATCTGCTGCTTTTAATCCAAAGCCCAAGTTGGTTAATGCCGTACCCGCATCATCTACATACTTTTTATTGGCAGCATCTGTGCTATTTGTAGGTCCCGCTA
>NZ_JADVOP010000106.1 GCF_016508585.1 Acinetobacter baumannii
TGGGCGAAGCGGTTGAAGTTGTAGGCGCGGACAGCAACATCACGACGAAAGTTGCGGGTGGACAGATTGCGATTGAGCTGAATAAAAACCTGAACAACTTAACTGGCATTACCGTGAACGATGGAACTAATGGAAGCAACGGTTCAACGGTGATTGGTAAAGATGGTGTTTCGGTTAAAGACGGTTCAGGCAATACCATTGCTGCTGTAGACAACACTGCGTTGACAGTTAAAGATGGAAGTGGCAACACCCAAACCAGCATTAACCAAGCGATCAATACCTTGAATGCAGCACAGGGTGAAACTGACAAGTTTGCAGTGAAGTACGACAAGAATGCTGATGGCAGTGCAAACTACAACAGTATCACTGCGGGTAATGGTAACGGCACAGCAGCAACGATCGGAACCGATACGGCAGGTAATAGTGTTGTAACGAGTGGCGGAACTAAAATTAGTAATGTTGCGAACGGCGTAAATGCAAGTGATGCAGTAAACAAAGGTCAATTGGATAGCTTAAGCACAGGTCTTACGAATACAGGCTTTGGATTAAAAGCAGCAGATGGTAATACCGTTAACAAGAAGTTGGGTGAAGCAGTAGACGTTGTAGGTGCAGACAGCAACATTACGACGAAAGTTGCGGGTGGACAGGTTGCGATTGAGCTAAATAAAAACCTGAACAACTTAACTGGCATTACCGTGAACGATGGAACCAATGGAAGCAACGGTTCAACGGTGATTGGTAAAGATGGTGTTTCGGTTAAAGACGGTTCAGGCAATACCATTGCTGCTG
>NZ_JADVOP010000107.1 GCF_016508585.1 Acinetobacter baumannii
CTTTTAAAGACATCATGAGATATTGTAAGAATTGAAAATGGCGGTGAAAGAGGGAGCCATCTTTTTAATTTATATTATTGAAATAATTTATAAAAATATATAGGAATTTTTATCCTTACCCCCAATTATACCCCCAAAAAAATTAATACAAAAAAATATGAACACTAGTACTTTAGCTTTCCATTTTCATCGCACATTTCTTTAAGAAAAATTTGGTCTATTATCTCTTCTAACATATCAGATTCTGACATATCTTTGAAAGCCGATAGCTTTTTAAGTTTTTCTTTTGTCTTTTTTGTGAGAGGGAGATGGTGGGGTGTTTTTACTTTTCCCCCATCCCTAAATTTTTTCTGACTCCATGCCTTATTAAGTTTATTGATTGCATTTTCATGTTGAACCTTATTATGGAAGTATAAATAGTCTAGATACGTTGTTATTAATAATTGATAATTATTTTCACATGTTGGTATGTAATTTACCCTTTTAAAATTATCGTCAATTCTTTTTAAGTATAAATATACCCAATCAACGAAATTATTATCTTTGACTTTTTTGGAGTATTTTTCTCCTTTTAAAATAATATTATCAGTAAAATATTTTATAGCATTATTAATCTTATGATTTTTCCTGTATTCATTGTTTCTATCTGTGAAATACCAATGTACTAGATAGAGATATATGTTTGGGTAGTATTCAAATTTTAAAAAATCAGAATTCGAGTTTTTTATGTAATTGAATATAAAAATACACAATCTTTTATTTTCTTTTATTTCTATTAATGTT
>NZ_JADVOP010000108.1 GCF_016508585.1 Acinetobacter baumannii
AGATTGTTTTTTAAATCTGAGAAATTTGAAAAATGTCTCAAATCATTAATTTCATGATAATTTTTTTTTAGTCCATGTTTAAGGTTCTCTTTAAAATTTAAAAAATCTATGGAAATCCAGATAAGGTCTTCATCTGAATATCCTTCTAGAGTGATTTCAAATGATTTTAGAAATTCTTCATCTAATATTTCTTCAACAGTATCTAGACTATTATTTACATTAACGTCTGTTTTTTGAACTTCATGAATATCCTCATCAAAGCCAGGCATCTGCGATTCCTTGTGTAGTAAAAGTAGTAGAAATTATGTAGTGATTATATACATATTTTCAGTGTTTTTTAAGTGTTGAATATTGAGTTATATCGTATGATAGGTATTGAAATATATATAAGCTTTATCTTAAATCTATTCAATTTCCATAATTTTTCTTATGTTTTTAGACATTTCAGCTTATAGAATTTCAGTTGCCACAATAGAACTCTTGTAAAGATTGAAATTTGATCAAAAATGATCTTTGATTTATAAGGTGTTACATAAGGTAAAGATGATCAAAAAAACCTAATTGTGCAAGAGTTCTAATTTATTCTGATTAAATTAAATATTTAATGTTTTTTAATGTACACATTTCAAATTATTGCTTTTTATGGGGTGGAAGTTTTTAATTGTAAGTATATTTATTTTAACATTTGGTTAGATTTTAAT
>NZ_JADVOP010000109.1 GCF_016508585.1 Acinetobacter baumannii
CCATTGATTATACAGATGAACGAAAGCGACCACGATCTGCTCACGCGTTTGATGAGAAGCGAAAATTTAAGCTGGCTGATTGATGAAGCAGAACCCCATGTTGCCAGCACCTCAGCACCGATCCAAGCGCAAAAACTGCGTTTAATCGATGACAACAGCCAGTACAGCGCGCTAGAACGTAGAAGCATCCGCTTTCATCGTAGCTCTGCGGTAGAGCAGCAAGATACCATTACCGCATTTACAGGCGTACGATCACTCCAACCGACTTCAGTATATATCCACCGTTGGCAAGCCGATATTCTTGAAACCGAAGAAGGCGCGGGCAATGTACAAAGCAAACATCAGCACAGTGACCACTACGACAACGCCAGTCTAGGCTTGGAACAAGTCTGGCACTTTAGCCCGGCATGGATTCCTGACCTGAATGGAGAAGATGGTGCAACCCCATCAGGCAACAGTCAGATCGAACGCTTTAACCAAAACCTCAGCAACTACTACGATGCCCAAGCCAAACAATTCACGGCAATATCGACAGTACGAGATGCACAGGTCGGCTACTGGTTTGAATTCAACGAACACCC
>NZ_JADVOP010000110.1 GCF_016508585.1 Acinetobacter baumannii
GATGTTCGTCCATTGATTATACAGATGAACGAAAGCGACCACGATCTGCTCACGCGTTTGATGAGAAGCGAAAATTTAAGCTGGCTGATTGATGAAGCAGAACCCCATGTTGCCAGCACCTCAGCACAGATCCAAGCCCAAAAACTGCGTTTAATTGATGACAACAGCCAGTACAGCGCGCTAGAACGTAGAAGCATTCGCTTTCATCGTAGCTCTGCGGTAGAGCAGCAAGATACCATTACCGCATTTACAGGCGTACGATCACTCCAACCGACATCGGTACATATTCACCGTTGGCAAGCCGATATTCTTGAAACCGAAGAAGGCGCGGGCAATGTACAAAGCAAACATCAGCACAGTGACCACTACGACAACGCCAGTCTGGGCTTGGAACAAGTCTGGCACTTTAGCCCGGCATGGATTCCTGACCTGAATGGGGAAGATGGTGCAACCCCATCAGGCAACAGTCAGATCGAACGCTTTAACCAAAACCTCAGCAACTACTACGATGCCCAAGCCAAACAATTCACGGCAATATCGACAGTACGAGAG
>NZ_JADVOP010000111.1 GCF_016508585.1 Acinetobacter baumannii
AGTATATAGAGATATTTCCGAAAAAATTGTCAAAATTTAACCTGAATTTAAATGAAATTAAAGATTGTGTGCTAAATATTAAAAATAAAAGTATTGTGGATGATTTGCTTCATAAAGAAATATTAAGTTTATCTCATATAAATCAGAAATCTCCTTTAATTTATAATGAAGAAACATTAAATTTGACATGTAGTTTTGATGGATTCTCTAATCTTTTAAATTCAAGTGGAATCGATTCTTACAGAATATTAAATCAAATTTTGAGGCTTTCCTCTCAAAAGAATATTATTTGTAATAGAGTAGATTTAAGTGAATTTGATTACGGGAAAATTATAAATAATAGATTGGAGAAACTATACTTTAAATCTTGTTTGATTTCAAAAACACCTGAATTGAGTAATTTTATTAATCTAAAATTAGTTAACTTTTCAGCAAATAAAATAAAGGAATTAATTTTTGATAATTTTCCAAAAAATGTGAAACGAGTAAATTTTTCAAAAAACTGCATAGAGAAAATTA